>DATAEE010000337.1:0-3304 GCA_036258175.1 Vicinamibacterales bacterium
CCATCTCGTACTGCGCGGCCGTTGTCTCACCGCCGTCTAGACCGACCTCGTCGCGTAGATCGCCCGCCCCCGCAAATAGCAGCTCGTGCGTGGTGACTAACGCCTGAAACCGTGGCTGCCGTGTGGCGTCGACCAGGAAAGACGCGAGCTGGTTCTTGAGATCTGCGTGAAGGAATGACTCGGGTTCCTCAAGCGCCCAGATCGTCGCTTGGTGCCACCCGAAGCCTTGACTGAACTGGGTATCGAGGAAGTGGATCAGTAGATACATGAGGAAGGTCTGATTCCCAGAGCCATGCATCGAAGCATCCAGCGGCCGGACGTCTGCCGCTTGGAGCCGCAGGCCAAGTGACCAAGCCACCTCAGCCCAATCTGAAGGAGTCTCGATTTCGATTCCTTGGACGTGGCCCGGGGCCGAGCCTAGGACAGCCGTGAGTGGCGTGACGAGATCTTGGGCGGCGCTCGCCATTTCTCTGAGCACTGCATCGACATCACCGACCGCAAGTCCATTGGACTGCCGAGCGCGGCGGAGTCGAAGGGCCGTAATGAGCGATTGCTGCAGCGCCGCGTTCTCGGCGCGAAGCAGCTCGGAGGGATGGACGTGGTTGGGGATGTAGCGGAAGCGAATGAGTTGGAGGAATCGAAGCGCCGCCCCAGCTTGGTCAGCTTGGAGCGCCTGGCCCCAGTCATCACCGGGCGATCGGACGAAGAATTGGTCCGCGATCGCGCCTTCTCGGAGTTTGTCCCGCTGCCATCGGCGGCGTATCTCGAAAGTTGCGCTTTGGGTAATGCCGATTGCGGCCAGGGGGTCAACCAGAGGCTGGTTGAACCTGAAGACGGCAGGGAACGAGAACGTCAGGGTGACGTCGACGACTCGGTTGCCGATTCTTCGCCACGGCTTGTGAAAGTCTCGGCTCATGTCGACCGGGACGCCGGGTTCCAGCTCACCGTTAAAGAACAAATTGAGTGCTCGCAGGATGTTGCTCTTGCCGGATCCGTTGGTGCCGATGAACGCGGTCAGCGCGCCCGAGTCGCTTGAAAGACGGTTGATCGATCGGAAGTTCTCGATCTCGATGTGGGTAACAAGGTTCACCGGAACGACTTTCTAACAGGGTTTCGGCACGTTGCCTAGAGTTGGCGTCGGTCGTTTCGACTCGCCGCCCGACCTATTCAGGCCGGTCCGGAAAGGCGGATCCCCGCATAGCCGGATACAAGCCCCTACAAGGCAGTGCAGACCCCGAGGAGATCCCGCGAGGGGCGGAAACGTGCGTTTTCGGGCGTCCGCGAGCGTCGGATAGCGTTACTCAAAAGTTGGCGATTTGCTGGACGTTCTTGGCAATTCGGCTTTAGCAAGCGAATTGTTGGACCGTTTTTGCAAGCCGGAGGTCACCGGTTCGATCCCGGTACGCTCCACTGAACTTGCCACTGTGGAAACCGCGGGTTTGAGGATGCGCTGGCTCGCGAGGATCTCCCTGCTGGTCATGACGCCGTCGACAGGCTGGCCGTGATCAACAGTGGGCCGAAGACGCTCGCCCGTCTTGAAACAGCCTGGAATGAGGAGTACTTTCGCTCGATAGTTGCGGTCTAGCAGGAGCCGTCGTGTTTGCCTGCACTTCTCGACGTTCGCAGCGCAACGTCGCCGTGGATCGGGGCTCTTTCATCGCGCTCCGCAGCGACAGCTAGCAATGGCGTTGACGGCGCTCGTGCTTCGCACTGTTTTCCGAAACGCGGACCTTCGGCGTGCCCAGCTCGGGTACGCGGGGTTCGTCACGGTCGAGCAGGCCTACTGGATCGCCCTGCTCGTGCACGCCTATAACGTCGGTGGGACGACCCGGGCGGGCGTGGTCGCGGTTGTCCTGCTCGCTCCGGCCGCCCTGTTCGCGCCGCTCTGCGCGGTTCTCGCTGACCGGCACTCGCCGCCCCGGGTGCAGGCATTTGCGTATGCGGTGCAGGCGAGCGCGTTCGGCGCGAGCGCGGTTGCGCTGCTGGTTGGGTGGCCGGATGCGGCCGCGTACGCCTTGGCCGCGCTCGCATCTGTCGCACTCACGGTGACACGGCCGACGCAGGCTGTCCTTCTGCCCTTCCTCGCGCGGGCGCCACAAGAGTTGACGGCGGCGAACGTTGTCTCGAACTGGGCAGCAAGCGCCGCCCTCTTCGGCGCGCCGGCACTGACTGGGGTACTGCTCACGATCGGCAGCCCCGGCGTCGTCTTCGCCGCCTGCGCGATCGTGATGGCGTTCGCAGCGCTTGTCCTTGCCCCGCTCGCGCGCCGCCATCACCGCACGCTCGCGACGGAGGACGAGCACTGGCGAACCGGATTCCTCAACGAGATTCGCGGGGGCTTCCAAGCGCTGCGACGGCAAAAAGAGGCGCGCGTCGTCGTCGGCCTGATCGGTGCGCAGTTCGTTGTGATCGGCGCTCTCGACGTCCTCATCGTCGCGCTCGCGATCGGCGTGCTTGCGATGGGCAATGGCGGCGCCGGTTTCCTGACCGCTGCATTCGGCGCGGGCGCCATGATGGGGGCGGCCTTCACCGTCGTTCTTGTGGGGCGGCGCCGACTCGTCCCGTTCCTGCTTCTTGCCGCAGTGCTTTGGAGCGCATCGTTCTCGCTCCTGGCCGGCAATGCCACACGTCTTTCGGCGCTGCTCCTGCTTGCGGTCGCTGGCGCTGGAAGAAGCCTGCTCGAGGTTGCTGGTCGGACGTTGCTCCAGCGGATCTCCCCACCGGGCGTGCTCGCCCGTGTGTTTGGCGTCCTGGAAGGGCTCGCAATGGCGGCGCTTGCCGCCGGCGCGCTGCTGACCCCCGCACTTATCGCGCTCGTGGGCGCCAAGGTCGCGCTTGTCGGGCTTGGGGCGATCTTGCCTGCGCTCGCCGTCGTCCGCCTCCGCCGCCTGCTCGCCGCGGACTCCACCGCGACCGTCCCAGTGGTCGAGATGGCGCTTCTCCGTTCGCTCCCGATTTTCGCTCCGCTCCCCGCTCCGGCGCTCGAGGCGCTGGCGCAAAGCCTCGAGCCGCTGACCGCCTCCCGCGGCACAGTTGTGATCCGCCAAGGGGAAGTCGGCGACCGTTATTACGCCATCGCCGACGGCGAGGTCGACGTCTTCTCCGACGGGCAGTACGTCAGGACGCTCGGCCGCGGAGAGGGCTTCGGCGAGATCGCCCTGCTCGCGTCCGTCCCTCGGACCGCGACCGTGCGCGCGCGCAGCGACGTCCGCCTCTACGCCCTCGAGAAGGGGCCATTCCTGATCGCCGTCACCGGCCACGCTCCGGCCGCAGAGGCGGCCGACGTCGTCGTCCGCGCCCGAAC
>DATAEE010000338.1:0-3759 GCA_036258175.1 Vicinamibacterales bacterium
GCCCAGCACCGCAGCGAATAGAGGATGCATCTTCAAGTTGACCTGAAGTCAAGTGCCCCGTTGCCGGATTTCATCGACGCGCCGCCAGGCCGGCTGAGAAGCTGATCAGCGAGGACGCACGAGCCTCACGGGATCGCCGGCCGCGATGGCGCCCGCCCGTGCCACGTCGGCGTTCAGCGCCAACTGGCCGCGGAAGCGGCGGCCGATGTCACGCAGGACCTCCGGATCGCGTTCCAGCGTGTCGGGATCGACCGTCGTCATCGGACAGCGGCCGCGCAGTGAATCGAGGCGCACGATCAGGCGGCCGATGTGCAACTCGGCGCCTGGCCACTCGCGCTCGTCGAGCCCCTCGACACCGCCGATGAGGATGTTGGGGCGCAGGCGGCGGACATCGCGTCCGAAGGCGGCGACCGCGCCGTCGGTCGCGACCAGCAGCGGTAAGACGTCGAAGCGGCTCTGCTCGTCCGACAACTCCAGCCAGGCATCCTCGCCGGCTGCGCGTTTCACCAGCGCGAGCGCTTCCGGGCTGTCCCAGCGATGCCCGTCGATCGACGGGATCCCGTCCAGACCCGATCTGCCGCGCAGACCCAGCAGCCGGTAATGCCGCCGCGACGTGCGCACGCCTTCGGGCCCGCGAACCCACACTACGCGGTCGCCCGGAAATCCGTCAGCGCCCACCACCGTCTTTTCGAGGCGTTCTCCTGCGAGTGTTTTGACGGGGTAACGCCACAGCCCCGCGACATACAAGCCCATAACCCTGTGATGCCGGCGCGCCCCCAATCGTGACGGACGTCACACTTCGCGCGCGGCGGCATCTCAAGCACAAGATCCGCACAACGCGGATCGGAGGAGGAAGGGATGTCAGCACAGGAAGACACCGGAGGAACGCGCCGCATCGCCTGCAACGACGTGGTGCCTGGCTGCGGCTTCACCGCGACCGCCTCGACTGAAGAGGAGCTGATCGCGAAAGTGGTAGCACACGCCAAGCACGACCATGGCCTGAACGAGGTGACGCCCGAGCTGGCCGCAAAGGTCAAGGCGGCCATCACCCGCCAGTAAGATCGACCAGTGATCGTCCCCGCCGCGGAATCGAGCGACGAGACGCTGGCGGCGCGAGCCGCGGGCGGGGACGATCGTGCGTTCGAAACGCTAGTGACGCGCTACCAACAGCGTGTCTTCCGTCTCGCATGCCGGTTGACGAGCGAAACCGACGCGCCGGATGTGCTGCAGGAGACCTTTCTGCAGGCCTACCGTCACATGACAGGGTTCCGCGGCGACTCCAGGTTCAGTACCTGGCTGTATCGCATCGCCGTCAACGCCGGCCTCATGCACCGCCGGGCCCGCACCCGACGGCCCGCCGAATCGCTCGACGCGTTCCTGCCGCAGTTCGATGCCGACGGACGGCATGTACCCACACCAGAAGCGTTGCGGATCGTGTCGCAGGTCGAGGAACTGCTCGATCGTCAGGTGCTGGCGGAGAAGGCCCGTGCGGCCATCGAACGGCTGCCCGATCTGTACCGCGAAGCGTTCGTCCTCCGCGACCTCGAGGAACTGCCGACGACCGAGGTGGCGCAGGTGCTCGGCGTGGAACCCGCCACGGTGCGTCAGCGCGTCCACCGCGCGCGCATGATGGTCCGCGGATATCTCAGCGGGATCGCAGGAGTCGCGCCATGAAGGACATGGTCTGCCGTTCGGGTGTCGAGCTGCTCATGGAATACCTCGAGGGCGAGCTCGCGCCGGACGTGCGCGCCGCCATCGAGGAGCACGTCAACGGGTGTCCGCGATGCGTGGCGTTCATCGAGTCGTATCGCGAGACGCCGCGCATCCTGCGAGAGGCGACGGCGGCTGAGATGCCTGCCGACCTCGAGGCTTCGCTGCTCGACGCTCTCAGAACGCAACGCCGCGCAGCGGGGCCTGATAAAGAAGACAGGTAAGGACGCCACCGATGTGGACCGACACCCCGTTCACGCGGCGTCTCGGAATTCGCTACCCGATCGACGTCAATGACGACGACCTCGCGATCGGTGGCGCTGAACCGGGACGAACATCATCCTCGAGCGTACGCCTGTCGTCAGGCGTCATCTGTGACCGCTCTCGAAGGCAGCGGGGCCGCCAAATACCGCAACTTCGCCGGATTGCGCACCATGTAGAGCGCTCGAATCACGCCGCTCTCAATCTCGAATGCCGCAGTCTGCACGGGTCCCTCGGGTGCGTCCACGATGACGCCGGGCAGGCCGTTGATGGTCGCAAAGCGCGGCGTGAAGTCGTCGCGCCACCAGGCACCTGGGCGTTTGCGCGTGGCGTCAACCAGGAACCGCGCCACGCGGTCGGCGCCGTCGATCACGCCCTGCGCCGCCTTCACCTTGCCGCCGCCGTCCATCACAACGCGCACGTCGCTCGCGAGCAGCTGCTTCAGCGCATTGAGATCACCCGACTGGGTTGCCGCACCGAAGGCGGAGATGAGCTGCGCATGTTTCGCATCGATCTCACCTGGCCGCACCGGCGGCAGCGTCGCGCCGCGTGGCCGTGCTTCGCGCAGATGCGCGCGGGCGCGAGCGGCAAGCTGCCGGCACGCCGCCTCGCTCCGGTCCAGTGCCGTGGCCACTTCGCTGAACGAGAAATCGAACACGTCGTGCAGCAGGAAGGCCGCCCGCTCGAGCGGCGACAACCGGTCGAGCGTCAGGAGCAGCGCGATGGACAGATCTTCGGCCAGCTCCGTGCGACTGTCAGGCGCGAGCGCTGCCGTGTCGACCACCGGCTCCGGCAGCCACGGACCGACGTACTCCTCGTGCCGCGCGCGCGCCGACGTCAGCATGTCGAGACAAATCCGCGTGATCGTGGTCATGAGAAACGCTTTCGGGTCCGACACCTTGTCGTGGTCAGTCCGATGCCAGCGTACGTACGTCTCCTGCACCGCGTCCTCGGCGTCGGCCATCGATCCGAGCATGCGGTAGGCGAGACCGAGCAGGCGCCGGCGGTGCGGCTCGAAGCTCGCGGCCGGATTCGTCATCGCGCTCACGGAGCTTTAGGACGTGCGCACCGCGTCAGGCGGTGCGGCGTGAGCGGCGCAGAACTAGCGCGCCGAGGGCCATGCCGATCACCCCCAGCACGAGCGCCCCTGCGCCACCGACCACGCCGTTGCCGCTGCCGGGACCACCGTTGGCGACAGCCAGAACCAACCCGCCATTGATCGCGGCGACCGGCCCCGCCACCAAGGCCACGATGGCTCCGAGTCGACCGGCGTTGCCGAGACGACGGACGGAGCGGGCCAGAGCCAGCCCACCGATGACCACCGCGACCAGCGCCAGCGCGCCGGCCGCCGTGGCCCAGAGTCGCCGGGAGGTCGGGCCGTATACCGTGATAGCGGCTGGCTCGGAAACGCCCGTGGCCACCAGCACTGCATGCACAAGCCCCGCTAACAGCGCGGCTGCCGCGAGGGCAGCGAATGCAAGAGCGAGGGTTCGTTTGATAGATTTCATTCTTCTTTCTCCAACGGTGGGACGGCGTAGGGCTTCGGAATGTGACATAGCCGCCACAGCGGCTGAGATGGGCGATGTGTCCGCACGGCGGAGATGACCAGATCGCCTGGCCCGATTTTCGGAATCATCCTTGGAGTACCGACACTCGGACTCGCTGTGGCAGAAGCTGTCGGGGCACTCGGATCCGACAGAACTAACGATTCAACCAGCTTCAACGAATCTGGACTGCCACTCGTCTTCTTCTCGAGACCGTCGCGTTTATCGGTTGCCAGGAGCCGCA
>DATAEE010000339.1:0-2111 GCA_036258175.1 Vicinamibacterales bacterium
GCCGCCTGCTGCGCCGCCCGCATCTTCGACGCGGCCACCATCTGCATGGCCCTGGTAATCTGCGCCATGCTGCCAATGGACTTGATGCGTCGGCGGAGCTCGCGGGGGGAATTCATCGCCAGGTGCTCTTCAGCTGATCCGCCGCCGCCTTCAACCCGGCGGTCAGCTCGGGGCTCAACGCCTTCTGCGCCGCGATGCTCCGCAATAGATCCGACTTCCGCGTCGACAGGAAGTCGGTCCACGCGGCCTGGAATTCCTTGACGCGCTCGACTGGCACGTCGTCCAGATACCCGTTCTGGACGGCCCAGATCACCGCCACCTGGACTTCCACCGGAATCGGGCTGTACTGCGGCTGCTTGAACAGCTCGACGATGCGCTTGCCGCGGTCGATCTTGGCCTGCGTGGCCGCGTCGAGCTCGGAGCCGAACTGGGCGAACGCCGCCAGCTCGCGGAACTGCGCGAGATCGCCCTTCAACTGCCCGGCAACCTGCTTCATCGCCTTGAGCTGCGCCGCCGACCCGACGCGCGAGACCGAGATGCCGGCCGAGACCGCCGGCCGGACGCCCTGGTAGAACAGATCCGTCTCGAGGAAGATCTGGCCGTCGGTGATCGAGATCACGTTCGTCGGAATGTAGGCGGAGACGTCGCCGGCCTGCGTCTCGATGATTGGCAGCGCGGTCAACGACCCGTTGCCGTACTGCTCGCCGACGCGCGCCGCGCGTTCGAGCAGGCGGCTGTGCAGGTAAAACACGTCGCCGGGATACGCCTCGCGGCCGGACGGCCGCTTCAGGATGAGCGAGACCTGACGATACGCGACGGCGTGCTTCGACAGATCGTCGTAGACGATCAGCGCGTCCATGCCGTGGTCCATGAACCACTCGCCCATCGCGGCGCCGGCGAACGGGGCGAGGTACTGGCTGGTGGCGGAGTCGGAGGCCGGCGACGCGAGCACGATCGTGTACGGCATGGCACCCGAGTCCTCGAGCACCGAGATGATCCGCGCGATGGTGGACTGCTTCTGCCCGATCGCGACGTAGATGGCGTAGAGCGGACGGTAGCTGGTGTCGCCCGCTGCCTCGGCCGCCTGGTTCAGCCGCGCCTGGCTGATGATCGTGTCGACGCAGATGGTCGTCTTGCCCGTCGACCGGTCGCCGATGATCAGCTCACGCTGCCCGCGGCCGATGGGAATCATCGCGTCGATGGTCATGATGCCGGTCTGGACGGGCTGGCTGACCGGCTGGCGCCGGATGATGCCGGGGGCCAGCTTCTCGACCGGATACGCCGTCGTGCTGACGATCGGCCCCTTCCCGTCCAGCGGCTCGCCGAGGGTGTTCACGACGCGCCCGAGCAGCCCCTTGCCCACGGGCACCTGCAGCAGCTTGCCGGTCCCGCGCACCTCGTCGCCTTCGTGCAGCTGCGAGTAGTCTCCGAGGATGATGACCCCCACCTCGGTCTCCTCGAGGTTCAGCGCCAGCCCCGTGATGCCCTTCCCGAAATCGAGCATCTCGTTGAGCATGATGCCCTCGAGCCCCTCGACCCGCGCGACGCCGTCGCCGATTTCGCGAATCACGCCGACCGTCTGGCGGGTCGCGGCCTTCGCCGCCCCGAGTTCTTGTTCGAGTTCCTGAAGCAGATCGGCCATCGCAGTTCCTACTGCGCGCTCAGAAGCGCGCCGCCAGCGCGTCCAATCGCGCGCGTACCGTACCGTCGTACACCTGGCTGCCGACCTGTATGCGGACACCGCCGATCAGCGCCGGATCGTCGCGGAAGGTCCTGATCAGGTGCGGACCGTAGCGGGCGGCCAGGTGGCGCGCGATCGTCTCCTGCACGGGGCCCGCCAGCGGTGTGGCGCTCTCGATGCGTGCCGTATACCGGTCGAGATCGAGTCGCACCAGTCGCTGGAAGGCCTCGAGCATCGACAGCGCGCCCCGACGGTGGGCTGCCGCGATCCGGCGGCCCACGTGACGGACCCGCGCCTCGTCGAGCGCGCCGTTCACGACGCAGAGCCGGTGGAGGTGTCGCGCCGCCCGTCTGGTCCGCTTGTCCGTTCGCATACCCTTGGTCCCCGCGTCATTCCGCGAGCAGGCTGGCGGTCTCCGACGCCAGCCGCT
>DATAEE010000340.1:0-23878 GCA_036258175.1 Vicinamibacterales bacterium
TGCTCAAGGTGAAGATCGGGCCGTCGAACGCGTAAATGGACAGATCGTCGCCGTAGCCGTAGGCGATGGGACTCGCGCCGTCCACCAGTTTCGAACGGAGCACGCTGCCGGTCACTTTCAGCCGCTGGGGCCGAGTGATCCCTACGCCGTGCGTGAGGCCGTAGGTAACGGCGAAATCGGCCGTGTCGTCGACGCCGACGAGCACACCGCCGTCCGCGACGAACTTCTGCAGGTTGCCCATGCCTTCCCAGCCGAGGCCGGGCCGGATGTCATCGGTCTCGTCTATCCCGAGGTTCGGCGTCAATTCGGTCTTCTTCCATGGGATCGGGTTGCCGAACATCGGCACGCCCGCAATGATCGCCGCGCCGGCGCCGCGTCCGACCGGCGGAAACAGGATGACGTCGTACTTCGACCGGAGCGACGCGTCGGTAGCGACGTCCTGCGTGCTGATGTAGTCGAACGGAATCGAGAGCTGGTCAAACGTCAGCCGCCACCAGCCCTCGTCCTGCGTACTCAGCCACGTATGCAGGATCGCGACCCGTGCCGCGCGTGCGGGGTGGGTTTTAACCGATGGCGCCGACGGCAGTGCGATGACGGACAGGCCCAGCTCGCGGGCCGCCTTGTCGAGCGCCGCGGCGTCGACGTGCCGAATCAGGAACGAACCGCGGCTGAACTTTTTCCCGCCGGCTTCGAACGTCTCCTCGGCGACGTCGAAATTGGCGTCCTTGAAGCGGTATCGCAGCGTCGCGAGTGATGGATCGGTATTGTGGTTGACCGCGAAGACCGATCCTGTTCCTGTGACGCCGCCCGGGGCCGTGACCGGACCCGGGACACGCTCCATCGCCGCGTCGAGCACCTTGGCGTCCGGGACGCGTGTGACCTTCACGTCGAAGAGCTCCCCGAACGTCCACCCGGTGTCGTCGTACGGATTGCGCTGCGGATCGTCCGGGGCCCAATACTGATAATCGAGGAGCGCGTCGGCCATGCGGCTGTAGGGCTGGTCAATTCGCACGACGTACGACCCGGCAGGGAAGGTGCGGACATCAGGCACCTCTTTGGGCGCGTCGTCTGCTTTCTGCCCGGTCTCAGGTTTCTGGTCCGAACCGCCGCTGCCATTCCCGCTGCTGCTCTCGGTCGTCTCGCGCTTCGCCGGCTTCTTCTTGCCGACGGTGACTGTAAAGGGCGCCGTCGCCTTCGAGATCTCCACGCCCTGCTTCTGCAGGACGCGCAGCAGGTCTGCCTGCGCACCGGGACGCGGATCGTCCGCGGTGAAGACGTATGCGGCGGGGCCTTCCGTTCTTGCCTTCAGGATCGAGCGCTTGCTCTTTAGATAGAAGTTCTTGAGAAACAGCTTGCTGTTGTCGGCGAAGTGGTTGAGCGACACGAGCAGGCCGGTCTGCTGGTAGTTGTTGTTATTTCGCTGAGACCACTTCGTCTTCGGCAGCGGCGGATTCTGGCGATACCACGTTCTCGAGTACTGCGACGGCGAGAGCGTCCGGTCGACCGTGTCGGCGCCGGCGTTGCCGAAGGTTTCGTAGAGGCGGCTGATTCCGTTGTGGGTGGCGGCGAGAAACATCAGGTAGCCGGGCGTCCAGGTGTCGAACGTGCCGTGTGTGAACACGCCCGGCATCCCCATCTTGGTCATCTCCGACACGTTGTGCCAGCCGATCATCTGCCACTCGTCGGTCAGAATCGGATCGAGCCACGCGTTGTACGGTCCGTCGCCGACCGTGTTGTCGTAGAGATACGGGACCGACTCGTGGAGATCGTGCAGCACCTGCGCCTTCCAGCCCAGGTACGTGTTCAGCACGTTCTCGGTGAGTTTCAGCGTGATGGCCATCGCGTCCCGGTTGTTGTCGTGCGCGACGTACTTGCCCCAGTACACCGTCGGCGGCCAGTTCTTGCCAGGGTTCGCCAGGTGCCAGTTGTAGATGTCCACCTGCCGATCGCGGCCGTCGACCTCGACGACAGGAGTAATGAGGGTGATCAAGCGATCGCGGATCTTCCGGATGTACGGACTCTCGTCGACTGCCAGGCGATACACGAGCTCCATCAGCGCCGTCGGCGAACCGGTTTCGGGCGAGTGAATCGTCCCGGTGATGTAGTAGACGGGCACCGACGCGGCCACGAGCTTTTCCGCTTCCGCGTCGTTCATCTGGATGGTCCGCGGGTCGGCGAGCTTCGCAAGCCGCGCCCGATTGACCTCGACCGCCGAAAGGTTCGCCTCGGACGACACGGCGACCGCGATCATCTCGCGACCTTCTTCGGTCTTGCCGATCGAATACACCTTCACCCGCGGGCTGGCTTTCTCGACCATCCGCATGTAGGCGTAGACCTCTTTCGAATACGGGAGCTTGCCTGGCGCGCCAGCGACGTCGCCGAGCACCGTCTTCGGCGTCGGTACGGTCTTCGATGCCGGCAGATAATCGACCAGCGGCGACGTGAATTGCGGCGCGGTCGTGTATTCCTTCATCTTCGCCACGTACTCCGCATCGACGGGCTGCTTGGGGTCACGGGCGTATTGCGCGGAGGCCGGAACGGCGAAGGAGAGTGCGATCGCGAGGGCGACGAGACGAATCATGGCGAACGATGGTAGCACCACGGATTACGCAGATGCCAATCGGTGTTCCGCGTTCATCCGAGCATGGCGCGCAGTTCGTCGCCTTCGATCACTTCTTTCTCGAGCAGTCGTCCCGCGAGATCGTCGAGCGATGCGCGGCGCTCCTGGAGGACGCGGCGCGCCTGGTCGTGCGCGTCGGTCATGATCCGTTTGACCTCGGCGTCGATCTTCTGCGCGGTTTCTTCGGAGTGCGGGCCGCGCTCCCCGGGGATCGGCAGCTCCAGGAACGCCGGCCGCTTGTGGCCGTTGTAGTTGATCGCGCCGAGCGCGTCGCTCATTCCGAACTCGGTGACCATCGCGCGCGCGATGTCGGTGGCGCGCTGGAGGTCGTTCTGAGCGCCGGTCGAGATCTCGTTAAAGGCAATCTCCTCTGCGGTCCGGCCGGCGAGCAGGACCGACAGCTGGTTGAGCAGGTCCGTGCGCGTCAGCAGATAGCGATCCTCCAGCGGGAGCTGCATCGTGTAGCCGAGCGCGCCGAAGCCGCGCTGAACGATCGAGATCTTGTGAACGGGATCCAGTCCCGGAAGCACGCTCGCGACAATCGCATGGCCGGACTCGTGGTACGCGACGATGCGCCGCTCCTTCTGGCTCATCACGCGCTTCTTCTCGAGCCCGGCGATGAGACGGTCGATCGCCTCGTCGAAATCGGCACGGCCCGCCGCCGGCTTGTCTTTGCGCGCGGCGAGCAGCGCCGCCTCGTTCACGAGGTTGGCGAGGTCGGCGCCCGCGAAGCCAGCGGTGCGCGCCGCGACCACTTTCAGGTCGACATCCGGCGCGACCTTCACGTCTCTGACGTGGATCCGAAGAATCTCTTCGCGGCCGCGGACGTCCGGCTTGTCCACCAGGACTTGCCGATCGAACCGTCCCGGACGCAGAAGCGCGGGGTCGAGCACCTCGGGGCGGTTGGTCGCCCCCATGATGATGACCCCCTTCTTCGAATCGAAGCCGTCCATCTCGGCGAGGAGCTGGTTGAGCGTCTGCTCGCGCTCCTCGTGGCTGCCGAGCGGCGACTGGACGCGCACCTTGCCGAGCGCGTCGAGCTCGTCGATGAACACGATGCACGGCGCTTTGGACTCCGCCTGCGCGAAGAGATCGCGTACGCGCGCCGCCCCTACGCCGACGAACATTTCGACGAACTCCGAGCCGCTGAGGCTGAAGAACGGCACCTTCGCCTCGCCGGCGACCGCCTTGGCCAGCAGCGTCTTGCCCGTGCCCGGCGGACCGACGAGCAGGACGCCTTTCGGGATTCGCCCGCCAATGCTGGTGTACTTCTTCGGGGTTTTCAGGAATTCGACGATCTCGCGCAGCTCATTTTCCGCTTCGTCGACGCCCGCGACGTCGGCAAAGCTGACTTTCACGTCGTCTTCGGAATAGATCTTGGCGCGGCTGCGGGCGAATGACATCACGCCGCCTTCCGCGCCCCCCATACGGCGGAAGAAGAGCGTCCAGAGCGCGATCAGGAAGAGCAGCGGCAGGATCCAGCCGAGCAACTCCGGCAGCCAGCGGCTCGCGACCTCGCCGCTGAAGCGCACCTGCTGCTGCTCGAGCTCCTCGACGAGCTTCGGATCCTCAATCCGCACCGCGGTAAACGTCTTGCGCCCTTGTTCGTCCGCCTGCTTGAGAACCCCGCGTACGCGATCCTCAGAGAGCACGACCTCCTGAATCTTGCCGGCGCGCAAAAGGGATTTGAGCTCGCTGTAGTCGAGGGTCCGGCCCGCCTGGAAGGAGTAGAAGATCCCCTGCGCGATCGCGGCGATCACGAGGAAAGCCAGGACGTACCAGACCGCGGATCCCGCGGTCGGCCCGCGCAGCCGATCGCCTCGCCGGCGTCCGCTGCGCGGGTTGGGTGGAGAGTGACGTTCAGCCATGCCTGGTGGCCGTGAGCTCGCTCTTCTCGAACTTCAGCTCGCCCCGCACGGCGTCGATCCTGATCGCGTCCCCTTCGCGGAATTCCCCTTCGAGGACGCGGAGCGCGAGCGGGTCGAGGATGCGCCGCTGAATCGTCCGCTTCAGCGGCCGGGCGCCGTAGACCGGATCATACCCCTCTTCGATCAGCACGTCGCGCGCGGTGTCGGTCAGCTCGACGTGGATCTTCCGTTCCTCGAGCCGCTTCATCAGCCGCACGAGCTGGATGTCGATGATCGCGCGGATGTGCTCGCGGCCGAGCGGGTGGAAGAAGATGATCTCGTCCACGCGGTTGAGGAACTCCGGCCGGAACGTCTGACGAAGCAGATCCTGGACCTGCCGGCGCGTCCCTTCCGTGACGCCGTCGATCAGGAACTGGCTGCCGATGTTCGACGTCATGATGACCACGGTGTTCTTGAAGTCGACCGTGCGTCCCTTGCTGTCCGTCAGCCGCCCATCGTCCAGGAGCTGCAACAGCACGTTCAACACATCGCCGTGCGCCTTTTCGATCTCATCGAAGAGGACGACGGAGTAGGGCCGCCGGCGCACTGCTTCCGTGAGCTGCCCGGCCTCGTCGTACCCGATATAGCCCGGAGGCGCGCCGATGAGCCGGGAGACCGTGTGCTTCTCCTGGTACTCCGACATGTCGATGCGGATGAGCGCGTGCTCATCATCGAACAGAAATTCCGCCAGCGCGCGGGCGAGCTCCGTCTTGCCGACGCCCGTGGGGCCGAGGAAAAGAAAGCTGCCGAGCGGGCGATTGGGATCCTGTAGGCCGGCACGGGCACGCCGAATGGCGTTCGCGACGGCGGAAATCGCCTCGTCCTGACCGACGACGCGCTGATGGAGCCGCTCCTCCATGCGGATCAACTTCTGGATCTCGCCCTCCATCAACCGGCTGACGGGGATCCCCGTCCAGCGGCTGACGACGTCGGCGATGTCTTCTTCGTCCACTTCCTCCTTGAGCATCCGCTGACCGCGCTGGAGCTCCTGGAGCTTCGCTTCCGCCTGCTGCAGCTGCCGCTCCTGTTCCGGGAGCTTGCCGTACTGAAGCTCGGAGGCCTTGGTGTAATCGCCTGCGCGCTGCGCGCGCTCGATCTCCTGGCGGAGCTGTTCGATTTCCTCTCGAACGGCGCGGGCCGTCTGAATCGCTTCCTTTTCCTGCTGCCAGTGCGACGCCAGCCGTCCGCGTTCTTCCTTCAGATTGGCCAGTTCCTTTTCCAGCCGCTCGAGGCGCTCTTTCGATGCCTTGTCTTTCTCTTTCCGCAACGCTTCGCGCTCGATTTCGAGCTGCATGATCCGGCGCTCGATCTCGTCGAGCTCAGCCGGCATCGAGTCGATCTCCATCCGCAGGCGCGCGGCCGCTTCGTCCACAAGGTCGATGGCCTTGTCCGGCAGGAACCGGTCGGTGATGTAGCGCTGCGACAGGACAGCCGCCGCCACGAGCGCCGAGTCCTTCAGCTTCACGCCGTGATGGATTTCGTAGCGCTCGCGCAGGCCGCGCAGGATGCTGATGGTGTCTTCGACCGTAGGCTCGCCGACCTGGACCGGCTGGAAACGCCGTTCGAGCGCCGCATCCTTTTCAATGTGCTTCCGGTATTCGTCCAGGGTCGTGGCGCCGATCGTGTGCAACTCGCCGCGCGCGAGCATCGGCTTCAGCATGTTCGACGCGTCGATCGATCCCTCGGCCGCGCCGGCGCCGACGACGGTGTGGAGCTCGTCGATGAAGAGGATGATCTCGCCCTGCGAGTCCGTGATTTCCTTGAGGACGGCCTTCAGCCGTTCTTCGAACTCGCCGCGGTACTTCGCGCCGGCGACGAGCGCGCCCATGTCGAGCGCGACGATTTTCTTGTTCTTGAGCCCCTCCGGCACGTCGCCCCGGACGATGCGCTGCGCGAGCCCTTCGACGATCGCGGTCTTGCCGACGCCGGGCTCCCCGATCAACACCGGGTTGTTCTTGGTCCGGCGCAGCAGGACCTGGATGACGCGCCGGATTTCCTCGTCACGCCCGATTACCGGATCGAGCTTGCCTTTGCGTGCCAGGTCGGTGAGCTCGCGGCCATACCGCTCGAGTGCCTGGTATTTGGCCTCGGGGTTCTGATCCGTCACCCGCTGCGAGCCTCGGACCGCCGTCATCGCCGAGAGGATGGCATCGCGGGTGATCTTGAATTGATGGAGCGTCCGCGCGGCAGGGGAGCGGCCCGACTCGCCAGCGATCGCGAGGAACAGGTGCTCGGTGCTGACGTACTCATCCTTCAACCGCTCGGCTTCCTGTTCCGCCGCGTCGGCCACCGCGCGCAGGCG
Source organism: Vicinamibacterales bacterium (assembly GCA_036258175.1). Taxonomy (GTDB): domain Bacteria; phylum Acidobacteriota; class Vicinamibacteria; order Vicinamibacterales; family 2-12-FULL-66-21; genus DATAEE01. The sequence continues at coordinate 6,830 of DATAEE010000340.1, forward strand.
CGGCGACAGCCCGGCCTGCGAGCCGCCGTACGCGGTGGGGAGCTTCGCCACTTCCGCCCTGAGTGCCGCGGCGACGGCGGCGGGATCGACATTCAGCTTCCGGATGATCTCCGGGACGATCCCGTCCTTCTGCTCGACGAGCGCCAGCAGCACGTGCGCCGGCTCGATTTGCGGGTTGTTGCGTTCGTCGGCCAGCCGCTGCGCGGCGACGATCGCTTCCTGCGCCTTCTCGGTGTATTTCTGGATATTCATTTTCTTGTTCGCGCTGGGGCCCCACCCCCAGCGCCTGCCACGCCTCGCTTACGCTCGGCGCGCTGATTCGAGCATCTTCCTCAACCTCACGACGCACCGCTCTGCGTTTTGGCGAGCGCCTCGAAGTGCTTCCGTTCTTCCGGCGTGAGCCTGGTTGGCAGCCTCACGTCGGCGGTCGCGTAAAGATCCCCGCGCTCGTCGGGTTTTCCCACGGCCGGCATGCCGTGCCCACGGAGCCTGAACACCTGGCCCGGCTGTGTGAGCTCGGGGATCTTCAACCGGACCGTTCCGTTGACGGTGGGCACTTGGGCCTCGCCGCCGAGCACCGCCGTGGTCAGCGGGACCGCGACTCGCGTATGCAAGTCCTGGCCCTTGACCTCGAACGTCGGATGCGGGCGGACCCGGACGCGGAGATACAGATCGCCGGCGGCTCCGCCTCCCGTGCCGCCTTCGCCCTCACCGGCCGCGCGAACGCGCGAGCCTTCGCGCACGCCGGGCGGAATCCGCACCTCGACGCTTCTCGTGTGCCCGTCCTGCTTGATTGAGAGCCGGCGTGTGGTCCCAGACATCGCTTCTTCGAGCGAGAGGTCGATCTCGTGCTCGAGGTCGCGGCCACGTCGCGACCGGGGTGTGCGCTGGCGCCCCTGACGATCCCTGACGCCGGCGCCCGCATCCGCGCCGCCGAAGAACGTTCTGAAGAAATCTGAAAACGGATCCTCGTTGCCGAAGATCTCGCGCATCTCCTCTTCAGACATGGTTCGATAGCCGCCGCCGGGGCCGCCCATGTTGATAGTCCAGGCACCTCCCTCGTACGCGCCGGCGAAGGGGCTCCCACCGGCGCCGCCGCCGGGATAGGCCCCGGCACCGCCGCCGGCTGCCTGGGCCTGTTCGTAGTACTTCCAGTTGGCGCCGAGCTCGTCATACTTCTTCCGCTTCTCCGGATCGCCAAGCACCTCGTACGCTTCGTTGATCCCCTTGAACTTCGCTTCCGCCGACTTGTCGCCCGGGTTGACGTCGGGATGGAATTTGCGGGCGAGCTTCCGGTACGCCTGCTTGAGCTCTTTGTCCGTCGCAGTTTTCGCAACCCCGAGCGTCGCGTAGTAGTCCTTGAATTCCATTCCGCAATCAGCCGTCAGACGTCTGTAATGAGCATTTCCGTCAACCGTTCCAGCTCCTGGACCAGCTTGCGCCGCGAATCGTGCCGGTGCAGGGTGTCGTCCGCCACAAGCGGCCGAATGCGTTCAAGCGCATCCGCGATCGACAGTAGCCGCCGTACCCCTGCAAGATTGATCCCCGCGTCGTCCACCATCCGTTTGATCAACCTCAACCGCTCGAGCTCGCCGCGCGAGTACAGGCGCATGCTCCCCATCGTTCGCGAAGGCCGAACGAGCCCGAGACGTTCGTACTTCCGCAGAGTTTGCGGATGCATGTCGAGCATCTTCGCCGCCACGCTGATGAAGTAAAGGTCGCGGTCCATCAACCGATCGACTATAGGGCTTGATACGAGGCGTGTCAACGTTGGAAAGGTATAATTTTCGAACTCCGTGGACGTTCACGCCTCCGATTTCCTCACCATCGCGCTCCTGGTCCTGCTCGAAGGCCTGCTGAGTATCGACAACGCGCTCGTGCTGGCGTTGCTCGTCATGGGCCTGCCGAAGCAGCAGCAGAAGCAGGCGCTGCGTTACGGCATCGCCGGCGCGTTCATCTTCCGAATCCTCGCGACGCTTTTCGCGGCCTACATGATTACGGTCGGCTGGGTGAAGCTGGTCGGAGGCAGTTACCTGCTCTACCTCTCGTATAAGCACTTCTTCGGACACGGCGACCCCACCGAACAGCAGCGGCGCGTCCCGGCTGCGCGTCCCTGGCTCGGGATGAGCGCGTTCTGGGCGACGGTCGTCAAGGTGGAGCTGACCGACATCGTGTTCGCGATCGATTCGATCCTCGTCGCGGTCGCGATGTCGCCGAAGATTTGGGTCGTGATTACCGGCGGGTTGCTCGGCATCGCCGCTATGCGGATGGTGACCGGCCAGCTCGTGCGGATCGTGGAGCGCTACCCGGCGCTCGTCGACGGCGCCTTCATCATCATCGCGTGGGTCGGCATCAAGCTCCTGGTGGAGTGGGCGCACTCGTACGGATACCTGCACTTTGAGATCCCAAAATGGATCTCGCTGGGCCTCATCATCGCCATCTTCGCGGCATCGTATCTCTACGCGCGAAAACACCCCGCGCCGACCGCTGCCGAAGATGACGCGTACGATCTATTGACGAAAGAGTAGAGGCGGTTAGAGACCGACTCGCGGTTCGGGAACCGCCCGTCTGCCTTACGGCACCGGGATAATCTTCAGCTCCAGTTCTTTCAGCTCTCCGTTCGCTGCCGTTACGCGCGTCGCGCTGTCGCGCAAGCGGTCGAGGAACTCGGGGTCGCGCCAGTCGTTCCCATCCACGTACTCGAGCGCTGCGACAAGGTAGGTTTCGTCTGGCAATCCCGCGACCTTGAAGCGTCCGTCCTGATCGGGGCGAGCTTGACCGAAGTAGCGCGAGTCGGGCGTCCAGCGCTCTTTATCAACGGGAAACACGACGACGGCGTAGTCCTTGGCCGGCTTTCCATCGGCACCCCGCACAGTGCCGGCGATCTGCGCCATCTGCGTGGTCAGGACGATCTCTACGCCGGACAGCTCCTCGGTGCCTTTGAACTCGATCCCCGAATCGGTGATATCGCGGCCGTCGACGCGAACCGATTTCACGAACCAGCCCTGCGCCCCCCTGACCCTGATAATTCGGCGACCGGTCAGGTTGGTCAGTTCGAACTTGCCGTCGTTTCCGATCCGGCCGGGCATTCCGCCGAACATGGGCATGAACTCGCCGCCCGATGGCTGCGCGAACACCCGGAGGTTTTCAGTGCGCGACGATGACGGCGCCGCGCCTTCGAAGGTGACGTGTCCGGTCATCTTCGCGCCCTTCGATGCGACGATGACCAGGCCGGCGACGTCGTCGCCGGTCACCGTGACGTTGACAGTCCCCGTTTCGCCCTCACCCGGCATCACGAAATCGACGGCTGGCGCGCTTCCCCCTTTTCCGCGTCGCACGCGCGCCTGAAGGGTGTACTCACCGGGCGTAACACTGGAGATCGTGAACGCGCCGTCCGCGCCGAGACGCCCCCCGCCTCCGGGGCCGGCCATGAACATCATCCCCTCGCCGCCGGCCATACCGGCGGTCTGAATCATCATCACGTTGCCATCAGTAAACGGCCGGCCTTCGGCGTCAACGACGATGCCGGTGATCTTCGCGGTCCGTACCGGAAGGAGCGCGAAGTCGACGCCGCTTGCCTCCACGCCGAGCGTGACGGTCACGCGCTGTGCCTCGGCGACGTTGGCCGTCCCGGGATAGAACGTCGGCGCGTAGCCAGTCGCATCCTGCGACGCGCCCATGATCATCTGCGGATCGACACCAAAAGACCGTAACGTTGCGCTCACCAAGTATTCCCCCGGCGGAAGCCCCCAGACACGGAACTGCCCGAGGTCATTCGTCTGAGAGGGACGGCTCACAGGAACGGGCCGCCTGCGTCCGCCCATATACCGCAACTGCATCACCGAGACGGTGGCGTCCGACACCGGATCGTTGAACTCGTCGACGATGCGGCCGGTCAGGACGCCGCCGCGAGGCAGCCGGAGATCAATCTTTTCTGCGATCTGCTTGTCCGCGAGTTCAATCGGTCGCCCCTGCTCGAGCGGTCGACGTTGACCGTACTGCAGCGAAACGAACCCCGGCTTGGCCGCCGTGACCGAGTAGCGCCCGGCCGGCAGGTCACGAAACTCGTAGCGGCCCTCCGCGTCGGTCGTCGCCATGTGGGGCGTGTGCAACTCGGATGCGCTCAGCCGGATCTGGACCTTGCGCAGCGGCGCGCCGTTGTCGGCCGCGGTCACCCGGCCGCGCAGCTGCGCGGTCCCAGTCGCCTCCGGCCCCCGATCTCTGGCCGGCATGCGAGGCATCTGGATCGGTGGAGGAGGCGGAGGCGGCGGGGCTTGACCGGGCGCGGCTTCGATGATGACTTGAGCCGACGGATCAGAGGCGAAGACCACCCATACAGCGAGGAAGACTCCGGCTACCTTTGGCCACTTGGCCACGGAGGTGACGAAGGGCACGGAGAGAGACAAACACGGAGACACGGAGGTCACGGAGTCGCGCGGAAAGTAGGGCATCTCCATCTCCATGCGGATTTCGGATCTCGGACTAACCGCGGATTATAGGACGTTCACTGCCGAGTGTTTGGTTGTTCGGAGGGTCGCTGGGCCGTTTTCGACGTATTCAGGACCCTCTTGAGTCCCTCCTTGAGAACCGGCGCATTGAAATTGAGCCGAAGACCGACAGAACATCCAGTTAGGCGAAGATACGTGAGCATCTGCGCTGTGTGGATCGGAGCAAACTTCTCGAGAGGCTTTGACTTCGACAATGACAAGGTCCTCCACAACCAGGTCCAGCCGATAGGCGCAATCGAGCTTGACGCCGCAATAGGTGAGAGGGACGGGGCGTTGTTCTTCAACTTTGAGACCGCGTCGCCGCAGCTCGAAGATCAAGCAAGCAATGTAAGCGGATTCCAGCAGTCCGGGTCCCAACGCTCTTTGGACCGCGATCGCCGCGGCGATGATGATCCCAGTGATTCTATTGAGCGACGTTTCCGTGAGCATGTCGACGGCGGTGCACTGGGTGTGCCAGGGAGGAAACTAGCGAAATCACTAGAGATCGCAGGAGAAGGGGCCAGGTAGGGGCAAGAATTGCCATTGAGCGGCGGCCGAGCATAGGCAGTTTTTGATCACTCCGTGCCCTCCGTGTCTCCGTGGTGATCTCTCTCCGTGGCCTCCTTAGCCTCCGTGACCGGATCAGTAGGAGTACCGATCGTTGAACCACGGCTCCCCCGTGTTCGAATACCCTCGTACTTCCCAGAACCCCTTCTGGTCCCTGGCGAGGAACTCGACCTTCCGGATCCACTTCGCGCCCTTCCACGCGTACAGCTTCGGCGTGATGATCCGAACCGGGCCGCCGTGCTCGCGTGGGAGCGGCCGGCCTTCCCAGGTATGCACCAGCAGCACATCGTCCTCGACGGCTCGTGCGAGTGGAAGGTTGACCGTGTAGGGCGTGTTCGTGCCCGGCGCGACGTCGTATCCAGTGCAGAGTACGAAGCGCGCCTCATCTTTCGGAACCGCCAGTTCGACGATCGTGCGGAAGCGGACGCCCCTCCAGTGGTTGCCGAACCGGCTCCAGGTCGTGACGCAGTGGAAGTCGCTGACGTCCTCGACCTGCGGAAGCTTCATGAACTCGTCCCAGGTCAGGGTCGTCGGATTCTCGACTAGACCGGCGAGCTCGAGTCGCCACCGGTCGAGCGCAATATCCGGCACGTCGCCGAGGTCGAGCACCGGCCAGTTCTTCACCTCGTGCTGACCGATCGGTAAGCGGGGGAGACCGTCGCGATTGGAGGGTCCGGTCCCCATCGGCCTCATGCCGGCGAAGTTGACGTCGACCGTCTCTTTTTTCAGCTCGCGTTGCCGGTCGATGTAGCGCTGCCGGCGCGCGACCAGATCGAGCTTCTCGGTCATCGGGAATGTGCCAGCGTCAGCGGCCGGCCTGCGTCGTAACGCTCGCAGCCCGCGCGGACAACGTCAACCATCATTTCGATGAACGCCGGATCGTCGTTCGGTGTCTCGGCACGCACGGCGGAGAGGCCGATGTCGCGCGCGATGCCGAGCGCTTCGTGATCGAGGTCGTAGAGGACCTCGACGTGGTCGCTGACGAACCCGATGGGGCAGAGGACGGCCACTTCGAGGCCGGCGGCGCGCACGGCCTTGAGATAGTCGCCGACGTCCGGCTCCAGCCATGGGTCGGTCGGACGTCCGCTTCGGCTTTGATACACGAGGGTCCAGTCGGACCGGCCGAGCCGTTCCGCCACGAGGCGGGCCGACGCCATCAGCTGTTCACGGTATGGATATGCGTCCGCCATCGGCGTCGGGATGCTGTGGGCGGTAAAAACGAGCCGGGCAGCCGCGCGCAGGTGGGGCGGCAGCCCCTCAATTGCCTTATTGATGTGCGTCGCCCACGTTTCGACGAACCGCGGATGTTCGTGCCAGTCACCTGCGTAGGTAATGTCGATGTCGGCGAGCCCGGCCTCCTGCACGGCGGCCCGCGCATCGCGCACGTTCTCGCGGTACTGAAGGCAGCTCGAATAACTGCGATGTGCCGCCATGATCAAGCCGAGCGCGTGGCGAACGCCGGCCCGTGACATCTCCGATAGCGTGTCGGCAAGGAGCGGATGCCAGTTCCGCATGCCGACGAACACCTTCAGCTGTGGACCCCGTGCGGCCAGGCGCGCCTCGAGCCCTTCCGCCTGCCGTCTCGTCAGCTCGGTAATGGGAGACACGCCGCCGAAGAGCTCGTAATGATGCGCGACCTCCTCGATGCGCTCGGGAGTCACGCGGCGGCCGCGCAGCACGTTCGCGAGGAAGGGACGCACGTCGGCCGGACCCAGCGGACCACCGAACGCAACGAGGAGCACGGCGTCGAACGGCGCGGACATAAGGTCGATTATTGAGAATTCAGAACCTAGAATCCAGAATCCAGCATGCCTCTTCCGCGCGCTGTCTGGCGGCTCGGCTGGGTGAGCTTCTTCACCGACTTCGCCAGCGAGATGATTTATCCGCTTTTGCCGCTCTTCCTGACGCGGGTCCTCGGTGCGGGCGCGCTGTCGCTCGGCGTCATCGAAGGCGTCGCCGACGCCGCCAACAGCGTCCTCAAGGTGGCCGCCGGGAGCATCTCCGATCGATGGAACAGACGCAAGCCGCTCGTGGTGTTCGGCTACACCCTGTCGTCGAGCGTCCGGCCGCTCATCGCGTTGGCCGGTGCCTGGGTCCAGGTGCTCGCCCTGCGGTTCGTGGACCGTTTGGGAAAGGGCATTCGTGGCGCGCCGCGTGACGCGATGCTCGCGCGCCTGGCGAGCAACACGACTCGCGGCCGCGTGTTCGGTTTTCAGCGAGGCATGGATCACGCCGGAGCGGTCGCCGGCCCGCTCGCGGCGGCGCTTTTTCTTTTCTGCTATCCGGGCGAGTACAGAACGCTCTTCGCGCTGACGATTGTCCCGGGGCTGGTTGTCGTGGCCCTGGTCGCAACATTGCCCGCTGATGAACCACCCTCCGATTCCATCAATCAACCCTCCGATTCGTCCTCCGATACCCCCGTTCCTCCGTTGTCCCTCCGTTCCCTCCGTCACCTCCGTGTCCAGATCCCTTCGACTCTCTGGAAAGTCCTCTCCGTCATTTTTCTCTTCTCCCTCGGGAATGCGAGCGATGCCTTTCTGCTGCTTCGACTCTCCGACGTGGGTGTCGCGGCTGTCTGGATTCCATTGCTGTGGGCCGCTCTCCACGTCGTGAAATCCTCGTCGTCCATCCTCGGTGGCCGCTTGTCGGATCGGTTCGGACGCAAGGGGCTCATCGTGTCCGGATGGTTGTGGTATGCCGCCATCTACGCCGGATTCGCGTACTTCGATGGCGCCGCCGCACTCATCGCACTGTTCATCGCGTACGGGCTCTACTTTGGGCTGACGGAAGGAACGGAGAAGGCACTCGTCGCTGACCTCGCTCCGGCGCACGCGCACGGCACCGCCTTCGGCATCTACAACGGCCTGCTCGGTGCGGGAGCCCTCGCCTCGAGTCTGCTGTTTGGATGGTTGTGGACGTCGATCAGTCCTGAGATCGCCTTCACCATCGGCTCTGCGATCGCGGTCGCCGCGGCGGTGCTGATCATACGGGTGATATAATTCGAATTTCTCATGCCACGAATTCTCGTAACAAATGACGATGGTGTGCGTTCGGATGGAATCCTGGCGCTGGCGCGAGCACTCGAGGCGATCGGCGAGGTGACGATCGTCGCGCCGCTGGCGGAAGCGAGCGCCATCGGTCACGCGCTCACGCTCCGGCGGCCGCTTCGCCTCGAAAGCGTCGGAGAACGCACCTATGGTGTAGACGGGACACCGACCGACTGCGTGAACATTGCCATCACAAAGGTCCTCAGCGGCATGCCGGATCTTGTCGTCTCCGGCATCAACAAGGGTTACAACCTCGGCGATGACGTGACGTACTCCGGCACGGTTGCGGGAGCGCTCGAGGGCGCGCTCCTGGGCATTCCGAGCGTTGCCGTCTCGCTCGAGCGAACGAGAGGCACGTTCGATTTCTCGCAGGCGGCCGCCGCCGCCGAGGCAGTCGCGTCCGCCGTTCTGCAAAACGGCTTGCCCGCGCGAACGTTCCTCAACGTGAACGTCCCGCGGCAAAAGCCCCTGGGCTTCAAGATCACCGTTCAGGCGCGGCGGAATCACGTCACGTCGGTCGCCGAGAAGGTCGACCCGCGGCATCAGCCATATTTCTGGATCGAGGAAGGGCAGAGCGACTGGGAGTCGAACGACCGGTCCGACTACGCGGCGGTGAAATCTGGCTACATCTCGGTCACGCCGCTGCATCCCGATCTGACCGACTACGATGCGCTGTCGCACGTGGAAAGGCTCTCCTTCGGACGGGAAGTGGAAACGACTTGAGGAAATGCGTATTCGCCGCCGCCATAGCAAGCGCGGCATTTTCGGCACTCGGCGTTCGGCATTCGGCATTTCAGGATCCGCTGTTTCAGTTCTCACCCGTGCAGCCGGATGTTCTGTCCGCGAGCGGCACCTTCGTCAACGCCTTCGCTGACTACGACTCGGACGGCGACCTCGATCTGTTCGTCGGTCTGGGCGGCGCACCGAACCGGTTGTATCGAAACGATCCGGCAAAGGGAGCGACAGACTTCACCCGCGCCTTCGTCGACGTCGCTCCTTCTGCCGGCCTCGCTGATGCGCGCGCCACGCGCGCAGCCGCCTGGGGCGACTTCGATCATGACGGCGATCCCGACCTGCTCGTCGGCTTCACGCCTGGAACCGGTTCCGTCCTCCGCCTGTATCGCAACGTTCGGGAACGGTTTGTCGACGTGACGTCCGAAACCCGCCTCGCGGTGGAGACCGGCGCCGTTCGACAGCCCATATGGGTGGACTTCGACGGCGACGACGACCTCGATCTGCACGTCGTCTTTCGGGATCGAGCGGACATGCTGTTCCGAAATGAGGCGGGCAAAGCCTTCACCGAGGTGGCCGAATCACTCGGCCTCGCAGACACTCGACGCGGCGTAGGGGCGGTCTGGTTCGATTACGACGAAGATGGCGATCTCGATGTCTATGTCGCTCACATGGATGGGGATGCCAACGCGCTGTACCGGCGCGAAGGTGGGCGGTTCCGCGACGCGGCGGAAGCAACGGGCCTGGCGTGGGGCGGTCGAGCCGCGAGGGAATCATCGAACGGCACGGTCAGGCCATGTGCCGCCGACATCAATAATGATGGCCATCTCGACCTGTACACGGCGAACTACGGTCCGAACGGTCTGTTCCTGAATCAGGGCGGGGGCCGGTTCGAGGATGTCTCGCAGGCCTGGGGCATCGCGATCGACGGCCGCTACGACACGTGCGCGTTCGCAGATATCGACAACGACGGCCGTGTCGATCTTTATGTGAACGGCACCGTCACCGGCGGTGTGAACTACCGCGATTACTTATTCCGCAACACAGGGACGCGGTTTGTCGACGTAACACCCGACATGCTTCGCGCGTTGAACGCCGACCATGGTGCGCAATGGGCCGATGTCGACAGCGATGGTGACGTCGAGCTGGCGCTGACCGGTGTCGGAACGGACGTCATGCCGCTGCTGTTTCGGAACGGCCTTGCACAACCGGCGGCAGCACAGTCGGTCCGGATCCGCGTCCTCGATCAACGTGGTCGCGCGACCCGCGCGGGCGCCGAGGTACGCGTCTTCGAGACGGGAAAGCGCCAGCTGCTCAGCATGTCACTCGTCGATTCCGGATCCGGCTACGACTCGCAAAACGATATGCCCGTCAACATCGGGCTGCCGCGCGCCGGACGAGTCGATGTAGAAGTTGTCGTGCCGCGTGGCGGACGCCGGGCCTCGACCTGGCTACGAAACGTAGACTCACGGCGGCTCCTCACCGTACGGACCCCCTGAAACCGCGCCGGGCCGGGGCTCGTCATATCCTGCGTGCTTCGGTTCGAACAGTTCAGCTTCGATCCTGATTCCGCGGAACTGCGGGGTCCTGACGGCACCCGCGTCTCCCTCGAACCCCAGCCCGCCCGCGTGCTCGCCGTCCTCGCGAGCCAGCCGGGCGCGCTCGTCACGCGCGAGGCGCTTCGCGCGTCCGTCTGGCCCGATGGCACGCACGTCGAGTTCGACCAGGGCCTGAACTACTGCATCCGGCAGGTGCGGGCGGCTCTCGGCGATAACGCCCGTCAGCCGATCTTCATCGAGACGGTCGCAAGGAAGGGCTACCGGTTCCTGCCGCAAGTTACCGGCCTACCGAACCGCCGTCGGCGCCGCACAGCCATAGCCGCCGCTGTCGCAGCCGCGCTCCCTCTCATCTTTTGGATCGCGGAGCGGCTCGAAGGACACTCGGGCAGAGCCCACCATGACGCGGCGGTCGGTATCCTAAGAACGATCCACGACATGATCTTTTGATCCGGGCGTCCCAGAACGGCCCGGATCGGACGTCCTCAGAACTTCCTCAGCCTGGAAACTCGAACGCTCGTCGATGGGTGGCCGTCCTTCGGGGCATGAACGGACTCCTCCTCGATCTCAAGGTTGCCATGCGCCGGCTGACGCGCCGATCCGACGGGGCTGCCGTTTTCGTGATTACCCTGGCCCTTGGCCTCACGTCGGCCGCTACTGCCACCGGCATCGTCCGGTCGCTCCTGTGGCGTCCTCTGCCGTTCAGCACGCTCGACCGGTTGATGCTCGTCCGTGACGACGTGCCCGTGACGGGCGTCGAGCAACGAGACCCGGTGACGCCCGCGGACGTCGCCGCGCTGCGAACCAGAGGGAGCGCGTTCGAACACGTGGCGGCGTTCCGATTCCGAACGCGCACGCTTGGTGCGGGAACCGAAGCGGAACAGATGCACGTCGCGGAGACCTCCGCCAACTTCTGGCAGGCGCTCGATGTGCGCGCGGCAATCGGACGAACCTTCGGTCCGGAAGAAGAAACCCCCGGCCGGGATGGCGTCGTCGTCCTGAACGACATCTTCTGGCGCGACCGTCTCGGTGGCGCGCCCGTCCTGGGCCGCTCGCTCCTGATCGACGGCCGGCAGCTCAGCGTCATCGGCGTCGCAACTGCCCGCTACCCGCTCGCGGTCGACGCCTGGATTCCTCTCGCGCTGTCGCCGGCGGCATTACAGGATCTCCGCACGAGAAGCTTGCAGGTCGTCGCACTGCTGAAACCCGGAGTCACGTCGTCGGCAGCCGAGGCCGACGCCCGGCGCGTCGCCGCATCCCTGGCGGCGGAACATCCGGACACGCACCGGGGTCGGAGCTTCCGGATTCTCGCCCTGCGAGCGGAGCAGTACGAGTTCACCCTGAGCCTGTTCTCAATCGTTCAGATCGTCGCGCTCGGTGTGCTGGTGGTCGCGGTCGCAAACGCGGTCACGATCATGGGCGTGAAAGTGATGGATGGCCGTCCGGAGGCCGCGGTTCGCGCCGCGCTCGGCGCAGACGTCCTTCGCGTCGTCCGGCCCTTCGTTCTCGAAGCGACGATACTCTCGGCCGCAGCCGGTGGGCTGGCGATCGTCCTCACTCGCTGGGCCCTGCCGCTCGTCAGACGCGGCATTCCGCCCGGGATCGCGAAGTGGGTGGCAGGTTGGGACGCGATTCAGCTCGATCTTCCGCTGGCGGTCGTGACCTGGTGCGCGGCAACGTTGATCGGGGTCGCGGTCGGCATCTGGTCTGGTGTCCGCGGTGTCCGCGGGCGCCTCGCAGCGACGATCGCGCTGGGAGGACGCGCGGCTGTCGGCGTTCCTGGTCGAAGTCGTCAGGTTGTACTCGGGCTACAAACGGCTGTCTCAGTCGTGTTGTTGACCGCTGCCGTGCTGTTCGGTTCCGGTCTGCGGGACGTCGGCGAAGTCTTCCACGCATACGACCCCGATCGCGTCCTGCTGGCGCGCACGACCGCGGCGCCGCACCGGTTCACGGCGGACGACGACGTCGTGGCTTTCTTCGACCGTTCGATCGCGAACGCGGGTGCGCTACCCGGAGTGCATGTGGCGGGCCTGATCCGGAACGCGCCCGCCAGCAACGTTTCCAATCCGACGAGCGGCGTCTGGCCGGTCGAAGCTCCGCCGGCGAAGGGGACACGGCCACCCACGGCCGACGTGCAGATAGCCGATCCGACCGGGCTCGCGGCGATCGGAGTGCCAATCGTGCGTGGACGATCGTTTGCCTCCGGCGATACCGCGCAGGCCGCTCGGGTCGCGCTCGTCAGCCGACAGCTCGCTACACGCCTGTGGGGCGACCGCGATCCGCTCGGACGCCGTCTCGCGATCGAAGGTGGGACCGAGTCGGAGATCGTCGGCGTTGTCGAGGATGTCCAGTTGAACTGGTACGATGGCGGACCGCGGCCGACGGTGTACTTGCCGCACGCGCAGACGGCAGCGCGTGGAATGACCTTTGTCCTCCGCACGAGCGGGTCGCCGGCTGCGCTTTCGGCGCCGCTCGCCGCGGCGGTGCGGCGCGCTGCGGACAATCCACCGCCGCTTCGCATCTACACGCTTCGTGATGAAGTAGACGAAGCACTCGCGCCGCTGCTGACACTCGCGTGGCTTCTCGTGGCGCTTGCGGGGATCGCATTCGCGCTTTCCGCCGCCGGCATTTACGGCGTCGCTGCCTCCGCAGTCGCACTTCGGGTTCGGGAGATCGGGATCCGGATCGTGCTGGGAGCGGCACCGCGATCGCTCGTCGGCCTCGTCCTGCGCGTCGCCGTGCGACCCGTGGCAGCGGGATGCCTCATCGGCGTTCCTGCCGCGGCCGTTCTCGCGAGCTGGCTCGAATCGCACACGTTTGGATTGCTGGCGCTCGCTCCGACAGTTCCTGTCGGAATTGCCGCTCTGCTCCTGGCAGCAGCCGCCGGCGGGGCATGGATCCCGTCTCGGCGCGCGACGCGCGTCGATCCAATCGTGGCGTTGCGGGAATAGCGGCGTCACCTGCTATCCTTCGGCGCATGCTCCGTCATGCTGTCGTCATTCTCGCGGTCGCCGTGTCGCTGACTGCCTGCGCCGCTCCGCCGACCCGCACGCTCATTCCGGTGCCCACTTCTGTCGAAGGACGTGGCCGCGCGGAATTCATCGTGACCGCCAACACAAAGATCGTCGTGCCGCCCGGCGACGAGCGTGTCGCCTGGATCGGCCGCTATCTCGTCGATCTCATTGGCGTTGCAGCCGGCCAGGATCCGTTGAGGATGGAGGTGGGGGAGGGGCCGGGCCCAGGAAACATCAACCTGCGTCTCGCCAAACTCTCACAGGCAGGCGAGGAAGCATACGAACTGACCGTCGCGCCGGAGGGCGTCACGATTGCGGCCAATCAACCAGCCGGGCTCTTCTACGGTGTCCAGACGTTTCGCCAGCTACTGCCGACGTTCGTAGATTACGGTGCCGTGCGGCCGGACAGCGCGCGCGTGCTGCGCGCACCCGCCGCGCACATCACCGATCAACCGCGCTTCCCGTGGCGCGGCGCGATGCTGGACGTCTCGCGTCATTTCTTCTCGGTCGACGAGGTGAAGCGCTACATCGATCTGATGTCGCTCTACAAACTGAACCGGTTCCACCTGCACCTTGCGGATGACCAGGGCTGGCGCATCGAAATCCCGTCGTGGCCGAACCTCGCCACCTACGGTGGGAGCACGGAGGTCGGCGGCGGACCCGGCGGGTATTACACCCAACAGCAGTTGACAGACCTGGTGACGTACGCGCAGCAACGCTTTATCGTCATCGTCCCGGAGATCGACATGCCGAGCCATACCAACGCCGCGCTCGCCTCGTACGCACAGTTGAACTGCAACAACGTCGCGCCAGCCTTGTACACGGGGATCGAAGTCGGCTTCAGCTCGCTCTGTGTCGACAAAGAAATCACGTATCAGTTCATCGACGATGTGGTCCGCGACATTGCGACGGTGTCGCCGAGTCCGTACTTTCACATTGGCGGAGACGAGGTAAAGACGCTGGCTCCGGCGCAATACACGAAGTTCATCGAGCGGGTTCAGACCATCGTGCGCGCTCGCGGGAAACAGATGGTCGGATGGGACGAGGTCGCGCCTGTGCGCCTCGCGCCGGATTCAATCGTTCAACATTGGCGGCCCGATGGGTCGCTCGCGCCGGCGGTCAAGCAGGGCGTCAAGATCATCATGTCACCGGCCAACAAGGCGTATCTCGACATGAAGTATCACCCTGATACGGTGCTCGGCCTGAGCTGGGCGGCGTACATCGATGTCGATGATGCCTACACGTGGGATCCTGCACAGATCTCGAGCGACGTGCCCGAGTCGGCAATTCTCGGCGTTGAGGCGCCGCTCTGGTCGGAAACGCTGGCGGATATTCGCGACGTCGAATTCATGGCGTTTCCGCGTTTGCCGATGATCGCGGAGATTGGCTGGTCGCGCGCCGACAGCCGTGCGTGGGGTGACTTCAAGCGGCGTCTCGGCGCGCAAGGCCCGCGCTGGACGGCCCTCGGCATCAACTTCTATCGATCGCCCCTTGTGCGCTGGCAGTGATCTCATCTCAGAATTCGCTGATGTCCATCAGTAGATTCTATTTGTCGGACGCGTGAGATGGGTCCATCCTCAGGGCGTGATGACGTGTCCTGAATGCAAGGGCGCCGGATTCATTGTGGGCGACGAGTCGGCCAGCCGTGTGCGCTGCCTGAGCTGCGACGGGAGCGGGCTGCGGACTGCCGACGAGCCGCGGACGACTGCGCTGGCGGCGTCAGCGCTCGATTCGCGCACGACGCCCGCCGTGGCGCTCGAAGACGATTCGCAGCACGCACGCTGACGCGTGCCGGCCTGTTACCGCAGCGACTGCAGGTTGGGGTAAGATAATCAGGTTCTGCCAATCGAACGCGGCCGTTCCGGGCCGTGATCGTGTGTCGGGGCGTGGCTCAGCCTGGTAGAGCACTCGGTTCGGGACCGAGGGGTCGGTGGTTCAAATCCACTCGCCCCGACCAATTCCACAAAAATTCCTAACAAAACCTGCAGAACTTAGCCTGGCAGGTCACTCGGTTCTCTGTCAGTTTCGAGTGTCGGAACCGAGTGACCGGTGCTTCAAAATCCCACTGAGCGTCTGCATCATTCGAGATTTCTCGTCTCGTCGCCGACCACTGGTCCGTTCTGGCGCCCTTTGAGAGGCAAAGTACTCCCTCGAACGCTACCCGAACTGCGTCGTGCGGAGCGAGACATTAGCCGCTGGCCACCTTCGCCTGCCGGAAGAAATCCGCAGGCATCGGTCTCCGCAATCTCCAAACAAAGCTGATTGGCCGCTCGCTCTTGTGCGAGACGTAGTCTGCGGGGCCGAGGAACGTGTATGGCATCGTGCGTCCCCCAGCTTCCTTCTTGGACGCACGAACGCCAGGATGTTGCCGCCAAGGGTCCGGTGATGAATGCAGCGCTGCCAGGTTTTCGACTGCTGCGTGGTGGTCGACTGCGCCTCCCCATGGAACAGCGTGGGCAAGATCGCACAGTCCTTGTAGAGCGTGGAGGGCGAATACTCGCGCTCCGACTGTTCGAAAGTCACAAAGAACAGGTCCGAGGTCGTCTGCTCGTCTCGGATCGTACCTGGCGGAATGCGCCAAGGCTCTGTTTCAGGATTTCTTGTCGATGTGCGACAAACAGCAGGCGTAGATCGCCGTGCTGATCGCACAGGCGTTTGTAATCCAGCGCGGCGACGATCGTCTTGCCGGTTCCCGTGGGCGGCAACCACAAGATTCTTGAAGCGGTGATGCCGTTCGCGCTCTACGGCAAGCTTCTCGAGCATCTCGCGCTGATGTGGCCATGGTTCGACATCCAGGAAGAGAAGCGGCGCCTCGAGTGATTCGCCCTGTTGCGGCGCCACCGCGCGATCGAATCGAACGGCATCCCCGATCGGTTCATAAGACTCGTATTTCGGGGCTTTCCCAGTACGTGTCGAACGTGGCATCGAACTTCTCGAGGATGTCGGGCGAGCCCACCTGCGAGAGCCGTACGTTCCATTCCACGCCGTCCACGAGCCAGCAACGGGTACGGTCACGGTGTGCCGCTGGGTGGCGCAAAGTGATCGCTAAGCTGCGGACCGCGTTCGCGACGCGCCCCGAGAGAGTGCGAATGATCACCACGTCGCGATCGAACCTGTAGTAGAGGTGAGCGGCGACTCTCTTGAGGACACCATCGCGTACGATCAGCACGATCAGTTGATGAAGGCGCGTCTCGATTTGTGGTGGGCAGGTGCTCATTATTGAACAGCCGCCGCCGCACCGATCCGCTATCGTCGCAACATGAGATTGATCCCTATCACTGCCTTCGCGATCGCCGCAGGTCTTTTCCTCGCCCCCGTCCGGGCGCAGCAGGCACCCACCAAAGTGCCTGAACACAGCATGTCGACGCCGCAGGCCGGCGGCATGATGGACCACGACAAGATGATGACCGACATGAAAGCGGCGGATGCGCGTCTCGAGGCCCTGGCACAGACGATGACATCCGCGCGCGGCGACGACAAGGTCGCCGCCATGCAGGCGCTTCTGACCGAGCTCATCAAGAATCAGGTCGACATGCATCGCCACATGGCGATGATGCACGACCACATGATGTCTCAGATGCCGCACAAATGACGGTCAGCGCTCTTCCTCGGTGAACGAAGGAGACAGTATGCCGATCGCGAATTC
>DATAEE010000341.1:0-2158 GCA_036258175.1 Vicinamibacterales bacterium
GAACGGGCGATCGCCCAGCGGTCGCAGAAGCTGCAGCAGCTCCTCGATCTCAAATCTCAAACGGCGCTGCCGACGCTTGCCGCGGATGTGATTGCGGGTGACGCGACGCCTGGCATCCCGGGCATCTGGATCGACAAAGGAGAAAGCGAGGGTGTCCGGGCTGACATGGCGGTCATCGCACCGGCGGGGATCGTCGGCCGCATTCTCGGGCCGCTCGCGCCGCACGCCGCGCGCGTTCAGCTCATCATCGGTCCGAACGCCGGCGCCGGAGCCATGATCGAACGGTCTCGCGCTGGCGGCGTCGTCGTCGGAACGGCGGGTGATCCGCCGCTCCTAATGGAGTACGTCTCGAACCTTTCGGACGTGCAGGTCGGCGACACCGTCGTAACAGCGGGGAACGACGGCATCTACCCAAAGGGCTTCCCGATCGGGCGCGTCGAATCTGCGGAGCGGGGTACCGGCCTCTACAAGACGATCAAGGTTCGGCCGGCCGTGGATTTCTCCAACGTCGAAGAGGTGCTTGTCGTGCTCTCGCCGCCGCTCGCGCTGCCGTCGCCGACGGCAGGGGACAAGCGGCGATGAAGACGGCGATCGTCTTCGGCACGATCGCGGTCGCGCTCGCGTTGCAGACGACTCTCGCGCGCTTCACGGTCGGCAGCCCGGCTACGGTCGACCTCGTGCTCGTGGCGGTCGTGTACGCCGCGCTGGCGTTCGGGCCGGTCGTCGGCTTGTTCGCGGGCACGCTCGGCGGGCTCGCGCAGGATGCGTTGTCGGCGCAGATCATCGGGGTCAGCGGGCTGGCCAAAACGCTCGTGGGTTTTGTGAGCGGAGTCGTCGGCTCCCAGTTCATCGTCAGCGGAGCGGTTCCCCGGTTCATCGTGTTTCTGAGCGCCTCCCTGCTGCATACCTTGTGTTTCCGGGGGGTCCACGCGATGCTGCCCGTCGTGGCGGCCGATTCGGGCCTCCCGACGCCCCGGGGGGCGGGTCTGACCCTGGGCGCGGTATTCTGGCAGGCGTTGGGGAACGCGCTTATCGGCCTGCTGGTCTTCCAGGCGGCCGAGTGGCTGCCGGGGCTGCTGCAGCGCCGGCAGATGCGGTATCGACGATGATCACGACCAGCACGCAATACGACAACCGGCGGACCGTCGGCGTCAGGCTGAGCGTGCTGCAGTACCTGGTCGCCGTCTGCTTCTTGGCGCTGGTCGTGAGCTTCTGGATCTTCCAGGTCGCGGAGCACGGGAAGTTCCGCGAGATGGCGGAGAACAACCACCTCAGGACGCTTCCGTTGCGGGCGCCGCGCGGCGTGCTCTACGACCGCGACGGGAATGTGCTCGTCGAGAACCGTTATTCGACCAAGATCTCGATCGTCCGGGAGCAGATCCAGGATCTCGACGAGACGATCCGGGCGCTCGTCCGGATAGCCGGGCTCAACGAACAGCACGTGCGCGAAGCGATCGAGCGCCGGCGGCGCGAGCCCTCGTACCGCCCGATCGAGATCATCGAGGACGCCACCATCGACCAGCTCGCCCGCATTGAGGCGCACAAGCTCGAATTGCCCGGCGTCGTGAGGCAGGACGTCCCGACGCGCCGGTACCCCGACGCGCTCGGCGCGCATCTCTTCGGCTACGTCGGCGAGATCACCGACGCGCAGCTCGATCGCCCGGAGTTCGCCGGGCTCCAGAGCGGGGCCGTGGTCGGCCAGGCGGGTGTGGAACAGGCGTACAACCGGGACCTCATGGGCCGTGATGGGAACCGCTACGTCGTCGTCAACAGCGTGGGTCGCGAAATTAGCGGCGCTGGCATCGAACCGCCGACCGAAGGGCGGCGGCTTCAGCTGACGATCGACGGCGACATCCAGCGCGCGGTCGAGGAAGGATTCCGCGCGAGCGGCTTCAACGGTGCCGCCGTGATCCTCGATCCCCGGACGGGCGAAGTCCTGTCGCTCGTCAGCCTGCCGGCGTACGACCCGAACCGGTTTGCTGCCGGGATCGATCGCGCGACGTGGACGTCGCTCAACACCGACAAGCTGCATCCGATGCAGAACCGCGCGATCCAGGGGACTTATTCGCCAGGATCGACGTTCAAGATCGTCGTGGCGACTGCCGCGCTCGAAGAAGGGCTCGTCACGCCGAACTTTAAGGTCAACTGCGCAGGCGGC
>DATAEE010000342.1:0-3810 GCA_036258175.1 Vicinamibacterales bacterium
GGCGATCAGGTCCTCGAGTCGGCGGTCGCCGAGCTCGTCGAGGACGGCGAAGTGCAGCGGCACGTGCGCCGGATGCAGCGGATCTATCGCGCGCGGCGGGACGCGATGGCGGCGCTCCTGGCGCGCGAGCTCGGCGGGGCAGTGACCGTCACGCCTCCCGTCGGAGGAACCGCGTTCTGGCTGCGGGTGGCTCCCGACATCGATATCGATCGGTGGAGCCGGATGGCGACCGCGCAGGACGTGATCTTCGAGGCGGGCGATCGCTTCTCGTTCGACGGCGCGCCGCTCCCGTATATCCGCGTCGGCTTCGCCGGCCATCGCGAGCCGGAGCTGGCCGAGGCCGTGCGTCGAATGGCCGCCACGCTCGCCCTCGTCCGCCGCCCGAAGACGGCTGCTTCTTAGAGATCGGTTGTTTTTGCTAGCCGTGGCGCCCAGAGGACAGCGCCCGCACGCATCGCGACAGCGCTACGTGATCGCTCGCCCCGATTCCTGCCCGCCGCACACGCGCGCGATCCTGTCGGCGGTCAGCTGCAAGACACCCTCGAGCTCCGGTCGTGGACCTGCGGCGGGCGCGTAGACGATCACCAACACGTCCGTCGTCGCGGTCGTGACCATGGTGCGAGCCGAGTCGGACGTCGGATTCCCGAACGGCCCTTCGTCGTCGGCCACGGTGATCCGCCCGGCCACGTGCACCATGTCCTTGCGAATGCCGGCGTATTCCTCGCCAGAGCGACCGAGGCGCAAGGTCGGGACGCCGCGGACGAACGCGAAATCGTAGAGCCCGTACGGCAACTGGAACTCCACCGAGCACCAGTTGATGACGTCCACCATCGTGTTGATGCGCGGAATGGCGCCGCCTTTGAGGACGCGGCGCAGCAGCGCCTCGCTCGAGGGCCTCGTTTTGGTCGGATCGAGGCCGACGCGTTTGTACATGATGCGCACCGCTGCTGTGTCGGCGGGCGGCTTCGCCCTCAGCGCCGCTTCGGCCTCGGCGAGCAGCGTGTCGAGCGCAGCCAGATGCTCGGTCACGGTGGCGTTCCGCCACCACAGCACGCCGGGACGCACGATCGCGGCGAGATCCGGGGACACGATGAACGGGCCGCCGACCGACACGGCACCTATTGTAGCGGCCGGCGTTACGGCCGTTTGTCGCGGCCGAGCAGCGATCGCGGCGTCGGCTCCAGCTCGAGGAACGACGCCGGCCCGTCGGCGTGCGCGCTCAAACCCGCGGTCGCCGCCAGTAGCCGCGGCTCGGTCGGCGGCTCGCCGTTCTGCGCGGTGCCGAACCAGACGAGCAGGTGCTCGCCTTCGCGGACTGGCAGTCGGGCAAACGTGTTGGGCGCCGACTCGGTCACGAAAACCGATTGAATGAATACACGTTCGCGTCGGAGAGCTGGAACGACGTGTTGTTGAAACTGCGAGAGGACGCCGGCATCGGCGGCCTGCTGCAGACGGTGAATCCCCACGGCCACTATCGCGCTTCCCCTGACTTCACCGGGCTTCGGCCGATCGGTGATGTCGAGATGAAAAGACGTCTCCGGCCCCGCCGGTTTGAGCAGGCAGACGTCGCTGACATCAACCATCGTGGCGTTCGCGGCCGCTTTGTGCTCGGCCC
This sequence comes from Vicinamibacterales bacterium, assembly GCA_036258175.1. Lineage (GTDB taxonomy): Bacteria > Acidobacteriota > Vicinamibacteria > Vicinamibacterales > 2-12-FULL-66-21 > DATAEE01. The sequence continues at coordinate 1,616 of DATAEE010000342.1, forward strand.
AGACCGGTCCTTCGTAGAACGCTTCAAGCGCCCGGTGGCGGGTCTGCATGTCAGCGAAGCCTCGTACCCAGACGAATCGATCGGCGCGCCGGCGATCGCGAAACTGCCCGACGATCGTCATCCCGGTCGCTTCCTGCGACTCGACGAAATGGCGATCGAACAACTCGATCAGGACGTTCCGCTGTCCGGGCTTCAGCGTGTATTGGCGCAGCTCCAGCACGGGGCAGCAGTCGCGTTCGGACAAAGAGGGTGCTGCTGCAAGTAACAGCCCGGCAGCCAGAAGCGCGACGCTGGACGGTTGGGTTCTCATAGCTTCTCTGTCACTCGTAACTATGCCGTTCGATGACAAACGGTAACGGTCAGGGTGCGGGCTCTCCGACGCTGTCCGTTACCATCCGCGATGGATCGGCATATTGCCGATCATGGAGCACGCGTGCAGGCGGATCGCGGTCCTCGTGTTGTGCGCAAGCGGGTCGTCCGCGTGGGCTCAATCAGCAAAGACGTCTGAGGCGACGGTTCAGCCGGCCCGCTTCGCGCGGCCCCCGGTCATCGACGGCCGCCTCGATGATGCGGTATGGGCGGACGCCGCCCGTCTCGATGGATTCCGCCAGATCCAGCCCGGAGACAACCTGGATCCTTCCGAACGGACCGAAGTGCGAGTCGGATATGACCGCCGCGCGCTCTATCTCGCGTTTCGCGCCGAGGATGCGTCCGGCAGGATTCGTGCGACCGTCGCGCGCCGCGACGCCATTTCAGACGACGACATCGTTGGCGTGTATCTGGATACGTTTCACGATCGGCGGCGCGCCTATTACATATTCTTCAACCCGTTTGGCATCCAGGCCGACGGCATCTACACGGAGGGCCGTGCCAATCCGGACCTGACGGTCGATCTCGTCATCGAGTCCAAGGGAACCGTCGACGACGCCGGCTACACGGTCGAGGCCGCGATTCCGTTTGCCTCTTTGCGCTATCGGAGCGGCGAGTCGCCGGTGTGGGGTCTGCACGTCCAGCGATTCATCCGGCGCGACCGCAACGAGCAAATCTCGTGGAGACCGTTGTCGCGGGATCAGTCGAGCCTCCTGGATCAGGCGGGCCAGCTCGGCGAATTCACGGACGTCGGCGAAGGCCGGCTCCTCGAACTCATTCCGACGGGCGTGGTCACGCAGACCGGCGCATCAGGGCCGAATGGATTCGTCGAGGGGGAGCCCGATCCGGAGCCGGGGATCACGGTCAACTTCGGGATCACGCCGACGATGAACGCGGCGTTTGCCGCGAATCCGGATTTCGCGCAGGTGGAAGCGGACCAGCTCGTGCTGACCGTGAATCAACGATTCCCGGTCTTCTATGAGGAGAAGCGGCCGTTCTTCCTGGAAGGCATCGACACCTTCCAGACGCCGATCGCCATCATCCATACGCGGACGATCGTGGACCCCGATTACGCCGTCAAGCTGACCGGCAAACAGGGTCGCACGACGATCGGCGCGCTCGTCGCGACGGACGGCCCGGCGAAGGGGGCATTCAGGCTCAAGCGCGACGTCGGCCGGGAATCGACGGTCGGCGCGACGATCACCCGGATTCAGGAAGGCGGATCGTTCAGCACACTCGCGAGCGCGGACGCGCGCATCCGCATGAGCGACCGGACGGTGCTGACCGCTCAGGTCGCCGGCAGCGTCGCGGAGATGCCGTTTCGCGACATGGATCTCGGCGGGACTCGCCAGCGCTACGGACAGGGACTTGCGTACTACGGGAAGATCGAGCGGCGCACCCGCCACACGGTCCTGGCCACGACAGCGACCGGCTCGAGCCCCGACTACCGCGCCGACCTAGGCTTCACGAGACGGGTCAACCTGAACGCCATCTCCGTGCAGACGACGTACAACTCGGAGCCGCGGCCGGAGGCGCGATTCATCTCGTGGAGCCTGACGAACATCGCGCTGGCGCAGTGGGACTGGCAGGGCCGGGCCGATTTCGTCTACGTGTACCCCCAGGCGCAGTTGAACTTCAGGCAGCAGACATACCTCAAGGCGGCTGCGTTTCGCGACTACGAGCGTCTCTTCGAGGACGAGTTCGGCGTGCGCCGCGCCCCCGGCCGCGCCGGTGCGTTCGTCGGCGACAGCGAACGCTCGACGAGCTGGGAAGGGTACGTTCTCCAGGCGGGGACGGCGCCGACCGAGGCGCTGGCGTTTTCGGTG
>DATAEE010000343.1:0-7696 GCA_036258175.1 Vicinamibacterales bacterium
TGCTCAACCGCGAGGAGATTCGAAAGCTGATCGGCAAGACCGTCGAACGCGGCATGACGCTCGTGCCGACGCGGATGTACTTCAAGAGCGGCCGGGTGAAGATCGCGATCGGCCTGGCGAAAGGCAAGAAGGTCCACGACAAGCGCGAGACGATTCGACGCCGGGAAGCTGAGAGAGAGACCCGCGCCGCCATCAAAAGCCGGCGTCGGTGACCGTCGCCCGATCCCAGGCCCCTCGCCCCTGCTAGCTCATCAAGCTTGCCGGATGAGTCGCTAAGTGGTATTATCTCAGTCAGTTACCAGAAGCTCCTCACCCCAGAACTGTAAGGTTTGAAGGGCGAAGATCCCTCTTTTCGGTTGTCGTCCGGTTAGCCCCCGGGTTGGGAGGCACCATGGTTCGACGCATTGCCATCGTGGTGATCTTTTCGGTAGTGGCCGCTCCCGCGCTTGCGGTCGCTCAGACCAGTCTTCTGCCAACCCTCGAGCGCATTCGGCCGCAGTATCCGACGCCGTGGGCCAACCTCGCTCAGATCGGCGAGTTCTTGAATCGTGTGGCCTGGGAGCACCGCGCCGAAGGCTGGGGACTTCTGAGAAAGACCGGCGGCACGCGCTGCCCCGCGCCTCAGGGTGGCGGGCTCGAGATCTCGTGCGACATTCTGATTTACCAGCCGACGCAGCTGCACTTCGATGTGCTGATCGACGGGACTGGACTCGGAACGCCGACATGGCGAGAGGTCGGCCGGTGCGATCCGGTGCTCACGTTCGGTGGCTGCGACATGGCCCGGTTCCTGTTGCCAATCAACTCCGCGCCGACGTCGCCCAAGGGTTTTCGCGTCGTGAGATGACGCGTCATGGGACGACGCGCAGACCCGTCGGGATTGTGAGATGAATGGCGACGATGGTTCCCGCGGTGTAGTTGAGGATGTAGAGCTCGCCCGCGGCATCCTCGCCGAAGCCGCTGATGTTACCGAGCACACCCGGGCCGCCGAATTCCCCGGTGTGCTCAAACAGGTTCTGTGCTGCGCCGCCCGAGATGATGAATGACCACACGCGGCCGGAGATGAAGTCCGCGAAGTAGTAGCGGCCGCGTCTCGACGGCTGACGCGAGCCGCGGTAGACATAGCCCCCCGTGACTGACGCGCCGGATGCTCGACCGTAATCGTGAATCGGCCCGGTCAGCGGCCCGAAGGCAATTGGCCTTACCGGATCGAAATCGGCCGCGCCCTCTTGCCTTGCCCAGCCGTAGTTTCTTCCACCCTGTCCAACCGGCTCGAAATCTATTTCTTCTCGTGCGCCTTGTCCGACGTCTCCGATGAGCAGCGCGCCGGTCCCGCCCAGCATGGGATTGTCGAAACTGATCTTCCAGGGATTGCGCAGACCGAACGCCCAGATCTCGGGCAGAGCGTCCACCGGGATGTCATCGACGAAGGGATTGTCAGGCGGGACCACGAAGCCATTCGGATGATTGAGCGCGACGCTGCTCACGTCGATCCTGAGAATCTTTCCGCGTAGGTCGCCAGGATTTTGCGCGGCATTCTGAGGGTCGCCGGCGAAGCCGCTGTCGCCGGAGGCGACGTAAAGGTATCCGTCGGGACCGAACGCGAGACAGCCACCCTTGTGGTTACCCGCGTTGCGCGCGATGAAGGGCTGGCCCGTCGACCACACAAGATCTTTGCGTGTTGAGGGATCGGCGACGTCGCCGTTAACTGTCGAACGCAGGAAACGGGCGACGACCGTATGCCCGCCGGTGTTCGTGAAATTGACGTAGAACCGTCCGGTGGCCGCGTAGTTAGGGGGAAACGCCAGGCCAAGGAGCCCGCTCTCGCCACCGAAGGCAATACTGCCTCTTAGATCAAGGAACGGAGTAGATTGGCGTACGCGATTGCGAAGCAGCCAGACGATGCCGTTCTGCTGCGCGACGAACCAGACAGCCGGATCGCCGGGGTGTTGCGCGAACGCGACGGGTTGCTCGAGTCCGCTGACGACGACTTGCGCGTGCGCATTCATCGTCAGGGCGAAATGGAGCGCCACGACGAACGCGGCCGTACGGATCACGCTCACATTGTGCAGATTATTCAAAAGAGCGGATACAGTTTCACCCAGAGCGTAAAGCAAATCACGTAAAGCATCCCGAAGATCGCAACGATCCAGTGATGCCTGGCGATGCCGGACAGACTCGCCAGCCAGAGTGAAAACGGGAAGAGCACGCCGGCATATCGTCCCAATCCTTCCAGCGAACCCGACGACAGCGGCACCGCGAGATTGATCACAATCAGCGTGGTATACGCGACTCCTGGAACTCCGAAACGGCGGATGATGAGAGGCGTAGCCACCAGAAGGGAAACCGCTGCGGCGGCGTTCAGGGAATCACAGACGGCCTGAGGACCAAGCGTAAGATAGCCATAAGGATCGGTGAGGACGTTGCCGATGACGGTCCACAGCGGCATCCACGGCATGCGCGAACCGGGGCTCCAGTCCCATCGGACGATGCTGTTGCGCCACTCGAAGAACGAACCGCTCATTTGATAGACGAAGAGCGAGTAGGCCACATAGCCAGCCGACGCAAGGGCGACGGCACCGAGGCCCTTGACGAGCGTCATCCGATCACGCCGGAGCGGCCAGAGCAGCACTAGCAGTGCGGGCAGCATGAAAACCCCGTTCGCGCGCGTCGCCGTGGTGAGCGCCCCCGCCAGACCTGCGAGCAGCCAACGGGACCGTCTCATGGCGTAGAAGGTCGTCACAGTTCCCAGCAGAAACAGGCTTTCCGAGTACACGACTCCCAGGAAGAACGCGAATGGGAAGACGGTCGCGTAGATCGTGCTACGCACGGCCGCCGCTTCGTCTCCGAGCTCGAGTTGCGCGAGGCGATAGAGAACGACGATCGCCAGAACGAAGGCGGTCCAGGACACGAGGATGCCGGCGATGAAGTAGTCAGACTGCTGATCGCCGCCCATCAGTCGGGCGACGTACCTCATCGACATCGGGTAGGCGGGGAAGAACGCGAGGTTGCTCCGACCTCCTTCGACGAACGCGTAGCCGTTCCGGGCGATGCCGTAGAACCAGCCCGAGTCCCAGCGTGCGAACGCGTCCCAGAAGTGGTTGGTGCGGCCGAACACCGTAAATTGTTCCCGCTGTGCGAGCGGGAAAATTGCGTTGACGAGGAATCCGACGATCGAGGAAAGGGTGCGAAAGGCAAGCGCCGCGAAGACGATCCTGACGAGGCCCGAGGCACGAGGCCCGAGGGCCGCGTGTGGCATGGTTGCGGGGAGCGTACCAGAGCCGGCTGTCCAGCATCAACGTGATAGATTGGAGCGCGCCTCTCAACGCCGCGGATGCCTTCGACCACCCACCTTCGTGTGCCGCTGCTCGACCTGTCCGCGCAGTACGCGCCGCTTCGCGACGAGATTCTGACCGCGCTCGCACGCGTGGCCGACAGCCAGCGCTTCATCCTTGGCGCCGAGGTCGACGTGTTCGAGCAGGAGCTTGCCGCCGCAGTCGGCGTTCGTCACGCGATCGGCGTGTCCTCCGGTACCGATGCGCTCCTGATGGCGCTCATGGCGCTCGACATCGGTTCCGGCGACGAAGTCGTGATGCCAACGTACTCGTTCTTCGCCACTGCCGGTTCGGTCGCGCGGCTCGGCGCGACATCGCGGCTCGTGGATATCGACCCCGTCACGTTCAACGCTGATCCCGCGGCCGTGGTACGTGCCGTAACCGATCGCACGCGCGCGATCATGCCCGTTCATCTCTTCGGCCTGTGCGCCGAGATGGATCCCATCCTCAAGCTGGCGCGCGATCGCGGCATACCGGTCATCGAGGATGCCGCGCAGGCGATTGGCGCTCACTACAGAAAGCGGCCCGCAGGAACGATGGGCGCGATCGGCTGCTTCTCCTTCTTCCCGAGCAAGAATCTCGGCGCGTTCGGCGACGCCGGCCTCGTGACCACGAACGACGACGCGCTGGCGCATCGGCTTCGTTTGCTGCGAGGCCACGGCGCAGAGCCGAAGTACTTTCACAAGATTGTCGGCGGGAACTTCCGTATCGACGCCATCCAGGCTGCTGTGCTGCGCGTGAAGCTGCCACACCTGGAGGGCTGGACCGAGGGTCGGCGACGGAACGCCGAGCGGTACCGCGCTCTGTTCACGCAAGCTGGCCTTCCAGTTGCGGCACCCGTCGAGCCGAGCGAGCGACATCATATCTACAATCAATTCGTCATCCGTGCGCCACGGCGCGACGCTCTGCGTACGCATCTGGAATCAGCCGGCGTAGGGACCGAGATCTACTATCCTGTGCCGTTTCATCTGCAGGAGTGCTTCAAGGCACTCGGACATCGCGTCGGAGACTTTCCGGAAGCCGAGCGCGCGGCGGCCGAGACGCTCGCGCTGCCTATCTATGGTGAGCTGACGGAGTCCCAGCAGGCGTACGTCGTCGAGGCAATCGCCGGGTTCTATGCGTCATGAAGGTCCTTGTCACCGGCGCGACCGGTCATCTCGGCGCGGCCATCGTTCAAGAGTTCAAGAACGGTCATGATGTCGTAGGGCTGGGCCACCGTGACTTGGACATCGTAAACGCGGATGCGGTGCGCGCCGCGCTGACGCATGAAACACCTGACGTCGTGGTGAACTGCGCCGCCTACAACGACGTCGATGCAGCAGAGGACAATCCCGTCCGCGCGTTCGAGCTGAACGCGTTTGCCGTGTTGACGCTTGCGCGTGAGGCGTCCAAGCGTCGGGCGGTATTCATCCACTATGGATCCGATTTCGTGTTCGACGGCCGGATCGATCGTCCTTACACCGAGGACGACCGGCCGAACCCTGCTTCCGCGTATGGTCTGTCCAAACTCCTCGGCGAGCGACTGTCAGCAGAAGCGCAGCGATGGTACTGCCTCCGCGTCGAGAGCGTTTTCGGCGGACCGACTGCGGGACGCGGCGCGAGGGTAGGCAGTGCCGGCACCCTCATCGCGACGATAGAGGAGGGTAAGGAAGCGCCGGTATTTACCGACCGCGTCGTGTCGCCGAGTTACGCTGTAGATGTCGCCACGACGACACGTCGCCTACTCGAATCGGGCGCCGAGCCGGGCCTTTATCACTGCGTGAACAGCGAAGAGTGCCGATGGGACGAATTCGCGCGCGAGGCGGCTCGGCTGCTGGGTCGTGAGGCCCGGCTCCGGTCCATTACGCTTGACACCGTGGCGCTTCGTGCCGCGCGGCCGCGTTATTCGGTGCTCTCGACGGCGAAGCTGGCGCGCGCCGGGATCGCGATGCCATCGTGGCGAGATGCGTTGCGGCGATACATCGAGCGTCGGGTAGAGAACGGAGCTAAAGCACTTCGCTGACGAGACGGCCCACCATCGAGCCAATTGCCAGACACGACGTGAGCCCTGGCGAATCGATGCCTGCCGCGTGGACCAGTCCTGACACGCCAGTGTCGTGAGCGATGTGAAAGTCGGCGAAAGATTCTTCTGGTGGGTGAAACTTCGCTCGGATTCCGCTGCCGCCCAGCCGGAGATCGCTCATGACGATGTCGGGGATCAGCGCTTGGGCCGGTTCGAGGAACGCCTCCAGCTCGAGCCGATCGTCCTCGTAGTCATCTTTCCGGGCCTGGTATCGAATCGTCGGACCGAGGAGCACTCCCCCGTCAATTGTCGGCGTCACGTGAACACCGAGTCCGTGACCAGATAAATGGGGCAGGGGATACACGGGGAGCTTGATCCGCTCACGCCACTTGGGCGTCAGCTCGGCGTACTCGCCCCGGCATGGATAGATCTTGAAGGCGTCTCCGCCGAGCGCGGTGGACACTTCATCGGCGTACAGCCCCGCCGCGTTGACGACGACGCGTGTGCGAATACGTTCGCGTTCGGTTCGAAGCTCGAGTGCGCCGTTGGCCCGTTCGCCGCCAAGCACCTTGCTGGCGGGAAGCCAGCCGACGTCGCGCTCACGACATTCCTGAAGCAGCGCATGCACGAGAGCGTCGGCCGCTACGAGGCCTGTCGAAGGAGAAAGCAAAGCCATTGGTGCCACGAGACCCGATTGGTGTGAGACCAGCTCTTCCCGTCCGAGTATCCGTACATCGTCGACACCGTTTTCTTTCGCGCGTGTCTCGAGCGCGGCAAGGCGGGCGTCGTCGCCCGGACTCGTGGCCACGATGAGCTTGCCCGTGCGGGCGTGCGGCACGCCGCGGCGCGCGCAGAACTCGTAAAGGCGCTCGCGGCCTTCGACACACAGCCGCGCCTTGAGTGATCCTTTCGGGTAATACAGCCCGGCATGGATGACGCCGCTGTTGTGTGTGCTCGTCTCGAGACCTGGCCGCGCGTGCTGGTCGAGGATGACGATGTTTCGCGTGGGATCCGCGATCGCGCTCGCTGACGCGAGACCCGTCACGCCGCCGCCGATGATGACCACGTCAACGTCTGTCATTCGCCCTGCGTTTTGTATTGGCTGGTATAATAACCGCTTCGATATGAACCGTCTTGCTGGTGATCTGCTCATCAAACTGGAGTCGCGGTCGGCAACGACGGCGGTCATCGGTCTCGGCTATGTCGGCCTTCCGCTCGTCGTGGAATTCGCGCGGGCGGGCTTCTCGGCGCTCGGTGTCGATCTCGATCGCGCGAAGGTTGATGCGATTTCCAAAGGGGAGTCGTACATCCCGGACGTTCCCGAGCACGATGTGCGGAGCGCGGTCAAGGCGGGCAAGCTGCGGGCGACGACCGATTTCGCCGCGCTTCGCGACGCGGACACCATCAACATCTGCGTTCCGACTCCGCTCCGGAAGACGAAAGATCCGGATCTTTCTTACATCGTGTCTGCCGTCGAGCAAGTTGCGAAGCATCTGCGCGAAGGCCAGCTCATCATCCTCGAATCGACGACCTATCCCGGGACCACCGACGAAGTGTTGCAGCCGATGCTCGAAGCGACCGGGCTGAAGGCAGGCGAGCATTTCTTTCTCGCGTTCTCGCCAGAGCGCGTCGATCCTGGGAACGGGCAGTGGAACACACGCACCATTCCGAAGGTGGTCGGTGGGATCAATGCGGACTCGACCACAGTCGCTGCGGCGCTCTATCGCCAGAGCGTGGACAAGATCATTCCTGTCTCGTCGACACGCGTCGCCGAGATGGTGAAGCTTCTGGAGAATACGTTCCGCGCGGTCAACATCGGGATGGTGAACGAGCTGGCATTGATGTGCCGAAGCATGGACATCAATGTGTGGGAAGTCATCGACGCGGCGAAGACGAAGCCGTTCGGTTTCATGCCCTTCTACCCGGGCCCTGGCCTCGGTGGTCACTGCATCCCGATCGATCCGTTCTATCTGAGCTGGAAAGCGCGGCAGAACGGCTTCGAGAGCCGTTTCATCGAGCTGGCGGGCCACATCAATGCCGGGATGCCTCGCTTCGTCGTCGAACGGATTGCGGATGCGCTTAACAGCGTCTCCAAGCCGCTGCGGGGGTCGCGCGTGCATTTGTTCGGCATGGCCTACAAGCCGGATGTGAACGACGCCCGCGAGTCGCCGGCGATCGACGTCGCGCAGCTTCTGCTCCGGAGCGGCGCGAAGGTGAGCTACAGCGATCCGTTCGTGCCGCGGCTTGACCATGGCGATGTGGATCTCGAGGCCATCCCGGCGGACCGCGCGCTGTCGGACGGCATTGACTGCGCCGTCATCACCACCAATCACAAGGCGTTCGACTACGACGCCATCGTGGC
>DATAEE010000344.1:0-2395 GCA_036258175.1 Vicinamibacterales bacterium
CGCGAAGTACAAAAACACCGCAGCGGCTTTCCAGACGAAGTCTCCCCAGACTCCGTTGGGAGCAAATTCGCTCACGACACGATAGTCTTCGAGCCGCTGCGAGTGTTTTTCCCCGCTGCGAATCGGAGGCCGGACTGAAACGAGACGTCGGTCCGCTGATACCTAATAGAAGTCGTGCGCATCGACGGATGCTCCGACGTCGATGCCCTGAAGGCGTTCGGCCCTCACCGAAAGAACACCGTCCTGATGCTGCAGTATTCCCTCGACGAGCAGGAACGGCTGACGAACGACGACCAACCGTGTGCGATCGAAGAGGTCGGGGCGCACGATGACGTTGGCCACGCCTGTTTCGTCTTCGAGCGTGAGGAACACGAACCCTTTGGCCGTGCCGGGACGCTGGCGAGTGATGACCATGCCGGCCACGCGCACGCGCCGGCCGTCGCGCGCCTGCGGCAGATCTGAGGCGCGCAGCACGCCACGTACAGCCATCTCCTGCCGGCGCAACGCCATCGGATGCGGCCCGATGGTCAGACTGGTGCCGGCGTAGTCGGCTTGCAGCCGCTCGTCGTCATTCATGGGCGGCAACGGGGATTGTTCGAATCGTTCCCTCTCCCCTATCCCCTCTTCCCTACTCCCTGCGTCCCCCTCCTCGAACAGCTCGCCCGACGGGCGGACGGCTCGCTCGACCTGCCACAATGCGCTGCGGCGCTCGTTGGTGAACGCATTCAGCGCGCCGATGTCGGCGAGCGTCATGAGCTCGTCGCGGCGCAGGCTGGCGCGCCGCACGAGATCCTCAATCGAGGCAAAGCGGCCGGCAGGCTGCACTGGCGCAGTCCATTCGTGCGCGCAGGTATTGCAGAAGAACGTTCCGTCTCGAACCGTCTCGATCATCGAGTCGTCATCAGAGCCGCATTTGGGACATTCGGGACGGTTCTGGGTCCGGCTAAAGCCGGACACTACGTACGAAGCAATCACCTGCCCCACCTCCTTGCGCAGACCGTTCACGTACATGAGCCCGAGACGAATGGCTCCATCGTCTTCAATGCGGCAGAGCCAGTCCGACTGCTGGACGTCAATCGGATGGAACCGCACGCCTCGGCGCTGCGCATCCTTCACGAGCGACGCAGGGTGATAAAACCCCATCGGCTGATTGTTGAGAAGTGCGGTATAGAAGGCCGCCGGGTAGTGCACCTTCAGATACGCGCTCGCGTATGCCAGCAGCGCAAAGCTGGCGGCGTGTGACTCTGGAAAACCGTACAGCGCAAATGACGTAATCGAGGTGATGATCCGTTCGGCTGTCTGACCCGTGATGCCGTTTTTCGCCATTCCCTCGCGAAGCTGCACCTCGATCTGCTTCATCCGCTTTTCGGATCGCTTGAACCCCATGGCGCGGCGCAGCTCTTCCGCCTGACCGCCGGTGAAGCCTGCGGCCACCATCGCCATCCGCAGAAGCTGCTCCTGAAAGAGCGGCACGCCCAGCGTGCGCGCGAGCACGGGCTCGAGCGACGGATGCAGTGGCACCACCGGCTCGCGTCCCGCGCGGCGGTTCAGATACGGATGCACCATGTCGCCGACGATCGGCCCGGGACGGATAATCGCCACTTCCACGACGAGGTCGTAAAAGCGCGACGGCTTCAGACGCGGCAGCGTCGCCATCTGCGCGCGCGATTCCACCTGAAAGACGCCGATCGTGTCCGCCTTCTGCAGCAGCTCGTACACGTCGGGATCGTCAGGCGGGAGGTGAGCAAGGTCAAAGCTGGCTCTAGGCTTCAGGCTTTCGGCTTGAGGCGTTGGGAGTTGGGAATTGGGCGTTGGGAGTTGGGAATCGGGCGTTGTCGTGTTGACAAGCGCAATTGCATCCTGCAGCACCGCCATCATGCCCAGCCCGAGCAGGTCCACCTTGACGATGCCCATCTCGGCGCAATCGTCCTTGTCCCATTGCACGACGACGCGGCCGGGCATCGTGGCCGGTTCGAGCGGGACGACAGTATCGAGCGCGCCCTGGCAAATCACCATGCCGCCGGAATGTTGTCCGAGATGCCGTGGCAGATCCTGGATACGCACCCACAGCTCCGCGAACGCCCGCATCCGCGGCATGTCGAGCGACAGACCGACGGACTCCAGATTGCGGCCCAGCGTCTCGTTCGGATCGGTGAACTCGAAATGGTTCATCACCTTGGCGAGTCGATCGATCGCATCGTCATCGAGCGAGAGCGCCTTGCCGACTTCACGGGCGGCGCTACGGCTGCGATAGGTGATCACGTTGGCGGTCATCGCGGCGCCAAGCCGGCCGTATTTCTCGTACACGTGCTGGATGACGCGCTCCCGGCGATCGCCGCTCGGAAGATCGAGATCTATGTCAGGCCATTCGCCGCGTTCCTCTGAAAGAAAACGC
>DATAEE010000345.1:0-94543 GCA_036258175.1 Vicinamibacterales bacterium
GATGCCTTCGTGTTGCCAATCGCGCAAGCGTCGCCAACAGGTCATCCCCGATCCGCAGCCCAGTTCCCGTGGCAACATCTGCCACGGAATGCCGCTGCGCAGCACGAAGAGGATGCCGGTGAGACAGACGCGATCCGGGACTCGCGGCCGTCCACCGTTCGGCCGCGGCGGTGGAACGGGCAGCAGCGGTGCGATGAGATTCCACAGCGGGTCGGGCAACGGCACGCCGGCCATAAATCGCCGACGTTATCGCGCCGCACTGAACACGTCTATGCCGCAATGGCGGCGGTTTTGTTACGGCCTCTAAAGGGCTGCGCTACTCGTATCGGAGCGCCTGGATCGGATCGACGGAGAGCGCGCGGCGCGTTGGAGCAAGGCCGGCGACAACGGCCGTGATCGCGAGCAAGGCTACGACAGCCGCAAACGTCATGGGATCGGTCGGCGCCGTTTCGAAGAGCAGCGTCCGGATCGCGCGACCGCCCGCGACGGCACCGACGAGACCGAGTACGAGCCCGATCCCGACCAGCCCGAGCGCCTCGGCCATCACGAGCCGGACAATGGTGCGACGCGAGGCGCCGAGCGCCACTCGCACGCCGATCTCCTGTGTGCGGCGGCTCACCGAGAACGCGACGACGCCGTAGACGCCGACGGCGGCGATGAGCAGGGCGAGCGTCGCGAACACCGTCACCAGCCAGGTCGTGAAGCGTTCGCGCGACATCGAGCGCGCGACGACTTCGTCGAGCGTGCGGATGTCGTAAAGTGCCAGCACCGGTTCGAGCTCACGAACGATCTTTCGCACTTCGGGAAGGACGGCCTCAGCCGGCATGCGGGCACGCACGGCGAACGCGAGTTCTGATTCGGCACTCTGCTGATGGGTCGCGTAGACCTCGGGCGCGACGGCTTTCCCCAGGCTGTCCTGCTTCTCATCCCGGACCACGCCGACGATCGTTGTCCAGTCCACCATCGGGCTGTCCGTCGGATTGTCGAACGCGATACGCTGGCCCACAGGGTCCTCATCCCGGAAGTACATCTGCGCCACGGTTTCGTTGATGATCGCGACCGGCGGCGCCTTCGCGGTGTCCGATGCCGCGAAGTCGCGGCCGCGGACCAGAGGCAACCCAATCGCCGCGAAATAGCCGGGCACAATCGTTTTGTGCCGGAGCTCGCGGCCCCAGACTTCCGGGCGGCCGTCGATGAAGAGATCGCCGGTCCATCCGGATCCTTCAAGGGCGAGGACGGTCGTTCCTCCCGCCGCCGTGACGCCTGGCAACGAGCGGAGCCGTTCTGCGAGCGACTCGAAGAACCCAATGATCTTTTCGTCGCCGTCGTACTTCAGGCCAGGCAGGTTGATGCGGAACGTGATGACGTTGACGGGATCGACTCCCGGCGGGACGCGCTGCAGCCGCTCGAAGCTACGCACGAGGAGGCCCGCGCACGCCACGAGCGCAACCGACGCGGCCACCTGACCGACGACCAGCACCCGGCGCGTCGTCCGGCCTCCGGGGCTCGTCGTGCGTACCCCGTCCTTCAGCGCCGCGGCGTCGATCCGTGAGCTCTGCCAGGCGGGCACGAGACCGAAGAGAAACGCGGTCGCACCGGTCATCAACGCCATGAACGCGAGCACCCATCCGTCGATTCGGACCTCGTTCAAGCGAGGGAGATCTTCCGGGCTGAGGCGTATCAGCACATCGAGGGTCCACTCGGCGACAAGAACCGCAATCAACCCACCGGCGATGGCGATGAGAAGGCTCTCGGTCAACAGTTGTCGAATCAGACGAAGCCGGGCGGCGCCGAGCGCGGTCCGCACGGCGAACTCCCGCGTGCGGCCTGCAGCGCGGGCGAGCAGGAGGTTTGCCACGTTCGCACACGCGATCAGGAGCACGACGCCGACCGCCGAGATGAAAAAGAGAAGTGCAGTGCGCACGTCGCCCACGACCCAGTCGTGAAGAGGGCCGAGACCAACGCCCATCTGCGTGTTCGTATCGGGATACTCCTTTTCGAGCTGCGCGGCGATTCCGACCATGTCGGCGCGGGCCTGGTCGAGGGTCACGCCTGGCTTCAGGCGCGCGATTGGCCGCAAGTAGTGCGGCCGGCGTTGTTTCGGAAAATTTTCCATCTCCGCGAATGGCACCCAGACCTGGATGCCGGCGGTTGGAAATGTGAAGCCGGCCGGCATGACGCCAACGATCTCGTAATCGCGCATGTTGATCCGGATCGACCGCCCGAGGACGTTCGGATCTGCCTCGAAGCGCGTTCGCCACAGGTCGTGGCTGAGAATCACGACCCGCTGGTTACCGGGGATCTGCTCCTCGGATCCAAATGCGCGGCCGAGCGACGGCGTCACGCCAAGTACCCGAAACAGGTTCGCCGACACGGAAAGCACCGAGATGGACTCGGGTTCCCCCTGCGGCGACACCATCGACAGGTCGTCCCGAAACGGTGACTTGTCTTCGAGGCCCGGGTAATAGCCGATGTCCTCGAAGACGCGATTCCGCGTTCTCCAATCCAGCAGGTTGGCGGGCGACGCGGTCGCGTTGGTCCAGCTGCGGAGCGGGTTGGTTTCCCAGAGCTGCACCAGGCGATCCGGGTCGCGGAGCGGCAACGGTTTCAGGAGGACGCCATAGACGACGCTGAAGATCGCCGTGTTGGCCCCGATGCCAAGCGCGATCGTGAGCGCGGCGACGAACGCGAACGACGGCCGGCTCGCCAGCACCCGAAACGCGTACCGAAAATCCTGCAGCAACATGTCGAGGCTCCACTCTTCCTTCCGCAGCCAGAGCGCATGCACGATCGCGCCGGTCACCTGGCCGCCGACGGCGCGGCCGCCACGACGATGCCAAGCGAGCTCCCCTTCCCACTCTCGCAGCCACTCCGCACGTACGGCTCGCGGCACGATCGGTGCGATGAGCTTCAGCAGCCTCATCGCCCGCGTGCCGGCGCCACACGGCGGACAGGACCGAGCGCTCGATAACGTTTCACCGCCGCCTCGAGCGCCCGGACGCCAGGTGCCGTGATGCGATAGTACCGGCGAGGTGGACGTTTGTCGGCGTGCGCCGCGCTCTCATCTTCCCAGTCGGATCGAAGATAGCCGTCACGCTCGAGTCGGCTCAGCGCGGGGTAGACCGTGCCACTCGGCAGACCCGTTGCGTCGATGACGTCAAACCCGTATTCGTACCCACGCGCGATCGCATGGAGGACCGTCACCGTCGCGAAA
The DNA here is from genome assembly GCA_036258175.1 of Vicinamibacterales bacterium. Classification (GTDB taxonomy): domain Bacteria; phylum Acidobacteriota; class Vicinamibacteria; order Vicinamibacterales; family 2-12-FULL-66-21; genus DATAEE01. The sequence continues at coordinate 3,215 of DATAEE010000345.1, forward strand.
CTGAGGCCGCGAGCCATCGGGTCAGGTTGATTGACAGCGTCCACTTTCAGGTGGACCTTGGTAGATCTACTACATAGGTCACCCGAGGCTCAAAGAGTATGTGACAAACGGTGGGACGGACGAGGGCCCCAAGTCAATTAGGATAGGGTCATGAAAGACACGCTCCTGCCTGCCGTGATGACCATCGCCGCGCTCGGGATCTCGTCGACGCTGCCGGCGCAGACCGCCGAAGACATCCTCGCGCGGCACGTCCAGGCCCGGGGCGGCTACGAGCGCATCAAGGCGATTCAATCCGTCAAGATCACCCGTACCGTCGTCACCCAATTCGCCGAGCTCGAAGTCGTCATCCTCAAAAAGCGTCCGCAGTCGTACCGCGTCGAGCAGAGCGCGCCTGGCCAGCCGCCCGTCTACCGGGCCGTCACGCCTGCTGCCGTGTGGGACCTCGCCGGCGGAAAGCTGACGAACCGCACACCGCCCGCCGCGGCAGAAGCGCGCGATCTCGACGGGGACTTCGACGGCCCGCTCGTCGACTGGAAAGAAAAAGGACACACCGTCGAGTTCACGGGGCGCGAGGCGCTGCCGGGCGGCGAGGCGTTCACTATTCAACTGACCACGAAAAATGGCGTCGCGCGGACGTTCTACATTGACGCCACAACGTATCTCGTGCGCCGCATCACCGGCGTCACCAACCTGCCCGGCGACCGGAAAGCAAATCTGGAGACCGATATTCTCGCCCACAAGGAAGCGGGCGGCGTGAAGTTCCCTGCCGACATCCAGGAAGATCGAACCGGCGCCGGACCCGTGCAGACAGTCGTCAGCTACACGAAGGCCATCGAAGTCAACGTGCCGATCGACGACGGGCTCTTCGCCCCACCCGCCTCCGCGGCCCCGATCCCGGGCCGCTTCGACGCGGCGGGCCTGTCTTCGCCCGGCGCCGCGCGGGCGGATCGACGCGAGTCGGCAGTTCGAACCAGATCTCGATCTCGTACCCTTCCGGATCCCTCGCGAATAGATAGGGCTCACCGGGGACGAACTCTCCCCGACTGAGAATCGTGCCGCCGGCGCGTGTCACGGCGTCGGCGGCCGCGCCGATGTCTTTCGGATTCTTCAGCCGGAACCCGAAGTGCGCGATGCCGCCGCTCATGCCCGCGGGTGACGCCGCGGCGCCCTGTTTCTCTTCGAGCACGAGAACATCGCGCGTGCCCGGCGTTTGGAGCTGGACGAAACCGTCCTGATTGTACACCTCGACGGCCCCGAACACATCCTTGTAGAACTTCGACATGCGAGCCGCATCGCGCACGACGAGCGCGATGTGCGTGAGGCCGTACGTCTTGATCGCGTTCATAAGCGGCTCACCTGTGCGGTCGTGCGCCTGGCACGCGAGTCGGGGCCGCCGAGATGCGCGTTGAACATCAGCTTGAACGTCCCTTGTGTCTGGGCGCGATGCTGCGGACGGAACCCGATCAGCACGACCCGACCGGTGCCGTGCTTAACCGATACGCCCAGGCGCGTTCGCCCACCAGTGTTAAGGAGGTCCCGGTTGGGTACCGGTATACTGAAATAGTTGATGAACCTTCCGCATCCCTGCGTGTTGAGCCTTAAATGATAGGAACCGTATCTACCACGCGCGATAGCAGTGCAGCAAGAGATTTTAGCCTCATAGGTTCGGCGATCCGTACCTTGAATGCATGAATAAAGCGGCAAGGTCGCTCGTTGACACGCAGGACGCAGATGTTTGCTGGCGCAAGCACCCTTCCCCATTCGCCGCGCCAGCTGAGAAGGTCTGCGAGACTCATGTTGCGTGGGGGTTACTCGTATTGGGCCTGCAAGTTCTGCATCGACTCCAACACGCTCGAGCGCTGTAGTTTATGAGGTTCGTAGTCGTCAGCGACGGCCGGTTCTCTGACGCCGCTGAGCGCGCCGCCGCGTTGGAGCCCGCAAATCCATTTCACACGAACGCATTTATTGCCGCCAGGATGGCTCTCAATGAAAAAGCGGTCATGCTGATGCTCGAAGATGGCGCCGAATTCATTGCGGGCTGCGCGGGTTTTATACGGTCGGGTAAGGTATCGACGCAATTGGAGATTACCTCAGCGCCCGCTGTGCCGTCGGCAAGCCCATTCTGGGAAGGTCTCCACACCTGGTGCCGCAGCCAGTGGATATGGGACTTGCATGTCAACACGTTCGGCTCCCAACCCTTTGGCATCCCTTCCATGGCTGGTGGAACGGCGCGCCATACGCGTATTGAGTACATCCTCGACCTGACTGTTGACGATCCACTGGCAGGTTTGCATTCGAACAATAAAAGGAATTGGAATAAAGGCCGCAAAGCAGGCTTACGACTGCAGCGATCCTCTGATCTCGCCGCGTGTGACTCGCACTTGGCGCTCGTAAATTCATCGCTCACGCGACGAGAAGAGCGCGGTGAGGACACCACGCAAACGGCTCTCGATGTATTCCGCGCGATAGTCGGATCTGGAGCCGGTGAGATCTTCCAGGCAACTTTGAATGACAGCGTGCTCTCTTCGATTTTGCTTTTGCACGCACGGACCGGCAGCTACTACCAATCCGCCGGTACTTCGCCGGAAGGCATGAGTTGCGGAGCTTCCGCTTTCCTGATCGCAGAGACTGCCCTCACGTTAAAAGCCGAAGGCCGCAGACAATTCAACCTGGGCGGAGCACGTCCAGACAATCCCGGCCTACAGCGCTACAAGTCCGGTTTCGGATGCACCGAGGTACCGCTGGAGGCGGCATCGTTTTCGCTCATGCCCGCCCTGATGCAGCAAGCTCGTAAGGCTGCATCGCGGCTGATTGCGAAGCTGGGCTAAACGGGACCGTGGTTCACACCTTATTGCGGAAGGTCCGGACCGCATGGTGGCTTGCGCGCAAGAGCCCGAAGCGGTTCGTACGATATTACATTGTTCGCCCGGACGTTTTCGAGATCTACTGGCAGCGAGCCGATGCGATTCCAGATCCACAGCCTCGCCCCGGTGTCCGCGTCTCTGCCCTTTCGGATGAACAACTCGAACTGTTACCCCCAGCGTTCGCCATTCAAACCGAACGTTTTCACCGCCTCGGCTTCAACACGGCATATGGAGTCTGTGTGGACGGAGTTCTCGCTCACGTTGCATGGCTGATAACCGCAGATGTAGACAGGCGTCGCACCACAAGAGTACTGAAACTGAGAGACGGGGAAGCCGAAATCGCGCATTGCCTCACTGCGCCCGATTCTCGTGGGCAAGGCGTGTACGGCATCGCCATTCGGAGTCTCGCGGCCATCGCACGGAGTAAAGGCATCCGCGATATTTACATGATTGTCGTATCTGGCAACGAAGCGTCAGCGAAGGGTATCCGGGCGGCCGGCCTCATCTCGCGCGCTCGAAGCGTCAGGTTTTGGCTCATGCCAAAGTGGGGTGGGCCTGCGTTCGTGTGGAGAGGACAACGATCGCTCATACGGCGATCATGATCGTGTGCTCCACAGTACCGGCCGATCTAGCCCGCACTCCCGCCGTCGTACTCAACAGCGGCCCTGCTGGATTGGCCGCCGTTCGCAGCCTGGGCCGGGCCCGGGTACCGGTGCTCGATATAGACTTCAACTCGGGTCCGGCGTCGCGATCCAAATACTGCACCTTTCGCCTTTGTCCGCACCCGGGGACGGAACCGGACGCAGCCGTGGAACTGCTCATCAAAGAAGCATCCCGGTTCGGATCTCGTCCCGTCTTGTTCCCTGCCTCGGACAACTTTTTTGAACTCGTGTCCACCCACCGTGACCGGTTGAAATCGCACTTCCTCATGGCACTGCCTGCCGCCGAAGACTCTGCGGCCATGTTGGACAAACGAAGCCAATATGAGATTACCCAGCGGGCCGGAATCGATTGTGCGGCGACCGTGTATCCGGAAACGGAGGCCGACGTGGATCGAGCCGCGACGGTGATCGACTATCCAGCGTTCATCAAGCCGCATGAAGGCCACCTATGGCGCCGCTACTTCGGAAATAAAGGCTTCGTCGTCAACTCACCCGACGAGATGCGAGCTCGCTGCGTGGAGATCTTGCCCAAGGGCGTTAAATTCATGGTCCAGTCGTTCATCCTCGGACCGGCGTCGAACACCTATTCGGCGGCGTTGTACATCGATGCGCGCGGCGATTGTCTGGGCTCGTTTACGGCGCGGAAGCTCAGGCAGTTTCCAGTCGACGCCGGTGTCGGCACGCTCGTCGAATCAGTCGATCGCCCTGATGTGGCCGGTCTCGGGCTGAAAGTTTGTCGCGCGTTGCGGTACCACGGTATTGCCGAAGTGGAGTTTAAGCAGGACGACCGCGATGGAAAACTCAAGTTGATTGAATTGAATCCTCGGTTGTGGGTGCAGGCGTCGCTGCCGTCCGCGACAGGCATTGACTTTACGATCATTCAATTCCTGGACCTTCTCGGACACATCCCCGCTCCCGTCGCGACGTTCCGCCCGGGTGTGCGATGGCTGGATTGGTGGAGTGATTATCAGGCCTGCCGAGCCCTTCGGCGCCGAGGCCAGGTATCCGCGCTATCGCCGCTATCGCCGCTCGCAGAATGGGCACGCACCCGTGCGTTTGCGATTTTTGCGGCGGATGATCTCCGGCCGTTTATCGCAAACTCCCAAGAACGGCTACGCGCTAGGTTCCGATCTTAAGTCAATCGTGCGCGGCCACGTTCCAGGTACGCGAGCGGTGACCTGCCCCTGCCCGCTGACGACCGCGACCGCGCTTGCGATCGCCGCCGCGACAACTGCGCCTTTCATCCTTCGCATGGCATCGCTCCGCGGCGCCTCATTTCAGGACGAGGCGCCCGTTTCGGACCAGTGTTTCCCCGCTCACGATGACGGTCGTATCCGTGAAGAAGATCCATCTGACGAAACCGCCGCGTACGTTGCCCGCCAGCTCTTCGTTGTCGCCCAGGCTCATACGGACGACGCCGTCGCCGTAGCCGTAGTAAGGAACCGTCGCTTCGCCCTGCGGCGCACCGAGCTTCGGGTTGAAACCGAGGCAGAACTCGCGGAACTCGGACGCGCCCGGCGCTTTCAGCATGGCATTCAAGTCGTCCTGTCCCTGGCTCGCCGTGGCTTTGACGACGCGGCCGCTGTCGAATTGCAGACGAACGTCAGTGACGCGCGCGCCACCCATGGGAAGCGTGGCAATGTGCATCGTGCCGGTGACCGAGGTTTCGACCGGGGCGACGCGCATCACACCAGCCGGCAGCTCGATGTGGCGGTCGATCCGCATTCTGGCCTGAGACACACGTACCCTGGATCCATCGCCGTTCTGCTTGTTGAACGGCCGCTCGCCGACGCGAAACCGGAGATCGGTGCCACGAGGGTCGGTGACACGGACTTCCCCGCTTCGGAGCAGCGTCATGGCTCGATCCATTAGGCGGTCGAGCGTGGCATAGTCGAGATCCAGGGCGTTGAGATAGAGCGTGTCGTATGCAGGCGTGTGCGGCGCCGCGACGCCGTCGGCCTGCAGCGTCCCTTCCAGCCAATGGAAGTGGAGCTCACGGCGCGAGCCTCCGGCGTCCACCCACGCCGTCAGCGCTCGTCGATCCTCTGCGCTGGTAACCGACGAAGCGCCGGGAAGCCAGACATAGATGTCGGTGCGCGCGAGCCGTGCTTCGAGGTCGCTCACGGATCCCGCGACGGTCTCGACCTGCGCGCCCGCGCGCTCCAGCACCACTCGGACCGCCGGTTCCAGCGCCGGTATCACGTCGGGATTGAGCCGGAGCAGCACGCGCTCGCCCGTACTGATCTTCAGCGCGTCGGCGATGCGTGCCGCCATGTCTGCGTACGGAAGCAGCTGGCTGCTGAGTAATGCTGGAACAGCCCAAACGGCGGCGCCGGTAATGCCCCATTTCCTGGGTCTCGTGCTCGTCATGACCTCGCGAGTTTTACCAGAAAAGCAGAGATCCGTGTAATCCGCGAAATCCGTGGCTCGTCATCCGTGTAATCCGTGGCTCGCGATCCGCGAAATCCGTGGAGACGGATCCGGCGATCCGGAGCCGGATCGCGGCGTCTGAGATTTCCGGCCATTTTCCGCGGCGAGAAGTCCTTCAACCAGCGGTTACACGTTTGCAGAAGAAACGCCGCCTGCCTCGCGAAGCATTGCTGGCCGCGATTACGGATCTGCAGATCCGGCGAATCCGGCGTCTCGCGCGTCTGAACTGAAGGTCTGCCCACATCGAACGAGGCGCGTCCGTGTGCGCGCCATTGGAGGAGCTATGCCGCGAGGGGCTCTCGCGCTGGGTCTTGCCGTCATTTGTGTCGCCGCCGCGATCCAGACCGCTGCCGCGCAAACGCCACCACGCACGCCGAGGTCGACGCCGGCAGCGGGTAGCGAGGGTTGGGTCGTCCTTCCCGTAGACGAATACCGGGCGCTGCGTTCGCGTGCCTTTCCATCCGCTCCGGCGCCCGATCCGCTGCCGACCGACGCGACGCTGACGCGCATCGACTACGAGATCGCAGCGAACGGTGACTCGGTCACCGGGCGAGCCACCCTGACGATCGACGTGGTCAAACAGGGCTGGACGCGCGTCGCGACGCCGGCAGGCCTGATGGTGTCGGACGCGCGGCTCGATGGGCGCGCGGTTTCCATCGTGGACGGAGCGCCCCCGCACGTGCTGCTCTCGCGACCCGGACGTTCGGTGCTCACCCTGGACATCGTCGTCCCTGTCGGCTCGGCTGGAGGCGTCGAATCGATCGTCTTACCGCCGTCTCCGTCGGCGGTTTCGCGCGTCGCGCTGATCCTTCCTCGCGGAGGTGTTGATCTCTCGGCCGCTGGTGGATTCGTGGCGGAACGGGACGAAGCAGCCAATCAGACACGCTGGATCGTTTTCGGACGCGCACAGCAGCCGCTGACGCTCTCGTGGAAGCGCCGGGTCGACGATCGGCGCGTCGGGCAGACGCTGCGCCTTCGTGGGCGCGTCGCCGAGCTCGTCACGCTCGGCGAAGAAGTATCCCCGGTCCTGGCTTCCGTCCGCGTCGAAGTCGTACAAGGCGTTGCGCGTGAGGTCGCGCTCGCTCTGCCCGAAGGGCTTGCCGTCAACCAGGTCACGGGCCCGACGGTCGCCGACTGGGATGCGGCGCGCGGATCGCTGCAAGTGCGGCTGCTCGAGCCGTCGGCCGCCGACGTGTCGTTGACGGTGCATGGAGAGCTGCGCACGCCGCGCGACGGCGCCATTGCGATTCCGCTCTTGCGGTTGACGGCCGCGGAGCGCGAAACCGGCGGGGTTGTCGTCGACGTCGCCGGCGCCGGAGAAATCGGCGATCGCCAGCCGCGCGGGCTCGAACCGACGGATCCCTCCGAGTTCTCGGACGTCGTCGCGGGTCGAGAGTCGCCGTCGATGATCGCGTTCAAGTTCCGGCCGATCGCCGGTAGCGATCCCCGCTCGCTGACGGTGGGGGTCGAGCGCTTCACGCCCGAAGCGGTGCTCGTGGCCAACGTCGAGGAGGCGCGATACCGCGGTATCGCCAGCGAAGATGGCCGGCTGCTCGTCGAAGCGCGCTACGCGGTCCGGAACAATCAGCGCAGCTTCCTGAAAGTGACGCTGCCGGCTGACTCGACGCTGTGGAGCGCCGCGGTTGCAGACCGGCCCGTGCGGCCGGGTGTGTCCGGCGCGAACGCGGTGCTGCTCCCGCTCGACAAGGGACGGAGCGGCGAGGAAGCGCCCACCTTCGTCGTCGAGATGTTGTACCTGCAGCGCGTGGCGAGCTGGCATGACAAAGGACTCGCGCAGATTGCGCTCCCTGCGCTCGACCTGCCGATTTCGCGCACAGGAGTCGCGCTGCACTATTCGCCGCGATTCGAAGTCGAGGCGAGACCTGGAATGTTCCGCGAGGCAAGCGATCCGGGACCGTTCGCGGAGGCGCTTCGCCGCATCTCGTCCTCGCTTGCGGCCGGATCGTCGGCGGCGTGGAGCGGTGGCCGATCGACAGAAGACACGGATCGCGTCGCGCTGAAGGCGCTCGTCGATCGCTATCAGAACGAGTCAGGCGGGCGAACGGTCGTCGGTTCGCTCCCGGTGCGGGTTGCCTTTCCGGAGCTCGGCCCGTCGCTCTTTCTCGCTGCGGAGCTGACGTCGGAAGGTGCAGCCCCGTCAGTGGATTTGGCGTTCAAGCGGACGCGATGAGGTGGATCATGCGCAATTTCACATTCGCAGCGATTCTGGCGTCGTTCGTCACGCACGCGCTCGCCGCGTCGGCGCAGCCGGCGCCGCAGCGGCCCGCGTCGGGTCCGCGCCTTGCGGAAGCGGCCACGGCAGTGCCTGTGGTCTCGTCTGGGACCGTCACGCTGACGCTCGCCGAGTACGACCGTCTGGTGGATCTGTCTGCGCGGCCGGTCCGGCCGCCTGAGGTCCCTCCGGTCGGCGCCGTTCTCAGCCGCGCCGATCTGCGCGTCCGAGTCGACGGCGTCGCCGCACGCGGGACGTTCACGATCGATGGAGAGGTGCTTCGCGCGGGACCGACGCGCGTTGATCTCGTCTCTGGAGGAACCGTGCTCGATGCGCGCGCCGCCGGGCGACCGGTACCGCTGCTGGTCGATGGACGGGGACACGCGACGCTGCTGTCTGGACCCGGCCCCTTCTCAGTCGCAGTCGATTGGGGCGCGCCGCTCAAAACCGCACCGGGACGCGTGTCGTTCTCGCTTCCGGCCCCGGCCGCAGGAAGCGCGCGCGCGTTCATCGACGTCCCCGGCGACGACGCTGACGTTCACGTCTCGACCGGACTCATCACACGCAGAACGTCTGCGGCGGGGCGGACGGTGGCCGAGGTCACGCTCGATCCGGCATCGGTCGCGGAGGTGTCATGGTCGGTGCGGGCAACGACGCAGGCAGCGCCGGCCCGCGATGCCAGGCTGCTCGCGGATGTGTTGACGCTCGTGACCATCGCGGAGTCCGAGGTACGGCTCGCATCGCTCGTCGATCTCACGGTGGTCCAGGGTGAGCCGCGCACCATCGAAGTCGCGCTGCCGAACGGCTACGAGGTTGCCTCCGTGACCGGCTCATCCATTGAGACGAGCGACGACCGGGGCGGCCGCCTCGTGCTGACGCTGAACAACCCGACGCTGCGGCGGCACCAGTTCCTCGTTGCGCTCGAACAGGCGCACGCGGGCGGGTCGTTGACGCTGGAGACGAGCTTCCCCGCGGTCCTCTCAGCCGAGCGTGAACGCGGCGAAGTTGCCGTGGCCGGGATTGGCACGCTCGATCTCGCCGCGCCGGAGCGCGACGGTATCCGGCGCGTGGATGTCCGCGAGATCGATCCCGCGCTCGCCGCGCTGGCGCGGCAGCCGCTCGCGGCGGCGTTCCGCTATCGACGGACGTCAGCGACGCCGCCATCTCTCGCGCTGGAGGTTCGCCGTTTCCCGGACGCGCCGGTGCTCGCGGCCGTCGCGGAGCGGGCGACGGCGACGACCCTCGTGAACTCCGAGGGACGCGCGCTGACGGAGATCGTGCTGCGGCTTCAGAACCGGGCGCAGTCGTTTCTGAAGGTCACGCTCCCGCCTGGCGCTTCGATCGTGTCGGTGGAAGTCGCCGGACAGCCGGCAAAGCCGGCCACGGCCAGCGACGGCATGCGTTTGCCTCTGATCCGTCCTGGCTTCAGGCCGACGGGCCCGTACACCATGTCCTTCGTCTACGTGCACTCTGGGGCGCCGTTCGCGCGTAAGGGCGAACAGCAGATGGCGCTGCCGAAGATGGACATCCCGATCGGCCTCGTCGAGTGGGAGGTGTTCGTCCCGGATTGGTTCTCAGTGAGTAAGTTTGGTGGGAACATGATCACCGGCGATTACATCACGGTGACGAGCCCTGGAGGCGGCGCCGGACATGGCGTGGGGTCAGGATCAGGCCGCGGCGTCGGCGAGGGAAACATCGCGCCTGCCCTCGGAGCCGCGCCTGGGCAGATTGTCGGACGCATCACCGATGAAAACGGTGCGGTGCTGCCCGGCGTAACAGTGACTGTGAAAGCACCCTACGGAGCCCAGACCGTCGTGACCGATAGCGAAGGACGCTATCGCGCATTGAACGTCGGATCGGGCCAGGTGGAAGTCACCGCCGAACTCGGCGGACTCGGCACGAATCGACAAACGTTTCAATTCAATCAGCAGCCGCGGCAAGTCGATTTCGTGATGAGCGTGGCGTCGCTTCAGGAAACCGTGACCGTGCAGGCGGAGCCTCCGGTCCTGAACTCCTCGCAAACGTTCACTCCGTCGGCCAATGTGCAGAACCTGCAGCGTCGCGCCGCGGGCGTGCTTCCCGTCCGAGTCGACATCCCGCGCGCCGGGTCATCGCTCCGTTTCGTCAAACCTCTCGTCGTCGATCAGGAGGCAATGGTGAGTTTCAGGTACAAGAGACGCTGACAGCGACGGCGCAGGCCCGACCTTCCGCCTGCGCTGAAGCTTCGGCGGACCGTCGTAGCCTTGGCGGAGGCGGTTAGGTCGGGCGTGGCGGGATTAGCCAGGCGTCAAATTGCGGCGCGCGAGTCTCTTGAGCAGCTGAATCTGCCCAGCGTGATAGAGGTCGTGCGCCGCGATCCCGGCCATGATCGCAAAGTTGCTGATGGCGCTACCAGCGGGCTTCGCATGCAGCTTCCGGCTTGGGAGTGCAGCGATCGCCCTTCGGAGCGCGGCGTGCGTTCGATCCAGCAGAGCCACATCGGCGCGCCAGGCCTTCTCAGATCGTTCCTCCGGCCTCACGAACCAGTTCGATCCCTCGACGGGAAACGATCCGCGCTTCTCGCCTGTGAGCCGCCGCCACACCGTGTACTTCCAGTACGCGGCGTGCACGACCAGTTCCCAGATGTTGTGGCGACCGCGTCCGGGCCGCCACGCTGCGACGCCCGGCGTGAGGCCACGGATGGATCCGCGAAGATTGGTGCCGTGCCAGGACTGGCGGTTGTACGCGCGGTCGATGATGAATAACAGCTCACGCTTCGTCATCCGGAACCGACGCGAATCATACCCTTACCGGGCGCCTCCACTCCGGCTCTTCGTCTTGGACGGATTCGTCGTCGGCCGGCATCCCACTTCGATGAAGTCGATGATCCCGGCGTCGTTGCGGAAACGGATCTGCGCGTGGTCCTTTGGACGGCCGACGTCGCACTGCACCGAGAACTCGAAGATCTCGGTCCCCTTCCGGCACGATGTGGTCCGGCCCTCGAAGGCGGACGTCTTCTGCACGGGCCAGACGACGCACGTCCAGCCGGCCGCGAGCTTCAACGTCCGGGAGCCGTCTCCGAGGCGCAGCGCCTCGTTCCGTGACGATGGATCACGCGTATCGGCGTACCAGCTGACCTTGACCGCTTTGGCGCCGGCCGCGTCCGTCGCGACGAGCAGCGCCGCCGCGACGACCAGGACGAGTCCCCGCCCTTGCCGACCGCTTCCCATTCTTGACATATCGCACCCATCAGCTTTCGCAGTGCTCATGGGAGACACAAGCCTTCTGCCACTTCTGCATTCGCGCGATGCGGCGGGATTTCGAGGACCAGGCTCGGCGCCCGGATTATCGACCTACGAATTCTGAGCGTCGGGCTGCATCCTTGTCATCCGCGCGCGGCGGTTCAGCGTTCCAGGTAAGTGAGGACAATGGCGACGACCAGGCCTGCTACGGCGCCGCGAAGCAGCACGAGGCGCACCGACAGCGGCGTCCGCAGCATCTTCGCCTCGATGATTGCCGACACCGCGATCGCCAGCGCGACGGAGACGCCGGCCGCGACGGGTCGGTCGATCCGTGGCGCAAAGGTGTTGAAGAGGAGCAGGACCAGCAGGACCGTGCTGATGCCGGCGATGATCCTGATGACAGCGCCCGCGATGACCGGCTGAGCCATCGGGGGATTCTAACAAGAAGGGCCGGCTCCAGGCCGGCCCTTCAGCAGAAACGTTCGTGGGGGAGATCAGGCGCAGCCGCTCGTGGTCCCGCAGTTCGTGCACTTGTAGCAGGCGCCGCTCCTCACCATGATCGACCCGCACGTCGAACAGGGCGGAGCGTCTTCCTGGTTCTGGATCGCGGCGAATGAAGCTGTGCGCGTGCCTTGGGGCGCCTGAGTGCTCTTGATTTCGAGCGGCAACTGCTCGGGCGTCGTCGTGATTTCGTCCCTGTTGTTGACGCCGACCCGATACTGAGCGTCGGGCGACAGGAACTTCGTCGCGAGCCAGCGGAAGATGTAGTCGACGATCGACTTCGCGAAGCGAACGTCCGGGTTCTTGGTCATCCCGGACGGCTCGAAACGCACGTGGCTGAACTTGTCGACGAGATCCTGCAGCGGCACGCCGTATTGCAACGCGTAGGAGATCGCCTGTGCGAACGCGTCGGCGAAGCCCGAGATCGTCGAGCCTTCCTTGGCCATCACGAGGAAGATCTCGCCGGGCTGCCCGTCCTCGAACAGACCGACCGTGATGTAGCCCTCGTGGCCCGCGATGTCGAACTTGTGGGTGATCGCCGCGCGCTCGTCCGGCAGCTTCCGCCGCTTCGGCTGCGGTGTCGCCTGCGCGCCCGCATCCGCCGTCTTGTCGCGTGACGTATTCAGCGGCTGCGTCCGTTTGCTGCCATCGCGATAGATGGAGACCGCCTTGGCGCCGAGCCGCCACGAGTCGAGGTAGGCCTGCTGGATCTCGTCGACCGTCGCGTCCTTCGGGACGTTGACGGTCTTCGAGATTGCGCCCGACAGGAACGGCTGCACGGCGCCGATCATCTTGATGTGGCCCATGTAATGGATCGATCGCTGGCCGCGGGCCGGCTTGAACGCGCAATCGAAGACGGGCAGATCCCGATCCTTGATGTGCGGCGCGCCCTCGATCGTCTCGTTCTCGTCGATGTACTCGACGATCTCGGCGACCTGCTGCGGCGTGTAGCCGAGTTTCACGAGCGCCATCGGCACCGTCGTGTTGACGATCTTCATCAGGCCGCCGCCGACGAGCTTCTTGTACTTGACCAGCGCGATATCAGGCTCCACGCCAGTCGTGTCGCAGTCCATCATGAAGCCGATTGTCCCGGTCGGTGCCAGGACGGTCGCCTGCGCGTTGCGGTATCCATGCTGCTCGCCGAGCTCGACGCACTCGTCCCAGATCGTCTTCGCCGCTTCGTACAGATCCTTTGGCACCAGCGATCGGTCGATGTCTTTGAGCGCTGCGCGGTGCTTCCGCATGACGCGCAACATCGGCTCGCGATTCTTTTCGTACCCCTCGAACGGCCCGCCGTGGTCGCGCGCGATCCGTGCCGATTGCGTGTAGGCGGCGCCGTGCATGACCGCCGTCACGGCCGCGGCGTACGCCCGGCCGGCATCGCTGTCGTACGGCAGGCCGCGCGACATCAGCAGCGCGCCGACGTTCGCGTAGCCAAGGCCGAGCGGACGGTATCCGTGGCTGTTCTTCGCGATTGCCGGCGTCGGATAGCTCGCGTTGTCGACGATGATTTCCTGCGCCGTGATCATCGTCTTGCAGGCCGCCTCGAAGGCTTTCGCGTCGAATTCGCCGGCGCGTTTGGGATCGTCATCGCCGATCACGAACTTCATCAGGTTGATCGACGAGAGGTTGCACGCAGAGTCGTCCAGGAACATGTACTCCGAGCACGGGTTCGACGCGTTGATCCGCGCGGTGTTCGGGCAGGTATGCCAGTCGTTCACCGTCGTGTCGAACTGCAGACCCGGATCGCCGCACACCCAGGTCGCCTCGGCGATCTGGTGCATGAGATCCCGCGCCTTGTAGGCATCGAGGTCCCGTCCGTCGAGTACGGCCTTCGTTGTCCAGGATCCATCGTCCAGCACGGCGCGCATGAACTCGTCGGTCACGCGCACGCTGTTATTCGAGTTCTGGAAGAACACCGAGTTGTAGGCCGGCCCGGTGAATGAGCCGTCATACCCGGCGTCGATGAGCGCCCAGGCCTTCCGCTCTTCGTCGACCTTGCAGTTGATGAACTCGACGATGTCGGGGTGATCGGCGTTGAGGATGACCATCTTCGCCGCGCGACGCGTCTTGCCACCCGACTTGATGACGCCTGCAAACGCGTCGTACCCCTTCATGAACGACACCGGGCCAGAAGCGGTCCCGCCGCCGGCGAGCGGCTCGCGCGCCGAGCGGATCGGAGACAGGTTGGTCCCCGTGCCCGAGCCGAACTTGAACAGCATCCCCTCGGTCTTCGCGAGCGAGAGGATCGAGTCCATCGTGTCCTGCACCGAATTGATGAAGCACGCCGAGCACTGCGGATACTTCTCGAAGCCGCAGTTGAACCACACCGGGCTGTTGAACGACGCCTTCTGATACACGAGCAGGTGCTTCAAGTCGTCGCTGAAGGCCTGCAGATCGTCGTCGCTGGCAAAGTAGTGCTGCGCGCGCGCCCAACCGGTGATCGTGTCGACGACGCGGCCGACGAGCTGCTTGACGCTGCGCTCGCGGTCCGGGCTGTCGAGCTGCCCGCGGAAATATTTCGAGACGACAATGTTGGTCGCCTGCTGCGACCAGAACTTCGGGATCTCGACTTCGCGCTGCTCGAAGACCACCTCACCCTTCTCGCTGCCGATGACGGCCGAGCGCAGCTCCCATTCGATCTCGTCGAACGGGTCGATGCCCTCGCGGCTGAACGTGCGCTCGTAGTCGAGCCCACGAACGGCACCGGTCGCCTTCGAGTCAGGGGTCGATTGGGGCGTCGGGGTCCTTTCGGCCTGGTCGACAGCCTGTTCCTGCTGGTGAGCCGCGCCTCTCTGCATCTCTCTCCCTCCGCCGTGTAGGTGTCGGGCGATGGCTCCGCCCCGGGAGTCTCACCCTTGAATCTGTCAGGAAACGCTCGGGCGATCCTTTTGGCCTTGGGAGGCCGATGCGAAACCCTGGGAGTGTTCCGCCGTTCGCCTGTCGCGCTACGGCGGACAAATATGGACCCTGTTTACGCGTTTGTCAAGGGCTCGACTACCAGATATTGTGGCGTGTTTTTAGGGCAGACGCAAGATGTTGCTGTCAGCGGCCCGTGAGTTCCTTGGCAATCTTCTCGGCCTTGTCCGCCAGGTATTTCGCCGCGATCTGATTCCGGGCACTGAGCGCTTCCTGCGCCTGCTGCCTGAAGCGCATCGCCGTGTCGTATTGCTCCTGACCTTCCTTGCCGAGCTTCCGGTAGTCCACGCGGTCGAGCATCTTCTTGGCGCTCTCGAGAATCTGATTCACGGCCTGGTCGTCGACGGTGTCGGGCGTCCGGAGCTCGGCGCGCGGCGGAGAGGGCGCCGGCGGCTCTACGGCCGGAATTGGCGGGTCGGGTGGCTTCGCAGCCTCCGGTTTCGGTTCGGATCGATTCGCCTGCGCGACGTCGCGGCCGCGAGGGGCCGGACGCGGCAGCGGAGGAACCGACTCGCGACGCTCCGGTTCCGGGGTCGGAATCTCGGCCACTTCCGGGAGCGGCTCGATCAAACGCGGCGGCGGCTCGGGGATTTCCAATGGCGTGGGGTCGGTGCGGGTCTGGGCCCGCGTGGAGGCGCAAGCTGCCGCGCCCGACAAGGCGCAAACAAGTCCGACAAGCGGCAGCGCAGCGCGAAGAATCATCGCACGCGATTCCATCTTCAGCCCTCGAGCCCCGCTTCCCGGGCGGGCTCGTCTTCCCGTTCCTTGAGCACCGGAAGCCTCAGCCGGAATTTCGTGCCCCTACCAGGGATGGACTCGACTTCGATGTCGCCGTCGTGCAGCTGGACGATTCTGTAGACCATCGACAGCCCGATGCCACTGCCCTGACTCCGGGTCGTAAAGTACAGGTCAAATATACGCCCGAGGTGCTCGGGCGCAATCCCGATTCCTGTATCTTCGACCACGACCTCGACGCGGCCCCGCCCGCCGTTGCGGGCGCTCAGGCGCAAGGTGCCGCCAGTCGGCATGGCCTGCACCGCGTTCAGCGCCAGGTTCATCAGGGCCTGGCCGAGCATCGTGGAGTCCCCTTCAATCCTCGGAAGGTTGGGCGGGACCTCCACGCGCAACTCGACCTTCGCGCCACCAGCCTGCGGATCCACAACCCGGGCAACTTCCTCGAGGAGACCCTCGATAGCCACCGGTTCCCGCTTCATTTCGCCCGGCCGCGCGAACTTCAAGAAGCCCTGTAAGACCTGATCGAGGCGGCGGATCTCGTCGGCGATGACGCCGGCGTGCTTCATGACCTCGCTCTCAGGATCGGACGATGGCGGGACTGGCGTGGCCGGCCCGGCATGTCCGGCGAGCGCCGGCGCGGGCCGTCGCGCGGTCTGGAGTCGCCCGAGTTTCGTGCGCAGGAGCTCCAGGTGAATCATCATCGCGTTGAGCGGGTTCTTCACTTCGTGCGCCAGGCCCGTCAGCAGGCGGCCAAGCGCGACGAGCCGCTGCGAGTACTCGGGCGGCGCCGGCTCCGCCGCCAACCGCTTTGTCAGCGCATCGAAGGAGGTTCCCAACTCCCGGAACTCGTCGCCGGGCGGAAGGTCGAGACGCACGTCGAGCTCGCCCTTTCCAAGGCGGGAGAGACCGGACTTAATCACGTGGATTGGCCGGAGGATCCATTGCGCCAGGAGCGTGGAGACCACGAGCGCAATCAGCAGCGAGATCGCCGCCGTCTGCAACGCGTTGGTCAGGCCGTCTTTGAGCTCGTTTCGGACGAGGAGAGGCGACACGCCGATCCGGATGGAGCCGAAGGTCTCGCTCGGCATGCCCTCGGTGCCCGTCAGAAGCGGCTTGCTGATCTCGTAGGTGGTGTCGGAATAGACCGCTCGCAGCTGCTCGACCGCGCTGGCCTCGTCCACCAGCACATTGAGGTCGGCGGCCTCTGCGAGCGGCAGACCCTCGAGCTTGATGAAGCTGTGCGCGACCGCCGTGCCGTCCGGCTTGACGATTGCCGCGTAAGAGACGTTCGTGGAGTACGCGGCGGCGGATTCGAGGATCGATCGGAGGCCCTTGTCGTCGCGAAGCGCGGTATACGGCTCGGCGGCGTCCGGCACTACCTCACGCGCGCGCTGGTAGATGGCGTTCGCGAGCAGATCGCCGCGGGACTTGGTTTCCTTAAGCGCGACGCGGGCAAGCTCGCCGAGGTGGAGCGCACTCACGGCGACCACCACGATCCCGACGAGCGAAGTGACCGCGGCGACCTGGCGGGCTTTGATGCTCAGCACGGCTCAATGCCACCTGCCCAATGGCGAACACCGACTGCTGTCGTTGACGGTCGTAGTTGTACCGCAGTTCTGGCGGGTGCGCTAGTGCCCGCTCAGCGCTTCCTTCAGTTTATTGAGCTTGTTATGCAACGTCTTCAAACTAATGCCCAGAATCTCCGCGGCGCGGGTCTTGTTGTTGCGGGTGTGCTCGAGGGTCAGCATGATGAGCCGCCGCTCCGCTTCCTCGACGGTCATCCCTGGCGTCAGCGTGAGCGTCGGCAGCTGCTCCTCGCTGCGTTCGACGAGCTTCGCCGGAAGGTGCTTCGGCTCGATGAAGTCCCGTTCGGCGAGGATCGTGGCGCGCTCGATGACGTTTTTGAGCTCGCGGATGTTCCCCGGCCATGGGTACTGTTCGAGCGCGCGCATCGCTTCCTGCGAGACGGCGCGGACCGACTTGTTGTTGCGGGCGTTGAATTCGTTGAGGAACGTCTGGACGAGCAGCGGAACGTCCTCGCGCCGCTCCCGCAAGGTCGGGAGATGGATCGCAAAAACGTTCAGCCGATAGTACAAGTCCTCCCGCAGCTTCCCTTTTGCGACCGCGTCGGCAGGGTCGACGTTGGTGGCGGCGATGACGCGCACGTCGACCGCCTGTTCCTGCCGGCCCCCGAGCCGCCTGAACGTCCGCTCCTGCAGCACGCGCAGCAGCTTGACCTGCGTCGCCGGCTGCATTTCGGCGATCTCGTCAAGGAACAGCGTGCCGCGGTGCGCCAGCTCGAAGCAGCCCAGACGCCGCTCCTGCGCGCCGGTGAACGCGCCCTTTTCGTGGCCAAAGATCTCGCTCTCGAGGAGCGTCTCGGGAATCGCCGCGCAGTTGATGCCTACATACGGATGCCCCGCGCGCGGGCTCAACTCGTGGACCGTCTGCGCGATCAGCTCCTTGCCGGTGCCCGATTCGCCCGAGATCAACACAGACGCGGCCGTGGGCGCCGCCTGCTCGATCGTGCGATAGACGCTTCTGATGCCGGGGCTGTTGCCGACGATGCGCCCGTAACTGCCCTGTTCACGAAGCTGGCGCCTCAAGACGCGCACTTCGCGGAGCGTTTCCTGCCGCTCGACCGCCTTATCCAGCAGAATGCGGAGCCGCTGCGTGTCAACCGGCTTGGTGAGATAGTCGTACGCTCCCTGCTTCAGGGCTTCGACGGCGCTCTCCACAGTGCCCTGTGCGGTCAGCAGGATCACACTGAGGTCCGCAAGTTGGTCTTCGAGCGCACGCAGCAGGCCGAGGCCATCGAGCCGCGGCATGACCAGATCGGTCACGACGATCGCAGGACGGAAAGATGTAATCCGCTGAAGCGCTTCCTCGCCATCGGCCGCGGCTTCCGCTTGAAATCCCCACGAACGGACCAGCTCGGTGAGCCCCGCACGCGCGCCAACCTCGTCCTCCACGATGAGGACGCGCTCTCCGGGTGTCTGAACATCCATGTTAAAGGGCCCAGTGTACCACCGACCTCACTGGTACGGCAGTTGCACAGCTGAGCTGTCGGAGGAAATTTTACACATATGCGCACGCGATTACTGATTCTGTCGGCGGCTCTGGCGGCGGCATGCAGCGCAGCGGCGGCGCCCGATGCGGCGAATCCCGCAGCAGCGCCGGCGGCATCCGCGGCGGAGACCGCGAAATCGCCGTCCGAAGCGGCTCTCCGGGAGGTCACGATCCCGGCAGGAACCGTCCTGGCTGTCGAACTGCAGTCGGCGGTCGCATCGGACACGAGCTCGGTCGAAGACCCGGTGCGGGCGCGTTTACGAAAACCCATCATGATTGACGGCGTCGAGGCGCTGCCGGCCGGCAGCAGCCTGCGCGGATTCGTCACCGAGGCGACCCGCTCGGCCCGCGTCAAGGGACGCGCGCGCGTGGGCTTCCGCTTCAACTCCATCGAGCCCGCCGGTCGCGACGGACGCCTCGATATCCGCACGAACGTGATCTCGCGCGAAGCGCCCGGCACGAAAAAACAGGATGCCGCCAAGATTGGTATCCCGGCGGCCGGAGGCGCCGTGATCGGCGGCATCGTCGGCGGCGGCGACGGCGCGGCCAAGGGCGCCGTCATCGGCGGAGCGGCAGGAACCGGCGTGGTCCTGAGCACGCGCGGCAAGGAGGTCCGGTTCGGGCCTGGCGCGGACTTCAGCGTCAAACTTGCGGCGCCCCTCACTGTGCGCGTTCCCGTGAAGTAGGCGTCCGCGGTTGCAGGATCCACTGCCGATCGTCAATTCTCAATCGGCAATGGATCCTGCCCCTCCACCCGAGCCTTCCACCGCTCCGACGCTTACCCGCACGACGGCGCTGCTGGAAGTTCTCCTCTGTTCCGGGTTCCCCACGCAGATAGCTGTAATCGGTTTCCTCCAGGCCTTTGGCCTCGTGACGGAAAACACGGGAGGACGGCTGTCGCTCCCGTTCGTCATGACGTTGTCGCTCGCGGATACTTTGCTCGTCGTAGGCCTCGTCCTGCTCTTCCTGCGCGCGCACCGAGAACGCGCTCGGGATGTCCTGGTGGGTCGGCGTCCAGTCGCCGGCGAAGCGGCGCTGGGTCTCGTGCTGGTGCCGGCCGCTTTCATCATCGCCGTGCTCGTTCTTGGCACCGTTCTGACCGTCGCTCCGTGGCTGAGGAACGTGCCCCGCAACCCGCTCGAGGATCTGCTGAGGTCTGACGTGGACCGCCTTCTCTTCGGTGTTGTCGTCATCATCGCGGGCGGACTACGCGAGGAAGTCCAGCGCGCGTTCATCCTGCACCGGTTCGAGCAGCGGCTCGGGGGCGCCGCATTCGGGCTCGTGCTGTTCAGCACGGTGTTCGGACTGGGCCATCTCTCGCAAGGGCAGGACGTCGCCATCGCCACGGCCACTCTCGGAGCGTTCTGGGGGGCCACCTACCTCTGGCGCCGCAGCATCGTGGCTCCGGCCGTCAGCCACGCTGGATTCAACGTCCTCGAAATCGTGCGCCATACCATGATGGGCGGCGCGGGCGCTTGATGGACCGGTGAATCACATTCTCGTGCGCGGCTGATATTGGATGGTGACGTCAGCCCGTCGGCGAAGCCCTGCCTTCCAGTCTGCGATGAGAATCTGCCGATCCGCCGGCTGCACCGCGGCGCCGAACCGCTGGTCGAAGTACGTTTCGATGCGCAAGGCGTCGCGCGCGGCCGCGTGAATTCGTTCGTTGGTGTAGCCGGTGGATGCCATCGCCCTCTGGTATGCCTCGGGCGAAGGGAACCGGGCGCGAATGGCGTCGGCGCGCGCTGCGATCGCTTCCTCGGCGGGCTCGGGCGGCGCGTAGCGGTTCACCTCGGCGAGCACGAGCTCACGATCGATGAGTTGATCCAGCGCGGCCTGGATCGGATCGACCCCGCCGGATCCCGACGGCTGCGGGTCGACCAGCCCGAACGCCATCGCGCCGAACACGTCCGTTTGTGTGACGATCACGCCGTTTACGACGGCGAGGACCCGATCGATGATCTCGACCGGGGAGACGGCAAGGGTCAGCGCCATCGCCACCGCGAGGATGTTCGGCAGCAACGTCAGAATGCCTGCCCGATCGAAAGGTGAAACGCCGTCGGAGCCTCGGGACGCCCGGACGGGGTCTCGCGGCGCCACAGCTTGACGCCGAGGTCCACCCGGATCGGTCCGATAGGCGACTGGTATCTCAACCCGAATCCGACGCTCGCGCGAATCTCGCCGAAGTCGATGTCAGAGGCGTTTTCGAAGACGTTGCCGGCGTCCAGAAACGCCGCGCCGTCGAGCGCGCCAATCAGCCGCGCCCGCACCTCCGCGTTCATGATGATGACCGCGTTCCCGCCGAGCGGAAAGTCCTGATCGCTGATTGTTCCCGGCGCGCCCAGCTTGTCCTGCGCAAAGCCGCGGACGGTCGTGCTTCCCCCGGCGAAGAACCGCTCGCTCGCAGGGAGCTCGCGGAGGCTGGCGACGATGCCGGAGCCGGGCGGCGTCTCGACCTCGCGCACAAACCCCGTGGCCAGGCCGATGCGCGCAGCGCCCGCGAACACGACCCGCGGCGCAGCGCGGATCAACCGATAGCCGGAGGCCTGGCCAAACATCTTTACAAACCCGAGCTCCGAGCCGATAGCCCGAGCCGCCACCTCGGCGTCCAGCCCCTGCGTCGATCCCCGCCGAGGGTTGAGGATGTCGTCTCGCGTATCGCGGAAGATCGCGCCCGCAAAGCTGGACAACCGCACCTGCGGGAACAGACGGTCGATCGGCAGTTCGTCCTCGGGCGGAATCCGCTCGTCGAACAGCCGGGTGCGTCCGAGGCTATAGCGTCCGTTGACCCGAATACGGGGCGACAGCAGGCGTACGGCGTCGGCGTTCAACCCAACCCGTCGGAAGTTGAACGTTGTCCGGATCGCCTGCTCGGCGAACGCGACGACGGAGACGTCGACGGCCCGCCCGAACGCCCGCGGCTCCCGGTACGTCCCGAGCACTCGGTACTCGTTGAGACCGTATCCGCCGTCGGTAGGCTCCTCGAACGTGTCGCTTTGCGGGCGGAAGCTGGCGCGCGCGCTGAAGTTGACGGACCGGTTCTTCCCGCCGAGATTGCGGCGACCGACCTCGAAGAACCCGCGCGGTGCGAACTCGATGCGCTCCTCCGCAAGGCCGTTCGCGCCCAGAACCGTCCGCGTATCCGCCTCGAGGCCTCCGCCAACGCCGATCGTCGTCGGATCCGCTTCGTCCACGGTCACGATGAGATCGGTCCGGTCGGTGCCGTGCGGCACCTGCAGGATCTCCACGCGCCGGAAGAGTCCCAGCGCGATCAGCCGGCGACGGCTGTCGAGCAGACCGCTGTAGCCGAGCGGATCGCCCGCCTGCAGGCGCAACTCGTTGCGGATGGTTTCTTCGCTGGTGCGGCGGTTGCCGACGACGAGGATGTGATCGACGCGAACGACGGGTCCTTCAGCGATCTTGAAAACCAGGTCGGAGGAGGTCCGATCCTCCGAGAAGATCGGCACAACCTGGATCGACGTCTCGTGGTGACCCCGATTCGCGTACTCGATCAAAAGGGTGTCCCGATCCGCGGCGATCGCCGGCGCGTAGTAGGGCTGTTCCGGCTGCACTTTCATGCGCGCGCGGATATCCGCCTCGCTGATCGCGGCATTCCCCTCGAGGTGGATCGAACCGACAATCGTGCGGATCCCCTCGGTGATGTCGAAGCGAACGGCCATATGGCCGATGCCACCGCTCGGCGCCTCGCCGATCTCGAGACGCCCCGGCGTGACCTCGACGCCGTTGAAGCCATGCGAGCGGTACAGTTCCTTGATGGCGGCGGCATCCGCCTCGAGCGTCCCCTCCACGAACGGGCTCTCTCGCTGCATGTGCACGAGCTTTTGCAGCGTCTCGGTCGGCAGGCTGACGTTGCCGGAGATCTCGACACTATCGACGACGTACTTCGGACCACGGCTGACCAGGAAAACCATGAGCAGTTCGGAGCCGCGTTCGACGCGGTCGGCCGAGACTTGTGCCTTCCAGTAGCCTTCGCCGAACAGGTACGCGGCGATCCGACGCTCGGAATCCTCGACGAGATCCTGGTCGGCCGATCCCTCGCGCTCGATTGGTACGAGATCTGCCAACCGGTCCTTCGGCAGCGGGTCGCCGTCAAACACCACACGGACGAGCGGGCCACGAATGACCGTGACCGTCAGATCGACAACACCGCCATCATCGCGTGGCAACGAGGCGTACGGGATCCTCGCTTCGTAGTAGCGATCCTCGCGGAGGTCCTGCACGCGCTCGGCGATCTTGCGATCGAGCTCGAACGGATCATAGACCCCGCCCTCGGCCAATCCGAGGCGGCGCGCGAACGCCGGGCGTTCAGGCTCAGGAAGGCCTTCGATCGTCAGCGTGCCGATGCGGGCGCGCGGGCCGGCCTCGACACCAAACACGAGGATCGTCCGCTCGGGTCCGTGTTCGAGCTGGACTTCAGGCGTCACGCGCGCGCCCAAGTAGCCGCGGTCCACCAGGAGTCCCTCCAGCGCGCGAGCCGCCGCTTCGGCGCGGCCAGGCGACGGCGCGCTCCCGAATCGCTCGGTGACGTGGCGCCGCAAGTCCCCTTTGTCCAACCCGAGATCGCCTCGAAACTCGATTCGCTCGACCGCGTGGATCGGTATGAGGTTGTAGCGCAGGGCGACGCCAGAGCCGGCGCTCTCCGCGTGCACCTCGACATTCTCGAATCGCCGGAGGCTATAGAGGTGCGCGATCGACTCACGCACGGCCTCGAGCGACAGCGGTGCGCCGACTCGCGTTTCGACCAACTCGACGAGGGCGGGCTCGTCGCTCTGGCGTCCCTCGATCTCAATCCGGACCGACGCGAGCGGCAGCCCCACGTACGCGGCCGCAGGCGACGTTTGGGGATAGCCGATCGAAGGGAGAAGGAGCGCGGCGAGCGCGAGGCAGGCAACCTTCATCAGAAGGTGTGGCGCACCCGGAAGTCTATCGCGTAGGTGCCGTCTTCGTTGCGCGACACGACGTACGACACGCGGTCGCTGTGGTCGTACTCGAGCAGAATGATCTGGTCCGACCGCGACTGGCCGAGCGCGCGCGAGTAGGTCACGAACAGCCGGTTGGAGATGCGCTTGCCGATCGTGAGGCGCGCCGCGGCGTTGACCGACTGCAGGTTGAGGTCGCCGATGAGCGGCGTGATCTGAACGGTATCGACCCCGAACGTCTGCTCGACGGCCCGGCCGACTGGGGCGGCGAATGGGTTCGTCGCCTGGCGCGCGATGAGCGCGCCGAGCAGATCCTGTTCCGACGCTTGCGGCGACTGCACCGCCCGCAGGTCGGCACGCAGCGGATCCACGGGCTCGCCGAGGAGCAGCGAGAGCACGTCCACTTCGGGCAGCGGCGGATCCGACATCAGGTTCGGGGTCATCTTGTCGGCCGTGCCGGAGACGCTGACCGTGACGCGGTACGTCTGACCGGGCACACGTACGCGGGTTTCCGCCTCGATATCGAAGAACGGCTCGATCTTCGTCGGGTTCGCGAAGTCGATCGATCCGCGCGTCACGAGATACCGGTTGCCCTCGAAGAACAGCTCGCCGCGCTCGATCGTCGCATGGCCAAAGAGCAGCGGCCGATCGTAGGTTCCCGCGAGCGTCAGGTCGGCGCTCGAGACAATCCGCGCGATGTTGTTCTCCACGCGCATCGTCGACGGCGCGACGATGCGAACGTCGAAGCGAACCGGAAAGGTGGACGGACCGGTGGGCACTGGTGAGACGGCGTTATCGCCACCCAGGTTGAACAGCCCGGCGCTCGTCTCGAATCGACGGGTCCACGTAGCGCTTCGCACGCTGACCGTTCCGGCGAGCGTCGGCCCTTTGACCGGTCCGCGCAGTGCGAGATCGGCATCAACGATCGACGTAAACCCTTCGGGATACCGCAGCCGCATGCGCTCACCAGTGGCGGTCAGGTTCAAGTCGCCGGGCTGAAACCCCTTGAGCGCGACTCGTCCGGCAAACCTGACGTCGCCGCCGCCCAGCCGCGCGACGAGATCGTCGACCCTCACGCCCGCTGCATCGAACGAGAGCCGGCCGTTGATATTGTCGAGGCCGTGCGGCAGCGAGAAGTGCCGCACGCGCCCGTTCGCAATCGCCGCGCGGCCTGAGAAAACCGGTTCGTCGAGGGATCCCTTGATCTCGGCGACGACCTCGGCCGTGCCCGCGCTCCGAATGTCACGGAAGAAGCCCTGCAGCAGCCCGAGGCTCGCATCGCCTGTCGCACGGACAGCGATCTGGCGATCGTGCAAGCCGATCTCCCCAGAAAGATCGAGCTGCGTGCCTTCGCCGGCGAGGCGGAGCTGGCCAATCCGGACGGCATGCCGGTCGAGCGCGAGCCGTATGGGTCCCTCGTTCCGGACGCGGTAGTCGAATAGCTTGAGCTGCAAGTCGTCAACGGTTGTATCGACCAGCAGATGATCGACGTCGGTCAGTTGCCCGGTGATGCGAAGCGAACCGCTCACGACCGCGGTGGTGAAGGGCGACATCCTCGGCACGAGGAAGCGGACGTACGGATCCAGCGAGCTCTCCACGAATCGAAACGACAGCTCGGCATCCGATTCCGGCGTCAGCGCGATCCGGCCGGAGCCCGAAACCGAGAGGCGGGGCGACGCGGCTTCCAGCTCGATCGTCATCAGCTCGCCGCGAACGCCGAGCCGCGCCGTAACCTGCCCGATGCCCTCGTCGCCGGCGAAGAGGTCGTCGATCCGGCCGCGGAGGTCGTAGCGCGGCTCGTCGAACGTGCCGCTGCCGGAAGCCGTGAACTGCAACGTGCCCGACAACGGCGCAAGTGGGAAGGCCAGCGTGTCCATTCGTTCGACCGGAAGCCGTCGTCCGTCGGCGTCGAAGGAATACGTGCCGTTCCAACCCACGTACGCGGCGCCGGTAATGGTCCCGCTTCCTTTGCGGACCTCGATTCCATCCAGGCGAACGCCCGACCCTTCGAAGCGCAGCCCGGCGGTCGACGTCTCGAACGTTTCGCCGTACGCCACGCCCTGGTCGATGGTCATCTTTCCAAAGCCGTTGGGGGTCTCGTAGTTGCCGAAGAGATGAAACTCGCCTGATACGAAGCCTTCGACCGGGTAGTCGTACAGCTCGAACGCGGTTCTCAGGTCCGACAGGGGGCGTCGCACGAGCGAAACGCGCGCGTCGATTTCCTGTCCGCCATCCCGACGCGGATACCCGAGCGAGAACCGGCCGGAGGGTACGCGGATCCCAGACGGACCGTCGGTAATCAGGCCATCGGTGATATCCGCGTAACTGTTTTCGATCGCCACCTTCGCGCGGCCGCGTCCCCAGCGCACGTTCCAGGCGCGCAGGCCGTAGCCGTCGAACGCGCCTTCGATGCGCGGCCTCGCGAACGACTTCGTCATCACACCATCGAACTCGCCGTAGCCGGCGACCGGCACCGCCGAGGCGCTCGACCCGAACGCGTTGAGGATGCCGACCATCAGCCGATCGCTTTCCTGCCAGTCGGCGCTCGTCACATGAAATGGAATGTTCGAGCTGTCGCCGTATGCCGTGCGACCGCTGAACTCGACGTAGGTCCGGGCCGTCGCCGACCAGCTCCGATCGAGTTCAATCCAGTCAGGACCGAGGCGATACACGATCGCGCCGCCAACCGGCAGATAGCCCAGGGGCAGGTGCGGGTTGAACGGCCCTGACTGCGCTCCGGCGGACTCCGCGTCGGCGAGCGCGGCACGCACGAGTGTTCGACCCTGGAGTCGAGTGTCGGGCGGTGGTTCGACCAGGACCTCTCCTCCTCCCGTGCGTTCGGCGAAACGGCCGACCGGCCACTCGAGCAGGTTGCGTCCGGTCGCACGGCCTGCGATTCGAAGTCCCCCCTTCAGCTCCATGAAATCTGTGAATTGAGCCAGGTCGAGGTTCTCGTACGATGCATCCCATCGCGCGCGCCAGCGCGGCGCGCCCGCCGGCTTTCTCATCGCGTAGCTGAAGCGGGACGTGCCGCCGAAGAGCGCTGCGGTCGCGTACGGAACCTCGAGCAGATCGGGGATCCAGAGCACCGTCCCCTTCAAGTTCGGGAATCGGAAGTCGTTCACCCCGGCAACGGGACTGACGAACGATCCCTTGAGCTCCCGTCCGCCCTTGAACATGTGGAACGTGCCGTTGAAATCGGCGTGGCCGGAAAGCGTGAAGCGATCCCGCGCGAAAAAGAGCTCCCGCATGCGGGGGAGCTGGATACGGGACTGAACGCGGTAGGTCTGTTCCGGCCAGCGCCCGAGATCGACCTCTCCCGTCAGGTCCGATCGCGCGCCGTCGGTTCGGAGATCGATCCGATCGAATTTCACACGGCCGCCGTCGATCTTGAACGTCGACCGCATCTCGGCCCACATCGGCTCGTACGCCTGGATGCGCACGGTGCCCTTCGAAAACTCTGCGCGGCCGCCGTACCCTTCGGGAACGCGGAAGACAGCCACGTTCAGGTTGGGCGCGTGCGTGCTCCACGGCGTCACGTGGTCTTCGAAGAGCAGCTCTCCGCGCGACGCCTCGACGGCGCGGAGCGTCGTGACCCATCGACGCGGGCCGCGCGGCTCGCGCCGCTCCGGCACGAAGCGGGGGAAGTTGTGACGGTTGCCGGGGAAGGTCTCGATGATCATCTTCCAGTCGGTCATCGTGACCGACCGGATCAGGATCTCGCGAGTGATGGCGGACCACCACGGCAGCTCAACGTCGATCCGCTGCGCGGTGAGAAACGGCCGGTCGCCCGGCTCCAGGCCGCCAATCACGAGATCTTCGACGCCGAAGCGGCCAGGAATGAGGCGCGCGTACAGGCGGCCGATGCGCACGTCCCGCTTCAGATAGTTGCTCGCGGCGCGCTCCGCGCGCCCCCGCAGCGCCGGTCCGAGATCGATCGAAAGCGTGACGATGAGCATGACGGCCAGGATGGCCGCCAGGAGCGCCAGCGGACGCGTGGCACGGCGCCATCCCCGCCGGAGCCGGCCTGGTGGTGCCGGAGTTTCTGCCGCGTCGCTGGCGTCCTTGTGCACGTGTTATCCGACGATGACCAGCAGCTTCCCCGCCTCGACCGAGCTCCCTTCCCGCACCTGGACGTCCTTGACCCGCCCGCCGCGCGACGCCGAGAGTTCGTTTTCCATCTTCATCGCCTCGACGACCACCAGCGGCTGGCGCGGAGAGACTTCGTCGCCGGGAGCCACGAGAACGCGGACGACGCGACCGGGCATCGGCGCAGCGATCCGCTGCTCGCCCTCGGCCGCCGCCGCCGTTGATTCACCGGACCGCCGCGGCCGGCGGCCGTTGACTGCCGCTTGGAGACTTCCGGACGGCAGGTGCACCATCACCTCTCCACGACCCGAAGGAGCAAGGGCGACGTCGTAGCTCGCCCCGCCCTCTTCAGGGAAGAGAAGGGAGATCCTGCCATCCGGCTCCCGGCGGGCATCGACGACGCGCACGCGTCCATCAATAATGACGTGGAACCGGTCCCCCTCGGCCGGTGACCGGCGCTCGATCGCGACCGTCCGGGTGCGGCCGTTGAGGTCCACCTCGAACGTGACCATCACGAACGGACCCCTTCGAGGCGCGCCGCGCGCTTCCAGGCGCTGTCCTTCGGAGCGCCGGTACTCGTTGCCGCGCCCGCGGGCCGCAGGTTGAAATACGCGTCGAGCGCGGCGGCCATCGCTGCGAGCTCTTCCTCCGCCTCGGACACAGACGCGAACGGCTCAGTGCGCTCTTCGAGGACGCGATCCAGATACGTGGTGTCGAAGCGCGCCCGCTCGAAATCCGGCTGCGCCAGAAGCCACCGGAAAAAGGGAACAGTC
Source organism: Vicinamibacterales bacterium (assembly GCA_036258175.1). Lineage (GTDB taxonomy): Bacteria > Acidobacteriota > Vicinamibacteria > Vicinamibacterales > 2-12-FULL-66-21 > DATAEE01. Next base: position 31,651 of record DATAEE010000345.1, read on the forward strand.
GTTCTGACCCCGAGCACCTGATACTCGGACAAGGCCCGGCGCAGCCGCGCAATGGATTCTCCGCGGTCCGCGCCCCATCCGATCAGTTTCGAGATCATCGAGTCGTAGAACACTGGCACGGCGGATCCGGCAGCGACGCCGCTGTCGTCCCGTATGCCTGGTCCTGACGGGCTGCGCAGCGCCACGATCGTTCCGGGCGACGGCAGGAACCGCCGATCCGGATCCTCGGCGTAGATGCGGCACTCAATGGCGTGACCACGTGGAGTAATCGTCTGTTCGGGGTCGAGATCCAGCGCTTCGCCCCGCGCAATCCGGATCTGCCATTGGACGAGGTCCACTCCCGTCACCATCTCCGTGACCGGATGCTCGACCTGCAGGCGGGTGTTCATCTCAAGGAAGTAAAACCGGCCGGCCGCGTCGAGCAAGTACTCGATGGTCCCGGCGTTCGTGTAACCGACGGCGCGTGCAAGCGCGGCCGCCTGCGACGTCATGGCGCGCCTGAGCTCGGGCGTCACGACCGGCGACGGCGACTCTTCGACGACCTTCTGATGTCGGCGCTGGATCGAACACTCGCGCTCGACGAAGGCCACGACCGTTCCGTGGTGATCGCCGAGGAGCTGGACTTCGACGTGACGGGGACGTTCGAGCCGCCGCTCGAGATAGATCGCCGGATCACCAAACGCGGATCCTGCCTCGCCGCGCGCAGCGCGCACTGCACTCTCCAGGTCGGCGGGCGCCAGCACGGTGCGCATCCCCTTGCCGCCGCCGCCGGCTACCGCTTTGACGAGCACTGGATATCCCATGCGGCGTGCCGCGTCGGCGATGACCTCGATCCGGACCTCCGGGCTGAACGGCTCCTCGCTACCTGGAACGACGGGAACGCCAGCTCGACTCGCTGCCTGGCGCGCAGCGGTCTTGCTGCCCATCAGTGTGATCACTTCCGGTTTCGGTCCAATGAAGATCAGCCCGGCGTCCCGGCACGCGCTCGCAAAGGCCGCGTTCTCCGCGAGGAATCCGTAGCCGGGATGGACGGCAGCAGCTTGGGAACGCCGGGCGATCTCGACTAACCGATCGATGCGGAGATAACTCTCAGCAGCGGGGCTGGGGCCCACGTGCTGCGCTTCGTCGGCATAGCGCACGTGCACGGCGTCCCGATCGCAGTCGGAGTAGACCGCGACGCTCTGAAGACCCAGCTCGCGGCACGCACGCATGACGCGTACGGCGATCTCCCCGCGGTTGGCCACCAGAATCTTCATGGAGACTTTTGGATTCTAGCACTTAGGGCTGGTTACAGAGGGATGTTCCCGTGCTTCTTGGGCGGGTTCTTGTCGCGCTTGTTTTCGAGGCTCGCCAACGCCGCGATCAGCTTCGGCCTCGTGGTTCGTGGCGGGATGATCTCGTCGACGAATCCGCTTGAGGCGGCGACATATGGATTCGCGAACTTCTCGCGGAACTCCGAAACCTTTTGCGCCCGCAGCGGCGCGGGATCGCTCGCCTGATCGAGCTCGCGCTTGTACAGAATGTTGACCGCCCCCTCGGGGCCCATGACCGCGATCTCGGCGCTGGGCCACGCGTAGTTGAAGTCAGTCCTGATGTGCTTGCTCGACATGACGCAGTACGCGCCGCCGTACGCTTTTCGCGTGATGACCGTGACTTTCGGCACTGTCGCCTCGGCGAACGCGTAAAGCAGCTTGGCGCCGTGACGGATGATCCCGCCGTACTCCTGCCGCGTGCCGGGAAGGAACCCTGGCACGTCTTCGAAGGTCACGAGCGGGATGTTGAACGCATCGCAGAACCGCACGAATCGGGCGCCCTTGACCGATGCGTCGATGTCGAGCGTGCCCGCGAGGATCGCCGGCTGGTTCGCCACGATGCCGACCGATCGACCACCAAGCCGCCCGAACCCCACGACGAGGTTCCGCGCGTAGTGCCGGTGCACCTCCAGAAACACGCCGTCGTCCACGACCGCCTGAATCAGCGTATGCATGTCGTACGGCTGGTTCGGTGAATCCGGCACGAGGCGATCGAGCGCGTCATCCTCGCGATCGACGGGATCGCTGGATTCGACGCGCGGGGCGTCTTCCATGTTGTTGCTCGGCAGGAATCCCAGCAGCTCGCGAATCAGCTGCAGGCACTCTCGATCATTCGGCACAGCGAAGTGCGCGACACCACTCACCTCGTTGTGCGTCATCGCGCCGCCAAGCTGCTCCTTGGTGACGTCTTCGTGCGTCACGGTCTTGATCACGTCCGGCCCGGTGACGAACATATAGCTCGTCCCCTCGACCATGAGGTTGAAGTCCGTGATGGCCGGCGAGTAGACGGCGCCGCCGGCGCACGGCCCCATGATCGCGGAGATCTGAGGAATGACGCCGGAGGCGAGGGTGTTCCGAAGAAAAATCTCGGCGTAGCCGCCGAGCGACAGCACGCCTTCCTGAATCCGGGCGCCGCCGGAATCGTTTAGGCCGACGATCGGCGCTCCGATCTTGAGCGCCAGATCCATGATCTTCACGATCTTCGCGGCGTTGGTCTCCGACAGCGATCCGCCGAACACCGTAAAGTCCTGGGCGAAGGCACACACCTGACGGCCGTCGATCCGTCCATGGCCCGATACGACGCCGTCGCCCGGGATGATCTGATCTGCCATTCCGAAGTCGCGGCAGCGATGCGTAACGAGCTTGTCGACTTCCTCGAACGTCCCGGGATCGAATAGCAAATCGATCCGCTCGCGAGCGGTCAGCTTTCCGCCATCGTGCTGCCGCTTGAGGCGCTCTTCGCCGCCGCCGAGCTCGGCCCGTCGTTCCAGATCGGCGAGCGTCTTACGCGTATCCATTCAGCATTCAGCAATCAGCATTGAGCATGACCGCGTCACACCTTCGCCGCTTGCGCCTTTTCCCAGTCCTTGAGGAATTTTTCGAGCCCGATGTCGGTCAGCGGGTGCTTGAACATCGCCTCGATGATAGCCGCGGGACACGTACAGATATCGGCTCCCATGCGCGCCGCTTCCACGACATGAAGCGGATGGCGGATGCTCGCGACGAGAATCTCCGTGCGGAAGTCATACTGCGTGTAGATCTCGACGATCTGCCGGACCAGGTCCATCCCGCCCGTTGCGATATCGTCGAGCCGGCCGACGAACGGGCTGACGAACGTCGCGCCCACCTTCGCGGCGATGAGCGCCTGCGTCGGCGAGAACACGAGCGTGACATTGACCCGCGTCCCCTCTTCCGAGAGCCGCTTGCACGCCTTGACGCCATCCTTGGTGAACGGCACCTTGACGACGATGTGCTCGTCGATGGCCGCCAGCTCGCGTCCTTCGCGGAGCATCCCATCCGTATCGGTGGCGACCACCTCGGCGCTGACCGGACCTTGCACCATCCGGCAGATCTTTTTCAGGATGTCGCGCGGATCGCCGCTCTCTTTCGCGAGCAGCGACGGGTTCGTCGTAATGCCGTCAATGATCCCGAGCGGGACCAATGCTTCGATTTCCTTGAGGTTGCCCGTATCGATGAAGAGCTTCATAACGCCTCCACTGGGTTCGACAGCTCGCCGACCCCACCGACTGTGATCGTAACCAGATCGCCGGGTCGAATGGGACCAATACCTGAAGGCGTCCCGGTCGAGATGACATCTCCGGGCAGGAGGGTCATGACCGAGGACACGAACGCGACCAGCGTCGGAATGTCGAAGATGAGTTCGCGCGTCGACGACGATTGACGCCGGTCGCCGTTGACCCAGCCTTCGACCGTGACCTCGCGGCCGGGGAAGCCCAGGTCAGCGACGGCGATGCACGGCCCGACAGGCGCAAAGGTGTCGAAGCCTTTGGCACGCGTGTACTGAACGTCCTTTGCCTGCAGCTCGCGCGCCGTCACGTCGTTCACGCACGTCAAGCCGAGCACGTACTCGTGCGCCTGCGACGCTGGCACGCGGTACGCCCGCCGCCCGATGACCACGCCGGCTTCGGCTTCGTGATCGACGCGTCCCATCGCCGGCGTGACGCGGATGGCCTCGCCCGGGCCGACGATCGCGGTCGACGGCTTGATGAACATCATCGGTTCTTTCGGCAGCGGCTTGTTCTGCTCGGCCGCGTGATCCTTGTAGTTCAAGCCGATGGCGACGATCTTCGACGGTACGACCGGCGGCAAGAACCGCGCCGTCTTGCTGTCGATCGAATCTTCCTCACGGAGGCCTTCGAACGGCGTGCCGCTTGCGAGCCGCCACTTGCCGTCCCGCTCGACCGCGTAACGGGGCGCGCCGCCGTAGTCGATGCGATAGATGCGATGCATTCAGCGGGCGATCTCTTCCACGCGAGCCTGCGCGCTGACATTCGGCGGCGTGGCGTTGTCCACGGCGACGACCACGTAAACGTAGCGCACGCCCGGTTTCACGTTCTCATCGCGGAACGTCGTGTCGCGGATCGGATCCGGGGTGAGACGGGTCAGTTTCTCACCTGGCGCCTCACCACGCAAGACCAGATACCCACCGAGATCCGGCTCGGTGTTCGCGTCCCAGATCAGACTGATGACCCCTTCACCCCCCACCACCGTCAGGCCCGTCGGCGCTGCGGGCGCAAACGTGTCCCGAGGCGTTACGCACGCGGGAGCCGAGCTCTCGCTTTCGACGAACGCTGATTCGGCCCCCGCCAGCGCGCGCACGACGTAGCAGCGCTCCGAGCCGAACGCGAGCCTTGCGTCAGTGAACGGTGGCGCCTTCAGGGGCGCGGGGTTGATCGGAGACGCGCCGTCCACGCCATCCTTCGTTTCGTAGACGTTGTAGCCGCTCGACGGCGGCGTCGACGGGAGCCACTCGACGGTGATCGCCTTCGCGTCGTGCTGTGCCCGGACGCCTGCCGCAGGCGACGGCGCCTCAGCGAGGCTCACGACCGCGCGCGGCGACGCCGGACCGCGAGTACTGCCGCGCCGGCTGACGGCAACGGCGACGTAAACCCTGACCGCCCCCGTATCTTGCTGCGGCGCGACCTGCTCTTCCAGCGTCGCCCGTTCTCCAGGTACGGGTTTATCCAACGTCGCGACAACCGAGGCTTTCTGGAGAAACGCATCACCGGCGGGTGCTTCTTCGGCCTTCGCCACGGTCAGCGCATACACCTCGACGCGGCCGAGATCGGCGGGCGTCGAACCGTCAGTATTGGCGGCGGGCGGTGTAAAGACCAATCGAACCGTGCCGGCCGTCCGGCGCGCGGTGAAGTCCTGAAGACCGGCCGGCACACGCCGAAGTGGCGCGAGCGGAGGGCCCTTCTTGCCGCAGGCGGCACACGCGAACGCGAGCGCCAGGAGCAGCAGGCGCAAAGCCCGGAGACGGCTCACAGAATGTACCGGGACAGATCCTCGTCGCGGACGATGTCCGCGAGCATCCGATCGACGTACGCCGCATCAATCGTGATCGACTTGGTTTCGAGATCGGGCGCCTCGAACGAGATCTCGTCGAGCAGCTTTTCCATCACCGTATGCAGGCGCCGGGCGCCGATGTTTTCGGTGCGCTCGTTCACGATCGCTGCAAAGTCCGCGATTCGCGCGACGGCGTCATCGCGGAAGCGGAGCGTCACGCCTTCGGTTTCGAGCAATGCCAGGTATTGCTTGATGAGCGCTCCCTTCGGCTCCGTGAGGATGCGGACGAACTCCTCCCGGCCCAGCGCCTCCAGTTCCACGCGAATCGGAAACCTGCCCTGTAGCTCCGGGATGAGGTCCGACGGTTTGGCGACGTGGAAGGCGCCGGCAGCGATGAACAGGACGTGATCAGTCCGAACGATTCCGTGCTTGGTGTTGACCGTCGTCCCTTCCACGATGGGCAGGATGTCGCGCTGCACACCTTCGCGGCTGACGTCCGGCCCATGCGAACCTTCGCGGCCCGCGATCTTGTCTATTTCGTCGAGAAAGATGATGCCGGTCTGCTGCACGCGTTCGACTGCGGCGCGTGACACCGACTCCATGTCCACGAGCTTTTGCTCTTCTTCGAGCGTCAAATGCTGCAGCGCTTCGGGCACGGGGACCCTGCGTCGGCGCGAGCGTCCCTGGAACATGCCCGGCAGCATGTCCTTGAGATTGATGTCCACCTCTTCGACCGAGGAGCCGGCGATGATCTCGAAGGATGGGAACGCCTTCTCACGGACCTCGATCTCGACCTGCTTGTCGTCGAGGCGGCCGTCGCGCAGTTGCTCGCGCAGCTTTTCACGCGTCTTGCTGTACGAAGCTTTAGGATCCGCCGGACCGACCGTTGCCTCGGCGGCGATCTCCTGGTCAGGCGTCGGCGGCAGCAGCAAATCGAGGAGTCGATCTTCCGCGTGGCGCCTCGCCTTCTCACGAATCTCCGAGGCGCGTTCTTCCCGTACGAGGTCCACCGCAATCTCGACGAGGTCCCGGATCATCGACTCGACGTCGCGGCCGACGTAGCCGACCTCTGTGTACTTCGAGGCCTCGACCTTGAGGAACGGCGATTGGGCCAGCTTCGCAAGACGCCTCGCGATCTCGGTCTTGCCGACACCGGTCGGGCCGATCATCAAAATGTTCTTCGGCGCGACCTCCTCGGCCATCTCCGGCGCAAGCTTCTGCCGCCGCATGCGGTTGCGCAAGGCGATCGCCACGGCCCGCTTCGCCTGCGCCTGGCCGATGACGTACTTGTCGAGCTCGGCGACAATCTGCCGCGGCGTGAGCGCCTCCACGCGCGACGCGGTCGTCTCCGGTAGATAGATCGCCATGGACTCGCTTTCAGATCTCTTCGATGGTCAGGTTCGAATTCGTGTAGATGCAGATTTCCGCGGCCGTTTTCATCGCCTCTTCGGCGATCGCGTGGGCATCGAGCGACGTATGACGCGCGAGCGCCTTTGCCGCTGCCATCGCGTACGGACCGCCCGAACCGATCGCAATTATCCCGTCGTCCGGCTCGATGAGATCGCCGGTGCCGGACAGGAGAAACGTCACGGATTTGTCGAGCACGATGAGCATGGCCTCGAGCCGGCGCAAGACACGGTCGGTGCGCCAGTCCTTGGCCAACTCGACCGCCGATCGCTCCAGGTTGCCGCGATATTGCTCGAGCTTCGCTTCGAACCTCGCGAAGAGCGAGAACGAGTCGGCAGCCGAGCCGGCGAACCCGGCGAGGACGCGGTCGTTGTACAGACGCCGGATCTTGCGCGCGCCGTGTTTGACGACGGTAGCCCCGAACGTCACCTGACCGTCGCTGGCCATCACGGCCCGCCCGTTATGACGTACGGCGAGGACGGTCGTCGCGCGGTGCACTTTTCCGGATACTAACACGCGAAAATGGGATCGGCTCGACGCGTCCGCGCGTACAGGCGGGGTGACACCCGGGGCCTTTCAGAGGACAAGAACCGGGGCTATCTCCTTGATTTCACGCGGAAATCCGGCTACTTTCGCGGTATACGTCCTGGCAGTAGAGTTGCTTTCTGCTTCCAAAGCGGTCCTCTTCTGGTCCGCCAAGGAGTTTCGAGATGAAGCGCGCGGCACTGACCTCCAGCACGGCGCTTGCGGTCATGGCCCTGTTCTCGGCGTCGTTGCTCGCGCAGAGCTCACCGCGAGAATCTGGAACGCCGCGCCACGGCGGCGGTGGCGGCGAACGTTCGGGCGTGGCCGTTCCGCGAGGCAGCGGCGACTCGGGCGGCAGCAGCGGCTCGAGCGTCACGAGCAGCGGAGGCGGAAGTTCCTCGTCCGCGCCGTCGTCCGGCGGCGGTGCAGTCGCCGGCCACGGACGCGATCGCGCGTCAACGCGGAGCGCGCCTGAACGGCGACACGGGCCATCGAGTTCCTCGAACGGTTCGGCGCGTTCGCGCGTGCCGTCCAGCGGCAGCGGCAGCGAACCGAACGCGATCGGTCCCGCCGACAGAGAGGCGCCACAATACGCGCGGCCTCGCGGTGACCGACCCGCCGTTAGTTCTGCCGTCCCGAGATCGACGGTACCGGGCGGACCCGTCTACCCGGTTTATCCAATCTATCCGGGCTACGGCTATGGCATTTACTATCCGGGCTACTGGGGCTTCGGCGCTTTCTACTATGACCCGTGGTTCGGGGGCGGGTACGGGTACCCGTACGGCGGCTACTACGGTGGTGGGTACGGAGGCGGTTACTCCGGAAGCGCGTACTACGGCGACTACGGAAAGCTCCGGTTGAAGGTCAAGCCACGGGAAGCGCAGGTCTACGTGGACGGTTACTTCTCGGGCGTCGTCGATCAGTTCGACGGCGTGTTCCAGCGGCTGACGTTGCAGGCCGGCGGCCACCGCGTTGAGATTCGCGCCGACGGGTTCCAGACGCTTAGCTTCGAAGTCATGATCGCCCCGAACGAGACGGTGACCTACTCCGGAGAGCTGAAGCCCGCTCCATAGTTGCTCACAACTTGTCATCCGATCGGCGGCTCTCGCTCATCGCAGCCATCTCGGGCCTCTACGATTTCGTCGTAGGGGCCCTTCTTCTTTCAATCCCGGCGCAAGTCGCGAACTGGTTCGGCTCGCCGCCACCTTCTCCGGTCATCAACGCGAATCTGAACGGGATGTTTCTGGTCGCCGTCGGCGTCGGCTACCTGCTGCCGTATCGTGAGCCGCAGAGGTATCGTGGCTATTTGTGGGTCATGGGACCGCTGTTGAAGGGCGGAGGCGCGCTGATCTTCGTGTTGGACTATTTCTTCCGCGGATCGCCGTCCGCGTTTCTGTTGTTTGCAGCCTCGGATGGCGCGCTGGCGCTCGTGACGTGGTGGGCGCTCGTTACATCTCCGGCTAAGTCCTAATCGTTCTCTTTGTTCGTCGCTGATCCGGCGGAGAGAGCGGGCAGCGGCTCGACCTGGAAGGTCCTTGCGTCCAGCCGGTACGCCCGTCGGTCCGGGGCAACAGCGCGAAGCTCCGCGTTTCGGGATCCGCGATCGTAGACGAGCCAGCGGGAAGCCGACGCGAGGTCCGGCTCGTTTCGCGTGAGCGCGAGATGAGGACTGTGATTGGGCGGATACGAGACGAATACGACGGCCTTTTCCGCCGGAAGGGCGTTGTCCATCGCCGACTCGACCGCCCGATGGAACGCATGTCGAGTATCGACGGCGGAACGAACCCGAACGATGTCGCTGACGCCGAGCGGCACCAGGAGCATCATGGCCGCCAGCGTTGCATTCGCCGTTGCGGCGGGCCAATGGGCCGACTCCCCCACATCTGCGTCGTTGAACTTGAGAAAGAGCCGGCCGAGCTGGCGCGCCGCGAGGTAATAGAAGATTGGAAGCACTTCGACGTAGTACACGATCCACATCGGCGAGTGCGCGAAAGAAAGATAGGCCAGTAAGAGGATGACGATCGGGATCAGGCCGAACCGCTCGCCAGCGGTGCCGTGACGCACGGCCGCAAGTAGCAGCGCGCCGAGCACGAGACGCCACCCTTCGGCAAACCAGAACAGGACTGCCAGAAGCCGCACGGCGAAGGCGGACGGAAGCGCCGAGAGCACATGACGCTGGTGCAGGTCGCGAGACCATTCTCCGACCGATGCGATTTCAGGCGGCAGATCCCGCATGGGCGCGGACAGATCGACGCCGAGCCCCGGCTTGTCGAAGGGAAAGTAAACCTTTGAGTAGTACGAGTAAGGATCCCGCCACCAGTCTCCAAGCGTCTGGTGATTCCAGAGCGGACCTAGCGCAAGAATCGCTCCCCCCACGGCGGCCGGAATAATCAGGGTCTTCCAGCACCTGCCAGCCACCACCCGCCGCACCACGACAAAAGCGAGCGGCAGCGTCAGGGCGGCCATGGTCAGCGGCCGCGCGAGGAACCCCCAGGCCAGCGCGGCGGCGACGTACACGAGGTACGTCCCGCGCTCGGAGTCCAGCCAGCGCAGTGTGGCCCATCCCGCGATCATCCATGCGGCGGAGCTCGTGGTCTCCGAGAAATATGATGCGGACCAGTGCAGCGTCGGCCAGGCTGTGGTCCAGAGCCACCATGTGAGGAGCGCCACCCACTCGTTCGCCAGGCGACGCGCAATCCAGAAGGTCAGTGCTCCTGAGATCCCCGTCAATAGCGCGGGCATCAGCCCGGGCAGGCCGAGCCAGATCCCCGGCACGAGCGTCAACGCGTGGGCCGGCGGGTATTTCGCAAACACTGCCGGCTCGATGAACACGTGCATCTGTTCGAAGAACGCCGGGATTGGGGGGGGCGGTGCAGTCCAGCGCCCGCGCGCGAAGATCTGCGCCTGCAGGAGGTAGGCACGCTCGTCGTGGACCACGCCAGGCGCATCGAACGAACGCCACACGACACCAACAGTCGCCACCGTCAGAAGTCCCGCCGCGACCGGCGCCCAGCGGCTCTGCAACAAGGCTGAGGTCCGACCCGGAAAGACCGTCCAACTGCGACTCCGTCGCGCGATCCAGATGAAGCCGGCAAACACGAGTACCGCAAGCCCGACGGCGAGCGGCGTGACTATCGGAGGGGTGACCATTCGCTCTTCTGGCAAAGAACCAGGTACTGCGCGCCGGCGGGAACCCGCACGAGATGCGCTTCGAGCGGCCGCAACGCGGCGAGCGCCCGCGGGAAGAGAAACAGGAAATCGGTCCCGAGCGGACGGAACCCGGCCTGGACGAGCACCCGGCGCGCCGCGGGAGCGGAGATCAGCTTCGCGTCGCGATCAAAGGGTATACGGCTCATGACGAGACGCGTGCCGGGATTCCACGGATTGTTCTCCCAGAAGGCGAAGTAGCCGCCGGGACCAAGCGATCGTCGGATCAAGCCGAGCGCTTCCGACCGCCGCGCCGGCTCGATGTGGTGGAAGACACCGTTGCAATAAGCGACGTCGAAGGGACCTGAAGCCTCGACATCCTGGATCGTCCTGAACTCCAATCGAGGATCCGGATGATCGCGACGCGCGATCGCGAGGATCTTCCGGGACACATCGGCGCCGACGACGACTTCCGCGCCGAGCTGCTCGAGCAGTTCTCCGCCTGTGCCGCCGGTTCCACATCCGAAGTCGAGTAGCCGGCGGGGCCGCGCGCCGAGCTCTGCCAGGCGACGTGCCGTCCACCGGACGCGCTCCCGCGCGAAGTGCTCCTTTGATTCGCCGGAGATCGACAACCCCTTCTCGAGCGCCTCGTCGTACTGCAGGGCGTAGGCGTCGAACTCCGAACTCATCAGCGGCGTCGCAGGTCCAGCAAACTCAGGACGAAGAACGAGAGGATGGTCTGGTAACCCAACACGGCGAGCGTGACTCCGGGCACGACCAGCCGCATGGTCTCGGCGTAGTTCAGACGGCCGAAGTCCCGAACGCGCCATTCGTTCACCGCGGCGGCCAGCATCACGACGCCGACGGCGACCGTGGTCACGCCGATGACAAGTCCACGCTCGAGCGAGAACAGCTTCAAGAAGCGATCGACGCGCGGATCGGCAGGCAGCAGGTGTTCGGTGATGGCGAATGCCTTCGCAATCAGTGAGAAAAGCATGCTCTGGTATCCGCAGATGACCGCCAGGCTGGCGAACAGCAGCGTGTGCGCGTCGAACGTCATGCGCCCCAGCGTCAAGCCAGGCATCGCGAGCGTATATCCGGCAAGGCCGGCCACGACCAGGATCAGGCCGGGCCGGAAAAACAACCGGCGTGGCGTGCACATCAGGAAAAACCGCAAAGTCCTCCACCCGTCGCGAAAGGTCTTGAGGTGTGGTGGGTGACTCTTCCGGCCGTCGGGGTGCAACGTGATCGGCACTTCGGCGATCCGGGCCTGCGCCAGGCTGGCCTTGATGATCATCTCGGTCGCGAATTCCATGCCGGTGCAGCGCTGATCGAGCCGCTGATACAGTTCCTTCGTGAAGCCGCGGAGGCCGCAGTAGATGTCGTGGACCGGCGCGCGAAACCAGGTCCGCGCGATGCGCGAGAACATCGGGTTGCCCAGCCACCGGTGCAGCCGCGGCATGGCGCCGGGCAGCACACGGCCGCCGCCCGATTCGAGCCGGCACCCTTGGACCAAGTCGTATCCTTCGCGGAGACGCTCGACGAATTTCGGCACTTCGCCGAAGTCGTAGCTGTCGTCCGCATCACCCATGATGATGAATCGACCGCGCGCGGCGTCGATCCCGCCCATCAATGCGGCGCCGTAGCCTCGGGCCGTTACCGGTACCACCCGCGCCCCCTCATTACGAGCAATCGCGGGAGAGTCGTCCGTGCTGCCGTTGTCGGCGACGATCACTTCGCCGGCGATGCTGGCCCCCTCCATCCCGCGCCGCGCCTTCCGGATGCAGCTGGCCAGCGTGTCGGCCTCGTTCAGGCAGGGCATGACGACCGACAACTCGACAACGCGCAGTGCAGATCCGTGAACGGACATGCCCTGATGACACCTCTCGTTAAGTTGTCGGACGGAGTGGGAGCCTTCGGTAGAGACGATTGCTCGTCTAGGACGGGCGCCGGTTCGTCGCGCGCCGCCCTCGTGCAAACCAGAGGTACAGCGGAATCCCCGCGGCCATGATCAGGAGTCCGGCGCCCGATGTGCGAGGATCTCTCACAATCGCGTTCAGGACGATGAGGACGCTCGCCACCGCAAAAATCCCTGGAACGATCGGATAACCCAGCGCTTTGAAAGGCCGCGGTGTGTTCGGCTCGCGCGCTCGGAGCACGAACAGCGCGACGACCGCGACGCCCGCAAACAACACCACCGCGAAGCCGGTGTAGCGGCCCAACGCATCGGCGCTTCCAGAGAGCACGAGCACCGCGCTCCAGACCGACTGGGCAATGATGGATTTCGCGGGCGTTTGATAGCGCGGATGAATCTCCGCGGCAGGCGGTAGAAACACGCCATCGCGCGCCATCGCGTAGTAGACGCGCGGTCCGGCGATCGTCATCGCGCTGATGCTGGCGGCCAGACTCACGAGCGACACGATTCCCAGGATGTCGCCTGCCCGTTCGCCGAGCAGCCGTTCAGCGATGACGTCGAGCACGCTGCCCTTCACGGCTGCGAGTTGATCGATTGGCAGAACGTACAGGTACAGCACATTCAACAGCACGTAGATGACGACGACTGCGGCCGTTCCGACCGCGAGTGCGATCGGAACGTTACGCGATGGATCGCGAATTTCCTCGGCGACGTACGACGCAGCGTTCCAGCCTGAATACGCGAACATCACCGGCACGAGTGCGAGCAGCCATGATGTGGGGGAGACCGGCCCAGCGGCGACTTGGACGTTCGCCATCGACCCGCTACCGAACGACAGGCCGACAACGATGAACAGAAGCAGTGCCGTGACTTTCAACGCGGCCAGAATGTTGCCGACGACGCGGCCCGGCCCGACTCCACGGATGTGAATCGCGGCCATCAGCGCGATGATGGCGATGGCCACCAGCGTCTGAGCGGAAAACGTCAAGGGTATCCACGGCAACGGGACAACGAACCACGGCTCGCTCGTCACTGTACCCGCCGGCATGAATCGCACGAGATAGAACGCGAAGATCATCGCGGTCGTGGCGATCGCACCGGAGAACCCGGCGACAAACGACGTCCATCCGGTCAGGAAGGCTGCCGGGCGGCCGAACGCCGCGTCCAGGTACACGTATTCGCCGCCCGCTTTCGGACGCATGACGGCGAGCTCGGCGTACGCCATCGCGCCGGCAAACGCGAGTGCGCCGCCTGCGGCCCACACCGCGAGGAACGGCCACGGGCTCGGCACGGTCGCGGCAATCCCGGGCGAAAAAAACAGAATGCCGCCGCCGATGACGTTGGAGACGATGATCGCGGCCGCGTCGTACGGACCGAGGCGACGCTTGAGAGAAGGCTGTGTCGTCGTCAAGCGCCGCTAGTTTGTCAGAAGTTGGCGCTCGACAGGGAATTCAGCGAGCTGCACCCACTGGTTGGAGGCGTGCTTGACCTGGATGCGGACGCGCGCATCCTGGAACCGGCTGTTCTGCAGCATCTCGGCTCGAGGCTGTTCGCCGGTATAGCCATGCTTGGCACGGACGACGAAACGGTCCGACGCCTGGCCCGGTGGAAGCCCGCTGCTGCCGATCCCGCGCAGATAGGTGTCATCCTCCCAGTCAGGCGGAACGACAAAGATGATGTTGAGCTGGACGCTGCCGACCTGCTGGGCGGCGGCGTTCTTCAGCTTGAACGCGATCGACGGCACGAGCTTGTTCTTGCCGTCGACGATCCCGGCGTCGAACCAGCCGGTCGTGACCTCGGTGACCTGCAGAGCCTGCTTGACGTCGACGCGAGGGCCGCAGCTGATCGAACCGGCCACCGCCACAGCAGCCGCCACCGCCGCCAACCACCGCGCGTGGGAGGGGGCCCGCATGACGCGCGATTCTAGATCAGAACTGCCGGACCTCCACACGTTTTCGTGCCTCTTCCAGCGTCAGCGTCTTGGCCTGGAACGCCGCCAGATCGCTTCCCTTGACGCGGATGATGAGTGTCGCAGGATCGTAGTTTTCGGCCGGTGACAGCGGGCCTTCCGCGTCGCGCGCGGCGACCGTCAGCCACTCGTCGGTCTCGAGTGCCATGACGCCGCCATACTCGAGCATGGCGTCGATCAGCGCGTTCTTGATGGTTTCCGTGTAGAGCAGATCGGGATCGGCCGGCGGCGCGGCGGGTACGGGGAGCGGCGGCGCGCTCGGCGCGGCCGGAGCTCCCGCGTCGGCCACATCAGCAGCCGTCACCGGCCGGGCATCGTCGCCGCGCACCTGCCGCTGCGTGGGTGCGACCTGGGCCTCGAGCCGGCGCAGCCATTGATTCAACGCGACCTTCATGCGCTCGTCGGACAGGCGCTGGAATTCACGCCGGCCTTCCTCGAACATCCGCCGCGTGGCGGCGAAGTCCGGCTCGAGCGTTCGCATGATGGCAAGCGCGCTTTCGCGCATGGCAGGAATCTCGACGTCGAAGAAGAGGCCGTAGCCGTCGAGCGCGAATCCTCGCGCGCGCGCCGCGCCGCTCAGGAAGAGAAGGTTCTGACCGACCGGCTGGAGTTGACGGCTGACCTGGCCTGCACCGTGGGTGACGGCGCCAACGAGCGCCCCCTCCATCACGCGAACCTGATAGCGGCGCTTCGACTGCGCGTCGGCCTGCGACGGCGGCGTCTGCGCCATGGCAACCGAGGAAAATGCGAGCGCAGCAACACCCAGCGCCGCGCGCATCATCACTTTGCTCATAACCTTTTGACCCATTGCGTCCGGCTTTAGCCGGACTTCGTTGAGAACTCTCATGTGATCCTCGTTACCGCGGCTGCTGCGACGACACTCTAACGAGGTGATTCACCATTTCGCGATCGGCGGCGCCCGAGCGCTCGAGCTGACCCAGCCCGTACTGAATGCGCAAGAGATCTGTCTGACGCTGCCGGTCGAAGTCGCGAAGAACCTGCGCCAGCCGCAAGGCAAGCTCGCGCTGCTGCTTCGTTTCGCTCTCGCCGATCATCGTCCGCACACGCCGCAGCACATTGTCTGACTCATTCGTCGCGGCTGCTGACACGCGAGGCGCCGGTTCTTTCGCCGCGAACTCGTCGCGCAGACGACGCTCGAAGCTCGTCAACTCGGCACGCCAGTCCGGCTGCGAAGTAACGACCGGCGTGGCCGCCCGAGTTTCAACCGGAGCCGCGACGGTGCGGCCCCACCCCGTACGGACCGTCAGCCCATCAGCGTCGTAGCTCACCTCGAGGTTCGCGATCGCGGCTGCCGCCGCAAGAACGAGCGTCGCTGCGGCGGCGAGTCCCCATGCGGGCATGATCCAGCGCCGCGGAGGCGCTGCTGTCTGCGCGCGATCCGCGATCGTGAAGCCGAGATCGCGCTCGGGCGGCGCCCACGCCGGCAGCTCGATCCTGACCGCGCGCAGCGCATTGACCTCCGCGCGGCATTCGCTGCACCGGGCGAGGTGCGCCTCGATTCGATTCCGCTCGACCGCGTCGATCTCATCGTAGAGATAGGCGACGATCGCTTCCTTGCTTTCACATTCGACTGGCATCGTCATAATGATTGTCCGTCGGCCTGCAGCGTGCGCCGCAGAACCGACAACCCCTGATACAAACGCGTCTTTACCGTACTCAGCGGGCAGTCCAGCAGATCGGCAATCTCCTGGAACGTGAGCCCGTGATACTCCTTCAAGATGATGGCCGTCCGCTGCTCCTCAGGTAGCAGGGCCATCGCCTTTGCGACCGCGCGGCTCATCTCGCGGCGCGCAACCAGCGTCTCGATCGACTCCGCCGGTTCTTGTTCGGCCGCGAGATCGAGCAGATCGACCCCCTCTGGCGCCTGCGCGATTGGCGCGCGGCGTTCGCGCCGAATCCAATCGCGGCACAGGTTGAGCGCAATCCTGTACAACCACGAGGAGAACTTCGCCTGTCCCCTGAAACCGCGGAGGGCGCGGAAGGCGCGAAGGAAGGTTTCCTGGCAGACATCCCGCGCGTCTTCCTCGCGGCCGATCACGCGGTATGCGAGCGCGAAAATCGGCCGTTCCCAGCGCAGAATTAGCTGGTTGAAGCTATCGACGTCCCCTCCGATAGAGCGGGCGACGAGCTCCTCGTCCGTCCAGGCCATGCGTGAGCGCGCTCAATAAGGTTAGACGCGGGGGACCCCCGGCCGGCCGGGTGTCCTACAAAGTCCCATTCTGCTACAATCCGGCCGTCCTTCAGCGACAAATGACCCCTTCGTCCGCCGACCATGCCTCCCGGCTCGAGCGGGAGGTGGCGCGGCATGCCCGCCTGCGCGATCTCGTACTCGCCTTCAGTCGCGACGCCTCAGCGGCTGACGACCTGACGGCGGCTCTGGCTCAACTTTCGGAAGGGCTGGCGACGGTCGTGGGCGGCCGTGTCTCAATCTGGATGCACGATCGCGACAAACGCGAACTGGTGCGCCAGTCCGGCGGCCGGGAAATGCGGGTCGCGACGGGCCGCCTTGACGACGTCGTTGCCCAGGGACTGCGTCTGGACAAGGCGGAGATTCGACGCGGTCAGTCTGGGGACGGGCCTTTGCTGATCGTTCCCCTGCGCGGTCAGCAGCGAGCGCTCGGTGTCGTCGTCGTCGAGAATCCCGCCGAAACAGGGCACGACGAAGAAGTGCTTTCGACGGCCGGAGAGCTGTCGCGTCAGCTCTCCGCGGCCATTGAGAACAAGCTGCTGCTTTCACAGATCCGGCGAAAGGCACAGTTCGACGCCGATCGCCGCGCGCACTCACAGAAGCTGGCGGCGCTCGGTCAGTTCGTTGCCGGAATCGCGCACGAGCTCAACAATCCACTCCAGAGCGTGCTCGGGCATCTCGAGCTGCTGCGGCGCAGCCGCAGACTGCCGCGGTGGCTCGCCCCCGACATCTGGTTGATTTATCGCGAGGCGAACCGCGCTGCGAGGATCGTGAGTCGTCTGCTTGTGT
Source organism: Vicinamibacterales bacterium (assembly GCA_036258175.1). Classification (GTDB taxonomy): domain Bacteria; phylum Acidobacteriota; class Vicinamibacteria; order Vicinamibacterales; family 2-12-FULL-66-21; genus DATAEE01. The sequence continues at coordinate 48,954 of DATAEE010000345.1, forward strand.
TCGCCGGCGCGCGCAACGCCGGCCGCCGGCAGGTCAGCCCCAATGCCGCGCTGACGCGCGCGCTCGCGCTGCGATCGCGCGCGTGCCGCGAAGCGGGTATCTCGGTCGTCCGCCGTCTCGATCCGCGCGTCCCGCGGATCCTGGGCGATTCGCTCCTCCTCCAACAGGCGTTCCTCAACATCATCGTCAACGCGGAGCACGCGATCACGGCGCGGAGAGCCGCGTCCCCCGCCACGTCTAACGGCAAGGACTGCATCGAGGCATCGACGCGCGGACGCCGCGGCATCGTGACGGTGGAAATCCGCGATACGGGTCACGGCATCGACGCGGACGTTTTACCGCGGATCTTCGAACCCTTCTTCACGACGAAAGAAGTCGGTCAGGGGATCGGCCTCGGTCTCGCGCTCACGCACGGGATCATCGAAGAGCACGGCGGCTCGATTGCGGCACGCCCCCACACGCGCGGCGGAACCGTGTTTCGCATCGAACTGCCGATGCGGGAGCGCGTGCATGGCTGAAGACGCTTTCCTGACGACCGACGAGGTCCTGCGTTACCTGCAAGTCAACCTGCGGACGATTTACCGGCTGATCAAGTCCGAGAAAATTCCTGCCGTTCGCGTCGGACGGCAATGGCGCTTCCGAAAACGCGACATCGATGCCTGGCTCGAGAGTCAGCGCCCGCGCGGCCCGCGCATCGTTGCAACGCCGTCGAGGCCCGTGCCGTCACGTCCCCCGTCCCGCTCGCGTATCCTCGTCGTGGATGACGAAGCGGCCATTCGTGATTTGCTGGCGAAGACGCTGGCGCTCGCGGAGTACGACGTCGACGTCGCACCCGATGGACGGTCGGCGCTCGAGCGGCTGCGAACGCTGCCCTACGATCTCCTTATTACTGATCTGAAGATGCCGGGCGTCGACGGTCTGACCGTCATTCGAGAGGGCCGCCGCTATCGACCTGACATCCCGGTCATCATCATCACCGGCTTTTCCACCGAAGCGAGCGCGATCGAGGCGATCAACCTCGGCGTGTCTGGATATCTGATCAAACCGTTCCGCGTCCCGAAAGTTCTCGCCGCAGCGGCGAAAGCCCTCGGAGAGTAGCACAGCCCTTCAGGGCTGCTTCAGCGGAAGCGCAGCGCAGCCAACGACTGCTGACGTTTTCGCATGCTAAAATCGTTGGTTTCTAGATGATCCAGCTGGCCTCGCTGAGCAAGTCATTCGGCGAACGCGTCCTGCTCGAGGACGTGTCGTGGCACATTGGCCGCCGCGAACGTGTTGCTCTGTGCGGCCCCAACGGGGCGGGAAAGACGACGCTGCTTCGCATGCTGGCGGCAATGGATGAACCGGATAAGGGCGAGATCCTCAAGCCGACCAATCTCACTGTGGGCTACCTCCCGCAGGACGGCCTTGATCACAGCGGCCGGACTCTGCTGGACGAAGCCATGCTCGGTTTCGGGCCTGTGCTCGAAATGAAAGCGGAGCTGCACCACCTCGAAGAGCGCCTCGGCGATACGACGGTCAGCGAGGCCGAGCACGACGCGCTGCTGTCCCGGTACAGCGAACTTCAGGATCGGTTCCGCGCTGCAGACGGTTACAGCCTGGATCTGAAAGTCGCGACCGTTTTGCGCGGACTCGGTTTCGCCCAGGAGGACTTCGACCGCCCGACGGAGACGTTCTCGGGTGGCTGGCAGATGCGAATCGCGCTGGCCAAGTTGCTGCTCGGCCGTCCGACGCTGCTGCTCCTCGACGAGCCCACCAACCATCTCGATCTCGAAGCGCGCAACTGGCTCGAAGAATATCTCGCCGAATACCCGCATTCCGTCATCCTCGTCTCGCACGACCGCTTCTTCCTGGACGCCGTCGTCACGCGAATCACGGAGATCGGCCTCCGGGTTCTCACGGACTATCCGGGCAATTACACGGAGTATCTGAAGGAGCGCGACGAGCGGCTCGAACGGCTGCGCGACGCGAAAAAACGTCAGGACGAGGAGGTTGCCCGCGTCAAGGCGTTCATCGACCGCTTCCGGTATCAGGCGACCAAGGCCTCCCAGGTCCAGAGCCGGATCAAGATGCTCGCGAAGGTCGTTCCGATCGAGATCCCGCCAGAGCGGAAGCGTGTGCATTTCACATTTCCCGCCTGCGCCAAAAGCGGCCGGACGGCGATCGAGTTGTCCCGAGCGTCCAAACGGTACGGCGACAAGGTGGTGTTCGACAGCGTGGACTTGCTCATAGAGCGCGGCGACCGGCTGGCCCTCGTCGGACCGAACGGCGCGGGCAAGTCCACGCTGATGCGTTTGTTATCCGGCGTCGAACCGCCTGATACCGGCTTGCGCGCCGAGGGGCATCAGGTCGTGGCGCAGTACTTCGCGCAGGATGAGGCCACACGGCTGGATCCGACCTTGACCGTCTACGAGACGCTCGAAACCGGATCGCCGACCAATCTCGTTCCGGCCATCCGGAACATCCTCGGCGGGTTTCTCTTCTCCGGCGACGACGTATACAAGAAGGCAGGTGTGCTATCCGGCGGAGAGCGAACGCGTCTCGCGGTAGCGCGCATGCTGCTTCGGGCCTCGAACACGCTGCTCCTCGACGAGCCGACCAATCACCTGGACCTCGACTCGAAGGACGTCCTCCTCGAAGCGCTGGAGGACTTCGGCGGAACGCTGATCTTCGTTTCACACGATCGGTACTTCGTCGATCGCCTGGCGACCAAGATCGTGGAAGTTGGCGGAGGCGGAATTCTCGTGTATCCGGGCACGTACGAGGAGTTCCGCTGGAGCAAACAGTCGCGGAACGGCCAGGCAGCGGCAGCATCGAAGCAGAAGTCCCAGGTCTCAAGCCCCAAAGCCCACGCCGCAAACCCCAAACCCCAGGCCCCAAGCCCCAGGTCCAAGAGCGAGGTGCACGCGGACAAGCGGCGCGCCGACTCGAGAGCCCGGCAGCAGTATCGTGCGGCGGACGCGCATAAGAAGAAGATCGAGGCGCTCGAGGCCAAAATCGCCGACCGGGAACGCGCGATCAAGGAGCTGGAGGCGTCGATGGCGGCGCCCGGTTTCTACGACGATCGCGATGCGGCCCGGCCGATCATCGACCGGCATCAGGCGCTGATGTGGGAAGTCGGAGATCTGATGCATCAGTGGGAAGAGCTCTCCACCGAACGTCATTCCTGAGCCTCGCGACCCTACAGTTCCACCCCCGACTCCGCGAAAAAGGGTTCAGAGAAACTCGACGTCGATAGGCGGAAGCGGACTCACAATTCTGTAATTGAGGGGTCGTGGTTAGCCAGTAATGCAACGGGCCGAAGAGGGTGAATTCGGGCATTTTCGGCCGAAATCCCGCTATTCAACCTCGGGCATACCCTTTGCGCCATCGCCGCGAGCCAAGCGGCCCGGGCCGCCGGGGGCTTCGTCCGAGGGTTGGCCCCGTCAGGCAGGATACCTTGGACCGTAACTCGCAGATGGGACAGAGCTTGGAGCAGGATCCCGAAGAACTTACAATACTGCAAGCTCCGATGCCACAGCGAAAACGGTCCAAGCGGGCGCCGCGCCGCCGCGGGACGAGATCTGCGCGCGGGCGAGTGCGATCCGCGTCGACGGTAGACATCCCGGCCCTTCGGGACGGGTTCTTCCGCGACATGGTGCACGGGCTGCAGAACGGCGTGCTGGCCGTCACCGCGGACGGGCGGGTCGCCGTGATGAACGATATCGCGTGCCGGATCCTCGCGATCGAGGAACGGGCCGCAGACATCGGCCGGCCGTTCGCGACGGTGCTGCGAACGCAGCCCGACGTCGTCCGGATCCTGGCGAGCGCGTTCGAGTTGAGTCACCTGCCCAACCGGGCGGAGTTGAGGCTCAAGAGCTCGAACCGGGTGATCGGCTACACGCTGTCGCCGATCCGGGACCCACGCGGGAAGCGAATCGGCGCGACGCTGTTCTTTAAAGACTTGACCCGGGTCGAGCAGCTGGAGGAACGGGAGCGGCTGCGGGACCGGTTGATGGCGCTGGGAGAGATGGCGGCGGCGATTGCGCACGAGGTGAAGAACCCCCTGGCGGGGATTGAAGTCATGGCGGGCGTGCTGAAGAGGCAGCTCGCCAGCTCGGCGGACGCGCAGACGATTCTGAGCGACATCATCAACGAGGCCAAGATGGCCAACGCGATCGTTCAGGACGTGCTCGAGTTCGTCAGGCCGATCCGGCTCGAAGTCGTCGAACGCATCTCGCTGCACGACGTCGTGCACGACGCGATCACGATGGCCGAGAGCCACGTCCCGAGGCGGGACACGCAGGTGTCGTCGGCACTGCCGGAGAACCTGCCGCGGATTCAGGGGGATCCGCACCAGTTGCGGCAGGTCGTGACGAACCTGCTCACGAATGCGTTCGAGGCGCTGGGCGGCCGCGGGCGCGTGGATATCAAGGCGGTCGAGACCGTGGAAGACCATGGGGACGCGGCGCAGCCGATGGTCATTCTCGAAGTGGTCGACGACGGCCCGGGGGTGACGCCGGAAGTGAAGGAGCGGATGTTCGGCCCCTTCTTCACGACCAAGCCGCAGGGCACCGGACTGGGCCTTGCGATTGTGCGGAAGATCATCGACGCCCACGACGGGCGGATCGATGTGGAATCGCGGCCCGGATCGGGGGCGCGGTTCCGGGTGACGCTGCCGATTAGCGGCTCGCACCCGTTGTTCGGGACGGTAGGAACGGCCTAGCGTCCGGCCTCGGCCGGACTGTGGCGAAAGGTCAACATGGGCAGGATTCTGGTCGCGGACGATCACGACTCGCTGCGTCGCGGCATCGCACGCGCGCTGACCGAGGCGGGGCACGACGTCGATGAGGCGCCGAACGGCAACGTCGCCATCGAGAAGCTGCACGAGGGGCACTTCGACGTCGTGCTGAGCGATCTCAAAATGGGAGGCAGCGACGGCCTGGACGTTCTTCGTACGGCCAAGACCCTGCACCCGTCCACCGGCGTCATCCTGATGACCGCGTTCGGCTCGGTCCAGACGGCCGTCGAGGCGATGAAGAACGGCGCGTTCGACTACGTGCAGAAGCCGTTCGAGATCGAGGAGATGGAGGTCAAGATCGAGAAGGCGATCGAACACCGCCGTCTCAAGCACGAGATCGAGTACCTCCGTCACACGCAGCAGGACATCTACGACTTCGACCGCATCGTGGGCGCGAGCGGCGCGCTCCAGCAGGTTCTCGGCATCGTCAAGAAGGTGGCGAAGAGCAATACGACGGTGCTCATCCGCGGCGAGACGGGGACGGGCAAGGAGCTCATCGCCGGCGCGATCCATCACAACTCGCTGCGCGCGTCGCGGAACTTCGTCAAGGTGAATTGCGCGGCGCTCCAGGAGAACCTCCTCGAGTCAGAGCTCTTCGGGCACGAAAAGGGCGCGTTTACGGGCGCCGATAAACAGCGCGTCGGACGCTTCGAGCAGGCGGACGGCGGCACGCTGTTCCTCGACGAGATCGGCGACATGAGCGCAAACACGCAGGCGAAGATCCTGCGCGTGCTCCAGGAACATGAGTTCGAGCGGCTGGGCGGGACCCGCACGCTGCGGGTCGACGTCCGCGTCATCGCGGCCACGAACAGGAATCTGCCGCAGATGGTCGCTAACGCGCAGTTCCGCGAGGACCTCTACTACCGGCTGAACGTCGTCTCGATCGACATGCCGGCGCTGCGCGAGCGCAAGGAAGACATTGGCGCGCTCGCCGCGTTCTTCCTGCGCCGGTTCGCCGGTGAGCTGAAGAAGAAGCTCGACGGCCTCACGCCGGACGCGACGAAGCTGTTGATGCGCTACAACTGGCCGGGGAACATCCGCGAGCTCGAGAACGCGATCGAACGGGCGGTGCTCCTCAGCGAGGGACCGCAGGTGACGAGCGGAGACCTCCGCCTCGGGGAGCTGTCCACGTCCGGGCCGTCGGGCGATCCGACGCCGGTGGTCAAGATCCCGCCGACCGGGATCGCGCTCGAAGAGATCGAGCGGCAGGCGGTGATCGAGGCGCTCAAGATGTCGAACTGGGTGCAGAAGGACGCCGCCGAGCTCCTGGCGATCAGCCCGCGCGTGATGAACTACAAGATCAAGACGCTCGGGATCGACTTCGCCCGTGGCCGCCGCGCGCTGCCGTCGCACTCGGTACCGCCGCAGCCGCCGGCTATCGCTGAAGCCGTGTAGGTGCACCTGGTGCGCTAGGTGCCTTCGGTGCGCCTGGACTCTGTGAGCGCTAGCTTCTGGGATGAGATTTCTTGTAAGCCTCAATCAATTGGGTGGCGTTGACGTGCGTATAGCGCTGCGTGGTAGACAGCCTCGCGTGGCCGAGCAGCTCCTGAATCGCGCGTAGATCCGCGCCGCGCTGCAGCAGGTGCGTCGCAAACGAATGGCGCAGCGCATGTGGGCTGATGCCGAATCGCGTGCTGCACTGCGCGACGTACTTCCGCACCAGCCGATCGACGCTTCGCGTCGAAAGCCTTCCACCCTTGTAGTTCACGAACAGAGGGCGTCTGAGAGCCCGTCTCCCTGCGCCGTGCCGAGTGTCGTCAATGCTCAACAGGGCGAAGCCTGCGAGGTCGGCGAGCCAGGCCTTGATCGCTTGGGCGGCGGTCTTGTTGAAGGGCACGACCCGTTCCTTCCCGCCCTTGCCGAGCACCCGCACCACACGTCCCGACAGATTCACGTCGTCGAGATCGAGTCCTACGAGCTCGCTGAGCCGCAGCCCCGACGCGTAAAACAGCTCGAGAATCGCGCGGTCGCGGCGGCCGAAGGGGGTGGTCACATCGGGCGTCTCGAGCAGCCGCGTCATCTCCTGCTCTGCGAGGTGGGCCGGGAGCTTTTTCTCGCGCTTGGGCGTGCCGACGAGCGCGGCGGGATCATCCTCCATCCGGCCCTCGCGGCGAAGGTACCGAAAGAAGGTACGCAGGGATGCCAGTTTGCGCGCGGCGGACGCGCGCGAATTCCCGCGTCTATGCAGATCGGCGAGAAAGCCGCTCACCGCAGTCGCATCGATGTCCTCTGCGCTCAACTGCGCGCCCGGTTTCTTGCGCGCGGCCGCCAGGTAGCCGACGAATTGATCGAGGTCGCTCTCGTAGGCGCGCGCTGTATGGGGTGAAGCGTTCTGGTTGAGGCGGAGATAGTCGAGGAAGGCTTTGACGTCTTCTCGCATGTCTCAGGCTCGGCGCGCCGGCTCGAGCGCCTCGGCATACGTCCGCAGATCCCCAAGTGCGCGCTCGGAAATTGCGAGGTTGCGCTCGTGTTTCTTGCGCGGCGCATTCGGGAGCGGTTCGATGATGCCGAATGTGATGTTCGTCGGCTGGTAGTTGCGAGGGTCGGCGTGCGACACGTAGTACCCGAGCGCCCCAATAGCGGTGGTCCGCGGCGGCGCCGAAGGGGCGAGCCCGGTGGCGAGCGCCGCAGCATTTCGCCCCGCGATCAATCCCGAAGCGGCTGACTCGACGTAGCCTTCCACGCCTGAAATCTGGCCCGCAAAGAAAAGATCGTGACGCGATCGAGTTTGCCAGGTCTCGCGCAGCACCGTCGGCCCGTTGATGTACGTGTTCCGGTGGATCATGCCGAACCGTACGAACTCGGCGCGTTCGAGGCCGGGAATGAGGCGCAGCACTCGCGCCTGCTCTCCCCACTTCAGCTGCGTCTGGAATCCGACGAGGCTGAAGTGATCGCCGGCCAAGTTGTCCTGACGGAGCTGGACGACGGCATACGGCTCGCGGCCCGTGCGAGGATCGGGCAAACCCACAGGCTTCATCGGCCCGAAGCGAAGCGTATCGACGCCGCGATGCGCCATGACCTCGATGGGCAGACACCCTTCGAAGAACTTCGTCCGGTCGAAGTCGTGGACCTCGGCCCTCTCGGCATGCACGAGAGCGTCGTGAAAACTCGCGTACTCGTCAGCGGTCATCGGGCAATTGAGATAGTCCCCGTCGTCGCGCGCCGAGTCTCCGAGACTTCTTCCCCAACGCGACGCACGATAGACACGGCCCATGTCTATCGTTTCAGCAAGGACAATCGGGCTGATCGCGTCGTAGAAGTACAGGTAGTCACCACCGGTGAAACGTGCGATGTCCGCGGCAAGCGCCTCGGACGTCAGCGGTCCGGTCGCTACGATCACGGGACCACTCGCCGGAACCGGGATCGCGTGAACCTCGTCCCGCACGACCCGGACGAGTCGGTTGGACTCGAGAGCCTGGGTGATCTCGTGTGAGAAGCGCTCGCGGTCGACGGCGAGCGCTGCGCCTGCGGGCACGCGTGAGGCGTCGGCGGCCCGCATCACCAGCGAGCCCAGACGTCTCATCTCCTCTTTGAGAAGACCGACGGCGTTATCGAGCTTGTCGCCTCGGAGGGAATTGCTGCACACGAGCTCGGCGAGTCCCCCGGTCTTGTGCACGGCGGTCTGACGCACGGGCCGCATCTCGTGCAGGACGACATTCACGCCGGCGGATGCCGCCTGCCAGGCCGCCTCGGCGCCGGCCAACCCACCGCCGACGATCACGATCTCCTTCGCGTTATCAGACACGCAGGTCTCAGGTATCTCCGACACGCCCAACCTGACCGCCTCCGCCAAGGCTACGGCGGTCCGCCGAAGCGTCAGCGAAGGCGGAAGGTCGGGCCTACACCGTCGGGCTATGCTTCCGCGGCCGCCAGCTCCTCGGAGCGGACGTAATCGCAGCCGCCGTCCTTGTTATTGCAGACCAGCTGACGGCCGTGTCGCTTGGTGATCTTCTCGACGAGGAACGCCGCGCCACATTGCGGGCACTTCTCCGCTACAGGCTTATTCCACAGCGTGAACTCGCAGTCGGGGTAGTTTGCGCAGCCGTAGAACACCCGCCCGCGCCGTGATTTCTTCTCGACGATGTCGCCGCCGTCAACCGGACAGGCGACACCTGTGGACTTCTGTTTGACGTACCGGCAGCCGGGATAGGTCGTGCAGGCCGTGAACTCCCCGTAGCGGCCATGCTTGATGACGAGGTTCGACCCGCACTTCGGGCACTTCTCGTCCAGGATCTGGTCCGGTTTCGCCGCGGTCAGTCCCTGTTTCGTCGAGATCAGTTTCCGGGTTGTCTTGCATTCGGGATACCCCGAGCACGCGAGAAACTGTCCGAACCGGCCGCGCTTCACCACCATCGGCCGTCCGCAATTCTCGCAGCTTTCGTCGAGGTCCTCGGCGGGCTGCTCGTCCGGCTCGAGTTCGCGCGTGTTCTCGCACTTGGGATAGGCCGAGCAGGCGATGAACAGGCCAAACTTCCCCGCCTTGATGACCATCGGCGAGCCGCACTTGTCACAGACGAGATCGGTCGCCTTGCCGACGACCTTGAGGTCGGGCATGACCTTCTTCGCGCCCTTCAGGTCCTTTTCGAACTTCTTGTAGAAGTCCTTGAGCAGCGAAACGTAGTCGAACTCGCCCTGTTCGATCTTGTCCAGCTCGTCTTCCAACTCTCGCGTGTACCCGACGTCGAGAATGTCGTCGAAGCTGGGACTGAGCAGCTCCTCGACAAGGATGACGCCGAGCTTGGTCGGCTTGAAGCGTCCTTCAATCTTGTTCACGTACTCGCGAGACTGCAGGACGGTGATGATCTGCGCGTATGTGCTCGGCCGGCCGATCCCGTTTTCTTCTAGCGCCTTCACGAGCGTCCCTTCGCTATATCGCGCCGGCGGTTGCGTGAACTTCTGCTCGGGCTTGATCTCGCGAAGTTCGAGCCGGTCACCTTCGGCGAGCGCCGGCAGAAGGCCCGCCGCCGCAGCGTCCTCATCGGCGTCGGTCTGGCCGGCCGGCGTTGCGTCCGTCGAGTCGGTCTGGTCTTTCTCCTGCTCGTAGACGCTCATCCAGCCCGGGAACTTCGGAACGGAACCCTTGGCACGGAACAGGTAGTCGCCCGCCTCAATCTCAATCGTCGTTTCGTCGAAGACGGCGGGCGGCATCTGTGACGCGACGAAACGGTTCCAGATCAAACGGTAAAGCGAGTACTGGTCCGGCGTCAGGAACGGACGTACTTTTTCCGGCTCGTATTGCATCGATGTCGGCCGGATCGCTTCGTGCGCGTCCTGCGCGTCCGCCTTGGCGCGGAAGTAGTTCGGCTTCTCCGGCACGAAGTCCGGGCCGAATTGGCCGCCGATGTATTCGCGAACTTCACCGAGCGCCTGTTCGGACACACGGGTCGAGTCGGTCCGCATGTAAGTGATGAGGCCGACCGAATCCTCACCCGGCAATTCAACACCTTCGTACAACTGCTGGGCGATCAGCATCGTCTTCTTGACGGGGAAACGCGATGCCTGCTGCAGCTTGCTCGTAATGAACGGCGGCGCGGCGTTTTTCTTTCGCTCCTTCGTTGCGACCGACGAAACCGTCCACTCGGCTCCGCGCAGGTCGGCGAGCACTTGATCCGCTTCCGCGGAACTGCCGACCTTGATCCCGGCGCCATCCTTCTTTACCAGCTTGGCATCGAACTCGGGCGGAACGGCGCCCGCGAGCCGCGCGAAGATGTTCCAGTACTCTTCCGGCACGAAGCGTTCGATTTCGCGCTCGCGATCGACGACGAGCTTCAGCGCAACCGACTGCACGCGGCCCGCGCTGAGTCCCCGGCGCACTTTGTCCCAGAGAAGCGGACTGATCTTGTAACCGACGAGACGATCGAGGACTCGCCGCGCCTGCTGGGCGTCGACCATCTTCATGTCGATGTCCAGCGGCTTCTTGATCGCTTCCAGAACTGCTTTTTTCGTGATCTCGTTGAACATCAGCCGGCGGATCTTCCGTCCACGCCCGCCCAGCTCCTCGGCAAGGTGCCAGCCGATGGCTTCCCCTTCGCGGTCCGGGTCGGTTGCGACGTAGATCTCGCTGGCCTCTTTGGCGGCGCTCTTCAGTTCGGCGATAACCTTCTTACGTGACGGAATGACCTCGTAGTCGGGCTCGAAGGCCTTCTCGATGTGGACCCCCAGCTTGCTCTTTGGGAGGTCCCTGATATGTCCCATCGAGGCGACGACCTTGAAATCGCGCCCAAGGTACTTATTGATGGTCTTCGCCTTGGCGGGCGATTCGACCACGACCAACGCTTTTGGCATACTTTGAACCTACGTTAGCACCCTTTCGAAACCCTCAAGAAACGGCCGGCGTCGCGCCGGGCCACTTTGCCCTCCAGTTCCAGCTCCAGGAGCCTGGGGAGCAGAACGGCGGCACCGAGGCCGGTCAGGGCCTCCAAGTCCTCGACGGCGTAGTCCTCGCCAGCCTGCATGAGTGACAGCAAAGGCTCATATTTCAATAACTTACAGGCATCGTCAGCTGCGGACGAGGCGGACACCCCGAGTTCCTCCAGAATATCGTCCACTCCCTCCACCAGCTTTGCCCCGTCCCTGAGAAGGGCGTGCGACCCCCGATTGCGGGAGGACAGGACGTTCCCGGGTACAGCCATCACGTCCCTTCCCTGCTCGAGCGCCATCCGGGCCGTAATGAGCGACCCGCTTTTCTCTGACGCTTCGACCACTACGACGCCGACCGACAGGCCACTGATAATCCGGTTGCGCAACGGAAAGTGCTCCGGCAGCGGACGCGCGCCAGGCTCGAACTCACTGATGACCGTCCCGTTCCGGGCGATCGCGTCCGCGAGCTCCCCATGCTCCGAGGGATACACGACGTCGGCGCCGGTCCCCAAAACCGCGATGGTTGTGCCGCCACCCGCCAGCGCACCCCGGTGCGCGGCGCCGTCAACACCCCGGGCCATGCCACTCACGACGACAACGCCGCGCCTCGCGAGTCCTTCGCCGAGCTGTTCCGCCACCTCGCAGGCGTAACTTGACGCCGAGCGCGCGCCAACCAGCGCTATCGCGAGACCCGCTAGACGCGACGCATCTCCCCGATACCAGATCACCGGCGGCGGATCGTGGATACAGGCCAACCGTGCCGGATACTCCGGGTCGCCCCAGACCATCGAAGACAGGCCGGCGCGCTTTCCACGGTCAATCGCTGTCAAAGCGTCCGGCCGTACCCTCGCCAGCTTCTCGCGAAGCGCCGAAGGATCCTGTCCCCAGACCACCCCGACCCGATGGAGCAATGTGTCCTCGCCATCGTGAAACGCCTCGCGAACAGCCGCCCCGAGCCGCGAGCGAAGTGGCGTCGCCCCCGAACCCGCCAGCAGGGACAGGCCCGTGATGAGCTCGAGGGCGTTCCAAGCCGCGCTGGATGGCGTCACGGGGCACCCGGATCGGCAACCACCGTGCCGAGGCCCTTCGACTCATGGAATTCGGATCAAATGGACAGTTTCAGAACCGCAGAGGACGAATCACACGTAAGGACTTACGGAAAACGCCACCCATCATCTATAAACACGGTGCAATTCCCGCCTGTTGCCGTGGTACATCCCTTGCTGGGCGTTTCTCCTTCCCCACCGGAATGCGCTTGCGCCCATTCCGGCGCGGTCGGTATAGTGGGCGAAAGAAAAGATGCCTTCCAAAGCGGTCCGCGGGGTCGCTGCAGCGTTTGCCGGGCTGATGCTCGCGACCGCCACGCCCGCCTTCGCCGATGCGCGGAAGGATGCGAAGTCCCAGGTCGAGTTCGGCATCGGCATGGCGCAGCGCGGCCTCTGGCGCGAAGCGACATACCGGTGGCAACGGGCAGTCGAAATCGACCCCACCTACGCGGCGGCGTGGAACAACCTTGCAATCGCCCACGAGCACGAAGGCCGGTTCGAGGAGGCGCGCAAGGCGTACGAGAAAGCGGTGAGCCTCGATCCTGAGAATCTGCTCATCCGCCAGAATTTTGATCTCTTCAAGGAAATCAATGACCGCGCGAAAGGTCGTAACGATCGCTAGCCTCGGGCTGGCGCTCGTTGCGAGCGCCTGCACGAGCTTCTACGAAATCCCGGTCGAGACGCCGATTCAGGCGAAGCTCGATATCTCGGGTTTCAGCCGGGTGCTCGTCGTGGGCTTCATCGCAGGCGGCACGGAGGATGTCGACGCCAACCTCGAAACCGTGCGTCTCCTTCGCAGCCAGCTTCGGACCAAGTCAGAGCTCAAGGTCATCGAGGCGGACGTGCTGCCGCTCGCGGAGCTCGCGGGCGAACAGGGCGTTCAGCCATTGCCGGCCGTCGAGAAGATGGACAAAGGGGACGGCGCGGCGAAGCCGGACGGATCTCCCAAGCCTGATAACCCGCCGAAAGCGGACGGCACGTCAAAAGCCGACGGTACCGCGCAGCTACCTCCCGGAGACGACGCGAAGATCAGAAACGAAAAAGATCTGGAAGCGTACGAAAAGATTTTCGCGGACGTCAGCTTCTGGAAAAAGCTCGGCGAGGAATACCAGAACCCGCTCATCGTCACCGGGACGGTGCTGTTTACACCGCACAGCCGCGCGGCCTTCGTGCAGCGCGAGACGGAGTACTTCGACGCGCTCGGCCGGCGCCGCGTCGTGCCGGTGCGCCAGTACATGGAACGCAAGGGATTCATCCTGGTCCCGACCTTCGTGTTCATCGACGGTCGCACGGGGACGCGGCTGCACCGCGAGAGCTATCGGAAAGAAGTGCTGTATCCGTCCTCCCAGAACACGCCCGCGCTGTCGTCGTACTTCGAGCTGATGGACCAGGTCATCCCCGAGTTCCTCGGGGCGTTGTCGACCACCAAGATCCGCGGCAGCCGCGTCCTGCTGAAATAGCCGAGCCTTTTCGGGCCCATTCTGGTCCAAGACCCGGGCCCTGTGATAAAGTGGTGTGTTTCTAGTACAGGGAGTTTCGACGTGTACGCCATTATTCAAAGCGGCGGTCGCCAGGTCAAAGTGGGTCCCGGAATGGTCGTCGCAGTCGACCGCGTCGCCGGCGTCTCCGCCGGCGATCAGGTGACCATCGATCAGGTCCTCCTCGTGAGCAAGGACGGCGGCGAGGTGTTCGCGGGCTCTCCGTTCGTCGCGAACGCGAAGGTTCTGGCTGTCGTCGACGGCGAAGTCCGCGGGCCGAAGATCCGGATCTTCAAGAAGAAGCGCCGCAAGGGCTTTCGGAAGACGATGGGGCACCGCGCGACGATGACGCGGGTCCGCATTACAGACATCGTGGTGTAAGCATGGCTCATAAAAAAGGACAAGGCAGCTCCAGGAACGGCCGCGACAGCAACTCGCAGCGGCTCGGTGTGAAACGGTTCGACGGCAACATCGTCCCGGGCGGCTCGATCCTGGTCCGCCAGCGCGGACGACGGTTCCTGCCCGGCCTCAACGTCGGCCGCGGCAAGGACGACACGCTTTTCGCCAAGATCTCCGGCCGGGTGCGCTTCGAGAACCACGGCGCGCGTGGACGCAGGATCTCGGTGCTGCCCGTCGAACCGTAGCCAGTTCTCAGTGCTCGTTCGGCGGGCCGCTCAGACCCGCGGAGAGCTCTGAGACCCCCCAGTGTTTGTAGACGAAGTCGAGATTCGCGTCACGGCCGGAAGCGGTGGCAACGGTTGTCTCAGCTTTCGGCGAGAGAAGTTCGTACCGCGCGGCGGGCCGAACGGCGGCAATGGCGGACGCGGCGGTTCCGTCTCCCTGGTCGCCAGCCCGCACCTCAATACGCTCGTCAACTTCCGTTTCCATCCTGAATTCCGCGCCGACCGCGGTGTCCATGGTGAAGGCTCGAACCGCACGGGCGCGGACGGCAAGGATCTCGCGCTCGAAGTTCCCGTGGGAACGGTCGTGTACGAACAAACGGCCGAGGGCCTCGCGAAACTCGCGGATCTCACGGCGATCGGCCAGCGCGTTCTCGTTGCGCAAGGCGGCCGTGGAGGACGCGGCAACGCCGCCTTTACGTCGTCCACGAATCGTGCGCCGCGTCGCACCGAGCCCGGTGCGGAGGGCGAAGACAAACAGCTGCGACTGCGGCTGAAGCTCGTGGCGGACGTGGGTCTCGTGGGCTTCCCCAACGCGGGCAAGTCCACACTCATCTCGCGCATCTCGGCGGCCCGACCGAAGATCGCCGACTATCCGTTCACCACGCTGACTCCCAACCTCGGCGTCGTGGGCCTCAGCGACGATCGCAGCTTCGTGGTCGCTGACGTTCCCGGCCTGATTGAAGGCGCGCACGTTGGGCACGGACTGGGTTACCAATTCCTGAGCCATCTCGAACGAACGAAGGTGCTGGTGCATGTCATCGACGTGTCCTCCGCGTCGGGCCGGGATCCGGTCGACGATTTCGATGTGATCGAGCGTGAGTTGACCCTCTTCAAGGGCCGACCGGACGAACCGTCGGACGCGCGTGTGCTCTTCTCAGAAAAGCCGCGGCTTGCCGCCGCGAACAAGATCGACGCATTGGATGATCCGTCCCGGCTCTCCCGGCTTGCGGCGCATCTGAAAGAGCGAGGTGTTGCGCTCTACCCGATCTCCGCGGCCACCGGTGAGGGGATCCCGGCTCTGGTCGAAGCGATGTGGAGAGAGGTCAACTCGAACATACGATCGAGCCCGGGGCAGACCGTCAATTCATGACATCCGTGGCGCGCCTCGGCGTGCTCGGCGGCACGTTCGACCCCATACACGTGGGTCACGTGGCGGCCGCGGCCGCCGCCCGGCGCGCGCTCGCGCTGGATCGCATACTGCTGATGCCGACGCATGTCCCGCCTCATCGCGCCGTGCAGCCCCAGGCGTCCCCATTTCACCGGTTTACCATGACGGCCCTCGCGGCAGAGGCAGATCCCGCGTTTGCCGCATCGGACCTTGAATTGCAGGCGCCCGGCCCGACCTATACCTCGACGACGCTCGCGAGGTTGGCGGGATCGGGGTATTCTCCCTTGCAGATCTTTTTCATCACCGGCGCCGACGCGTTTGCAGAGATCGAAACCTGGCGGGACTATCCGGCACTGCTCGACCGCGGGCATTTCGTGGTGATCTCGAGACCCGGCCGTGCTGTCGCGGCGCTTCGATCCGAATTGCCTGTCCTGGCCTCGAGAATGATCGACGCGGGAACGGTAGTCCCATCCGTGCCGTCGATTCTGCTCGTGGACGCTCCCACGCCCGACGTGTCCTCGACCGCCATTCGCCGGCGTGCGTGCGAGGGCGCTGGCCTTGACGGCCTCGTGCCTCCGGCGGTCGCCGCGCACATCCATCGTTACCGCCTCTATTCCGGCAGGTCAGTTGCATGAAGAAAGCCGAACGGCGCCCGAGACTTCCCAAAGACGTTTCCGTCGCGATCGCTGCTGCTCAGGACAAGAAGGCCTCAGGGCTCGTCGTCTTGGATCTGCGACGCTCGTCGGCGTTCACTGACTATTTCCTGTTGTGCACCGGACAGAACCAGCGCCAGGTGAAAGCGATCGCGGATGCCGTGGAGGAGGCGCTCAAGCGGGCCAAGCTGCGGCCGGCGCACGTCGAAGGCTACGACCGCGCGGAGTGGGTGCTCCTCGACTACTTCACGTTCATCGTTCACATCTTCACGCCAACCACACGGGAGTTCTACGGCCTCGAACGCCTCTGGGGCCAGGCAGTCCGCATCGTCGTGGACGAGCCGGAAGGCGAGGCGACCGGGAAAGCGTCGGGTCCGGCCCGCCGGGCGTAGAGCGCCCCGTCGCGTGTTGACCGCTCTCCGCGCGGCGGCCGACGGCCTCGTCGCCGTTCTTCTGGCTCCGCGATGCGCCGCATGCGATCGACCGCTCGAGCGCCCTACCAACGGGCCGGTCTGCGCATTCTGTTGGGAGGCGATTCTCCCAATCACGCCGCCGGTCTGCGACATCTGTGGTGATCCGTTGCCAACCTGGCGCGAAGCCAGCATCGAGTCGGCACGCTGCGCGCGTTGCCGGCGCAGGCGCGTCGCGATCGATCGAGGGCGCGCCGTTGGGGTGTACGACGGTGCGCTCCGGCAGATCCTGCATGCATTCAAGTACGAAGGACGGCGGACTATCGCGGCGCCCGTTGCGCGCCTCATGGCGCAGGCGGGCCAGCAGCTCCTCGCGACAGCGGATGTCGTCGTACCCGTGCCGCTGCATCGCCGGCGGGAACGATCGCGCGGGTTCAACCAGGCGAGAGACCTCGCCCTTCAAGTCGGCTCCCCGGTCGCCGACATCCTGAGACGCACTCGCCCGACACCGAGCCAGACGGATCTTCCGGCCGCCCGGCGTCACGCGAACGTGCGCGGCGCCTTCGTCGTCGCGCCGCTCGGACGCGCCGCGATTGATGGACGCATTGTGGTGTTGATCGATGATGTCAGCACGACCGGTGCGACGCTGGAAGCGTGCGCGCGCGCGTTGAAAGATGCCGGAGCGCGAGAGGTACGGGCACTTACCGCAGCCCGAGTTGTGACGCGACGACCGTAGCGATGTCCTCTGCGACAGCGTCCTTGGACCGCTCCCCGTCGATCCGGACCCAGTCGGGCGCCGCCGCCTGGCGGCGGTAGCTTTCGCGTACGCGCGCCAGCAGTGGGAGGTCGCGTTCGAAGCGGTCGCGGTCGGCCGCTTTTCTCCGGACGGCCGTCTCAGGCGCGATGTCGAGCCAGACGGTCAGGTGCGGGCGCGGAAGGAATTTCTGCGTCTCGGCGAGCCATTCAGAGTCGAGGTTCTGGGCCTCGCCGTACGCGATGCTCGATGCCATGTACCGGTCGCAGAGCAGTACCAGACCGCCTTCAAGCCAGCGCTCCATCTCGGGCTTCCGCTCGTAGCGATTGGCGATGAAGAGGAGCTGCATGACGTCCGGGCCGTAGTCGCGCTCGCCCTGCAGCGCCCGCGCGATTTCTTCGCCGATCGACGTCCCGTAATCGGGGAACGTGAGGAATCGCGCTTTGTGTCCCGACGCCTTCAGCGCATCGCGCAACGTCTGCGCCTGCGTTTCCTTCCCGCTCTGGTCCAGCCCTTCAAAGGCAATCAGCGCTCCGCTCATGGACACTCGAGCGCAAGCATGTCGTCGATCGTCTGGCGGCGCCGGATGATGCGCCACGCGCCGCGCTCGACGAGCGCTTCCGGAGGCAAAAGCCGCCGGTTGTAATTGAACGCCATCGCCGAGCCGTACGCACCGGCATCGAGCACCGCGAGCAGGTCGCCGACGCGGGGCAGCGGCAAGCGGCGATCGGAGCCGAGCGTATCGCTCGATTCGCAAAGCGGGCCGACGACATCGACCGCAACCTCGGTTGCGCGGGATTCGTTGACGGCAAGGATCCGGTGGAACGCCCCGTAGAGCGCCGGCCGCAGCAGTTCGGTCATGCCGGCGTCGAGCACGACGAAATGCTTGTCGCCCGGTTGAGCCTTCACGTCCACGACCCGGGCGACCAGCGCGCCGGCGGGTCCGACGATCGCGCGGCCGGGTTCGATCACCAGAGGAAGGCCCGACGGCCGGATGCCATCGAGAATGGCCGTTGCATAGTCGTCGAAGGAAGGCGCAGGCACGCCGTTGTAGGAGATGCCCAACCCGCCCCCGAGGTCGAGGTACTCGATCGGTACTCCCGCCGCCTGCACCTCGCGCGCCAGAGCCGCAGCCGCGGCGGCGGCGCGTCGGATCGGGTCGAGCGACATCATCTGTGATCCGACGTGCAGGTGAAGCGCGACGACGCGGATGCTCGAGGACCGCTTCGCGTCACGGAGAATTGGCGCCGCATCGTCGAGCGGGACGCCGAACTTGTTCCTCCGAAGGCCGGTCGAGATGTGCGGATGGCTGAGGGCGTCGATGTCGGGATTCACTCGCAGCGCGACTCGCGCCTCTGTCCCGAGCGCCCGGGCGATTTCGTCAATGCGCGCGAGCTCGCCGGCCGATTCGGCGTTGATCGTCTTCACGCCGAGACCGACGGCGAGCTCCAGCTCCTCGCGGGTCTTGCCGACGCCAGTGAAGACGATCGCAGCCGGCGTGAACCCCGCGCGGCGGGCGACTTCGATCTCACCGCCGGAGTTCGCGTCGGCTGCGCTGCCGAGATCGCGCAACAGGCGCGCGATCGCGAGCGTCGAATTGGCCTTCAGCGCGTAGTGGAGCGCATGCGGATAGCCAGCGAAGGCGGCGTCTATCGCACGGTAACGCGCCGTGATCGCCGCGGCGCTGTAGACGTAACATGGCGTGCCCGCCGATTCCGCGACCGCGGAAAGGCTGACGCCGTCACACGACAGCTGATGGTCCAGGTAGGTGAACGCGGACACGTGCGAAACGGGGTATGCTATCATTTTTTGTCGATCCCCTCCGCGTGCCAATCGCATGTCCGTTGACTCACCGGCGCTGCAGCCGGCGACGCCCGACAGCCTCATTGAGCAGTGCCTGAGCGGCGACCAGGCCGCCTGGGAAGCGGTGGTCCGTCAGCACTGGCGTAAGGTGTTCAATGTCGCGTATAAGTTCGTCGGAAAACACGACGAGGCGGAGGATCTCGCGCAGGACATCTTCCTGAAGATCTTCAAAGCGCTCGACACGTTCGATCGGCGCGCGAACTTCCAGACCTGGATCATCAGCATCGCACGCAATTTGTGCATCGACCACTACCGGAGCGTGCGGAAGGAGCGTGAGACGATCGCACGGGAAGTGGACGCGGGAGAATTGACACCGGCATCCGGCGATGTCGGTCCGGACGGGGTACTCGAACAGAGCGACTTGCGGGCATTGCTGCAACGCGCGCTGGAAAAACTGCCCGTGTCGCTCCGGACGGCGGTCGTCCTGCGGGATTTGCAGGAGTTGTCGTATCAGGAAATCGCGGACCGGCTGCGCCTGCCGGAGGGAACGGTGAAGTCGCGCATCAACCGGGGCCGTCTGGAGCTGGCGCGCCAGATTCGGCGGATCCAGGATCACTCGCCAGGCGGACGCTCCGCCGGCGCGCCGCGCCGCCCTCGCGGGCGCCGCGGCTCAACGAGGAAACACGCATGAACCTCAGCACCGAACACGCGCACGGCATTGCGGTCGTCCGGGTCGGCGAATCGCGTCTGATGTATCCGCTGCTCTCCGACTTTTCGAGCGCGGTCACCACGCTCATCCACGCAGGCGAGCGCAAGCTGCTCATCGATCTCTCAGCGGTCGGCTACGTCGACAGCGCGACGATCGGGTGCCTGATGGACCTGTACCGGCAGGCCGCCGCCGCCGGCGGCACGCTGAAGCTCGCGGGCGTCCAGAAGCGCGTCGAGACGATGCTCACGATGACCGGCGCGCAGAACTTCATCGAGGTCCACCCGGACGAACCGAGCGCGGTCAAGAGCTTCGGGGCATAAACCATGCGCACGATTCGCACGACGACAGGCGCCGACATTCCGCTCGACGGCGATCTGCTGACGCTCATCGACGCGTTGTATCAACAGGTCACGGTTAAGCGCGCACTCAACCGGACCTTCGAGGACATGTCACGTGAAATCCAGCATGTCATCGGCCAACTGTCGCAGGAGGAGTTGAAGCAGTACTTCTCCGAGAGCCTCTTCCTCAATACCGTCTCGTACGAGAACGAGCGGCTGAGTGCCTACATGAGAAAGCTGACGGGTAAGAAGTAGCCCGCCGGACAGTCATCCGCTCATTCCATGTCTCTGGTCTATCTGTCGACGCGATTTACGTGCTCCTGGCCGTGGAGCACGATGGTGATGCTGTGCGATGGGCGCATGGTGTGCGGGTGCGCCGATCCCTACGGCAAGCGTGTGCTCGGCGACGCAAAAACCGCGTCGGTGGCCGACATCTGGTCGGGCGAGACGATCGGCAGCCTCCGGCGGGACATCAACGCGGGCGGTTCGACGTTTTGCGGCGATTGTCCTTTGAAGTTGCCGCTGGGCAGGAACGACGCGCCGCCGCAGCGCAGCCTCGAGGTCGGGCCGCTCCCGTCGCGGCTGTACATCGAATGCACGGCCGCTTGCAACATCTCCTGCAATCAGGCCTGCTGTGCCCCGGAGACCGGCATTACGCGCACGCGAAATGCCGGCATGCTCGACTTCGAGTTGTTCCGCCGCGTCATCGACGAGGCGGGCCCTTCGCTCGTCCGCGTGGACTTCTTCAACTACGGCGAGGCGTTTCTGCACAAGCGCGCGCTCGAGATGTGCGAGTACCTCAAGACGACGTTCCCGCAGATCTATCTGTACACGAGCACGAACGGCCTGGCCTTCAACGAGGATGGCGCCCGGCGCCTCATCCGCTCCGGGATTGACGAGGTCACGTTCTCACTCGACGGCGCGCGGCAGGAAACGTTCGTCATCTACCGTCAGCGCGGCGACTTCGACAAGGCGATCCGTAACCTGCGCGCGGCCGTGGATGAGAAACACGCGTCGGGCCGAGACGTCCCGTTCATCAACTGGCGTTACATCCTTTTCTCGCACAACGACAGCGACGAGGAGATGAATCGCGCGCGGGAGATGGCTGCCGCGATCGGCGTCGACCGGCTGTGCTGGGAAATCACCGACCACCCCGAGAACATGTTCTCGAGGCGCTTCGCACCTGGCACGCCCGACTACGATCGCATCCGGCACGAGATTTGGGACAACAGCGGTCTCGGAAACGCGATTCCGGGCGCCACGCCGCGCGCGCGCATCGACGTGCGCACTCTGCTTCCGGGTCCGCTCCGGGCCCGGGCAGGTTCGTCACTGCGCGTCCGGACGCGCGTGCACAATCTGTCGACGCGCCCCTTCCCTGCGCAGGCGACGTACGGCAGACGCCTCGTCCGTCTCGGCGCGCAATTGTGCGATGCAAACGGCGCCGTGATCGAGCGCGACTACGCACGCGCCTGGCTGCCGGCATCGCTCGCGCCGAGCACGACCGCCAACGTCAGCATCGACGTTCCCGCTCCGTCTCAACCAGGACGCTACGCTCTCAAGTTCGACCTCGTGAGCGAAGGCATCGACTGGTTCGAACGCTCAGGTTCCGAGACGACCGTGAAGGCCCTGCAAGTGCGCTAGCCGCAGATGAGCGCAGAGCCGTTCAAACCGGCGCCGGTCAAACCCAATATTTCTTTCGAAGCCTTCGAAAAGATCGATGTGCGCGTCGGCACGATTCTCACCGTGTCCGACGTTCCAGGATCAGACCACCTTGTCGCCCTCCGCGTGGACTTTGGCGATCATCAGCGAACGATCGTCGCAGGGCTCAAGCAGGAGCGCGCGCGTCCGGCCGAAATCGAAGGCCGTCAGGCGCTCTTCGTCGTCAACATCGAGCCACGGCGCTTGAAAGGCGTGATGTCCGAGGGGATGTTATTCGATCTGGGTTACGCCGATGGAGTGACGCCCGTGCTCGCCTGCCCCGAGCGGCCCGTGCCGAACGGGACCAGGGCTGGCTGACCCGACGCCGTTTTCGTTTTCAAGAAGACAAGCAACGCAATATTCGCGTTCGCCGTCCCGGAGGCAACAAGCCTCAGGTGGTATACAAGGTGATTAGCAGCAGGACGAATCGATAACCCAATACGATGGTCGCTACGGCCACAGTGAGCGCCACGACTTTGAGAACTCGACTGGCGCCAATGGCGTCGTAAACCTTTCCCGTACGTGCAGATACACTCCACAAGCGAGCAGCAGGGCAATGGAGATCACGTGATCCAGTCTGTCGGAGCCAAATCCGACACCGCCGAACCACAGGTCAATAGGCGGAACCACTGTCGCAACGCAGAAGAGCAAGAGCAGGAACGCATACACGTGGAGCGAAAAGAGAGCATGGGCACCAAGCGTCGTCTGCATCGCCTCTAATCGATGCGATACCAACAATTCTGCGACGCGACTCCACGGTTGAGTGTGAAGATGCGAGTCGATCGGCGTCGTAAAGACCTTCCCGCCTGTCAGCGATTCGGTTGCGAAGAACAGCGCGTTGGCGATCAGGAATAGCGGGACAGGTCCGACGTATGGCTTCCGCTGTCCCTGCAGGTATGCCACCGTGAGAAAGCCCGGACGGCGGACCAAACATCGGAAGCTTCGAATGAGGCGGCCATCTAGATTGGTGAACGCCTGGACAAGCTGATTGAAAATGCCACGAAGCGTGAGCTCGCGCTCGCGGAGCGGACGTTCGCCGCATCCCGGACAATAGGGCGTTGAGACCGTGGAATTACAGGTGGGGCACGTCCACGGCTCGGTCTCGGTCATCGTTCCACTTCTGTCGAGCGGCATGGTGTCACGACATCTCATCGAGGGATAGGATGTTGCTACGCAGCCGTTGGCTTCCTATTGGCGCTCCCCGAATCACTCCTGTATGAGATGGTTGTCGGCGCTGGAGCCGAGATCGTGGTCCAGGCGGCGTTCGCGCACTGGGCTCGGTTCTCCTGGCATTCGCAGTTTTTGATTTCAGGACGTCGAGATGGATCGCTGTCAGGTTGCAGAGCAGGCACTGAGGCACCGCACGGCACTACCGGTCGGAGCGCTTCTCGCATTCGCGGCGGGGCTGTTTGCCAGGGCCTCCGGGCTGGATCGTGATCGGGCTTTCTATCCGACCGTGGCGATTGTGATCGCGTCGTACTACTCTCTTTTTGCCGTCATGGGAGCATCAACGCGTGCGCTTGTTCTCGAGTCGCTGGTGGCTGGAGCTTTCGTTGCAGGAGCAATACTCGGTTTCCGGTCGTCGCTTTGGGTTGCTGTCATTGCGCTGGGTGCACACGGTGTTTTCGATCTTGCCCATGGCAACGTCATGTCCAATCCGGGGGTACCAAGGTGGTGGCCAGCGTTCTGTCTCACGTACGATGCCACGGCAGCAGGGTACCTGGCGTGGCTGCTCCCGAGCGGGCGTGTTCGTGCTGTTATCGAGAAGAGCACGTTGACCGCACGGAATCCGTAGAATCCGTGGCCAAGAAAGAGAGAATCCGCGAAATCCGTGGTTCGAAAGATCCGCGGAATCCGTGGCTCGTGAGGGACCGGGGAATCCGTGGTCTAGTTGGCGACCTGCGCGATACCCTTGACCGGCGTTGCAACCGGAACGTCCGCGACCGCCGGCTCCGCCGGCGATTCGACCAGGCGCCAGGCATCAGGCTCAGACAGGATCTTCGCCGCGAACGCGGTGTGGAGCGCGTGCCCGCCGCGATGAGCGACCACGTGGCCTACGATCGGGTATCCAACGAGTGCCAAGTCCCCGAGGACGTCGAGAATCTTGTGGCGAACGAACTCATCGTCGAACCGCAGCGCGTTGTTCAGCACGCCCGTGTCGCCGAGGACGATGGCGTTGTCGAGCGAGCCGCCGAGCGCAAGGCCACGCTGACGCAGCATCTCGACTTCCTTCAGGAAGCCGAACGTGCGCGCGGGCGCGATGTCCTCGATGAACGACTCCTCGCTGATGCGCATCGTTCGGGACTGATGCCGCAGCAGCGGGTGATCGAAGCTGATGCTGTAGGTAATCTTCAGATTGTCCGACGGATACAAGGCGATGCGCTTGTCACCTTGCGACAGCGCAATCGGCCGCAGGATCTTCAGATACTTCCGCGGCACCGTCAGCCGCTTCACACCTGCTTCCTGCACCAGGTACACGAACGGCGCCGCGCTGCCGTCCATGATGGGAACCTCGGGATAGTTCAACTCGATACGAACATTGTCGACGCCGAGCGTCGCGAGCGTCGCGAGCAGATGCTCGACCGTCTCGACGGAAGCAGTCTCACGGGACAGTGCAGTGGCGTACTGAATGCCAGCCAGGTGATTGACCGTTGCGGGGATTTCGACCCCCCCAAGGTCAGTGCGGACGAAACGAATTCCGTGATCCGCGGGGGCCGGTTTCAGCGAAAGAGTGACCTTATTGCCGGAATGCAGACCGATACCCGCGCATTGAGTCGGTCGCCGAAGGGTCCGCTGCACTGTCATGACTGCTCAGGTCGGGGAGGCGGATGCTGTTTGAGCAAAGGAACTGCCACCTGGAACAGTGGCATCGTTTTGCATGTAAACAGTTTAAAATCAGCTACTTCAGGCCAGATAGTCATCCTGCGGTTGGGCTCTGGTAAGGCGCAATTGTGGCTAGCCAGCCACAGCGCCACCTACGAAAACTGTGGTTTTTGTAATACACGCTAGGCTGCGGGCTTCGCCCCTAAAATGCCGCGGAGAAAGCCTCCGGTATGGGACCCGGACACGAGCGCGACATCCTCCGGCGTCCCGGCGGCGATCACGCGTCCGCCGGCGTCCCCTCCTTCGGGACCCAGATCGATGACGTGATCCGCCGACTTGATGACGTCGAGGTTGTGCTCGATGACGACGATCGTATTTCCCTGTTCGACGAGCTTGTTCAAGACGTCGAGCAGCTTTTTCGTGTCCTCGAAGTGCAGGCCAGTCGTGGGCTCGTCGAGGATGTAGAGCGTCCGACCGGTACCGCGCCGCGATAGCTCACGCGCCAGCTTCACCCGCTGCGCCTCGCCGCCCGATAGCGTCGTCGCCGACTGCCCGAGCTCGATGTATCCGAGTCCGACATCCTGAAGTGTGCGCAGTTTGTTGGCAATCGTCGGAAAATTCTCGAGCAGCGGCAACGCCTGATCCACAGTCAGGTCGAGTACTTCCGCAATCGACTTGCCCCGGTATTTGATCTCCAGCGTCTCGCGGTTGTAGCGGCGGCCCTTGCACTCCTCGCACGTCACGTACACGTTCGGCAGAAAGTGCATCTCGATCGCGATGACGCCGTCACCCTGGCAGCTCTCGCATCTTCCGCCCTTGACATTGAACGAGAACCGGCCGGGCCGGAACCCGCGCGCCTTCGCGTCCGGCATCATCGCGAAGAGCTCGCGGATGAATGTGAACAGACCCGTGTAGGTGGCGGGATTCGAGCGAGGCGTCCGGCCGATGGGCGACTGGTCGATCTGGATGACCTTGTCGAGGAGCTCGATGCCCTGAATGCCCGCGCACGCGCCCGGCTCATCCCCGGCGCGATAGAGCGCACGCGCGAGCGAGCGATACAGGATTTCGTTGACGAGTGTGGACTTCCCCGAGCCGCTTACGCCCGTGACGGCGGTGAACACGCCAAGAGGAATCGTCACGTCGACGTTCTGGAGATTGTTCGCGCGCGCGCCGCGGATCACCACTTCGCCGCGGAGCGCCGGCCGTCGTCCGCGGGGCGCATCGATCTTTCGTTGTCCGCGGAGATACTCCCCAGTCAGCGACCCCGAGCCATCGCTCAGCAACTCGACTGGCGAGCCCTGGAAGATCACGTGTCCGCCGTGCTCCCCCGCACCCGGGCCCAGATCGACGACGTAGTCCGCCGTGCGAATTGTTTCCTCGTCATGCTCGACGACGACCACTGTATTACCCAGGTCCCTCAGGCGCGACAGTGTCGCCAGAAGACGGCGGTTATCGCGCTGGTGGAGACCGATTGACGGCTCGTCGAGGACGTAGAGCACGCCGGTCAGCTGCGAGCCTATCTGCGTCGCCAGCCTGATTCGCTGGCCTTCGCCGCCTGACAGCGTGGCAGCGCTCCGGCCGAGCGTCAGGTACCCGACACCCACGTCGTTAAGGAACCTGAGACGATCGCGAATCTCGCGCAGGATCCGGCCGGCGATGAGCGTTTCGCGTTCGTTCAACTCCAACGCGTCGAAGACGCCAAGCGCATCGCTGATCGGCAGGTTCACGTAATCGGAGATCGTTCGCTGCTTCACGCGCACGGCGCGGGTTTCCGGTTTGAGCCGTTCGCCGCCGCAGCCCACGCACGGTCTCAGCGACCGATACGGTTCGAGCGCCTCCTGCTCGAGCCAAGAACCTTCTTCGTACCGCCGGCGCAGATTCGGAATCACACCCTCGAAGCCGGCGCCGAATGGATCCTTCGCAGCGCGCGACCCGCTTGGTTTGCCGGTACCCGGCCCGAACAGCAACACGTCGCGTTGTCTTTTCGGCAGCTGGCAGAACGGGGTGTCCAGATCGATCCCGAAGTTGCGGCCGAGTGCGACGAGCGCGTCGCGGATCAGCTTCTTGTCTCCCCGCGTCCAGGGAGCGATCGCTCCTTCCGACAGTGACAGCCCCTCGTCTGGAACGATGCGAGAAGGATCGAAGTCGTAAACGGCGCCGAGGCCCTGACACTCCGGACACGCGCCGTGCGGCGAGTTGAAGGAGAACGCGCGCGGGGTCATCTCGGGCATGCTGATCCCGCACTGCGTACACGCCAGCCGCCGGGAGAAGAGCCGATCGCCGCCTTCGAACGTATTGATCACCACGATGTCGTCGGCGAGGTTCAGGGCGATCTCGATCGACTCGGCAAGCCGGCGCTCGAATCCCGACTTCAGGACGAGCCGATCGACAACGACGTCAATCGTGTGGTTGCGACGGCGGTCGAGTTTGATCTCATCGTCCAGCGAGAGGAGGTGGCCGTCGACTCGGACCCGCGTGAAGCCGCGCTGCCGGAGCTGGAGGAGCTCCTTCTTGAACTCCCCTTTCCTCCCGCGCACGGCCGGCGCCAGAATGTTGATGCGTTCTTCGGTGGGATACAGCATCACCATGTCCACAATGCGCTCGAGCGACTGCGACGTGATCTCGCGTCCGCACTGATGACAATGCGGGATGCCGATGTTGGCGAAGAGCAGGCGCATGTAGTCGTAGATTTCGGTGACCGTCCCGACTGTGGACCGTGGGTTGGAGCCGGTCGTCTTCTGCTCGATGGCGATGGCTGGTGAGAGGCCGTCGATCAGGTCGACATCCGGCTTCTCCATCTGCTCGAGAAACTGGCGGGCGTATGCGGACAGCGATTCGACATAGCGACGCTGACCTTCGGCGTAGATCGTGTCGAAGGCGAGCGACGACTTCCCCGATCCGGAGAGACCGGTGATGACGACGAGCTTGTTGCGGGGAAGATCGACGTCGATATTCTTGAGGTTGTGGACGCGTGCGCCGCGCACCGCAATCCTGTCGTGCGCCATGGCCCTCTGTCGGGAAATCTGCGCTTCCCGCAAAGGGTTCATTCTATCAGAATCGTTGCGCCTCAGCGGCCCGGGTGAGACCTGATCCGACTGTTCCGGTACCCGTACACGAAGTACAGCACCAGACCAATCGCGAGCCAGAGACCGAAGCGCTCCCACGCCTGCCGCGGAAGACCCTGCATGATGAACACGCATCCCGCGGTGCCGAGCAACGACACGACCCACACGAACGGCACGCGAAACGGCCGAGGACGCGCCGGATCCGTGTAGCGCAGCACGAGCACGCCGACGCACACGATCGCGAAGGCAAAGAGGGTTCCGATGTTCGTGAGGTCGTAGGTCTCGGCCGCATCACCGATGAGCGCTGCAATGCCGACGGCGATGCCGGTAATGAGCGTCGTGACGTGCGGAATCCGATGGACCGGATGGACCCGCGCGGCCCATTGCGGAAGCAGGCCGTCGCGCGCCATCGCAAAGAAAATGCGCGGTTGTCCGTACTGAAAGACGAGCAGGACCGCGGTCATCGAGACGGCGGCGCCAAGCGCGACAATCCAGCCGACCGCTTCAAACCCCGCCAGTTGGAGCGCGCGCGCCAGCGGGTCGGCAACAGCCAGCTCCGTATAGGGAACCATCCCCGTCAGCACCGCTCCGATGACGACGTAAATGAAGGTACAAATGGCAAGTCCCCCCAGAATCCCGATTGGCAGGTTCCGTTGGGGGTTTCTCGTTTCTTCCGCCGCCGTCGAAATGGCGTCGAAGCCGATGTAGGCGAAGAAAACGATCGCGGCTCCCTGATGGATGCCGGTAAACCCGTTCGGCGCAAACGGCCGGTAGTTGGCAGGATTGAGGTGCGTCGCGCCGACGACGACGAACAAGGCGAGCGCAGCAAGCTTGATCACCACCATGATGTTGTTGGCACGGGCGCTCTCGCGCACGCCGCGCAGGAGCAACCACGTGATGACCATCACGATCGCGAACGCCGGAAGATTCACGAGGATGGGCATGCCAAACAGCCGTGGCGCCGTTTCGAGCAGCCCGTGTACTTCAGGAATCGGACTGAGCAGCGCCGTGCGATACCCGGTCGTCAGCCAGACCGGCAGCTGCACGCCGATGCCCCGGACGAGCGTATTGAAATAGTCGCCCCACGAGATCGCGACAGCCACGTTACCGACGGCGTATTCGAGGATCAGGTCCCAACCGATGATCCAGGCCACGAGTTCGCCCAGCGTCGCGTACGCATAGGCGTAAGCGCTCCCTGCCTGCGGAATCATCGCGGCGAGCTCCGCGTAACACAGTCCCGCCAGCGCGCACGCTGCGCCGAGCAGCAGGAACGAAAAGACCAGCGCGGGCCCGGCGCCGTAGCGGATCACGTTGCCCGAGGAATCAACCTGTCCCGCCGCGGCGGTCCCAATTGCGCCGAAAATACCCGCCCCAATCACGGCCCCGATTCCCAGCATGATCAGGTCGCCGGCGCCGAGGGCGCGCCTCAGAGAGTGCGCATCGTCGCCTTCGATGAGCAGATCGCCGATGGCCTTCCGTCGGAAGAGATGCATAGGGTCAGAATCCTATAGCGGTTTGGGTCAGCGTCCCCGAACGGGCACGTCAAGACGGTAAACGGTGTCGGCCGACGCGACGACGAGCCCACCCGCTGGATCGATCGCAACCCCAATGAGTGACGAGGAAGCCACGACGAGTTCCGGCTCGCTTAACCGGTCGTCCGACCCACGGCGGAGCCGATATAAGCCACTCGAGCCGGCCAGTGCCTCGACGACGTAGAGAGCGCCGGATGCGTCAAAGGCGAGGCCCTGCGGCCGCCCGAAGCCGGACCACACGACATCGACTTGTCCCGTCAGCCCGACGCGATAAAGGGCATCGCGCGGAGCGAGCGTGGGGCCTGTGACATAGAGCGATTGGTCGGGTCCGTACGCCAGATGGAATGCGGCCACACTCGGCGGAAGTGAGGCGAAGATCGCGGCCGATCCGTCGGGCGCGACCCGGAAAATCGATCCCGATCGATCGCCAACGTAAAGCTGCCCTTGGGGATCGAATGCCAGACCGCAGGCTACTCCGAGATCGGTCGCGAAAGGTTCGGCAGCGCCTGTTTCGTTGACGCGATAGACAGAGCCCTCGAAACGGCTCGACACGTACAGCCGTCCGGCTGGATCGATCGCCAGCGACGTGGGATTCAGGATTCCCGTCGCGAAAGGTTCGCGTATTCCGCCAGGAGTGACTTTGAAGATCGAGACCGGCGCCTGTTGTCCCCTCGTGCCACTGAAGGTAACGAAGAGGTTCCCCTCCGCATCGAAGACCGGGCTGTCGACGAGATGCAGACCTGTCGCAAGCGGTACCGCTACATCGAGCAAAACGGTCGTGCCCGCCACATCATCCAGACGGACCGGCATGCGGCCCCCCTCGACCTCCGGCGGAACGACGACGACGAGCTCGGTGGGACGAGCGAAGACGACGCGCGCATCGTGAGGACCGATCCGCACGCCTGGCAGTCGCGTGAGGCGAGCGTCGAGCCGGAAGTCAGATCCGGCGATGGTGACACGACCGCCCGGAACGGCCCAGGAAGGAGAGATAGAGGAGATCGCGCCTATGTTTCGTCCAGTTCGGCGTTCCAGTAGAAGTAATCGCGCCAGCTGTCAGGCGCATTCCGGAGACCAATCGTAATGCGGATCGCCGGGACGCGGTCTGGACGCCTCGGCACGCGAACGAGGTGCATGTTCGCTTCGGCAGGCGTCCGCCCGCCCTTGCGACGGTTGCAGTTCACGCAGCACGTGACGATGTTCTCCCAGTCCTTCCGGCCCCCGAGGGCGACCGGGATGACATGGTCGAACGTCAGCTCGCTCGTGGGAAAGACCTCGCCACAGTATTGGCAGGTGTGGTCGTCGCGCGCGTAGATGTTCGCGCGCGAGAACGGCACGTAGTCGAACCGGCGCTTGATCTTGACGTAGCGCAAAAGCCGGATGACCGAGGGCAGCTTGAACGTGAACGAGACAGATCGAATCTCACGGTCGTGGACCGAGATGACCTCGACCTTCCCCTGGCACCAGAGCGTAATCGCCTTCTGCCAGTGAACGACCTTCAGCGGCTCGTACGTGGCGTTAAGGAGGAGCGTTTGCTCCATGGCGCTTCTGTCATTGTGCCCGACGGCTGACACGAGTGTCAAGATAACGAAGGGTCCTAACCCTCGTTAGCCCAGTAAGTTACACGGTTGACTTAGACGGCCGCGCCCGCGATCGGACACGAGAGGCTCACCGGCGAGCGGTCCGGTGACGGCCGTGACGGCGCGATGCGGCGCAGCCGGCGGGCGGCGAAGGTGCTGAATTCGCGCACCATCAGGTCGCTGTCGGCGTAGTTCTGTGGCTGATACTGGCGCGGGAGTGGCGCCAGCGGCACCGCCATGGGCGGGTCAGCAGGTTGCTCGGCGAGCGCCTCCACGTAGCGCTGGGGATACGAGGGGTAATTCCGAAATGTGGCGGCGGCGACGCCTCCGTACGTTGCCTGCAATTCCGAAAAGTCGTGGCGCAGAAAATCGTACACGGCGGGATTGGGATTCGTCGCCAGGTATTGCCGGACCATTCGGGACACGTCTTCGTAGAACTCGGGCCCATGCGACCACAGCGATCGCGCGCCGTCGGCCTTCGCGACCTTCCGGATCCCGACATCGTCCGGATCGATGTGATAGAGCTCGTGCACCACCGTATCGAGTTTCGCGATCCAGCCTTCAGCGTCCGGATAGAGCGATCGCTTCTTCGTACGAGAGAGCACCTGGTCGCAGAACCGCGGAAGAGCGAGCGAGATGAGGTACTTGATTCTCCGACCGCCGATCGTGACGTCCGGCGTCCGTGTGACGAACCAGGGGGACCGGCGCGTGACCTCGCCGCTGCGGCGATCGCGCCAGTAGTAGTAGCCGGGCTCGCTGGTTGGAAGCGTCAGACAGTGACAGGTGGCAAAGGCTCCGTCGGCCGCGCTGCGTCCGAATCGCGCGAAGACGACGACCTCATCGAGGTCGATGAAGGACAGCCTCGGAACTCTCCCCACGAGGTCGCGCATGAGCGCGGTCACGCGCTCTGTGTAATTGAGCATAGGCAGCCACGGCAGCGGCCGTGCAGACACACGTCCGCTCGACCTGAACCGTTCTCCTGCTGACAAAATGGGGAACGGAGCCACTATAGAGACCCACCCGTGCGGGTGTCAAGCTCCGCCGTTAGAACTCAACGTTCAGGAATCGGAAATGGAAGCGGTCGTGGTGGCGGCGCTTGTTCTGGCGGGAGCGCGCTGCCGGGTAAGGAGCCAGGTTCCGTGCTGTCGAATGGTGCAACCTCGGGAAGCGCGTTCGCATCCAGCACGGCAGGCGGCTCGACGTAGCGCATGCGCCGCAAAACGAGCCGCTGCCGCGCCAGCAGCCGGCTCGACGGGTTGGCGGGGCTCAAAATGCGGGGATTCACGATCGCGCCGGCGAGCAGCGCCGCTTCGGGCGCACTCAGCGCCGAGGCGGGCTTGCCAAAATATGCGCGGGCCGCCGCTTCGGCACCCCAGATACCGTCCCCCCACTCGATCAGGTTGAGATACAGCTCGAGAATGCGCCGTTTGCTCAGCTCGGCTTCCAGACGACGCGTAATGAGGAGCTCGCGCAGCTTGCGCAACGGGTTTCGAGACGGCGAGAGATAGAGATTCTTCGCGAGCTGCTGCGTGATCGTGCTACCGCCGCGGAGCATCTTTCCTTTTTCAAGATTGATCTCGAACGACTTCTGAATCTGCTCGAGATCGATGCCGTCGTGCTCCCAGAATGTCGAATCCTCGGCGACGAGAACGGCCCGGGTCAGCGAATCGGAGATGCGACTGTACGGAACCCAGCGATGCTGGTGCCGGAGCTCGCGCCCAGCCGCGCGCGCTTCGCGCGAGCGGAGCTCCATGAAAGCGGTCGTCTCGGGACTTGAAGTCGCCAGGGGCCGAACGTCGGGCAGCGACAGATAGATGTAGGCGAAGACGGCAAACGCAGCCGCCGCGAAGCCGGCCGCCACTCGCCCGGCACTGCGCATTTGTTCGATTATACAGGCGCGGTGAGATTACCCGGAGACGACCACCTTGATCCGATCGCCAGGCCTAGGCTGCTCGTTCACCGGATAGTGGTTCATGATCGCGAGCGTTTCGGGTTTGATATTTCCTTCGCTCGCGCGGCCTGCAATCCTCTGCCACGTATCGCCCGGCCGCACGGTATAAACATCGATCCGGTTCGCGCGAATGCGCGCCGCCTCCTCAGGGCTCAGCGGATCGAACGAGCTGATGCTCCGCGTGATGGCGCCGTCGACGCGGCTGAAGACTTCCTGCGGCGCCATTCCGGCGACCAGGAACACTCTGCGCTGGTGCTCGAGATGAGCGGCCCGCACAACGACTCGGCCTAGACCCTCGACCGTTCCCTGATACGTTCCCACAAAGGCCGGCAGACCATTGATCTGCCCCCGGTTTCCTTCTACAAGGCGGAGTCCAGCACCCTGCATACTCGCGAGCGCCGTGTCTTCGAGAGATCCCCGCGGCTCCGGCACGAGCTGAAGGACCATGTAGGCCTCTTCGCGCGGCGCCTTCGCAGCCACCTGCGATGGCGCGTTCTGAATCTCCCAGCCCTCAGGGAATTCGATCGCAAAGCGCAAATCCCCATGGAGGAAACGATTGCCTCGAACGACGCCCTGCTCCGGGCTGTCGCCGTACACGATGCCGTCGATCCGATTCAGGAATCCGTCCTCATTACGGGCGAACTGCCCGCGCGGTGCGGAGGCCTTCGCTTTCTCGACGGAAGCGTGGACCTGTTGCACGCGATCGGCCGGCGCCGGATGCGTCGACAGCCAGTTCGGCACACCTCTCCGGCTGCCGGAGGCTTCGTCGATCCTCGCCAGCGTCGTGAGCATCCCGGCGATGCCTTCCGGATCCCAGCCGTTCTTCGCCGTGTACTCCGCGCCCAGCCGATCCGCCTCGAGTTCATCGTCCCGGCCATGCTTCAGGAACAGCACGCCGAGCGCGGTCTCGGCAAGTCCCTGCAGCGGCCTGGTCGACGGCACGAAGATCCCGAGCAATGCGAGGCCAACGCCTGCGCTCGTCGCCTTCGAGTACGCCGCTGCCGAATGGCGCGCGGTGACGTGACCAATCTCGTGGCCCAGCACGCCCGCGAACTCTGCTTCGTTATCGAGGAAGGGCAGGATTCCGCGCGTAATGTAGATGTAGCCGCCTGGTAACGCGAACGCGTTCACCGCGGGTTGATCGACAACCGTGAAGTGCCACGGCAGATTCGGACGGTGTGAAGTGCGCGCGAGCCGTTGCCCCACTTCACTGACATATCGCTGCAGTTCGGCATCGCCGTAGACGCCCATCTGGCGCCGAACTTCCGCGTCGAGCTGTTTACCGGTCTCGATCTCCTGCGATTCGCTCATCAGCGACAGCTCGCGCTGGCCGGTCACCGGATTGGTGGCGCACGCCGCAAGCATGGCGATGATGACGGGAAGACACGTGCGAACGACGAGCTGGCGTGCCATCACGTGGCACGTCAGTGCAATAGATGTACCGCGACCTGTATACCGGCGCCGGCCTGCAACCGGAAGCTGTTGGCGAGCAGAGCGCTCTCGAACGCGCCAAGAAACTGAAGCAAAACCGCTTCGGTCGATCCGGAGCCCATCAGCCCGACGCGCCAGATCCGGCCCGCCAGCGGTCCAAGACCGACGCCGATCTCGATTGCGGAATGCTCCAGCGATGGCGCCGCACCGCCGCCTCGTCCACACCGGATGGCACACAGACGGCATTGAGTGTCCACAGCCGTTCACCCGGCGGTGGCAGCAGCGTGAGTCCCATCGCTTCCAGGGCCGCGGCCAGCGCGCGGTGGTGACGGTCGTGTCGCGGCCAACGCACCTCGAGTCCTTCTTCCTCGACGAGGCAAAGCGCTTCGGCGAGCGCGCACACAAGCCGCGCTGCGCGATGGCCGCCGGGAGGAGAAGGCGATCGGCGCCAGCCCCGATGGCGCACCGAGGCCTTTCTGCGTGCAGCTGTAACACGCGTCGACGTTCCACGCTGCGACATCCAGCGGATGTGCTCCAAGGGACGTGACCGCGTCAGCGATCGTCAGCGCTCCGCGCTCGCGTGCGATCCGCGCGATCTGCAAGCGGGTTCAACACACCTGTCGACGTCTCCGCATGCACGACCGCGACGAGTTCCGCTTTCGACGAGTCGAGCGCGCGCCCGAACCGCCTCCGGATCGCACGCGCGGCCCCACTCGACATCCAGCCGGGTAACCTCCGCGCCGTGTCGCTCCAGCATCTGCGCGAGACGATCTCCGAAGTAGCCGGTGACGACGGCCAGCGCGCGGCGGCCCTCCGCGAGGTTCGCCACCGCACATTCCATTCCGGACGTGCCCGTGCCCGAGACCGCGAATGCGAACGCGCCCGGACCCGCCCGAAACACACGCGTGAGGCGCGATCGCAGATCGTCGAGCAGTCATGGTCGGGTCGAGATGAGTGAGTACTAGCGCTGCCATCGCACGCATCACGCGGCGACACAGGACTCGGACCAGGACCGGGCAGCAGGCGCGGCGAATCAGGAAGCATGGATGTTGAACGCGGCGAGCGCAGCCTCAATCGCCTCGATGGCGTGCGGCGAAGCCGGCGGCAACGGAGGTCGAGGCGCACCGCCCGCAAACCCCACCAGGTCCAGCGCCGCCTTCAGGCCGGGGACGCCGTGAACAGAGGTCACCAGTCGCGCGAGCGGCGCGAGACGACGCTGCAACGCGGCGGCCTCATCGTGACGCCCCGCCGCGAACAGGTCGAAGAGGCGAACGGCTTCGTCGGGCAACACACAAGCGAGCGCGAGCACCCCGCCGCGGGCCCCCGCCAGCAGGCTGGCGTGGAACACCGGCATCGACCCGCACAGTACGGTGAACCGATCGGGCACTCTCGAAACGTCGTCGGCGATCCGATCGACGTCTCCGCCCGACTCTTTTATCCCGACGATGTTCCCGTGGCTCGACAGTCGCTCGATCGCAGCCGGAGGTAAATCCACGCCCGTGACCGCGGGAAAGTTGTACAGCAGCACCGGCACAGGCGACGCGTCCGCAACAGCCGTGTAGTGGGCAACAAACGCGTCGGCGGTCATGCGGCTCTTGAAGTACGACGGTGTCCGGACGAGAACTGCGTCCGCCCCGGCCTGCGCCGCCCGACGGGTTGCCGCAATCGTCGCGCGCGTCGACTCGCGACCCGTCCCCACGACGAGCGTACGTTCGCGCGGAAGGCCCGCTCGGACGATGTCGATCGCTTGTGCCGCTTCATCGTCGCTGAGGAGCGGCGCCTCGCCATTCGAGCCGAGCGTCACGAGCCCGGTCAGACCGGTGCGCGCGTAACGTTCGACGTTGGCGGCCAGCCCCGCCGCATCGAGATCGCCCGTCTGGTCGAACGGCGTTGTGATCGGAGGAAAAACCCCTGCGAGGCGCATCGGAGGAGCGTACTACACGAAGGCCCTGGCGGAGACCGCCAGGGCCTTCTTCGGCTGCAGGGTGCTCCGGGCCGTCCAGAGTAGCCGGGGGGAGCCGAACGTACTCGAGTCTTTAGTGGATCTTGACCTTGTCGTTCCGCGTGGCTCGGTTGTACCGCCAATCGTCGTCGAGGATCGTCCAGAGGACCTGATCCAGGTACTCACCGTTCCTCAGGAAGGACTTGCGCAGCACACCTTCCTGCGTCGCACCCATCTTCCGGAGCGCGCCGTTGCCGCGGCCATTCTGCACGGCGGCACGCGCTTCGAGGCGATGGGCCTTGATCGTTTCAAAGGTGAAGTCGACGATGAGCGTCGCGGCGTCGACGAACATCCCAGTTCCCCAGAACGCCGAGCCGATCGCGAAGCCCCACTCGGCGGTCAAGAAACCCGGCTCGAGCTGCCGGACCTGGAAAATCCCGATCGCCGTATCCATGCCGTGCGGAACCACCGCGAAGCACGCATACGTCCCGGCGGCGCGTTCGCGATGCGTCCACGCGATGAAGCGTTCGAACCCGTCGACGGTCGTCGGCGGCGGAGAGATGAAGCGCGCGACTTCCTCGGTCGCCAGCATCGCCAGGAGCGACGGCGCGTCTGAGAGACGCAGCTCACGCAGCGTGACCTTGCCTCCAGTCAGGACCGGAAGCGCGTGCCGCCAGTCCGAGCTGACCGTCGTCGCGTTGGCAGCCGCCATGACTTCCTGCACGTTCATCAGCGTCTCGGCGTCGCGGAAGGGCATCTTTTCCATTAGAGGACCCCTCCGGTCGTTGACGCGTCGACCGAACCTGAATCCGGATTCGGCGGTGGAGCCGCTGGCTCGAACAGGTTCTCCCAGATCGAGCTGTCGAACTCCGCGGGTGGCGCATCTGGATCGTCGAAGAGCGGCATCTCCTCACCACCTGAGCTTCCCCACGTCGAGCCGTAGGTTGAAGTGGTGCCCCAGACGACGTTCTCGCAGAGACCTGAAGTGCCCCACACGACGTTCACCGCATCCACCGTTCCCCAGACGACGTTCGTGCCCCAGACAACGTTCCGGGCGGTCCCCCAGACGACGTTAGCGCAGTTGGCGCCTCCGCAGTCGGTCCCCCAGACAACGTTCCGGGCGGTCCCCCACACGACGTTCGTGCCCCACACGATGTTCGTGCCCCACACAACGTTCGTGCCCCACACAACGTTCGTGCCCCACACGACGTTCGTGCCCCACACGACGTTCGTGCCCCACACCACGTTCGTGCCCCACACGACGTTCTCGCAGGTGCCGCCTCCGCACAGCGTGCCCCAGACGATGTTCTCGCCAAGGGCACCGGCAAGGGTGCCCCAGACGACATTCAGGGCCCAGGCATTCGCATCCGGAGTGAGGATGCCTCCCGTCACGCGATAGTTGCCCCAGATGATTTGCTGACTCCAGCTGCTGCGCACGGGATAAAGCTGGCCTGCCTGCGGGTTGGAGAGAAACTTCCCCAGCTCCACGGCGCCCTGCGTATTGAGGAAGCCCGCGCCCTGCGTCAACGCGTCCACGTCAGCGTGACTCTCAGCGGTGTACTGCAGAATCGCTTTCACCGCGTTCGGTGTCAGCGTCGGATTCGCCTCGAGCATCAGAGCGACCGTCCCAGACACGACCGGGGCGGCCATGCTCGTGCCACTCAGCGCAAGATAAGGCTTGTAGGCATTGTCGCGCACGGGGCCGAGCAGGTACTGGGACTTCTCGACGTAGAAGGTGCTCGTCGGATCGCTCAACGACACGGTGCCGGTCCCGGGCGCGACCAGGTCAGGCTTCGCGAGGTAATCAATCGCCGTTGGCCCTCGTGAGCTGTACCGCGCAACCGTGTCGTCGTACCTCGCGACCGTCCCCTCGTGGGACGACGCGCCGACCGTGAGCACCCACGGGGCGTTGCCGGGGGCCGTGATAGCGCCGTACTGAATCTCTTCTGCCGCGTTCTTCCCGAAGTTGCCGGCCGCGGCGACCACGACGATGCCGGCGTCGACGGCCTTTTTGGCCGCCAGCGCCAACGGATCCTGCTTATACGATGTGGTCACCGCCGCGCCAACCGAAAGATTGATGACGCGGATGTTGTACTTAGTCCTATTGGCGATCGCGTAGTCCAGCGCTGCGATGACGTCGCTGATGTAGCCGGAGCCGTACGCGTCGAGCACCTTCAGGCCAATCAGATGGGAGCCGGGCGCGATTCCCGCGCGGGAGCCATTTGAGTCGTAGCCGTTGCCGGCGATGATGCCTGCGACGTGCGTCCCGTGACCGTTGTCGTCGTAGGTCCAAGGCAGCCCGTTTACGAAGTCCTTAAACGCCGCGACCCGCTGACCGCCGAAGCCGTTCCCCAGATCGTCGTGCCAGGCGGTGATACCCGAATCGATCACGGCGACGCCAATGCCGGTTCCGTAATACCCCATCGTGGACTGCACGTACCGGGCGCCGACCGTGGTCGCGACTCGATTCAGCAGGCCGCTCGTGGGGCGATCGTAATGGACGCTCTTGACGAGCCAGTGGCTCGCCAGCTTTTCGAGCTGTTTCTCGGGAACGACGGCGGCGCGGCCGTTGAACGAGCGCAGCCGACGCCCGGCACGGCCGTTCGCTTCCTTGACCATGTCGGTAGCGTCGGTCGTCGTGACGAACTCGACGATGACGCGCACGTTCCCGTAGGGTTTCTTGGCGCGCTTGGCGAGCTCGGCGTCCAGCTTCTGGAAGGCGGCGCTGCCTGAGCCCGAGCTCTTGCCCGAGCCGTCCCCTGCGCGAACGGGCGCCGCGAGCCCGACCATGCAGGCCAGCATCAGCGCCAGCCGTCCGAGGCTTCGAAGTTGCGAAGTCAAGTTGGCTCCGGTCTAAGTCGTGCGTTTCCGTCGGCGCACCCAAGCGCCGCCTTTCCCGACTAATGAACTCGCGCGGCCGCCCACACGGCCTTTGCGAGCCAGTCTTCCCGCAAGATCGACCAGAGTGCCTGGTCGAGGTATTCCCCGTTTCTCAGGAACGACTTCCGCAGCACGCCTTCGCGCACCGCCCCGATCTTCGCGAGCGCGCTGTTGCCGCGGCCGTTCTTGATGGCTGCGCGAGCTTCCATCCGGTGTACGCCGAGCGCTCCGAAGGCGAACTGGAGCGTCAGCTTCGCCGCATCCATGAAAACCCCCGTTCCCCAATAGGCCGGGCCAAGGGCGAATCCCCACTCGGCGGTCGTAAACGATGGATCGAGCTGCCGAATCTGAAAGATCCCGACCGCGGTATCGGCGCCGGCGGGCACCACCGCGAAACAGACATACTCACCGGCGGCGCGGCGCGCGTGGGTCCAGGCGATGAACCGCTCGAACCCTTCAACCGTCGTCGGTGGAGGCGAAATGAAACGCGCGACCTCTTCGGTCGTCAGCATGGCCAGCAGCGAGGGCGCGTCAGACGAACGCAGCTCCCGAAGCGTGATCTGTTGGCCGGCGAGGAGCGGCAGGTTTTGCCGCCAATCGCTCGACGCTATGTCGGTGCCGGTTTGCCGTTCTAGCGCAGTCACCGTCTCCATCCCCTCACCCACCAAGTTGCTGGTGCGCACCATGAGCCGACCCAGCCTGAGCAATAGCCCAGCCAAGCCAGGCGCACACGCCACGCAGGGCGCTAAGCCTCTTCAGTTCAGTTGTTTACGTGTCGGTCGTGAATTCTGTAACTGGCCCGGGGACACGCTTCGCACACGTGATGTGCTCTTGTTTGGAACGTTCAATACCGTTATAAGGATGTAAATTCAGCTTAACTCGTTTGTCAGGTAGTGCTTACACGTTATGGTCCGTATTGGGACATAAGTCTCTGAGTAGAACACATTCGTTTTTGCCATAATGGCACTAAAATCAGCTACTTAGCGCCTAGCGACGTATCTGTAAGCGGCTCGCCCCTCCGGCCGTCCCCGGCACTGAGATGCAGACCCAGCACAAATAGGATGATCGCCACCGCCGGCGCCAACATCCAGGGGTATTCGGAGACGGCGCGTACGTTTCGACCGGCCTCGAGGAGCATCGTTCCCCAGCTGGCAGCCGGGTCTGGAAAGCCCAGTCCGACGAAGGACAACGTCGCCTCGGCAAGCACGAAGGCGGGCAGTAACAACGTCGCTTGAGTAATCAGCGCATGCCCGGCAGCGGGGACCAGGTGCCGCAGGACGATGCGCCCCGGCCCTGCCCCGACTGCCCGTGCCGCCTCGACGTACTCGCGGCGCGACTCCGAGGCGACGATCGCGCGAACCGGCCGCGCGACATGCGGCCACCCGACCAGACCCAGGATCACCGCCATCAGCCAGAAGACCTGATGAAACTCGAGCGTCAGCGGCATCACCGCCCTCAATGCCAGCACGATGTAGATGGCGGGGAGAAGGATCAGCAGGTCGGCCGCACGCATCACGACGTCATCGATCCAGCCGCCCGCGTACCCGGCCGCGGCGCCCGCGATCGCACCGATCAGCAGCGCGCAGACGCCGGCGACGATCGCAACGCCGAGCGAGGCGCGCGCACCGTACAAGAGCCGGGCGAAGACGTCCCGGTTGATCGCATCGCTGCCGAGCAGGAGGAGCGGCGTCGACGGATCGGCGGTCGACACGAACCGCCCGTTCGAAAACCACACCAGCGGTACCGGGCGCGTCGTATCGATCTCATATGTCCGTTCGATAAGGCTCCTGACGCGGATGCCATAAACAAACGGCGCGCGCCAATGCCCATCGGCATCGATGATGCGCGGCCGCATGGGCGGCGCGTAAGGAAATTCGAACTGTGCGGCGGGGGGGTTCGGCG
The DNA here is from genome assembly GCA_036258175.1 of Vicinamibacterales bacterium. GTDB lineage: Bacteria > Acidobacteriota > Vicinamibacteria > Vicinamibacterales > 2-12-FULL-66-21 > DATAEE01. The sequence goes on from DATAEE010000345.1 coordinate 89,874, forward strand.
CCAGGACCGGCGCGAAGGCGCCGGCGGCGATCCATAGGACGACCAGCGCCTGACCGACACGTGTCACGTCGACTCTCCGAGTCGCGGATCGACGAGGGAAAGCGCAACGTCAGCGGCGAGTGTCCCGACAGCGAGAAAGAACGAACCGGCGACGGCGCACCCGGCCACCAAGTGAACATCGCGCGCGAAGAGCGCGTCGAGCATCAGTCGCCCGAGTCCCGGCCAGTTCGTCACGATTTCCACGGCGAACGATCCGCTGAATATGGTTCCGACGATGACCCCGTAGATCCCGAGTACTGGCACCAGCGAGGCGCGGAAGGAGTGGCGCCACACGAGAAGTGAACGCGGCACACCTCGCGCGAGCGCCGCGAGCATGAAGGGCTGGCGCAGCGTCTCGGTTGTCGCGCCCGCCTGCAGCCGTTCGAGCGTCGCGCCAACCGGGAACGCCAGGGCAAGCGCAGGTATGACGAGGTGCCACACGGTTCCCATGCCCCCGACCGGAAGCCAGCCGGTGCGGGAGGCGATCAGAACCATAACGAGCGCGGTCAGGATCGGAGGGGTCGACAGCGCGACAACGGACGCGCCGCGCACGACAGCGGGAAGGATGCCTCGCCGGTGACTGGCCGTCAGGACACCCAGCGGGATGCCGATGAGCGTCGCGATCGCCAGTGCCGTTGAGGCCAGCAAGGCGGTGTTGGCGGCGCGATCGCGGACCAGCTCACCGACCGGACGCCCATAGACGAACGAGGTGCCGAGATCGAACCGCACCAGTCGTCCCAGCCAGTGCAGGTAGAAAACCGGCAGCGGACGATCGAGCTCGAACTCGGCGCGAATCCGTGCGCGCACCTCCGGCGGTGTCAAGAGATCCTCGCCAATCCCGCCCGGCGCCAGGCGCGCGAGCACAACCGCAATGGACGAGACGAAGAGGACCAGAAGGACGGCGAAGAACAGCCGGCGGATGATGCGGCGGACCAGGCTCGAGCGCACGTCGGCTAGCTGCCCTCCGGACGCACCGCGAGCGATTCGGAATTCCAGAGCACCGTCGGGCGAATCGGCGCGGGCGTCGCATTCAGAACGCGTGGACCCAACGCGACCGTGACCCGCGGCGCCGTGACGTAGATGACTGGGATGTTCTCGGCGAAGATTCGCTGCACCTCGGCGAACAGGCGCTGCCGCTCCGCGAGGTCGGAGGCTGCGACCTGCTGGACCATCAGTTCGTCAATCCGGCGCTCCCAGTCGGTGGCCGGCTTCGCCTGCCCCATGTTCCACACGTGGAAACCGCCGGAGCTCGTCCAGAAATCCAGATTGCTCGAGGGATCGCGGCTGGTGCTCTCGGTCCCGAAGTACACCGTGTCGTAGTCTTTCGAGATGATGCGCTGAATCAGGGCGCCGCGTTCCAGCATGACGACGTCCATCGTGACGCCGATCTTCCGGAACTGCTCCTGCATGACCGCCACGGTCCGTTCGCGGATCGTGTTGCCGCGGTTGGTGACAATTGAAAAGCGTACCGGCTGTCCGGCCTTGTCTTCGAGAAGGTCGTCGCCGTTCGAGTCCGTCAGGCCGAGATCGAAAAGCCGCGCGCGCGCCGCTGCGGGATCGTAGCCGTAGCGTGGAAGGTCCGACACGTACCACGTCTGGTTCGCGGGGGTCACGGGCCCGAACGCGGGCACCGCGGCGCCGAGATACAGCGTCTTGACGATGGCCTCGCGATCGATGGCGTGTGACAGCGCGCGCCGGAAATCGGTCGCCTGCAGCCACCCGCGGCGCGGGTCCGACGCCTTGGCGGCCGGGTCGAGGTTGAACCAGAACATCGGCGGATCGAGGCTGATGCCGGCGTCGACGAGACGAACGCGTCCCTGCCCTTCCAGCCGGCGCAACGAAGCGTAGTCCTCGGGCCGCAGATCGCTGAACATCAAATCGACGGCGCCGCTCTCGAGCTGCAGGATTTCGACGTTCATGTCCGCGACGATCTGAAACTCCAGCCGGTCGAGGTATGGCAGCTGACGGCCGCGATCATCCTTTTTCCAGTAGCGGGGGTTGCGCGCGAGCGTCAGCGTCCGGCCCGGCAGGTACGACTCGATCACGAACGGTCCGAGACCCGGCATCTCCGCCGCCGGCGTCGTCAAGCCCCACGCTTCTTTGAAGGTGCCGTTCCGGAGCGCCGGTTCGAGCTTGTGGCGCGGCAGGATTGGCAGGTTGTCGAGGACCCGGACGCCGGGACCAAACGGCGATGGAAACCGGATGCGGACCGTGGCGGCGTCAGGCGCCGTCACCTCGAGCGGCTTGCCACCGATCGTGAGCGACGTGCCGATGGCGCTGTTGGCCGCCTTCGAATAGACCGCCTCGAACGCGAAGAGCACGTCCGCCGACGTGAAGGGCGCGCCATCGGAAAAGGTCACGCCGGGGCGAAGCGAGATCGTGTGGGTTACCCCGTCCGGCTCCGCCGTCCAGCGCTCGGCGAGCCGCGGCTCGAGCGCATCGGTCGCGCGGTTGACGCGCACGAGCCGATCGTGGAGCACCTGCGCCAGCAGTTCCTTCGAGTTGTCGGCGGGTCCCAGGTAGCGATTGAATCCGGTGGGTTCGTCGCGCAGGATTGCACGTAATGTCCCACCGCGGCGCTCCACTTCCAGCTCGGGATTCGCGCGAACCGCGAAATAAATCGCGCCGGCGAGCGCAGCTGCGGCGAGCGCTCCGACTCCGAGTTTCTTGTTCCTGGTCACAACTTGGCTGACCGGCCAACTTGTTGGCCAGATCGTCGGAGGCGTGATTCGCCCTGCCTCACGGGGCCGCGCCTACATGCAGCGCAAAGCCGGCCCGTGACAGCCAAGTAGTTGGCTGATTTTCGTGTGCGGCGCATGAACGGAATCGGTTTCATCGTAGTTCACGCGAAATCGTGGCGCAAACACTGTGGACCACGATGTCAGTTCGTGTCAGTTCGATCAGCGGCGATAGGACAGGACTTTCCGCACACCTCTGCCGTGGCACGCATCCTGCCAACTGGGCAATTGCTCGCAAAAATCATCTGGGGCGTCCACATGGTCGAGACCCTTCGGGCTCCGTCACCTACTTTGTCTCCGCCGACAATCAGCGCACGAGCGATTGCGACGCTCGCCGCGGTTGTTTTCTTTTTCGGCTCCGCGGCAACCACAGCGTATGCAGACGGGCATCGGGCCCGTCTTTCCTCGGTGCTCGTCGAACAAATGCGGATCGCGCGCCAATCGCCCTCCCGCGTCATCGTTCATGGGACGACGGAGCAGGTCGAGGCGCTGGCGGCGCGCCACGGCGTGCGCGTCCTTCGTTTGATGGCCAGCGGCGCGGTGCTCGAACTGACTGGCGACGGGCTCGACAGCGTGAGTCAGGACCCGGAGGTCGATCACCTGTCGGCCGACATGCGGGTGCAAAGCACGATGTCGGTGACGACGACGTCAACCGGCGCCGACCAGGTGTGGGCCGGGCTCGACTCGCTGCCAGGCGTGAACGGCCAGGGGATCGGGATTGCGGTGATCGACTCTGGCATCGACAGCCATCCGGCGCTGCGCCAGCGCATTATTGCGAGCGTCGATTTCATCAGCGGACGGGGACCTGGGCGCGACGAGTACGGCCACGGCACACACGTCGCCGGAATCATCGCCGGCATGGCGCCTGGCGCGCACTTGATTAACCTGCGCGTCCTGGATGCGCAGGGGGTCGGCTACACGAGCGACGTCGTCGACGCGATCTACTGGGCCATCGCCAACCGGGACATTTACCGCATTCGCATCATCAATCTGTCTCTGTGTCACCCGGTCGTGGAATCGTATCGCGACGATCCGCTGAGCGAGGCCATCGAGCACGCGGTCGCGGCGAACGTCCTCGTCGTGGCCTCTGGCGGCAATTACGGGAAGGGGCCTGATGGGCGCAGGGTCGTTGGAGGGATCTGCTCGCCCGGGAACAGCCCGTGGGCGCTGACGGTCGGCGCGTTGAACACGAAGGGGACGCCGGACCGGCGAGACGATGTAATGGCGACCTTCAGCTCGTGCGGTCCGACGTATCTCGACGGGATCGTGAAGCCGGACCTGGTGGCGCCGGGCAACCGGATCGTGTCGCTGGGCGCGCCGAGCTCGACGCTGTGGCAGTCATATCCGGAGCTCCAACGGCCGGGCGCAGGGCCGCATTTCGAATTGAGCGGCACGAGCATGGCGGCGCCGCACGCCTCGGGTGCGGCGACGTTGCTGTTCGCGCTCAATCGGGAGTTGACGCCGCTCGACGTGCGGCTGGCGCTCCAGCTGTCGAGTACTTTCCTGCCCGACGCGGGACTGTTTTGCGGCGGAGCGGGAAGCCTCAATGTGGCATCAGCGGGACTGGCAGTGAGTGGACGAATACAGATCCCCATCCCAGGAACTTGGTTCGATGGCGTTTTCGTTCAACCGTCGGGTGCAGCCTGGGTGCCTGGTCTCACCTGTGAGGGACTCACTTGGGGCGACACACTCACCTGGCCTGAGGGTTCAGTTTGTGGCGACGGCCTCGCGTGGGGGAACGGTCTCGCGTGGGGGAACGGCCTCGCGTGGGGAAACGGCCTCGCGTGGGGGAACGGCCTCGCGTGGGGGAACGGCCTCGCGTGGGGGAACGGCCTCGCGTGGGGGAACGGCCTCGCGTGGGGGAACGGCCTCGCGTGGGGGAACGGCCTCGCG
>DATAEE010000346.1:0-6749 GCA_036258175.1 Vicinamibacterales bacterium
GGAGAAACTGTGCACATGCCGTGATCGTCATGGCGACAAGTGAGGTCGTTGCCCCGGAGACGGGACCAAACGCGACTCCAGCCGCCGCTCCGAGCACCGGTAGGGGTACGCCCAGTGTGTTCAGCGCGAGGAACAAGATGACGAACAGCGGCGGTCCAGCGCTGCCTGCCCGATTCACCCATCCACGCAGCTCCGCGAGCGGATCCATCCATGCCGTGAGGAAATGGCCCGCGGCCACGGTGCCGGCAATCAACGCGGCCAGCGCCGCGAGTCGGACGATAAAAGAGCGCCCAAGCCGGGCGTCTCCGGCTGTGATGCCGGGCCGATCTACGCCTTCTGGAGGATCGCCTCGTAGTGCAGCCATCTCGTTTGTCTGTGGACCGGTCGCAGCGACGCGAAGCAGCGGTCGAGATCCGCTCCGGTGAATATGCCTGCATGACCGGCGAGCGATTTGAAGCCCCACGCCAGCCAAGAGGGTGCCTTCAGGTCTGCGTACATCAGATAGCCGTGCGGTTTGAGGACTCGCCTCATCTCAGCGATCGCCGACGACCATCGCGGAACGTGATGTGTGGTCTTGTTGGTGGCGACGACGTCGAACCGACCGTCCTCGAACGGCAGGCAGGTCGCATCCGCGGTGATGAAGAGGACGTCGGTTCGATCGCCAGCTGCACTGCGCGCGGATGCGATCTGCTCTGGATCGACGTCGACGCCCACCACACGCACGCCGAAGGTACTTGCAACGAGCAGTGGCGCGGCGCCGTTGCCGCAACCGACGTCCAGGTACGACCAGTTGCGCTGGATGGGAACGTGGCGGAGACGCCGCAGCGCTTCCTCAGCTACTCTGCGGCTATGCCCAAGATCGTTGACGAACCGTTTTTCGAAACTCGTCATCCGCATGGCATGGCGCTAAATCAGAACGTGTAAACGAGAAAGTGCTGGCGCGGGAGAAAGTCGTGCTGCGCCTGCAACCTGAACCCCGCTTGTTCCAACTCCCCAGTGATCTGGTCCGGTGTCAAACGAAAATGTTCAGGAGGGCCTGACGGCGCGCCTTTTCGGAAATCGATGATCGCCAGCCGCCCCGACGGCTTCATGGCCTTGCGGAGCTCGCGGAAGTATGCCGGCCGGTCCGGAATGTGATGGTAGGTGTCGACGATGAGTACCACGTCGACAGGTTCCGGCAGGTTGGCGCGGTCGGCGCTGCCTTGAACGGCGACTACCTGCTTCAGGCCCTCTTTGGCCGCCCGCTGCCTGACGTACTCCACCATAGACTTCTCGATGTCGACGGCATAGACCTTCGGCCGAGCCGCCGCCGCCGCCAATCGAACCGTGAAGTAGCCAGTGCCGGCGCCGATGTCGGCGACCACCTGCCCGGGAGCCAGGGCCAGCGTGTCGATGACTCGCCCCGGCATCTGCCACTCGTCGCGCGCCGGATCGTCAAACGACTTGGCGTACCGCTCCGGATCGTCGAAGCGGTGCTCCATGTGAGCGCCTGGCGGACTCGTCTGGCCCGGCTTTCCAGCCGGCTGCGTATGCTGCGGCTGAGACCATGCGCCAGCCGTCATGCAGAAAGCCAAGGCGACCATTGCCGGAACGCTGCGTACTTTCATTTTTTGATTGTCGCACGCGCGAGGCCGTCACCCATTGACCCGGACGGGCAATACTATTGACCCGCCGCGCCAAATGACGGCATGGCCGATCAGGCGGACGTATACGCGTTATACGGGATCAGAACGGCCGGGCGGACGTATGCGCGCCTCGGCGCGGAAAGTCACCGGCGTGCGTCCCGTCCACCGCTTGAACGCACGATGGAAAGCACTGATTTCCGAGAATCCCACCAGAAACGCAACTTCGGCAACCGACATGCGATCGTCTCTGAGATGGCGCTCGGCGATGTCGAGGCGTAACTGATCGAGAAGCCGCCTGTACGACGTTCCCTCAGCGGCGAGAAAGCGGTGCAGCGTCCGAACGCTGACCCTGAGGCGCGCCGCCAGGCCGTCAGCCGTCACGTGCCCGGCGTGCAGCTCCTCGGATAGGGCCGCGCGGGCACGGTCCGCGAACGTCGCGGCGTGTGGCCCGCCGAGCCGATCTGCCGCATACCGATCAAGAAGCGACAACAGCGAGGGATCGGTGCGACGACAGGGCATGTCGAGAAGCGCCGCCGGGAGTACGAGCGCATTCTCGCCGGTCGCAAACCGCAGCGGAGCCCCGAAGAACCGCTCGTGCTCACGCGAATCGCGTGGAGCGCAGTGCGCGAATCGCACCTCGGCTGGGCTCCACATCATGCGAGTGGCCACGCGGCCGGCGCGCACCCACGCCGCAAGGAGCAATTCGGCCGTCTGGCGAGGTGCCGCCAGACCGCCCGGCAGGCGATGCGACAAGACGGCGCGATCCCCTGATTTCTCGAGCCGGACCTGTGAGGTCTCGTGGATCAAGCGCTGGTAGCGGCAGACACGCTCGAATGCGGCACCGAGTGTCGGGCTCGAGACCATCGCGTAAAAGTGAACGTCGAACGAGCCGAGCTCGGCATGTTCGGCCACGTGCAACCCGAGATTGTCGTCGCCGGTTGTCCGTACACCGTCGGCGAGGAGGCCGACACATGCGCTCATAGGCACAGTCGTGTCGGGATCGCGCAGCATGTCGCTATCGATGCCTTGTGTGTGGAGGAACGGCGCCGGATCGTAGCCCAACGTCATGAGACCCGACATCAACGGGCGCAGGGCACGAACGGTCAGCCGCGGCTCTCGACTTCGCACCTCAGTACTTCACCGCAATCGGTCCGGCGAAGTCCAGCCTCTGATCCTAAGGTCGCCTGGCGCGGGCATTTCTTACCGTCGCAGCGGCGCCACGAAGCGCGTATAGTCACCGCAGAGAAAGCGTATGGCTCAAGTGGTGCTGCGGCTTGCGATGGCGATCGCCTCCGTCGTAGCCCTCGCCAGGACGGAGCCGAATCAAGGGACACCTTCTCCTGCGAGCACCACCCTTCAGGCTGTCCAGGCGCGGGCCGCGAAATTCAATGCGATCGTCGCCGTTCCGCCGTTCGAGACAACAACGGACAACATTCAGGCGACCGTCACCAGAACGATCGCCGGAGGCAACCTGGCGCTGGAACGGATCGCGAACGTTTCTGCTGGCAGCGTCGCGTTCGACAACACCGTCCGCGCGCTCGACCACGTCCTTTTTGAAGCTACGACCGTGACGTACCGCCTGTCGATGCTCGCACAGTTGAGTCCCGACGCGGCAATGCGCGTCGCAGCCACGGCGGCGACGAAATCGCTGCAGGATTGGATCGTCGGCATCGAGTACCGCGAAGACGTGTATCGCTCGATCAAGCTGTTCGCGGACACGGCTCCGAAGCTGACCGGGGAGGAAGAGAAACTCCTGTCGGACACGCTTCGCACGTACCGGCGGGCGGGGCTCGACCTGCCGAAGGCCGAGCGCGCCCGCGTGGAGCAGTGGCGCAAGGAACTCGCCGCGCTGTCGACCGATTTCGAGGCGAACGCCACGCGAGCGGCGAAGCCGGTGAAGTTCACCAGGGCCGACCTCGACGGTGTTTCTGCGGACTTCCTGGAGCAGATCAAGAGCGGACATGACGAGTACACGGTCATGGCCAACGTCACGTTCCACTTCGTCCGGGTCATGGAGACCGCGAAGCGCGAGCCGACGCGCAACCGGCTGGAGCTCGAACGGGACAATCTGGCGCGCGAGCAGAACATCCCGCTGATCGAGAAGATCCTGGCCCTGCGCGCCCGGATCGCGAAAGCACTGGGGTACGCGACGTGGGCGGATTATTCGACACAAGTGAAAATGGCGAAGGACGCCCGCACGGCCGTCGCGTTTCTCGAGAAGCTCAAGGCCGGACTGCAGTCGAAGCTCGATGCGGAGCTGGAAGCGTACCGCCGCCTGAAGGTGAGGGAAACCGGCGACTCCGCTGCAAGGATCAAGATCTGGGACTGGCGCTATTACAGCAATCTGCTGAAGTCGGAAACATACAACGTCGACGCGGAACAGCTGCGCGTGTACTTTCCTTATGAGCGCGTGCTCGAGGGAATGTTTGCGATTTACCAGCGCATCTTCGACCTGAAATTCGAGCAGGTCGAAGCGCCCCACAAATGGATTGCTGACTTACAGCTGTATGCGGTGTCCGACGGCCGGAGCGGCGAGCCGCTCGGGCTGTTCTACCTCGACATGTTCCCGCGCGACGGCAAGTTCAATCGCTTCGCGAATTTCCCGATCACGGACGGCATACGGCTTCCCGACGGTACGCATCGACGGCCGGTCGTGGCGGTCGTGTGCAATTTCCCGACGCCTTCCAAGGACCGTCCGTCGCTGTTGTCACATAGCGACGTCGGCACGCTGTTTCACGAGTTCGGTCACTCGATGCATGCGATTCTGACCCGCGCGAAGTTCGCGCGGTTCGGCGGTTGGAGCGTCCCTCTGGACTTCGTCGAGGCGCCGTCCCAGATGATGGAGAAGTGGGTCTGGGAGAAGAGCGTGCTGGACACCTTCGCCGCCGACTACCGCGATCCGTCCAGGAAGATTCCGGCGGACATTCTGACCAGCCTGAAAGAGGCGCGGCTCGCGACCGAAGCCACGCGGTATCGACGGCAGTTTGTCACGCTCGGTCTGGTCGATCTGGCGCTGCACACGCGCATCCACGAAGGCAATGCGAGCGAAGCGGTCCCACTCGCCAATGAGATCGCGCGCGACGCGTTTCTCCCCTTTCCGGATGACACCGCGTTTCTCGCGTATTTCAGCCATATCGTCTCGGGATACGACGCCGGCTATTACGGGTATCCTTGGGCGGATGCGATTTCGGCGGACATGGCCACCGTGTTCGAGAAGTCGCCGGGCGGCTTTTTCGACAAGGACATGGGAATGCGATTTCGCAGAGAGATTCTCGAGCCCGGTGATTCGCGCGACGTGAACGTCTCGCTCGAGAGATTCCTTGGGCGCCCGCGGTCGCTCGAGCCGTTGCTGCGGCAGCTCGGGATCGGCCCGGGGTAGCGCGGCCGCTGTGGGAATCGACTACACGACGTTGTCGCTTGCCGAGGTCAGGGCCGGCCTCGACGACGTCGCTCGTGAGGCACAGACGACGTTTGGCCGGTTGGACGCACGACAACTGAACTGGCGGCCGGACGCGAGTCAGTGGAGTGTCGCGCAGTGTTTCGAGCATCTGATCACGGCGAATCGCCTGATCTTCCAAGCCGCGGAAGAAGCTTTGACTGGCGCGCAACCGCGAAGCATCTGGCGGCGCCTGCCATTCCTCCTTGGTGTGTTCGGCCGCATGTTGATTCGGTCACAGGCACCGACTGCGACGAAGAAATTCAGCGCATCGCCCAAAGCGCAGCCCGGGACGAGCGACATCGCCGCCGATATCGTCCAGCGTTTCATCGATCAGCATCGCGACGCGGTCGCACGCGCGCAGACGCTCGACGAACGAGAGGCCTCCCGCGCGATCATGACCTCACCGTTCATCAACGTCATCACGTATAACGTGCTGGATGCCTGGCGTCTTGTATTGGCTCACGACTGCCGGCACGTCGAGCAGGCTCGTCGTGTGAAGCAGGCGCTTCGCAGCGAGTGAGCGCAGGTCAATCGGTCCGCGGCACATGTACTGGATTCCAGCCTTGGCCTTACTGGCCCCTTCCGCAGGTCGCTGTCGCGGTCGCCATCGGAACCGTTGTCGGCACCGCCGTCGTCGCGAGCCTCTGGCTGCCCATGGACATTGACTGGCGTTTCCGCCGCCCGAGTCCCTCGGGCCTCACACTTGCGCCCCTGACGCGCGAGCGATCGAAAATGCCGCTTCGATGAACGAGCACTCCTCTCGAGGCGCGAAGAGATAGTTGGTCAGGCTCATGTCGCCGTGGGCGGCGATGTCCTCGAGCGGGACAACGCGGCCGTCGCCGAGCATTCGATAAAGCGCGTAGTCGCGGCCGCGCATCAGAGCAAGCAGCCGCGCCTGGCGGGGCTGTCGGAACAGGGCTTTCGGATTCGTCTCACCGAAGAGCGGCAGGATTTCGCAGAGCACGAATGGACGGCTGTCCAGTGTGTCGTGCAGGCCCTCCACCACCTCGAGCTCCGCACCTTCGACATCGATCTTGATCAACGCGACGGGCGGCGCACCAAGATTCTGAAGCATCAAGTCGCCGGGTAGAACGACGACGTGCTGTGAGTGGTGATAGTGGCTGTGCCGACGGAAGCCCTCGATGATACTGCCGCCGGGGTCGCCGGCGGTGCGCAGGTGCAACGGCAGGATGCCTGGCGAATGGTAGAGACCCGCCGGGACCAGCGTGCAGTCGGTGAAGCGGTTTGCGTGAATGAGCCGCTGCGCGTATGCGAAGCAGGCGGGGTTCGGCTCGAAGCCGATGTACGCGGCGCCCGGGACGCGCGTTTTCACTTTGAGCAGCGTCTGGCCCACGTTAACGCCGACATCCACGAACGCGCCCGCCTTGCGCGAGAGCAGACGGCCGATGGTCTCGTCCAGCCAGGGCTCGAACGGGGAGAGATTGTCGAAGCCCAGTCCGCCGACGAGGGGCACCAGGACCGTTCGGCCGTTGATGGTTCGCCTTACGGTGAGACGAACGAGACGGCCGAGGCGGCCGCCCCGGAGGCGGCCGACCAGGACAGCGGGCATAGTGAAGGTCATGGGCGCGCCGGCGTGGTATGCAAGGCCGGCACCGCTTTTCCGATGGTCTATCCCAATGCGGGGTCTGGCCTTCGATTCTTTCACTGCCCGCGGTGCATCGATC
>DATAEE010000347.1:0-7844 GCA_036258175.1 Vicinamibacterales bacterium
GCACGCTGCCGCACCTGCACAACCTCGAGGCGTTCTACGCGGCGATTCTGGTACACTTGGAGACCTAGTGCTGACCAGGCACGTCTGGACGGCCGGCAAGCGCCTGATACTCGCCGGTGCGCTCATTGCGACGTATGCGCTGTTCGCTGTCGCCGCGGCGCGCATCGCGCTGAAGACGCGAGACGTTGTTCTGCCTGATCTGCGCGGCCGCACGGTGAACGAAGCCAACGCGGCGCTCGCTGAGCTCGGCGTCCGGCTGAAGGTTGAGGAAGGCCGGCGGCTGGATCCGAAGGTGCCCGTCGGACAGATCGTCCTTCAGGAACCGGCAGCGGGGTCCACGACGCGGCGCGAACGCAGCGTCAGAGTCTGGATCAGTGCAGGTCAGCGGCTCGCGAACGTGCCCGGCGTTGTCGGCGACACGGATCGTTCCGCACAAATGCGCTTGCAACAAGATGGATTTCAGATCGGAACGGTCGCGGAGATTCGGACCGGCGGCGTGCCGGCCGGCGCGGTAGTCGCGCAGGAGCCGCCGGCGGCAGCGCCCGGCACGAGCGTCTCATTGCTCGTCAATCGCGGCGAACGGGGTGCGACCTACGTGATGCCGGATCTCATCGGCGTCAACGGCGACCGCGCGGCGGATATCCTCCGGCGCCGCGGCTTTCGTGTTGCGCTCGTCGGCGACCATCCGTATCCCGGTGTGCCGGCGGGAATCGTGATCCGGCAGGCGCCGCAGGGCGGCTTCCAGATCGCGCCTGGAGAGCCCATCTCTCTCGAAGTCAGCCGGTGATCAAAATCGCGCCGTCGATTCTCTCCGCCGACTTTGCGGCTCTTGGCGAGGCGATTCGCGCGGCCGAGCGCGGCGGCGCCGATTTGATCCATGTCGACGTGATGGACGGGCATTTCGTGCCCAACATCACGATTGGCCCTCCGGTCGTGCGGGCCGTCAAGCGCGCCGCCACGGTACCCCTGGATGTGCACCTGATGATCAGCCAGCCGGATCTGTTCATCGACGCATTCGCGGAAGCGGGGGCGTCGATGATCTCCGTGCACGTCGAAGTGCTTCCACATCTCCATCGGACCGTAACCTACATCCGCAGTCTCGGTATGAAAGCCGGAGTCGTGTTGAACCCGTCGACGCCCGTGGTCGCGCTCGAAGAGATCGCGGGCGATGTGGACTACGTGCTGGTGATGTCGGTCAATCCCGGCTTCGGGGGCCAGACTTTCATCCCGCGCAGCGAATCCAAGGTACGGGCGGTCCGCGCGCTGCTCGACCAGGCCGGCAGCCGCGCGCCTGTCGAGGTGGACGGCGGCGTCGATCCGACGAACGCCGGCCGCCTCGTCTCTGCAGGCGCGTCCATTCTCGTCGCCGGACAGGCGATCTTCGGCGCTCCGGACATCGCCGCGGCTATCCGCGCGCTCCGGGCCGCCGCCGAGGCGGGCGCGGGAGCAGGACGTCCCGCCTGATCGTGCCGAGCTCGGTGTCGGCCGTTCGCGTCCGCTACGCAGAAACCGACAAAATGGGGGTCGTGTATTACGCGAACTACTTCGTGTGGTTTGAAGTGGCGCGCGCCGACCTGCTGCGGTCGCTGGGTTGGACCTATCGCGAGATGGAAGAAGAAGGGTTCGCGCTGCCGGTGATCGAAGCGCATTGCGAATACAAGCAACCGGCACTCTACGATGACGAGTTGGACGTGAAGGCGAACGGATCGATGCTGTCGATGGTGCGCATGCAGTTCGAGTACGAAGTGATCCGGAAGGCCGACGGAACGATCGCTGCGGTCGGCCGCACGGTGCACGCGGCGCTCGACCGGGGCGGACGCCCTTGCCGGCTGCCGGAGCGCATTCGAAAGGCGTTTGCATGAAGGCAGTCGTCACCGGATGCGCCGGGTTCATCGGCTCTCACCTTTCCACGTCCTTGCTCGACCGCGGCGCGGAGGTCACGGGTCTCGACTGTTTTACCGACTACTACCCCCGCGCGGTGAAGGAGTCGAACCTCGCGCCGCTTCGGGCGCGGCGCGGCTTCCAGTTCGTCGAAAACCGCCTCGAGCGAATGAATCTCTCGCCCCTGCTCGATGGGGCGACGCATGTGTTTCATCTGGCCGCGCAGGCGGGCGTGAGGAAAAGCTGGGGTCAGGATTTTCGTACCTACACGGTGGACAACGTGGACGCGACGCAGGCGCTGCTCGAGGCGGTCAAGGGTAGGCCGATCGAGCGGCTCGTCTATGCTTCGAGCTCGTCGGTGTACGGGGACGCTGCGGTGATCCCGATGCGCGAGGACGCGCGGCCGCAGCCGGTCTCTCCATACGGCGTGACGAAGCTCGCGGCGGAACAGCTCTGTTGCCTCTATCACGCGAACTTCGGCGTTCCCGCGGTGTCGCTGCGCTACTTCACGGTGTACGGACCGCGGCAGCGCCCCGACATGGCGTTTCATCGGTTTCTGCGCGCCGCGCTGAACGGAGAGCCGATTACTTTGTACGGCGACGGCACGCAAACCCGTGACTTCACGTTCGTGGCGGACGCCGTCCAGGCGACGATGTCCGCGGGCGACCGCGGAGAGCCCGGCGGCGTCTACAACATCGGGGGCGGGTCCCGGGTCTCGATGAACGACGTTCTCACGCTCATCGAGCGCGTCGTCGGCCGGCCGCTGGACGTGCGCCGCGAGCCGCCGCAGAAGGGAGACATGCGCGATACGTACGCGGACACGTCGCGTGCGCGCGCAGATCTCCGCTTCGCCCCGTCGGCAACCCTGGAAGAAGGCCTGCGCGCCGAGAAGGACTGGCTAGCCAGCCTTCCGGCCTTTCTGTCATGAGGATCAGTTTTGTAATGGCGAGGGTCAGTTTTGTCCTTCTCATGTCGGTTCTCGCTGCTTGCGCGAGCGGCCCTTCGGATCCCCCTAGCGGAACCCCCGAGCCGGACAAGTTCCTCTTCGAGCGCGGGACGGCGGCGCTCGAGGAGCGTAAGTGGCTGAATGCGCGCGAGTACTTCCGCCGGCTCGTTGACACCTATCCACAGAGTCCCTATCGCGCCGACGCGAAGCTTGGCATCGGCGACAGCTACCTGGGCGACGGGACCACTGAAGGAAAGGTCCTTGGTATCAACGAGTTCCGTGAGTTCCTGACGTTCTTCCCCACGCATCGGCGTGCAGATTACGCCCAGTACAAGCTGGGTATGGGCCATTTCCTGCAGATGCTGACCCCTCAAAGGGACCAGACCGAAACCCGGGAAGCGATCAAGGAATTCGAGACCTTCGTCGAGCGGTATCCGAACAGCCCGTTGATGGGCGAGGTTCGGGAGAAGCTCAGGGCGGCGCGGGACCGGCTCTCGTCGGCCGACTACGAAGTCGGGGTCTTCTATTTCCGAAGCCGGTGGTACCCCGGCGCGATCGATCGGTTCAAGGTTCTTCTCGCGCGGGACCCGGAGTTCACGTTTCGAGACGCGGTCTACTTTTATCTGGCGGAATCGCTCGTGAAGATGAGCCAGAACGCGGAGGCGCTGCCCTACTACGAACGGCTCGTGAAGGAATTCGAGAAGAGCGAGTACCTCGAGCAGGCGCAGAAGCGAATCACGGAGCTCAAAGACACAAATGCGAAAGCCAAGACCTTCTGACAGCAATCGTTCAGCGATGCTCGTGGCGGCGTCGCTCGCCGCGCTTCTATGCGCGGCGTCCGCGAGCGCCCAGATCGTCCCATCGTCGCGGGCCGGTCAGCCGCGGACCGGCGAGCTGGACATCGCGTGCGGCCCTCGCGCCGTGAACGGACTGCCGACGCCGGGGCTGACGCTCCTTGGATCGCAACAAGGCACGAAGGGCCTCATCGCGCCGTATCACGGCCTCGTCCTCAACGGCGGGTCGAATCAGGGGCTCAAGCCGGGTCAGGAGTACTACGTTCGCCGCGTCATCCCGCCGATGGACCGCGGTGAGACGAAATGGCAGGAGGGCCAGCCGATCGGAATCCACACCGCTGGCTGGGTCCGCATCGTGCGCGTCGAAGCAGATCGAGCAGTGGCGGACTCTGTCTACGCCTGCGACGGCTACGAGATCGGGGACTTTCTCGAGCCGTATACGCCGCCCTCAGCCGATCCTACGGTGATTCCCGGCGGCGAGCCTGACTACGAGAATCCGGGCATCGTGCTGTTCGGCGACGAGCGACGGACGATGGCGGCAGGTACGGCGCTGATGGTGATTAATCGGGGCTCGGATCATGGCGTGAAGCCGGGCCAGCAGTTGACGGTGTATCGGCGTTCGCTGAATGGCGATGGACCGATCCACTCAGTCGCCCGCGGCACGGCGATCTCGGTGAGCACCGAAAGCGCTATGGTCCGTCTGGACGGGGCGCGGGACGCGGTGTATGCCGGCGACCTTGTCGCTCTGCACCGGTAAAGATCCGTCCGGCTCGGCGGGCATGCGGCTCCACGGCGACAGTACCTGCTGGAAGCGGCGGTAGTAGTCGATCCCCGACGCGACCGCCGCGATGAGCGCGATCCACAGCGCCACCTGCCCCAGGATGAAGAACCCCTGCAGGTGATCCCGGCCGAGGATCAAGAGCAGAATCGCGATGACCTGCGTGGTCATCTTGAATTTTCCGAGAGGCGACGCGGGAATCGAAACGCCGCGCGCGTGCCCTACGCTTCGTAACACCGTCACCGCGAACTCGCGCCCCAGAATCACTGCGACCATCCAGGCCGGCGCAAGATCCATCTGCACCAGGGAGACGAGCGCCGCCGTGATCAGGAGCTTGTCCGCGAGGGGATCCATGAGCTGCCCGAGCGTCGTCACCTGTTTGCGCCGGCGCGCCAGGTAGCCGTCGAGCCAGTCGGTGAGCGCCGCGATCGCAAAGATCGCGGCGCCGACCAGTTCCTTGCGCACGCCGAGAATCAGCCGGCCCTCGAACTTGGTCAACAGCACCACTACCAGGAGCGGAACGAGGAACAGCCGCGCGACGGTGAGCGTGTTCGGGAGATTCATCAGCAGTGATCTGCGTCGATCTGCGTAAATCTGCGGTTCATTCTAGATGATATGATTGCCGATTGTCATGAAAGCCATCCTGCTCGCCGGTGGCAAGGGCACGAGACTGCGGCCGCTCACAGTCCACACACCCAAGCCCATCGTGCCTATCTTTGACCGGCCGTTCCTCTACTACCAGCTCGATTTGCTCCGGCAGCTGCCCGAAATTGACGAAGTCATCTTGAGCCTCAACTATCAACCGCGCCGGATCGAAGAAATTTTCGGCGACGGAGACGATCTGGGGATCCGCATCCGATACGTCGTCGAACCGATGCCACTTGGTACGGCCGGTGCGGTGAAGTACGCCGAGCAGTACCTTTCCGACTCGGTCATCGTGTTCAATGGCGATGTCCTGACCCAAGTCGATTTGGCGGCCGTCCTGAAGCTACACCGCGAGCGACGAGCGAAAGCGACCATTGTCCTGACGCCGGTCGAAAACCCGTCGGCGTACGGTCTCGTCGAGACCGATGCGTTGGGAAATGTGAAGCGATTCCTCGAGAAACCGTCGCCCGACCAGATCACCTGCGACACCATCAACGCCGGGATTTACGTGCTCGAACCGGAAACCTTCGACCGCATTCCCAAAGACACCGCCTGGTCGATTGAGCGCAGCTATTTCCCATCGCTTGTCGAACGCGGCGAGACGTTCGTGGCGTACATCTACCGTGGGTACTGGATAGACATCGGCACGCCGGAAAAATACCTGCAGGTCCACCGGGACATCATGGACGGACGGTTCTTGGCGCCGCCGTTCAACGGCAACGGATCAGCCGTGCGCATCGCACCGGAAGCCCGACTCGAGCCGGGGGCGGTCGTCGAAGGTCCCTGCTTCGTCGATTCAGGCGCCGTGGTCAAGCCCGGTGCGCGGGTGCTGGCGTACTCGGTCATTGGCCGGCAGGCGCATATCGAGGAAGAGGCGGTCGTCGACGGCTCGATTCTCTGGGCGAACACGTGGGTTGGCCGCGAGGCGACGGTTCGCAATGCGATTCTCGGCCGCCATTGTCACGTGGGCCGCGCCGCCACCGTCGCGCCGGGAACGGTTCTCGGCGATAAGTCGGTGCTCACGGACTATACGCGGCATTAGGGCGACGACCATGATTCTGGATCCTGGCGTTTTCAAGGCGTACGACATCCGCGGCATCTACGGGCGAGAGATCGACGAAGAGGCGTCCCATGAAATCGGCCGTGCGTTCGTCGCTTATCTGAAGCCGCAGCGGATTGCTATCGGGCACGACATGCGCGTGTCGGCGCCGGCGATTGCCGCAGCTTTCATCGAGGGAGCCCGCGATCAGGGGGCGGATGTCGTCGACTACGGCCTCATCGGCACGGACATGCTCTACTTCGCGGTGGCGCGTGACGACCACGATGGTGGTGCCGTCATCACGGCGTCACACAACCCGAAGCAGTACATCGGCGCCAAGCTCGTACGCCGCCAGGCGTTTCCACTCAGCGGCGACGCGGGGATAAGCGACATCCGCGACATGGTCGTGAAGCGCTCGATTCCCGCTCCCCCGGCGAAACGAGGCGCAATCGCGAAGCAGGAGATCCTCGACGAGTACGTTCAGCACGTGATGTCGTTCATCGACAAGTCGGCCATCAAACCGTTCAACGTCGTACTCGATGCCGGCAGCGGCATCGCAGGCCTGGTCGCCCCGCCGATCTTCGACCAGCTCCCATGCCGGACGACCCGACTGTGCTTCGAGGTGGACGGCACGTTTCCGAACCACGAAGCGAACCCGCTCATCGAGGAGAACCGCCGGGACATCGTCGAGCGCGTGGTCCGCGAACGGGCCGACGTCGGCATCGCGTGGGACGGGGATGCGGATCGTTGCTTTTTCATCGACGGCAATGGAGAGTTCATTGCGGGCGACTTCGTGACCGCGCTCCTCGCTCAAGCGTTCCTGCTGAAGCACCCCGGTTCGAAGGTCGTGTACGACGTGCGCGCGAGCTACGCGGTGCGCGACATCGTTGCGCAACACGGTGGCACGGCGCTCATCAACCGCGTCGGTCATGCGTTCTTCAAACGCAGAATGCGCGAGGAGAACGCGATCTTCGGCGGCGAGGTCACCGGCCACTACTACTTCCGGGACAACTTCTACGCCGACAACGGCTTCATCCCTGCTTTGCTGATACTGGAGCTGATGTCGCGCAAAGGACAGACGCTCGCCGAGCTGCTCGAGCCGCTCCGGAAGAAGTACTTCATTTCGGGGGAGATCAATACGAAGGTCGGCGAAATGAAGATCGTGGAAGAGAAGCTCGCCGGTCTCGGGGCGAAGTACGCCGACGGCCGTCAGTCGTCGCTGGATGGGATCTCGGTCGAGTACGACGACTGGCACTTCAACGTCCGGCCATCGAACACCGAACCGCTGTTGAGACTCAACCTCGAAGGGCTGACGAAGGAAATCATGGAGCGCCGGCGCGACGAGGTGCTGGCGTTTATCCGGGCGTAGGACTTGATCACGAGAGCGCGAAGATTGGAGCGGGCTACGGGAATCGAACCCGTCTAGCTGGCTTGGGAAGCCAGAGCATTACCACTATGCTAAGCCCGCGCGTCGGCCGAACGGCAATTATAACCCCTCACCTCACGACCCGGATCGCGGTGAACATCGTCGCCCGCTTCCCTTCCCGTGCCGCCGTCAGCTCGATCCCATAATCGCCGTTGGACAGCGGCGCCAGATTCACATCCGCCACCAGCCAGCGAACGCCATCATTCTCGCGTTCGCTGATCGTGACCGGGATTTCGAACGGCTTGCCGGATCGGTCGAGCATGCGGCCTGTGCCGGCGCGTGCGCCGGACGCCAGCGGCGCTTCGAGCCGTACGCGCTCGGTGCGGTTGAACCGG
>DATAEE010000348.1:0-5521 GCA_036258175.1 Vicinamibacterales bacterium
GCTTGGCGGCTGATGGCGGCCGTGCGGCGGAGACTGCGAAAGATCGGCGCGAGCGATCGGCTCATGCCTCGAGTGGCTCGGTAGTCAGCCTGCCTCGCGCGATATTTGCCGCGAGCCTGCGGACGTCCTCGGCTCGGTAGCGCACGGCTCGGATGCCCGGGATGCGCACAGGCTTGATCACGTTAGAGGACTCCCACTTAATCAGCTGCGACTCGCTGACACCCAAGGCCCGGGCCGCATCACGCCGGCGCATCAAGAACACTTCGTTCATCGTTCTCCCTCACTATGCGGTTCAATGTCATCCCAATGTAGCGTGTGTACCTTATGGTTTAGGCGTTACCCTGTAGATTTTCACGACGTGGAAATTCAGCGCCCGATCAATGTGACCGCTTTTGTGACCATCGGTGGTGAGAGACTATGTGGATTTTGTAGTGTTTATGCGGGTCCGCGTGTGGTCACACGAACCCGCTCTGAAGCACGATTAGTCGTTATTCAGCTTTGCGTTGGCGCGAAGTTCTGGAAGCGTTCGCAACGCGGAGGTCGGGAGTTCGAGCCTCCTGCCGTCCACCAGCCTTCGCACACCTGATCATTCGTGAGCTACGGCTAGGCAGGCCAGCGTTCGCTTGCTGGCTTCGCCAGCAAGCTCCTGTGTCCCAGAGATCTCTTCCACGCGTTATTCATCATGTTAGGCTCCGGCTCCCGTCAGCTGTACGAGAGGTGACCCATGCGGCAGGCGTTACTCGTCGTCGGGCTCCTATCGATGGTTTCCTGTGGCAGCGGGGACAGGTCGCTCCCCGCGACCCCATTGCCTTCGCCCAATCCGGCGCCGTCACCCGGCCAAACGTTGACGTTGTCGGGCACTGTTTCTGAGACCGCTCCAACAACCTCAAACCGTATCGGGGGCGTGAGAGTAGATGTCTTTTGCTGCGGGGCTAACGCGGGCCGATCGGCAACCACCGATAGCAACGGCGTGTTTCAGCTGGGTCCCCTGGAGCCTGGCGTTTTCACCATCCGGGCTCTGGCCGCAAACTACATAGAGGCTTCCCAGACGATTACCCTAACAGGACACCAGACGGTCGCTATCGAAATCAATCCGGTGTTTCAGATGGTGACCAACACCACCAACGAATCAATCAGCATTGTCGATGGGTGCCCGGGATTCTGGGACGACCCGGACGGCCGATGTGAGGCGAATTTCGTCTTCAACGTGCACCACGACGGAAGTCTCACGGCTGCCGTGACCACAGCCGATCGTGATGCCTCGTTCGCGCTTGAGCTCTATCGCGCGGATGGCGGCGTCATACTATCGTCCGCAGTGCCCTGGCGGCCAGATGGCAGTGCGCTTGTCCACGCACATAATCAATATCGCCTTCGCGTGCGACAGTTCGCCGTGCAGGGCGGTCCGCGCGTCACGCCATTCAGACTGACCGTGACACGCCCGAGCTAGGCCGCGGCCGGTCATCTCTGCTCTTCGCTTTCCTTGTCCGGTCCGACTGACGGTGACGCGTCGACGACCTGGCCTGTCTCGCGCGCGACAAGGTGCCGCACGAAACCCGCGAGCGCAGCGGCCGCCGTCGCGTGGCCCGCTGCCGCCTTGAGGAGGTCCTGGGGATCGAGGCCATTGAATCCCGACTCCAGGCGCGACACGGGCTCACTGAAGCCGTCGAGCCGCCGGTAGGTATTCACCAGACCGTTGAAGGCCGCCTTCAGCGCGCTCAGATCATTCGGGTTCATTTGCGTAATGCTACACTGACGATTCAGCAGGCCTAAAGGCCTGCGCTACTTTATGCCGATCTTCGAATACGTCTGCCGGGACTGCCGGCACTCCTTTGAGACCTTGATCCAGGGCGAGCGGACGCCGGTTTGCCCCGCCTGCTCGAGCCCGGAGCTCGACAAACAGCTCTCCGTGTTCGCGGTCAACGCGAAGGGCTCGCCAAGCTCGGCCGTGAAATCGCTGCCAGCCGCCGGACCCTGCGGCGCCTGCGGCGATCCCCGGGGCCCCGGATCCTGCTCGATAAATTAGGTATCTGCAGGGACAGATTTGTAAGCGCGCTGTCCTGTTTTTTGCCCGCCCTAATCCCCGGATTCGCCCGCGCGTTACGCCGCTTTTCTCGGAATCTGGCACGTTCGCGCGTCCCGCGCGCGAGAGACGGCCGCGCGCGCGCGCTGGCACTCTGCTTGCCATGGAGCCGCAACGAGACATAAGGAAATAAAGGTTATGTGGCTCTGGATTAGCTGCTACGTCACCGGCCACGATTACGGCGTCTGCTGCGAGCAGGGAGTCATCTACCTCCGTTGCTCGGTGTGCGGCCGCCGGTCGCAGGGGTGGGATGTACGGACAGCGTCGGCCGAGGCCCACGCCCACGTGCATCACCCCGTAGCGCGCTAGCAACCGCCGCCGCGCGCCGTCGGGCTACAATAACGGCCCATGGCGGTGCCCCGAATCTCCAAAGAAGATCTGAAGCAGCGGCTCGACACCGGCGCCGCGCCGGTGATCGTCGACGTGCGCCTGAAGTACCCGTACGAGCACAGCACGGTCAAGCTTCCCGGCGCCATTCGTCTCCACCCGAAGGCCTTCGATCCGGGATCCCTGCCTCGTGACAGGGACATCGTGCTGTACGACTCCGATCCCGACGAGATCGTGAGCGCGCCGCTCGTCGCCGAGCTGCTCCGGCGCGGCTACCGGGCTTCCGCGCTCAAAGGCGGCATCAACGACTGGATTACGGCCAAGCTGCCGACTGATACGAAGGAAGCGCCGCAGGCCGCGCCGCCTGCGCCTGGATCGCTGAAGGGCTGACGCCATTCAGCATTCCGCAATCCACAATCAGCATTGAGCATCCCTCTCGGCCGCGCCTGGGATATTTTCGAGCGGGCCACGGCCGGTCTCGCGCGCGAGGCAGCGCCGGGCACATCGTTCTTCCCCGCCGGCGGCCTTCGGCGTTTCGCGCCAATCGTCAGCCGAATCGTCGCACTCGCGCGAACAGCAGATCCGGCGGCCGTTCGCCGCGCGGCTGACACCGCGGCTATCGATCGGCATCCCGTTAGGGTGGAGGCGCATCTCCCGGATCGTTTCGGTGCCGCGCTCATCCGCGCGACGGGAACCGCCGCCCACGTCGCGCGGCTCGACCAGCTGGCCGGAGGAACAATCGACAATCTCGCGGGGGCGACCGAGGACGAGGTCTACGCCGCGCTCCGGCTGCCGTGCATTCCGCCAGAGATCAGGTCAGGAAACCTCGAACTGCAGCGAGCGGCGGAGGGCACGCTGCCGCGCCTCGTGACGCGCGCGGACATCCGCGGCGACCTGCACCTTCACACGCACTACAGCGACGGCCGTGACGACGTCGAGACGGTGGTCCGGTCCGCAGGGACGCTCGGCTACGAATACATCGCGATTACCGATCACTCCCCTGCTTCCGCCGCGTCTCGTGTGCACTCCGAAACCACCTTGCTGCGGCAGATGGAGGAGATCGACGAGCTCCAGACCCACTACCCGCGGGTGAAGATTCTGAAGGGGATCGAAACGGATATCCTGCCGGATGGGTCGCTCGATTTGCCTGACACGCTTCTTGAACGCCTGGACCTCGTGCTCGCTTCGCTCCACGACGCCGCCGGGCAGTCGCCGGAGAAACTGTTATCGCGGTACGCCGCCGCGGCGGCGCATCCGCTCGTCAACGTGCTGACGCATCCCTCGAATCAGCTGGTCGGCCGCAGAGGCGGCTATCCGCTGGATTACGATCGGCTGTTCGAGCTCGCAGCCGATACCCGGACGATGCTCGAGATCGACGGAGCGCCCTCGCATCTCGATCTCGACGGCGACCTGGCCCGCCGGGCGGCCGCCGCCGGCGTCACGCTCACAATCGACAGCGACTGCCACCACGCGGCCTTGATGGGGCGGTACATGTTGTTTGGCGTGGGCACCGCGCGACGCGGCTGGATCGAGCCTTCCAGCGTGGCGAACACCCGTCCTCTGGATGAGCTGGTCGGGACGCTTCGCGCGAAGCGCAACTAGATCTACATTTGTGGAGTCCGGCCTCACCGCGGACCAGCATGCGTCACTTATCCATCCTGTTCGCGTCGCTCTCCGCCATCACCGCGTCGGCGGCGCAGCCGAACGTGCCCGATCCCGCGGCCCTCGCCCGCGCCGTTCAGGTCCGGTACGACAAGGTGCGCGACTTCACGGCGGACTTCACGCACTCCTACAAGGGCGGCGTGCTCAAAAAGCAGGTCGTCGAACGCGGGACGCTCCAGGTCAAGAAACCTGGCCGCATGCGGTGGCGCTACACTGATCCCGAGGAAAAACTGTTCGTCTCCGACGGGCGTCAGATCTATTCGTACGTTCCAGCGGACCGCCAGGTCGTCGTCAGCCCCATGCCGGCCGAGGACCGGGCGACAACGGCGGCATTGTTTCTGACCGGAAAGGGAGACCTGGCGCGCGATTTCACCGCGAAACCGGCCGCGCCGCCGTCCGGGGCACCGGCCGGCTCGGTCGCGATCGAGCTGACCCCCCGCCAGGAGCAGCGGGAGTACAATACGCTCACCCTCGTGGTCGACCCGGGCACCTACGCGATCCGCATGCTGGCGGCGGACGACCGCCAGGGGGGCCGTTCGATGTTCACCTTCGCAAACGTCAAGGAGAACACCGGACTGGCCGATAAAGTCTTCGAGTTCTCCATCCCGCGCGGGGCAGATGTCATCAGGACAGGCCACCCGTAAATTCGCCGTCTCTTGCGCCTTTGCCCTTCTGACGGCGGGGTGTGCTCACTCGGCCGCGATGCGGAGCGGCCAGGAGGCCGAGCGGTTCGACGACTACGACCGCGCAGTCGTGGAGTACACGAAGGCGGTGCGCGAGAAGCCGGACGATCGCAATGCCCGGCTGGCCCTGGACCGCGCAAAGCTCAAAGCGTCGACGGCCCATTACGAGCGCGGGCGGCGCATGGCCGCGAACCGCCGGTTCGAGGAGGCGCTGCTCGAGTATCAGCTCGCCGCCGAGCTGAACCCGACCAACGCCGACGTGGACCGTGAGCTGACCGCGACGCGAAACGCCCTGCGCGCGAAAGTCGCCGTGGCGGCCGAGGGTCAGACGGCGCTCGAGGCGCTGATCCAGCGCACGCGGGACATGGCGCCGGCTGGCCAGGACCTGCCGCAGGACGTCAAGCTGGCCGACACGCTCGTCTTCGGCGACGCGAGCGCCCGCGCCGTCTACACGACGATTGCCCGGTTCGCCGACCTCAACCTCGTCTTCGACCCGGCGTTTCGCGATTCAAACATCTCGATCGATCTCCGGAACGTCACGCTTGGCGACGCGCTCACGTCCGTGTCTTCCGCAACGAGAAATTTCTATCGTGTCACGGCGCCGCGCACGATCACGATCATCCCCGATACGCCGGCGAAGCGCCGCGAGTACGAGGAAGAAATCGTCCGAACCTTCTATCTCAGCAACGCGGATCTGAAGGAAACGATCGACCTTCTCCGGATCGTCATCGACGCGCGAAAAATCGCGCCGATTACCGGCACGAATTCG
>DATAEE010000349.1:0-10083 GCA_036258175.1 Vicinamibacterales bacterium
CTCGAGGTCGGGTTTGCCGGGCTGCAGAATGAAGGGCGCCGGGACGAAACGATCGGGCGCGGCGGCTACCCACTGCTGAACGACGGCTGGATCGACGCCGCTCAGGAAGGCCTTGACGATGTTGTACCGATCCATCGCTTCCAGCGATTTCCTGAGTGTCTCGGCGTGATTTGCCGTCGCCCGGCCCGTGCCCTGACACGGCTCAGGACGACACAGCCCAGGTGTTCCCGGAGGAACGTCGTGCGGGGGAAGGTCCGCATGCAGGTGCATGTCGATGATCGGCGGTCGCTCCTGGGCCAGGAGCGCTGCGGGAGTCTGACACACGCCGACCGCGGCCATGGATGCGAATCCCAGGATGAGAGCTCTCACGGCAGCCTCCTTTTCGAGATACAGGTGTTGCTGGAAGCCGGCGAAGACCCGCCCCAATCTCCTCCGGCCTGCCCAAGTCCGCCACGGCGTCGGCAATGGAGTTGTGGTACTTCAGCCGTAAAGATCTCAGAACGGATACTGTCTTACATTTGACTTATCGATCGCGATCCAGCCGGAGCCGGCAAGGCCATGCGGAGTTCCGGGAATCCTCTTCAAGTTGCGGTAGCCTGGCAGGCCAAGATCGAGACCGGGGGCAATCTTCTCCCCCTTGATGAGCATCAGCGCCAGCTTGGCTTGCGCCTGCCCTGCGACCAGCGGGTCCCACAGAAAAATCTTGTCAACCGCGCCGTCGTTCAGGAATTCGCCCGCAACCGATGGCAGGCTCGTTCCCATGACGCAGGTCTTGCCCTGAAACCCGGCCTCCCGGACTGCTCTTCCGATTCCCGCCACATCCACGACTGAGCTGCCCTCGAAGCCCTTGAGGTCGGGATGTTTTGCCAGCAGCGCCTTCGCTTGCTGATAGGCAGTTTCGAGGCGCTCGGCGCTTTCAACCGGCGCAGAAATGCGCACGATCTTCGGATACTTCTGCCTCGCGCGTTCGAAAGCCGCCGTGGCCCATCGCACATGGCTGCGAGCGGTGGTGTGACCGACGAATGCGACGTACTTGCCGCGACCACCCATGCACAGTGCGAGCTGATCCATCAGGTGCGAGCCATAGGCGAGGTTATCGAATGCCTCAATGTCCACATCGGTGTTCACCTGGTTGCTCGCCTCGTGTGTCACCACTCTTATTCCCGCCGCCCGGGCCTGCTTCAAGACCTCCTCGAGCGCCTCCGGCGCATTCGGAACAACCGTGATCGCGTCGGGCTTCTCCGCAATCAGTTGCCGAATAATGTCGGCCTGCTTCTGCGGATCGGCATCGTCCGCGCCGGTCATGGTGGCGTCCACCCCATTCTGCGCGGCAAACTGTTTGATCCCCTGCTCCATGCGCTCGAACCACCCGATCCCAGTTCGCTTGACGACCGTGACGATCCTGATTTTGTTCGTCTTCGCATCGCTTCGGTCGCCTTGGCCGCGTGAACCACTTACCGCAAACGCAACCACAAGCATGAATGCCAGGCCGGCAACGACTACGCGCTTCGAATTCCGCATCACGTCCTCAATGATTCATAGAGTAAAACAACTCATCCCCCACCGCCGCGCTCCCGCCGCCGGAGCAGGTTCCAACTGAGCAATCGGCGTTACGGTGTCGAAACCCCTGTCGGGCGCGCCATTGGTCACCGCCCACAGTAACGCTGCACTTGCTCGATCACTTCATCAGCGTTGATGGGCTTGATCAGGCAATCGCGAATCCCAAGACGCTGCGCCTCTTGCAGGGCTTGACGCGCGGATAATATGTACGATACAGACATTACATGGACATTGGAATGCTTATAACCGTCGATTGACCATGACACGCCGGGACTTCGGCCAGCTCGTCTCGTCCGCGGTCGCCGCCACCTTCCACCGGACTGGCGTCGCGCAGGGCTCGACGGCCGCCGGCTGGCGGGCTGATTTTCCGGCGCTCGGACAACGGGTGAACGGTCAGGCCCTGACCTATCTGGACAGCGCGGCCACGACATTGCGACCTTCTGCTGTGATCGACGCCGTGAGTCGGTTCTACGCACGCGACAACGCCAACCCCGGCGCGGCTCTCCACACGCTGGCGCGCCGCGCACACGAGCAGTACGAGCACGCGCGGCGCGTCGTCGCGAATTTCATCCACGCCGCGGATGCAAGCGAGATCGTCTGGGTCCGCGGAACGACCGAGGCGATCAACCTCGTCGCGGCAGCCTGGGCACGCGAGAACCTTCGCGCCGGCGACGAAGTGATCGTCACGCTCGCCGAGCATTACTCCAACCTGCTCCCGTGGCGGATCGCAGCCGAACGCAGCGGCGCAAAAACGCTGTACGTAGAGGTCGATGATGAGGGCCGTGTGCGGCTGGACGATCTGGACCGGAAGTTATCCGGCCGGACGAAGCTCGTCGCAGTCAGCCACGTCTCCAACGTCGTCGGCTTCGTCAACCCAGTCGCCGAGATCTGCGCGCGGGCGCACCGCGCGGGCGCGCGCGTCCTGGTCGACGCGGCGCAATCGGTTCCGCACATGCCCGTCGATGTCCAAGGGCTCGGCTGCGACTTTCTGGCGTTCTCCAGCCACAAGATGGCCGGGCCGATGGGTGTCGGCGTCCTCTGGGCGCGGCGGGAGCTGCTCGACGCCATGCCGCCGTATCAGTCCGGCTCGAACATGGCCCACGACGTGGACCTCGAGTCGGTCCGCTACGAACGTGCGGCGCTGAAGTTCGGTGCCGGGACGCCGAACGCGTCCGGGCCCATCGGTCTAGCCGCTGCAGTCGAATACCTGACGCGTGCCGGGCGCGACGTCGTCCACCGTCACGAGCGGTCGTTGACCGAGTATGCCCTGGCGCGGCTCAACGGAATACGCGGCCTGCAGATCCTCGGTCCGACGACTGCAGAGGATCGAGTGCCGGTGTTCTCTTTCACACTCGCCGGGTGGAAGCCGTTGGATCTCGTACGGGAGCTCGATGCGCGCGGTATCGCCATTCGCGCCGGCGACCTCGCCGCCCTGCCGCTTCTGAAGCGACTGGGTGTGACATCGGCCGCGCGGGCGTCGTGCTATCTCTACACGACGAAGGAGGAGATCGATCGGCTCGTCGCGGCGCTCGAGGGGCTGAGCGCCGCCGCACGGGGCGGCGCCGCCCGATGAAGAAGCCCACAGAGGTCCAAGTCCGGCCCGACAGTGGACGGAGTGCGTGGCTGCTGCTCGTCTATCAGCTCCCGGCGAAACACTCGCCCGCTCGAGTCAAGGCGTGGCGGCGTCTGCAGCGAATCGGCGCGGTCGCGCTGAAGAACTCGGCCTACATCCTTCCCAACCGTGCCGAGGCGCGCGAGGATTTCGAGTGGATCAAGACGGAGATCATCGCGATCGGCGGCCAGGCGCTCGTGCTGGGGGCCGATGCGCTCGACCCGACAACGCTCCAGGAAATCATCGATCTCTTTCGCGCGGCGCGGGGTCAGGACTTCGAGGCCATCCGGAAACAGGCGCGCACGATCCTGGACCGTTGGCCCCGGTCTCCGAACCGATCTGCGCGGCGCCGACTGGTGCAGACGCTCCGGCGACTGCGCGAGCGGCTGCGGGAAGCCGAAGCGATCGATTACTTCGAGGCACCTCATCGAAGCGAGGCGGCTCGGCTGCTCGACGAACTGGAACGGCGACTGAAGCGAGGCCACGCCATGCCCACACCACACACACCCGCGGCGGGTACACTGAATGTGACTGACTACCGGGGCCGAATCTGGCTGACGAGACCGCGGCCCGGCGTCGACCGCATGTCATCCGCCTGGCTGATCCGACGGTTCATCGATCCGAAGGCGACGTTCGCGTTTGGCGATCGGGCCGGCAAGGCGGCTATGATTCCGTTCGACATGTTCGGCGCCGAGCTCGGACACCACGGTGCGGCATGCACGTTCGAAACGATCGCGCAGAAGTTTGCCATCGACGATCCCGCCGTCGTTTGGCTGGGCCGCATCGTCCACGATCTCGACTTGAAGGAAAACACGTTCGGCCTCCCCGAAACGGTCGCGGTCGGGCGGATGGTTGAAGGCCTCCGGCGAATGCACCAGGACGACCAGACGCTGCTCGACCACGGCATGATGGTCTTCGAAACGCTGTACCAGTCGTTCGACGGACGGCAGGCGTCGCGACGCGATCGCCGGCCGAAACGGAAATAGCAGGTCGCTGGATGTCGAAAATCAGGATCGTCCTGTTCGTCTCGCTGCTGAGCGTGGTGACGGTTGGAAGCGCAGCCCAGGATCTGTCGCAGCAATGGTGGGCTCATGTCACATTTCTCGCGAGCGACGACCTCGAGGGGCGAGATGCCGGAAGCGCCGGGCACAGGAAGGCTGCTGAATACGTCGCCGATCGGTTCAAGCGCGACGGCCTGAAGCCGGCGGGCACGTCCGGTTATTTTCAGGCGGTGCGATTCCATTCACGACGCATTCTGGAGGATCGATCGAGTCTGGCCCTCGTGCGAGATGGCGTCGCCGCTCCAATTGCGCTGGGCGACGAGGCGACGTTCAACATGCGGGTGAACCCGGTGCCGGAAGTCGAAGCCCCGCTGGTATTCGCCGGTTACGGTTTGTCGATCCCCGAAGCCGGACACGATGACCTCGGCGCCGTGGACGTCAAGGGGAAGGCCGTCGTGTTCCTGTCGGGCGCGCCCTCCTCGGTACCTGGCCCGCTCGCGGCCCACTTCCAATCCGCAGGCGAACGCTGGTCCGCTCTCAAGCGCGCAGGGGCGATCGGGACGATTACGATTCAGAACCCTCGCACGACAGACATCCCGTGGGAACGCTCCTCGGCGAATCGTCTGCGGCCTTCCATGACGCTCGCGGATCCAGCCCTGGACGAAACCGCCGGGCAGCGTCTGGCGGCCACGTTCAATTCGGACAAGGCTGAACGGCTGTTCGATGGATCGGGACACACTTTGGGTCAGCTGCTCGCGATCGCCGACACGGGCAAGACTCTGCCGAGGTTTCCGCTGAAAGGCGTGATCCGAGCGGTGGTTCGCACCGAGCAGACCGAGCTCACTTCCGACAACGTGGCAGGACTCGTGCCCGGCACCGATCCGCGCCTCTCCGGCGAGCTCGTCGTCCTGACCGCGCACCTGGATCACGTGGGTGTCGGCGCGCCGGTCAACGGCGACCGCATCTTCAACGGCGCCATGGACAACGCGTCCGGGATCGCCACGCTCATCGAGGCGGCGTCGGTCGTCGCCAAGCGGCCACCGAAGCGTTCAGTGTTGTTCGTAGCCGTAACGGCGGAAGAAAAAGGGCTGCTCGGGTCGCGCTATTTCGCGGCGCATCCGACGCTGCCGCGCCGGCCGATGGTCGCGAACATCAACATGGACATGTTCCTTCCGCTCTACCCCATGAAGTCCCTGATGGTGTTGGGGCTCGACGAGTCCGCGCTTGGCGCCGACGTCAAAGCCGTCGCCGAATCGTTCAGCCTGGCGGTCCAGCCCGACCCCGAGCCGCACCGTAATCGTTTCATCCGAAGCGACCAGTACAGTTTCATCAAGCGCGGCGTTCCGGCCCTGGCCCTGAAGATCGGATATGAGCCGAACTCTCCTGAAGCGCGCGTGGCCGCCGCCTGGACGAAGGAGCGCTACCATGCGCCTTCGGACGATCTCGCGCAGCCGCTCGATCTCGAAGCGGCGGCCGGGTTCACCCGCGTCATCGCGGCGCTGTGTGAGCGCGTGGCCAATCGCACGGAGCGGCCTCGCTGGGTTGCCGAAAGCTTCTTCAGCCGCTTCGCCCGACCGCCGTCCGAAAACTAGGTTTTCGAGATTCGTGCGCGCTTACGAGTGACGTCCGCATACCGCAGACCTCCCGCTCGCCATCTCTCGCAATAAGAGCAAGTTACGTGGGTCGCGCCGGGCACCGTGCTTGCACAACGGCACAGTACCGCGATCCGAACGGGGTTGGCCGTCCGCGCCGACGGCCACATTCAGAGCAATGCACAGGCGCTTGCGGAACGCGTGCGGCCTCAGTAGGGGGTCTCTGAGGCTGTCACGCGTCCTCCGTAACCGCGGCGCAATCCGTTCAGGATGGGCGAACGCGCAGGTTCGAGAAGAATCCCTCGGTTCCGGGGCCAATCCAGAGACCGAGTCCACCCTGCGCGTTTCCCATCTTGAGGTCGTTCACGACGAGCGTCGGCTGGCTCGCGCCGTGGACGAACAGGCGCGCCTTCGTGCCTGACACGACGATGCGGATTGGCGTCCATGCTCCGCTCTCCAGATCGACGTACGACTCGTAGCGTTCCGGGAACTCCTTGCGCATCCGCGGCCACGGGAAGTCAGGATGCGATGCGTACTGCGTTGAGTGGTTGCGACGAACCTGATCGTCGGCCCGGCCGTTGTCCGGGCGCAAGTAGATGTACTCGTATTTGCTCTCGTCCGGCGTAATCCGAAACGCCACGCCGATGAAGCCACGATCGTCCGGGACCGCGTACTGCCCGCGGCGTCCGGCGACGTCGACGGCAATCTCGCCATCGCCGAACGTCACGCCTTTCACGATGGCCATCCCGCCGCCGCGCGAGGAGTCCGGCTCGATCAATCGAACCGCCTGGCGATCCAGATGCCGGACCGACTCGGCTTTGACGCCGACAAGCTTCAAATTGTCCACGCCGATCGAGGTCGAGGCCTGACCGGCGACGAAGGACGACCATCCGGCGATTGCGCCGAGCATGACGACGGCTTTCCGAACCATGCGGCCTCCTGTTGTGACGAACCGTGTGACGGCTTACGCCTCACGCCGCAGCACGACGAGCGCGCCGGCGAACGACACGATCGTGAACAGTATGAAACCGCCGGCCTCGAGCGCAATCCGCCCGGGATCGCCGGTGCCGATCGTGGCAAAGCGCATCACGTCGACGTGCCACGTGATCGGGTTCGCGAGCGCGACGGCGCGGAACGCGTCCGGCAGCGGCTCGATCGGGTAGAACATCGAGCTCGCGAACAGAAACACGAAGTAGAAGATCGACGTCACCGTGTTGAACGCATCGTTCCGCTTGATGGCGAGCGCGAAGATCGCGTAGAAGAAGAACCAGCCTGCGGTGCCGACGAGGACCGCCGCGACGAGCAGCGGAAATCCTTCCGGGCGCAGCGCGACGCCCAGCACGGCCGCGGCAAGAGACACGGTCACCGCCGCCTGCAGCAGCGCGATCACGACGTTGAACAGCACCTTCCCGACCAGGTACTCCGCCCGGCTCATCGGATACGTCAGCATCTCGTAGAAGATGCCGTTGTCGCGGTCCATGAAGAAGGACCACGCCGTGTTCGCCGCGATGCCGAAGCCGGCCATTCCGAGGACGCCGGCGAGGAAGAAGGCGTTGTAGTCGACCGGGATGCCAGTGAATGCGAACGCTTTGTTCATCGCGACGCCGAACACCAGGAGATACCCCAGCGGATAGACGACGTCCCAGAAGATGAACAACCCGTTGGTCGCGCGGATTTTTCCCTCCCGATACAACACGGCGCTGAATGCGCTCATGACTGCCCTCCAACCTCATTCGCGGCGATCCGTGGCTCCCGATCCGCAGGGATCCGCGGCTTCGTGAGCTCGACAAAGATGTCCTCGAGGCTGGCACCGCCAACCTCGAGGCGCAGCACGCGGCCGCGCGAAGCGAGCGCGCCGACGACGGCGAGAATGCCGCCGTCATCTTCCTTGAGTGTCGTCTCGATCGTGTTCTGCGTGATCGAGAGCCGGATTGGATGACGCGCCGCGAGCTCCTCCTCGATCCCTGGCGGAAGCCGATCGAACGTCACCGTGACGTCGTACACGCCCTGCGACAGCAGCTTGAGCGTGTGCAGGTCGCCGCGCGCCGCCTGGCGTCCGCGGTTGATGATCAGGATGTCGTCGCAGAGCTCCTCCGCTTCTCCCAGGACTTGCGTCGTCAGCACCAGCGTTCGGCCGCCGGCCGCCTCGCGCCGCAGGCGATCCATGACGCTGCGCTTCAGGATCGGGTCCATCCCGGTCGAGAACTCGTCGAGGAACACGACCGGCGTGTCCACCATGAAGACCTTGGCGACCTGGACGCGCCGGCGGAAACCGCCACTCAAGTCCATCACTTTCCTAGTCGCCTCGGCGGCGAGGCCGAACTCTTCCAGGATCCGGTCCGAGCGTTTGCGGATCTCAGGGCCGCGGAGACCGTGGAAGCGTGCGAACGTCCCGAGATTGTCGCGGACGGTGAGAAAGAGCTCGGCGGCGCTTTCCTGGATCACGACGGAGATGCGACGGCGAACTTCGAGCGGCTCCGAGACCACGTCGCGGTCGAGGACGGTCGCTGAGCCGGAGGTCGGCCGCGCGAGCGTCGACAGAATGCGCAGGAGCGTCGTCTTCCCGGCGCCGTTCGGTCCGAGCAGGCCGAAGATGGCGCCCCGCTGCACATCGAACGTGAGGCCATCTAGCGCGCGCACGTCCGGTTGGCCGCGGCGCGAGTACACCTTGACGAGATCGCGGACACGTATGGCTGGTCCAGACATATAAATAATGATGTGGCGCCCGGCTTTAGCCGGGCCCTTAACGGTCCGGCTTCAGCCGGACTTCAATTGACAGGGGAAGGATGACGCCGGTGGCAGCTACTGCGGAATTCGCATGGAGGCCTTACTGTTCGCTACTTTACTGCCAGAACCCGCGGAGAATCAACCGCCGGGGATCTGCGTTCATCGGCGTGAACCTGCGGCTGCAACCCGGTATACCATTCGGTCATGGCACAGTCCTCGCGCGTCGCCCGGCTGCTCGGCGTCACTCTGATCGTGTCCAGCTCTGCCATCGCCGGGTGGCAGGAGACCAAGGAAACCAAAGAGAGCGAAAAGAAAAAGGATAAGGACTCGATCGAACTGGTCGTGACGGGGTGCCTGAAGGGACGCGCGCTGCAGGCGGAGGAAGTGCGGCCGACGATCGAGGGGGACGACATCCCGGTCATCCAGGCGCGGGCGTTCCGGGTCAACGGCGCGCGCGAGATCCTCGACGAGATCAAGAAGCAGAACAACCGCTACGTCGAAGCGACGGGGCGCGTGAAGCGCTCCTCCCTGCTCGCGGCGGGACCGGGGATCGACGTTGGCCGGGCGCGGATCACCGTCACGCCCGGCGCGATGGGCGATCCCTCCCGCGCGCCGCAGTACACCACCGGCGGCGTGGTGCACCTCGACGTCACCGCCGTGCGCATGGTGTCGGAGAGCTGCTCCGGCAGGTAGTGTCGTCGTACGACCCTTTAGGGTCGTCGAGACGCGTCAGAGATGACGTGGTGGGGATCCCACCACGTCGACTTGATTGCGTTATGGACAGGGCGGCCGCGGCGGACTCGGACGAGACGGGATCGCGGTCAGGAACGTGTAGATCGCAAGAAGATCGCGGTCCGTCATCTCGCCGAACACGGGCCATGGCATGACCTGCAGGATTTGTCCGGGTCTCCTCGGGTTGATTCCCGTCCGCATCGTCGTGACGAACTCCTCGAACGTCAGGCCAGCGGGCAGACCGTTGGCTCGCGGCGTGATGTTTCTCGAGAACGGCGTGCCCGGTACGCATGGGGGACCGAAGGGCGTTCCGCCGGCGAGGTACCCTTCAACATTGATGACTTTCGGCTCTCCGAGAAACGGGTCGCCTCCTTCGGCATAGGGCGGATTCGTGTGACAGTCGTTGCAGCCGCCCTGTGCGTTGACGATGTAGCTGCCGAGGCCGACGAGGGCGCGGTTCTTCCCCTCCAGGTCGAGCTCGATGTTCTGCTCTTGGGCGAAGGCGAAGCCCTGCTTTATGCGGGACTGGTCCTGGGAGTCGGGGTCGGCCGTCGCGCGGCCGGCGCCGAGGGTCAGGCCGAGAGCGATGACCAGCGACGCGACGCCGGCGCCTATGAACACACTTGGTCTCATGTGCACCTCCGTAGTGAGGGAGCTGCCAAGGGGGAGCGCCACTCTACTCCCCGGAATGGCAGTCGTGCAAGCGCGGGCTCACATCCTCGCGCCGAGATAAGCGCAGACGCGAAGCAGATCGGCAAAT
This sequence comes from Vicinamibacterales bacterium, assembly GCA_036258175.1. Classification (GTDB taxonomy): domain Bacteria; phylum Acidobacteriota; class Vicinamibacteria; order Vicinamibacterales; family 2-12-FULL-66-21; genus DATAEE01. The sequence goes on from DATAEE010000349.1 coordinate 9,985, forward strand.
ACCGCACCCGCCGTCACCTCGGGGCCGGCGCCGGGTCCCTGCACGACGAGCGGATTGTCGTGATACCGCGCGGTGGCGAACCGCACAACGTTATCGGTC
>DATAEE010000350.1:0-1681 GCA_036258175.1 Vicinamibacterales bacterium
TGGGTGTCGATGTTGGACGGTTGCTCGACCGTACGGAACTGATGGTGCACTCCTGTGCGGCAAGCGTCCCCGCCGAGGAGAACCCAGCGGTCGTCCTGGGCGCGATCCTGGGCACGCTGGCCGGCCTCGGTCGGGACAAGGTCACCTTCATCACCTCGCCCGGCATCTCGGACCTTGGCGCGTGGCTCGAACAACTGATCGCCGAATCCACAGGCAAACAGGGGAAGGGTTTGATCCCCGTCGATCGCGAGCCGGTCGGCGCTCCCGCCGTCTACGGTCAGGATCGGCTGTTCGTGTATGTGCGGCTGGATCCGACTCCCGATCCGACGCAAGACGCCGCCGTCGACGCATTGGAGCGTGCGGGACAGCCCGTCGTGCGCATCGCCGTTGCAGACATCGACGACATCGGCCAGGAATTCTTCCGGTGGGAGATGGCCACGGCGGTGGCCGGTTCGATCATCGGCATCAATCCGTTCAATCAGCCTGACGTCGAGGCGAGCAAAGTCGCGACGCACGAGCTGACCGCTGCGTTCGAAAAGACCGGGATGTTAACGACCGAGACGCCGATCTTCGAGGCCGCCGGACTCAAGCTCTTCACCGACGCGAAGAACGCTGCCGCCCTGAAGCAAGGCCTCAGCGATCGGTCTGTCGTCGGATACCTGCGCGCCCACCTGAACCGGCTGCATCGAGGCGACTACTTCGCGATGCTCGCGTACCTGGCGATGACCGACCCGCACGAGGACGTGCTGCAGGCGATGCGCCTCGCCGTCCGCGATCGCACACACGTCGCGACATGCCTGGGTTTCGGGCCGCGTTTCCTGCACTCGACGGGTCAGGCCTACAAGGGAGGCCCGAATACAGGCGTCTTCCTCCAGATCACCTGCGACGACGCCACGGATATTGCGGTGCCCGGTCAGAAATATTCGTTTGCCGTCGTCAAGGCCGCTGAAGCGCGTGGCGACTTTGCGGTCCTCGTCGAACGTGACCGTCGGGCGCTCAGAGTGCATCTGGGCGCAGACGTCGGCGCCGGGTTGCACGCGCTCGAGACGGCGCTCGTCCGTGCGCTGCACGAGTACACGCCGAGTTACTGAAGGGACAGTGAGGCTACGTCGATGCAGATGGGCATGGTCGGTCTGGGACGAATGGGCGCGAGCATGGTACGCCGGTTGATGCGCGGCGGCCACGACTGCATCGTGTATGACGTCAATGCCGACGCCGTCGCACGTGTCGTGAAGGACGGCGCCCGCGGCGCATCGTCTCTCGATGCGTTCGCGGCGGCGCTGAAGAAGCCGAGGGTCGCGTGGATGATGGTGCCGGCCGCCGTCGTGGAACAGACGGTGGTCGATCTGTCACATCGGTTCGAACGCGGCGACATCATCGTCGACGGCGGCAACTCGCACTACATCGACGACATTCGTCGTGCGAAGGAGTTGGCCACACGCGGCGTGCACTACGTGGATGCCGGCACGAGTGGCGGCGTCTGGGGCCTCGAGCGCGGATTCTGCCAGATGATCGGCGGCGAGCCGGACATCGTGCAGCACCTCGATCCGCTGTTTGCGACGCTGGCGCCATCCGTCGATTCGGCGTCGCGCACACCCGGTCGCGACTCGAAGTCAGACGGGACCGCGGAGCACGGCTATCTGCATTGCGGTCCGAACGGGGCCGGTCACTTCGTGAAGAT
>DATAEE010000351.1:0-3014 GCA_036258175.1 Vicinamibacterales bacterium
TCGTCGTTCGAGTCGACGTTCGTTCCGACCGACAGCGACGCGTACGACGCGCTCGTGCGCGTGGTGCACGAAGCGCACGTTGGCGGGTTTCACGTCTTCGGGGGCTCCGAGCGGGCGCCCTTCGTGCTGCTCAATCCGACCTACGGCACCGTCACGCTCGGTCAGCCCCTCGAGGCGGCGTCGCTCCTGAATCGGCTGCAGACGATCTCTCCGGTGCCCCTACTCAACACAGCGGACTTCGAAGCGGGCGTTGGATTCAGGATCGCGGGCGCGACGGCATTTCCGCGCGCCATGGCGTTCGGCGCGGCGGGCGACGACCGGCTCGCGTTCGAGGCGGGGCGCGTCACGGCCGTCGAAGCCCGAGCACTCGGCGTCCACGTCAACTTCGCGCCCGTCGTCGACGTCAACAACAACCCGCGGAACCCCGTGATCAACACAAGGTCGTTCGGGGAAGATCCAACGAAGGTTGGCGCACTCGCTTCAGCGTACGCGCGCGGCCTTCGCGCCGGGGGCGCGCTGCCGACGTTGAAACATTTCCCGGGGCACGGCGATACCGATGTCGATTCGCACCTCGGGCTGCCGATCATCAAGCATCCGCGGGAGCGGCTCGAGCAGATCGAGTGGCAGCCGTTCCGCGCCGGGATCGCGGCCGGCGCCGCCGCCGTGATGTCCGCGCACGTCGAAATGCCCGCGCTGGATCCGTCGAAAGGCATCCCGACGACGCTGAGCCGGCCGATCGTGACGGGCGTGTTGCGCGACGGGATCGGCTTCCGCGGGCTGATTTACACCGATTCGATGGAGATGCAGGGCGTCACCGCCCAGTTCTCTCCCGCCGAAGCCGCGGTCCGCGCGATCAAGGCTGGGAACGACGTTGTCCTGCACTCGCCCGACGATGTGGCGGCCTTCCAGGGCATCAAGGCGGCGGTCGAGAAGGGCGAAATTTCAGCCGCGCAGATTAACGAATCCGTGGAGCGTATCCTGCGCGCGAAGGCGATTGCCGGGTTGAACAAGACGAAGCTCGTCAACCTGGACGCGATCGCGACGGCTGTCGGATCGCGCGGACACAAGGCGGTCGCGCGCGACGTCAGTCAGCGATCGCTGACGCTCATCAAGGACGACCGGAACAACATGCCGCTGACCGCCTCGCGCGACGGCCAGGTCCTGTATCTCTCGGTACTCGACTATCCCTCAGGCTGGCGGATCGCTGCGCCGAGCCGGAGCTTCATCCCCGCGCTCCGCGAGCGATGGCCAAACGTCACCGCCATCGAGTTGTCGGATCGCACGACGCCGTCAGAGATCGAGCTCGTGCGATCGATGGCGCCGCGGTTCGACGTGATCGTCGCGTCGGTGTTCGTGCGGGCGGCGTCGGCCAGCGGACGCATGGATCTGGCGCAACCGCTGGTGCGGCTGCTGCAAGACCTCGCGCGCTCGACCGCGCGCTCGAAGCAGCCGTACGTGGCAGTGCTGTTCGGCAATCCGTACACGGCGACGTTCCTCCCGGAACTGCCGGTGATGCTGCTGACCTACGACTTCTACGATCTGGCGGAGGAGTCCGCGGTGCGCGCGCTGGCCGGAGAAGCGCCGATCACGGGCAAGCTCCCGATCGGTTTGCCGGGTCTCTTCGAGGCCGGACACGGCTTGACCCGTTAGCCGCCTTCGACCTTCCGGATCGCAAAAGTCGAGATTCGGTCGTCGGGCGCGAGGCCGAGCGTGACCGCCACCCTGGCGTCGCGGAGTTCGACCTGATACCGATAGATCCGGTCGTCGCCCAGCTCACGGCGCTCGACCAGCGTAACGCGGCGCGTCTCGCCGAGCTCCGCGAGCAGCTTCTGATATCGCGCTGCAGTCTCGGGAAAGAACCCGGCGCGCACATACGCGAAGTCGGCGCGTTTGAGACGTCCGTCGCGCGCCGCCGCGAGCAGAGCTTCCAGCCGCCGCGTCACCTGCGGCTCGCGATCCTCGATCGGCGTCGGTTCCGCTCGCGCCAGCCGGGGATTGAACAGGGCGGCGATACCTTCCACGATCCGATCCGGCTCCGCCTGCGCCAGGTTGGCCAGGACGATGATCGTCAGATCGTCACCGAGGTACCGCGCCAGGTGGGTCTTGAACCCCTGCCACGATCCGCCGTGCTGATGGACCGTCTGACCGGCGACCTCGTCGACCGCCCAGCCGAATCCGTACGGGTAGGGCCGGCCGCTTGCCAGCCTCACGGGCTGCAGGACGTCGTCCCACCGCGCGTTCAGGATCGCGCGCGTCCTGATGCCTTTTTCCCACGCGACGAGGTCCAGAAGAGAGAAGTAGAGGGATCCGTCGGCGGTCGTGTTCAGCCGGGGCGCCACCCAGTCCTGGTTCTTCAGTTCGCCGCCCGCGAGGCGATAGCCCGCCGCGCGGTTCGGGACGATGTCTTCCTCGCTGATCACGCGGGCCGTTTTCATTCCGAGCGGCGCGAAGACGCGATCGCGGAGCACGTCGCCGTAGAAGCGCCCCGATGCCTTGTGAATGAGGATCCCAAGCAGCACGTACCCTGTGTTGCTGTAGTTCCACCGGCTGCCTGGAGGGAACTCGAGCTCGAGACGATAGGCCAGCTTTCTGAGCTCGTCCTCGGAATAGTCCCGCCGGTAGTCGATCGATCCGCCCGTGTAGTCCGGAATGCCGGATGTGTGCGTCAGCAGGTGCCGCACCGTCATCGTTTTCCACGCGCGCGGCGCGTCGGGGAAGAAGCGCGTGACCGGATCGTCGATCCGCAGGGCGCCATCCTCCACGAGGAGCATGACGGCGGCGGCGGTGAACATCTTGCCGAGCGATCCGGACTGGAAGATCGTCTCGGGTCGCACCGGCACGTGGTGCTCGACGTTCGCCTCGCCATAGCCCTGAACGGTCACGGCCTCGCCGCGATGAATGACCGCGACGGCAACCCCTGGGATCTTCTGACGCGTCATCTCCGCGCGGACGACCGCGTCGACGCGCGCGCCGCCATCTTGGCGGGCGCCTGCGATCGACAGCCCGGCGGCAGT
>DATAEE010000352.1:0-4704 GCA_036258175.1 Vicinamibacterales bacterium
GTCTGCGTGCCGGACGATCTCGCCGGGTACCATGGCTTGACAGTATTCGAACCAACCGACTAGCGTAGCGTCGCTCTACGGGGTGCATCGGCACAAGTCGCCGAAAGGGCTAGGCCCGCCCGCTGACATCATCAGCAGGAGTGCACCTATGCCTTCTATCGAGACCTACCGCAAACAAGCCAAGCTGCTGGTTCGCTGGCATCGCGAGCGCAACTATTCGGTCGGCGAGAGAGTCCGTCTGCTGGAGCGCTATCGTCACCTCACCGATGTCGAAATCCTCAAGATGTCGATGCCTCTGACACTTGCGCAGGAGATCGTGTCGGTGGAGGCTGGCTTCAAAGATTGGGCCGCGCTCAAGGCGGGGATTGGCGATGTCGCACCACCTTCGCGCGTCGAGGCCGGCGCGCCGGCTTTGGTTGGCGCTGTCCCGATATTGTTCGTGCGCGACGTCGTCGCAGCAGCGGCCTTCTACGAAGAAAAACTCGGGTTCCGGATCGGTTTTCTCCACGGTAAGCCGCCGTTTTACGGTTCAGTGTCGCGCGATCGCGCGTGTCTTCACTTGCGGTTCGTCCATCAGACCAACTTCACCGAGCTCGCCGCGCGCGAAGGCTTGCTGATCCTCGCCACCATCGAAGTGGCGAACGTGAAAGCGCTCTTCGAGGAATATGAGGCGCGCAGCGTGGATTTTGCCCAGCGGCTGGTCAGGCAGCCGTGGGGCGGTCTCGACTTCCACGTGCGCGATCCTGACGGGAACGTCATCTCCTTCGTCGAATACAGGCGGCCCGCGCTGCAAACTGAGGAGGGGCGCAAGTAGTCAGTCCCATCCCTGATTCGACTATTGAGCCGAGCCCACGAGCTCTCGGAAACGCGGCGTTTGCCTGATCCTATCCAGATCGCGATCCCGGCGCGCGAGCGCGGCGCTGTAGCCGTTTTTCAAGGCCTGTTCTAGGAGTGTCAGTGCCCGTTCCACTTCGCCGTTAAGCGCGCGGACGCAAGTGGCCAAATAGAGCACTTCCGAATCACTGGCATTGAGCGACAGTGCACGCCTGATGTCGGCTTCCGCCGCGGATCGATCCCCGAGCTTGGCCTCCCTGAGCGCGATGCGCGCGAGCGTGTTCGCATCGTTCGGGTTCACGGCCAGCGTCTGTCGATCGAGCCGAACGGATTCGAGCCACGCCTGCCGCGCCTCCTCACGGCGGTTCACCCGCGCGAGGGCGTCGCCCAGATTGCCGCGCAGGACCCCGTCGTTCGGCGAGGCGGTCACGGCCTGCTGAAATGCGACCGTTGCCGCCTCGTACCGGCCTTCGAGAAAGTGGATGTTGCCGATGTTCGACAGCGTTTCCGGCATCGGCGCAATTGTGATGGACCGCTCGTAGAACTTCAGCGCGTTGACGTTGTCGCCGAGGGCGTAGTAAGCGGCGCCGAGATTGTTGAAGCCGCGTGCGTTGTCTGGTTGCAGTTCGGTCACCCGCGTGAAGGCCGCCACCGCATCGCGGCTCCGGCCGGTCGCGTAGTAGAGACCGCCGAGCAGGCTGTAGTGGCGCCAGTAGTTGGGCCTGAGCGCCACCGCCCTGAGAAAATGCGCTTCCGCCTCTTTCAACCGCTCGAGCGATTGCAGGACCTGGCCCATGAGGCGATGTGCTTCATCGCTGTTGGCCTGAAGCGTCAGCGCCTTGTTCAGTTCGGCCAGGGCCTCGTCCCGCCGGCCGGTGCCCTGGTGGATCAGCGCGAGCGATATCCAGACCTCGGGTTGCCGCTGATCCAACGTCAGCGCCTTGTTGGTAGCGATGACCGCCTCGGATGCCCATTTCGGATCGCTGGTGGCCTGATACGTCGCCCAGTACGCCTCTCCGAGCCGCGCGAACGCGAGCGCGAAATTCGGATCGCGGTCGATTGCGCTCCTCAAGAACGTCGCCGCCCGCTGAAGATTGCCGGGAATGTCCGGACGCTCGAGCGCCTCCACGGCCTGGCCATATTTCGACAGGGCGACCACGTCGTTGGTGCCCAGCTTTGACTCGCGAGTCCGGGCCGAGGCGAACGTCCCGATTGGCCCGGCGCGGCTGACCCCGTCGGCGATCCGTTCCTGCAGCGAGAAAACCTCTGACTCCGGCGCGGAGTAAGAGTTGCTCCACGCCACCAGGCCGGTCCCGCCTTCGACCAGACTGATCGACACCTTCAGCTCGGTCCCGGATCGCTGAAGACTTCCGTCGATCAGATAAGTTGCGCCGAGGCCCTTCGAAAGCTGTCTCGAATCGCCGCGCCGGAGATTGTCGGTGGTCGTGGCCGACTTCGACAGCACGTTGATGCTGCCAAGCGCGCCGAGGTTGGCTATCAGCACGTCGCGCATCGCGGCGGCGATCGGCACGTCGGCCGCTGTGCTGTTGTTTGCGAAGGGCAACACCGCGACGACCGGGACGCGGCCGGGAGGAGTCTGAGATCGGTTGCTTCGCCACCAGAGGCCCAGCGGCACGACCAAGCTCACGACGAGCAGCACGACGATCGGCGGGGCCCACCTCCTGACACGCTGGTCGATCGCGAGTGTCGTTGGTGTCGAGATTGGACTGGTGACGCGGGCCGCTTGGGCCCTCGAGACGCGTCGCAGCTGTGCCCGCAGGTCGCTCGCCGCCGCGTACCGATCGTCGCGATCTCGGGCCATGGCACGGGCGATGACGTGACTGACCTCGGGAGGTATCTCGGGATTGATCTGATGCGGCAGCGGTGGGGTCTTTGTCATGGTCGCGACCGCCATTTCCACAGCGTCCGCACCCTGGAACGGCCGCCGGCCGGTGACCAGCTCGTACAGGACCACACCGAGGCTATAGATGTCGTCGCGTGGATCGGCCGCTGCCCCGGCCATCTGCTCCGGTGAGGAATAGCCCGGCGTCGCCATGGTCTGTCCGGCGACCGTAATCGTCTCGAGCGGACGGATCGCGGCGGACCCCTGCGACGCACCGAGCCCCTTCGCGATGCCGAAGTCGAGGACCTTCGCGACGCCGTCAGCAGTGACCGAGATGTTGCCGGGTTTCAGGTCGCGATGGATCACTCCGCGCGAGTGCGCCGCCACGAGCGCATCGGCGATCTGCAGGCCGAGATCGAGCGCGCGCTCGACGCTCAGAGGGCCACCGGCAAGCATGGCCGAGAGAGTCTCTCCGTCGACGTACTCCATCACGATGTACGGATGTGCTTCGACGTCGAGCACGTCGTAGACGGCCGCGATGTTGGGGTGGGTGAGACGGCCGGCCGCAGACGCTTCACGGTGGAGACGCGCGCGCGCATCGGGAGCGGTGAGATACGCGTCCGACGGACGCTTGAGGGCGACGCGCCGTCCCAGCCGCGTGTCTTCGGCGAGATAGACCTCGCCCATTCCCCCGCCGCCCACTCGCTCCACGATGGCGTATGGGCCAACCCGCTGACCGATCACTCCCTCTCCAGATTCTCTTTCATCGTCAGGTGCGCCCGATTCTAGCCGCGGATGCGGCCATAGGATCGACAACGACTGACGAATATTGGGGCAGAATGAGGCGGGAGGTCGCTGGTGCATTTCGAACTCCGCTACGCCGTCCGCCAGCTCCGCAAATCGCCGGGGTTCACGCTCGTCGCGATCATCGGCCTCGGGCTCGGGATCGGCGCGAACGTCGCGCTCTTCAGCGTGATCAATTCCGTCTTTCTCCACCCGCTGCCGTACCGCGAGCCCGGTCGCATCGTCAGGCTGAGCTCGACGAACGAGGCGCAGAATCTCACCCGCGTCGGCTTCTCGTATCCGCGCTACCTCGCGGTGCAGCAGCGACAGCAGGTATTCAGCGATCTGGCGTTTTCTGCGGGCAACGCGTTCACGCTCACCGGGCGGGGCGACCCGGAACAGCTGGTCGCGCTTCACGCCTCGGCTTCGCTGTTACCGACGTTGGGGCTCGAACCGTTAATGGGACGCAATTTCTCGGCAGACGAGGACCGCCCTGGAGGCGAGCACGTGGTGCTCATCAGCCATCGCATCTGGCAGGAGCGCCTCAACCGCGATCCGTCTGCTCTCGGACAGGCGCTCACGCTGAACGGCGCACCCTACACCATCATCGGCGTCCTGCCGCCGGCTGCGTCGGCGTTTCCGCTGAATCCATTCCAGATCTGGGTGCCGCGGCCGGCTGAAGTCCCTTATCTCGTGCCCTCGCAGTTGAACAACGGCGGCTTTTTCTTTCAGGCTGTCGCCCGCCTGCGGCCGGACGTCTCCCTCGAGCAGGCTCGCGAGGCCATGAACGTGATCGCCGCCGGCTACCGCCAGGCGAACCCGGCGAACGTCGACGCGCCGTCGCAAATCGAGGTCGTGCCGGTGCTCGACGATGCCGTGGGTGAGCAGCGCCGGAGTTATCTGATGCTCTTCGGTGCTGTGGGCTGCGTGCTGCTGATCGCGTGCGCGAATATCGCCAACCTGCTGCTGGCGCGCTTCGCCGGCAGGCGCAAGGAAATTGCTGCGCGCTTCGCGCTCGGCGCGAGGCGGATCCACGTGGTGCGCCAGATGGTGATCGAAAGCATGCTCCTGGCGCTGCTTGGCGGAGCGGTGGGCGTGCTGCTCGCGCAGTGGGCGCTCGGCGCGGTCATCGCCCTGGGGGCCGATCTGATCCCGCGGGCGGTCGAGATTCGGCTCGATCCGGTGGCCCTGGTGTTCTCGCTGCTGGTGACGCTCGTGACCGGGCTGGCGATCGGCCTGCTGCC
>DATAEE010000353.1:0-14724 GCA_036258175.1 Vicinamibacterales bacterium
ACCGAGGTCGTCGCCGCCGACACCGCATCGCGCTCGACCCAGCTGCGCGTGCTGACGGCATTTGCCGCGCTGTCGATCCTCCTCGCAGGCATCGGCCTGCACGGCCTCTTGTCCTTCGCGGTGTCGCAGCGGATCCAGGAGATCAGCCTGCGGATGGCGCTTGGCGCGCGCGCCGGAGACGTGCTCGGCCTCGTCCTCCGGCAGGTGCTGATCCTGACCGTCGTCGGCGCGGTCGCGGGGATGGCGCTGGCCTACGCCGCCGGGCGCTGGATGGAGGGTCTCCTGTTCGGCGTGCGGCCTGGAGATCTCGTCACGTTCTCGACCGCCGCAGGCATCGCGCTGCTGATGACCATCTCTGGCAGCCTGTTCCCGTCACTTCGCGCGGTGCGGGTCGACCCGGCGGCGGTTCTGCGATCGGAGTGAGGTAGCTCGACCGTGGCGGTGGAATCCGTATCACGGATGGCGGATTCGTGTTTAGATTAGTGAATGACGGCGCGCACTCTCACGACGCTTGCCATGCTCGCTCTCCCGATCAGTCTCGCGGCTCAGGCACCACAGCCCGCGCCGCCGCCGAAGCCGACCCAGACGCCGCCGGCTCCTACGATTCCGTCGACTCAACCGCCCGCGACGCGCAAACCGGCTCCGGCCACGCGCGGCCCGATTGAAGTGCGAGTGACGAGCCGTTCGGGCGAACCTATTGCCGGCGTCGCAGTAACGCTCGAAGGCAACATGGCCCGCTCGGGCCAGACAGATCAGGAAGGCGTCGTGCTCTTGCGGACCGTGCCGGCCGGTCAGTATCGCTTGCGGTTCGCAAAGCCTGGTTTCATGGCGCTCGAGCGTGACATCACGGTTCGGCAGAGCGGCACCACGCGGGTCGAGGTCGCCCTCTCCGAGGCTGAGGCGCCACCGCCCGCACCCCTGCCGCCGCCAGTAGCCGCGCCGAACCCGGCGCCGGCACCGGCCGGCAACGTCGAGCCAAAGACCATCGGCATTCCGGACTTCATCGATCAGAATTACCTGGGCCGTGCGCCGCGGAAGGATTCCGTGCTCGGTTGTACCGATTCGATGACGAGCACGTTAATTCAGCTGCGCGAGCCGCTGGGCGAGCACACCCACAACGATGGTGACGAAGTCCTGTATATCGTGGCGGGCGAAGCGACGCACAAGGTCGGCGGACGGGAATTCAAGCTGGAACCCGGGACCTATAGTCTCGTCCCGCGCGGCGTCCCACACTCCATCACACGGCGCGGGTCGAACCCAGTCGTCCTGTTGTCGATCGAGACCGGGCAGCCGTGTGCGAGCGGTGTGACTGCCCGCTGACCGCCGGCTTATCGGGTTATTAGATCAACTTAGATTGACGGTTCTCCTGACGGGGTGTAAACGCTCCGCTCAGGAGGGCCGATGACCCACGCGTTTCGCCTCGGTTTCCTCGTCGCTGTCCTCACGTCCGCCGGCGCGACGCCGGCGCTCTCCCAAGTCTCAACCGGATCGATCGCTGGAATCGTGGAAGACACGAGCGGCGCCGTGCTGCCCGGCGTGACCGTTTCGCTCAGCGGCGAGCGGCAGATCGGCGGCACGCAGACGCAGGTCACCGACGCGTCCGGCGCCTACCGCTTCGACCGGCTCGTGCCGGGCGACTACATCGTCAAATTCGAGCTGCAGGGATTCAAGACCGTCGAGCGTCGCGACATTGTCGTCAACGCGAGCTTCAACGCGACCGTGAACGTCAAGCTCGAAGTCGGCACGCTGCAGGAAACGATCACCGTCTCTGGCGAATCACCGACGGTCGACGTGAAATCGAACCTCCAGCAGACCGTGATGAGCCAGGAGATCCTCGAAGGCATTCCCACCGGCCGCGACCCGTGGTCCCTGGCGAAGGTCATCCCGGGTGTGCAGGTGAGTACCTACGATGTTGGCGGCAATCAGGCAATGCAGCAGAGCTCGCTTCGCGTGCACGGCGCGCGCGACGAGGACAAGAACTTCGCGATCGATGGAACGACCGTGAACTGGCCCGGAGGTGGCGGCGGCTCGACGATGCTCTACTACGACCAGGGGATGTTCGACGAAGTCAATTATCAGACGTCGGCGATCCCCGCGGAAGTGATGACCGGTGGCATCTACCTGAACATGGTGACGAAGAGCGGCAGCAACCGGTGGCGCGGCGACATGAAGTATTTCTTCGCCGACCCGGACTGGCAGAGCGTCAACGATCAGGCGCTGAAGGCGATCGGTCTCCCCGGCGGCACGCCCGTGACGAAGTTGTACGACTTCAACGTCGCAGGCGGCGGCCCGCTCGCGCAGGATCGGCTGTGGGTGAATGGGTCGTACCGGAACTGGCGCACCGACAAGCTGACGCTCGCCCGCAACCCCGACGGCTCCAGAGCCATCGACGACAACCTGATCTGGAACATCTCCGGAAAGGCGATCTGGCAGGCGACGACGAACCAGAAGATCGCCGGGTCCTACAACTACAACTGGAAAGAGCGCTTCCATCGCCGCGACACGCCGCCCAACTTCGTCGAGGACAAAGCGTCGCTGTGGCAGACGAATCCGGCGTTCTCGACGCAGGTGCGCTACACGCTCGTCCGGAACAAGATCGTGTTCGAGTCGACGTTCGGGCTGATGGATGGCGTGACGAACTACTACTACCAGCCCGAAACCGCCGACACCGACATCCGCATCGTCGACAACGGGCTGAGCACGGCGGCCAATGCCGCTGCGCGCCATGAAGAGGCGCCCAACTATCGATCGCAGTTCGATAACGTCGTTTCCTACGCGATGCCGGGCTGGGGTGGCGATCACATGCTGAAAGCGGGACTGCAGTACGCGCAGATGGGCATGTATCAGCAGTTCTGGGTGAACCAGGATCAGTGGATCGAGTTCAACAACGGGGCGCCGAACCAGGTCCGGCTGTGGAATACACCGACGGCCCACAACAGCAAGATCCAGCTGTATGGTCTCTTCGCCCAGGATGCCTGGAGCCACAAGCGGCTGACGCTGAACGTCGGTGTGCGAATCGATCATGCGAGCGGCTGGATGCCCGAGCAGTCGAACCCGGCCGGCCAGTTCACGCAGGCGCGATCGCTCGATCGGACTGATGTCTTCAGCTCCTGGCGCGGCGTGTGGCGGACGGGGCTCGTGTACGACGTCTTCGGAACCGGACGCACCGCGGTGAAAGCGAGCGCGAGCCGCTACTCCGGACAGATCGGGCTGAACATGGTCCAGCGGATCCATCCGTTCCAGCTGACCAGCGGCACGCGGCCGTGGACCGACAGCAACCCCGATCGCGTCCCACAGCCGAACGAGCTCGGCGCGTTCACTGGCTTCCCAGGGCTCACGAGCCGGTACGCTGATGCCGATGGCCCCGACTGGCCGTACTCGGACGAGTTCACCGCCGGAGTCGAGCACCAGTTGATGCCCGACTTCCGCGTCGGCGTGATGTATTACCACCGCTCGAACCGCAAGCAGATCGGGCAGCGGAACGTCGCAGTCCCACGAACGGCGTACACGGAACACACGGTCGCGGTGCCCGCGGCGCCACAGGGGCCCGGAGGAACGGTAACGTTCTACAACCTGATTCCGGCGTTCACGGGCCGCCAGGACAACGTGTTTGACAGCGAACCACTCCTCGACACGACGTACGACGGCGTGGAGATTACGGCCGCGAAGCGCTTCAGCCAGCGCTGGCAGCTCGTCGCGGGGCTGACGCTCGGCAAGAACTTCGGTGGCGTCGTGGGAACCGCAACGACCGCGGATCTGAACGACCCGAACAACGAGCTGAATTTCCCGGAAGGGATCGAAGGTCCGGACTCGGCGTACGCGTTCCGGCTGTCGGGATCGTACATGGCGCCGTTCGAAATCAACCTGAGCGGCAGCTACATTCTGAACGACGGATATCCGTACCAGTCGCAGATCAATATCACGCGTACGATCTTCCCGGCACTGACGCGGGCGAGTCAGACGGTGCGGTTGAGCGAGCGTGGCGATGAACGGCTGCCGGACGTCGCCATGGTGGACCTCCGCGTCTCGCGCGCGTTCCGCTTCGGCACGCGGCGTATTACACCGCTCGTCGAGGTCTTCAACCTCACGAACGCGGATACGATCATCGGCTACAACACGACGACAGGGTCGGCGTATCTGCGGCCGGCCGATATTCTTGCGCCGCGCATCGTGCGGTTTGGCGTGACGGTGGACTTTTAGGAAAAGGAGACAGCCACCTGGAATCTCCTCCAACTCGAGCACTTTCTCGCCGTCGTTGAAGAGGGCACGTTCACGCGTGCGGCGGAGCGCGTCTGCTGCACGCAGCCCGCGGTCAGCCAGAGCATCAAGAAGCTCGAAGAGGAAGTCGGCGCTCCCCTCTTTGCCCGTGACGTCCACGAGGTGTCGCTGACCGAAGCGGGGCGCGTGCTCGCCGACTGCGCGCGCCGCATGGTGGAGCTGCGAAACGACGCGGTCCGCCATGTCTCGGAACTGAAAACGCTCAAGGCGGGCACGCTCGCGATTGCGGCGCACGAATCGGCAGCGGTGTATCTGCTGCCGGCGCCGCTGCGCAGCTATCTCGAACGTTTCCCGGACATCAAAGTCGGGATCTATCGCAGCCGCCTGAACGAGATTCCGCGTCAGGTTCTCGATCGGGAGGTGGACGTCGGCTTTGTGAAGGAGGAACCCGCGTTCCACGATTTGCAGTGGGCCGAAGTCCACGCCGATGAGATGATTCTCGTCGCCGCGCCCACTCATCCCCTCGCGAGCCGCGCCGACGTACAACGTCCGAGACCTGGGATCCGAGCATTTCGTTCTGCATCACCTGTGCGCCGCGACCGCGGAAAAGATCCAGCGGCTGTTCGAGCAGCACGGTACGCGCTGCCGGATCGTCGCTGAGTTGTGGAGCTTCGAGAACATCAAGGGCTTCGTCCAGGAAGGCGTCGGTATGGCGATCGTGCCGGGCATCACCGTGCGCCAGGAGGTGCGCGACGGGACGCTCGTCCGGATTCCGGTCCGCGAGCTGTCGATACCACGGCGGACGCTCATGGTCTACCGGGAACAGGGCTATCTCTCCGACCCTGCGCGTGAGCTGATCAAGCTGGTCCGCAACTTCAACTGGGACAAGATCGGCGCGACGACCAGCGCGCGCAGGCGGCGCGACGCGGTGCCGTTCAGAGCTGCTCGTTCCTAACAGCCCTGCCCGTTCGGGTGATGTGCCGTCATCTGTGCGGCAGTCACAATGGCGGCATGAGCACCTCTCCTCTATCCACTGTTTCTGACGCCATGGCCGACGCGATCGCGTCGGTCGCTGCATCCGTTGTTCAAGTCCAGGGCCGCGCGCGGCCGGCGACCGGCATCGTCTGCGCGCCGGACGCGGTGCTGACAACAATCCGCGCGCTTGGACGCGACGACGGGTTGCACGTGACGACGCATGACAACCGCACGCTCGATGCCGAGCTCGCCGGATGGGATCCGGCGAGCGGTCTGGCCGTCCTGCGCGCCGCTAACCTCAATCTTTCGCCACCGCCACGCGATGACGAGCGGCCACGGATCGGACACCTGGCCTTCGCGGTCGGGCGGTCGTGGAGCAACGCGCTCACCGCGAGCGTCGGGATCGTCGCGGTCATCGGCGGGCCGCTGCGGACCGGGCGCGGCCGGGCAATCGACGAAGTCATCCGGACGACGGCGCCGATGCATGACGGGTTTGCCGGCGGCGCGTTCGTCAACACCGTGGGCGCCGTCATCGGCGTCACGACCGCCGCATCCATCCGAGGACTAGGCGTCGTGATCCCCGTCGCAATCGCCTGGAAGACGGCGCTCGACGTGCTGCAGCACGGAAGCCCGAAGCGGGGCTTCCTGGGCATCGCCGGACAGCCGGTGAAGCTCGGCGCGCAGCAAGGCGGTGACGCCAAACGCGAGCGCGGCCTCCTTGTCTCCGCAGTGACCTCGAGCAGCCCAGCCGAAACGGCCGGCGTGCTCGTGGGCGACGTTCTTCTGGATTTCGACGGACACCCCGTCGAATCGCCGGAGCACTTGCTGCAGCTCCTGGGCGGGGATCGTATCGGTCGAGCGGTTCCTCTGCGGCTCCTGCGCGGCGGACAGGCGCAGAGGGTCACCGTGACCGTCGGAACGCGCGAGGGATGATAGGGAGTCTTAGGAGTAGCGCAGGCCTTCAGGCCTGCCAGTTCAGCAGTCATGCGCGTCGTTCTGGTGGGCACCGAGTCGGGACGCCTTCGTTTGAGGTCACTCCTGTCCGAGGACGTGGTCGTCGTAGGTGAGGTGGCGACGCTCGCCGCGGCGCGCGCGGCCTCGCTCGACGCGGACGCGTGGTTGATCGCGCCAGCCTCGAATGGCGGTGAACCCGAGCCGTCCTTCGTCGAGGCTTTGACGCCACGCGAGCTGGAGATTCTCGACCTGCTCGCGCAGGGCCTTCCCAACAAGGCCATCGCCGCGCGGCTGGCGATCAGCGATCAGACCGTGAAGTTTCACGTCGCCTCGATCTGCGGGAAGCTCGGCGCGGCGAATCGCACGGATGCGGTGCGGCGCGCTGCGCGCAGCGGGTTGATCGCACTTTGAGGCCGCGAGGACGCTCCAACCTAGCCACAACCGCGAAAAGGGTATACAGTAGTTCGGAGTCCCTGACCTGAGCTGAGCCAGCCAGCGTCCGACGCGCCGATCCAACGGGCGCGCGCCGACCGGCACCGCTTCCGCCACCGGCTCTTCTCTTCGAGACAATATTCGCGGCGGTCTTGCGTCGGTCGGAGTGTCGAATCGACCCACGCGCGGCAGTCCGGAAGGATACGATGTTCACGCCACTCAATCTCACGATCGCACTGTCGGTCACCGCGGCCTTTCTCATTGTCACGGTGAAGGCCGCACGAAACGCGCGGGCCGCGCGCTCGATTGCTCAGGTGCTGCACGACACCGAGAATCCGGCCGAGCGTGGCTGATGCGCGCGCGAGGGTTCTCGGATGGCGGGTGGCATACGGACGGCGAGCTACCGCCCGCCGACGGCTATCGGCGCCTGAGCGTTCGGGTGATTGAGCAGGCATTCCGTGACGTCGTCGCCGCGCCCGGATCCGCTCCGGAGCGTCATAGCGCGAGAGTCTTTCTCGCCGGCTCGCCAATGCTCCATCTCTGGTGTCAGCTGGCCGCGTTGGACCCGGCCCAGGTCGTGGCCCGTGCGATTCATCTCGTAGAGAACCAATCCGTTTTCGGCCAGACGGCGCGGCGCGTTCGACGCGACGCCCCGGCCCTGCAAGTCAAGTCGACGATATGAGAAACCAGGATGAAACGCTCACCAGCACGGAAGCTCCGACAGCCTGCCCGGCGTGCGGCGCGCGCGACCTTACGACGGTGAGCAAGACCGTTGACGTGTCGACGTACTGGCGCTGCGTCAAGTGCGGAGAAGTCTGGAACGTCAGCCGCCGCGCGAGTGGCACGTACCGACGGTACGGGGTGCGCAGAGACAGCTGGTGAAGGTGACCCTCGGATGACTCCGACTGATCTCACCGGGTTGGACGCGGCCGTGAAAAGAGTGTCCCGGCTCGCCACCCGGCTCGGGTCTGGCGACCCCGAAGGCCACGTTCGCCGATCGCTGGCCGAACTGACGGACGCGATTGGGAAACAGGAACAGTCGGCTCATGCGGTTGATCGGCTGGTGCAGAGCCTGCGGCAGCTGCAGAGTTCGCGGGACCGTGGCCGTCGGCGTGATCAGCAGCGCGGCGCCGTCGGAATCGAGCGTGTGCTGGAGTCGATTCAGGAAGACCTGCTGCCGAGGCTGCGCCACGTCTAGGTGTGACGCGCCCTAGAGCACGTTCCGAACCAGGCCTCCGTCCACCTGCAACGTCGCACCTGTGATATACGACGCGGCGTCCGACAACAGGAACGCCGCCGCCTTTCCGAATTCATCCGGTTCGCCGTACCTCCCGGCGGGGATCGTCGCGATCGAGCGCTTCCGCTGCTCCTCGGCGCCAATGCCGGCCTTCTTCGCGTTCCCCTCATCCAGCTGGCGGACGCGATCGGTGTCGAGCCGGCCGGGAATGATCTGGTTGACGCGAATCTTCTCCGGCGCCAGCTCGAGTGCGAGCGTCTTCGCGAGCGCCGACACCGACGCGCGCATGACGGTCGACAGTCCGAGGTTGGGAATCGGCTCTTTGACGGATGACGATGTCGAGACGAGGATCGATCCGCCGCCGCGCTTTTTCATCGACGGCACCGCGGCGCGCACCATCCGGAGGACGCTGAAGAGCAGCAAGTCTGCGGCGTCCTGCCATGCGGCATCGTCGAACGCGATCGCCGGGCCGGCGGGAGGTCCGCCGGAGTTCGTGAACAGCAGGTCGACGCCGCCGAAGCGCCGCTCGGTCGCTGCGGTCCAGCGGGCGATATCCTCTGCTGCCCGCACATCGGCCGCCATCGCGAACACGTCGCCGGGCAACCCGGCGAGCTTCTTTGCCGCGGACGTGATTGCTGCCTCGTCGCGAGACGAAATCGAGACAAGCGCGCCGTCCGCCGCGAGTGCCTTCGCCACCGCGAACCCGAGGCCGCGGCTTGCCCCCGCGACCATCGCGACCTTGCCTTTCAGGCCGAGATCCATGCACCCTTCTCCGTCTTGACCCACTCCAGCACGCGATCGAGCGCCTGCCGCGTCCCATCGTCGAGCCGCGCGGCGGGCGGTCGCGTGGCCGGGCTGGCGAGCGCGCCCCTTCGATGCAGAACCTCTTTGCGGATCGCCATGCCGATCCCTTCCTGGAACTCGAAGCGCATGAGCGGCACCGTTCGATAAAACAGGTCGGCTGCCTCATCAACCTTCTTCGCGTTGAAGAGGGACACGATGCGGACGAGAATCTCGGGAAACGCAAACCCGGTCATCGCACCGGTCGCGCCCGCCAGCAACTCCTCCAGCAGGAACACGCCGCCGAGGCCGCCGAAGATCCGCACCTTCACGTCCTCATTCTTCAGCTGCTCCAGGATGCGCGACGTCTTAAAGGGCGTCGGCGGATCCTCGAGCTTGATCGTTCGGGCCTTTGGAATCTCGCGCGCGATCCGCGCGAGCAGCCATGGCTCCATCGCGTAGCCCGAGATGGGTGGATAGTCCTGCACGACGATCTCGATGTCGACGGCCTCCGCCAGCGCGACGTAATGCCGGACGACGGCTTCCGAGTTGAGCTTCACCATGCGCGGCGGGCTGACCATGACGGCAGCGGCGCCCGCGACGCGCGCGTGACGGCTGTAGCTGATGCAGGTGCGGGTGCCGTCCGCCGTCGTGCCGGCGACAACTGGCACGCGTCCCTGGACTTCGTCGAGCACTACATCGAGCACATGCGCGCGCTCGGAATCGTCGAGGCGGGCGACCTCGCCGGTGACGCCGAGCGCCGTGAGCCCGTTGACGCCTGCGTCCAGGAACAGCTTCACGACCTGCCGCAGGCTCGCCTCGTCGAGCGCGCCGTCGTTCGAGAACGGTGTCGGGAGCACGGAATAGACGCCTTCGAAAGTCATCGACCCGCCATTCTAGGTCAAATCCAATTCGGAAATCTGATGGGGCAATAAGCCGGGAGTCCTGATACGCTTTGATTCCAACATGAACCCCATCACAGGCCTTCTCACGGCGCTCGGCGTGCTCACGGCAGTCTATGTCGCGGCGTGCGCCCGTACCATCGCGGCACTCAAGCGCAGGCCCGCGGCCGCATCTTCAAATCCTGCGACGGATGCGCGCATTCCGACGCCAGCGCAGATGGGCGTCGGCGCGATCACCAACTTCTTCGACACGCTGGGGATCGGATCCTTCGCGACGACTACGGCGCTCTTCCGCTGGTTACGCATGGTTCCCGATCGGATCATTCCGGGAACGCTCAATGCCGGCCACACGCTGCCGACGGTTCTGCAGGCCTTCATCTATACCGCGGTGATTCCGGTCGATGTGCTGACGCTTTTCTCGATGATCGCAGCGGCGGTCGCCGGCGCCTGGCTCGGCGCCGGCGTGGTGGCGAAGTGGTCGAAGCGTAAGGTCCAGATCGGTATGGGCGCCGCATTGCTCGCGGCGGCGACGCTGATGCTGATGACACAGCTGGGAATGTTTCCTGCCGGCAGCGACGCGCTCGGCGTCCGCGGCGCGAAGCTCGCGATCGCCGTTGGTGGCAACTTCATGCTCGGCGCGCTCATGACGCTCGGCATCGGCCTCTACGCGCCCTGCATGATCCTGATCAGCCTGCTCGGCATGAATCCGCGGGCGGCATTTCCGATCATGATGGGCTCGTGTGCGTTTCTGATGCCGGTCGGCAGCCTGAGGTTCATCCGCGAGCAGAGCTACAGCCTGCGCGCCGGACTGGGACTGGCCATCGGCGGGATACCGGGCGTACTCATCGCGGCCTACATAGTCCGGCAAATGCCGCTCGGCGCCGTCCGCTGGCTCGTCATCGTCGTCGTCGTGTACACCGCGATCACGATGCTGCTGTCGGCGTTCGCGGAACGCGGCGCGTCCGCGGAAGCTCGCGCAGAAGCGTAGCCGCGGATGGCTACGCCGGCCGCCCCCAAGCGTGCGTCCTGCGTAAATCTGCGGTTCCAAATCCGTGTCATCCGTGACATCCGTGGTTTGAAAAGTCAGTGAAGTCTGTGCTGCAAAGGGAGAGAACGATCATGCGCAAACTGGCGTTCGCATTCTGTGTAGCATCCGTGGCCGGTCTTGCGGCGCCGATTGCCGGCCAGCAGCCCGCCCGGCGACAGGGTCCGCCGGTCGAATCCATCACACCGGCGCCCGCGCGCGGCGCCGATGAGGGCAAAGGGCCGTTCAAGACGCTCGTCATCCGCGGCGCGATACTGATCGACGGCACCGGCGCACCGCCGATCGGCCCCATGGACATCGTCATCGAAGGGAACAAGATTCAGGCGGTCCGCGGCGCGGGTACGCCGGGCCTGCCGCTGCGAGCGAATCGGGCGCCCGAGAAGGCTGACCACGAGATTGACGCGACGGGCATGTACGTCATGCCGGGCTTCGTCTCGATGCACGAGCACGCCGGCGGATCGCCGAAGAACCCCGACGCCGAATATCCCTTCAAACTCTGGCTCGCCCACGGCGTGACGACAGTCCGCGGCGTTCCGCTCGGGGCGAACGACTGGGTCGTGAAAGAGCGCGAGCGAAGCAACCGCAACGAGATCGTCGCGCCGCGGCTCGTCAACTATCAGCGGCCCGGCGCGGGCTGGGACAAGGGACAGCCGGATACGCCGGATGCGGCGCGTGCATGGGTTCAGTGGGCCTCGCAGAACGGCGTGGACGGATTGAAGCTTGGTGCGCACCGTCCCGAAATCATGGCGGCGCTGCTGGACGAGGCGAAGAAGCTCGGGATGGGTTCGACCGCGCATCTGCAGCAGACGGGCGTCGCGCAGATGAACGCGCTCGACGCGGCCCGTCTCGGCCTCGGCACGGTCACGCACTTCTACGGGCACTTCGAGGCGCTGCTCAAAGACTACGTCGTCCAGCCGTGGCCGGTCGATCAGATCAACGACGACGAGCAGATGCGCTTCGGGCAGGTGGCGCGGCTGTGGGACAAGATTCACACGCCCGGCGGACCCGAGTGGAAGGAATACCTCCAGGAACAGCGAAAGCTCGGGACGGTGTTCGATCCGACGATGACGGCGTACGCGGCGGGCCGGGATCTGATGCGCATGCGCAACGCCGACTGGCATCCGAAGTACACCCTGCCCTCGCTGATGGATTTCTACTCACCGAGCCGGAGCAATCACGGGTCGTACTGGTACTACTGGAGGCTGGACGACGAGATCGCGTGGCGGAACTTCTATCAGGTGTGGTTCAAGCTCCTGAACGATTACAAGAAGATGGGCGGCCGGGTCACCGTCAGCGCGGATGCGGCGTTCATCTACAACACCTACGGCTTCGGAAACATCCACGAGATGGAACTGCTGCAGGAAGCGGGGTTCCATCCGCTCGAAGTCGTTCAGGCGGCGACCTACAACGGCGCGCTCACGCTCGCCGAACCCGCGCACAAGCCGATCGACCGCGGCGTCGTTCGCGCGGGGCTCCTCGCCGACATGGTCATCGTCGATCAGAATCCTTTAAAGAACCTGAAGGTGCTCTACGGCACGGGGGCGCTCCGCCTCAACGATCAAACGGCGAAGCCGGAATGGATCGGCGGCATCAAGTACACGCTCAAAGACGGCATCGTCTACGACGCGAAGCGGCTGCTGGCCGACGTCGCGGGCATGGTGGAGAAACAGAAGCAGGGCCGGAGCAGAACGACGACCGCGCAGCGTTAACGCGGCGCCCGCGCGCTCACTTCGAAACAGCAACGCGGTCGTTCGCCACGCTCGCAGCACTCGCGAACGACCGCGTTGCCGATCAATTCCCCCACGAAGCTTTCCATCGCCAGACAGATGGCGGGATGCGTGCCGGTCAATGCCGCGAGCGGGCAGGTCGCACCCCGAATGATGAGGTGGCCATTTTCTTCGACGTGCGTGACGGCGCCGAGCTGATCGTTCAGCAGGTCGCTAGCCGCCTTCACGCGAGAGCGGAGACTCTCGGTGGGACGCACCGTCGACCGAACCTCAGCCGCCAGGTTCTTCCCTGTCTTGCGCATGAATCGATTGACGTCCGCATCGGGCCACTCGCGTTCGAACAGCTGAACGAGCTGAATCAGAAACGGCACATACGCGCCCGACAGTATCTGCTGAACTTCGGCGGTGAGCGCGAAGACCGACGATGGCCTCGTAGTGCCGCGGCGGCGTCCGGCACGGCGCACGACACCGTCGCGTTCCATGGCGGTGAGGTGGGCTCGAACGCCATTCGGCGTCAGCTCGAGCCTGGACGCGACCTCATCGACCGTGAGCCCTCCGTGCTGAAGGAGCGTCACGATGCGGCCGCGAGCGGAATCGAGCAGGTGCTTCCTGAGCATCGGATGTCACTGATCGCTATGCGCAAACCTGAACGGCTGCAGGTTCCTCGCCACTCTTGACGCGTCCGTCCCGGGTACCGCACCGGACGCGCTGGCCGTCATCTTGCTAGATAACATAGATAGAGCTTGGTTATCTTGACCAAACTCAGCAAGGAGGCGTTCATGTCACGCGCGCAGGTGCTCCTCGCTGGCGGAGTCCTCGCGTTCGCCACCGCGTCGATGGCGACGCTCCGTCAGCCGGCCCCGTCGCAGCCTACCCCAACCACTGGAAAAACGGATCCCACGACGAGCCGGTCTGCGGGATTCGACGTCACCATCAACCAGAACGCCCAACGCATGATTGCGGAGGGTCGGAAAATCTTCCGATACGACACGTTCGGCGATGAGGCCTTCTGGGGGGACCAGCTCAAGCTGCACCAGGCGATTGTCGGCGAGAAGCTCGGCGGTGTCGGACCTGGCGTCAGCCCCAAGATGGCGCTGAGCGTCGGGTTGAAGGTCGACGCCGAAGCACTCCCTGCCGACCTCGTCGCGCAAATCAAGGCGGGCAAGGTCAACATGGACGATCCCGCGTCGACCGTCGCCCTGCTGAAAGCCAACGCCGTCGTCGGCGTGACCGCGTTCCTCAATCCGGACGGGTCGGCCAAATCGGTCGGCATCCAATGCGCGCTCTGCCACTCCACCGTCGACGATTCGTTCGCGCCTGGGATCGGCAGTCGGCTGGACGGCTGGCCGAACCGCGATCTGAACGTCGGTGCGATCGTCGCGCTCGCGCCTGATCTGTCGCCGTTTTCGAAGCTGCTGGGCGTCGACGCGGACGGCGTCCGCCAGGTGCTCAAGAGCTGGGGCCCCGGCCGCTATGACGCCGAGTTGAATCAGGACGGCAAGGCGATGCGATCCGACGGCAAGTCGGCCGCGACGGTGCTGCCCGCGGCGTTCGGCCTCGCCGGCGTGAACCTCCATACGTATACGGGCTGGGGCGGCGTGTCGCACTGGAACGCCTACGTCGCGAACACGCAGATGCACGGCAAGGGCATCTTCTTCGATCCGCGGCTCGACGATAAGAGCCGCTTCCCTGTTGCGGCAAAGGCTGGCCACGGCAACGTGCGCAACAACCCCGACCTGATCACGTCGAAGCTGGCAGCGCTGCACTTCTATCAGCTGGCGATTCCGGCGCCGACACCGCCGGCCGGCACCTTCGATGCGCAAGCGGCCAAGCAAGGCGAGGCTGTGTTCGCAAACCAGGCTGCCTGCGCGCGCTGTCACGTCCCGCCGCTCTTCACCGAGCCGGGCTGGCCTATGCACACCGCGGAAGAAATCGGAGTCGACGACTTCCAGGCCGATCGATCACCCGACAAGCGGTACCGCACGACGCCGCTCCGCGGCCTGTTCACCCGCACGAAGGGCGGGTTCTACCATGACGGCCGGTTCGCGACGCTCGACGCGGTCGTCGACCACTACGACAAGCACTTCAATCTCAAGCTGACCGCGGATCAGAAGAAGGAGCTCGTCGAGTACCTGAAGTCGCTGTAGCAGAAAAGGGGACAGTCACCTTTTTTTAGGTCGCGTAAAAAGGTGACTGCCCTAACGCGCTGTGGCTCTCATCCCGAGAAGATAGCCGAGCAGCGTGATCAGTTGATGGCCAAGATACACGAAGAGCGCTGAACCCAGAACCAGCCTGGGCGTCGCCGAGACGAAGATCGCCAGCACCAGCCACGCTCCTGCCAGGACATCGATCTGATCGAGCAGATGGAACAGAAGGGCTGAAAGCCCCGTGGCTCCAATTCCCGCCTCTCAGTTTTTCCTAACAATATCGCGTGGTGGGCTGTTCCACAGATCG
>DATAEE010000354.1:0-21621 GCA_036258175.1 Vicinamibacterales bacterium
CGTTTCGTCGTTCAACATGTACGCGAGCCCTAACCGCGGCTGAATGTTGTTCTTGTCGTACTGGTAGGGATACTGCGGGTTGCCGTTCACAGTGACGAACCCGAGCCCGCCGCGGACCTGCAGGCCGCCCGGGAGCCGCGACGACACGGGATTAACGGCCTGCGTGTCGAAGTTGTAGTTCAGGCGGTCGTCTTCCTCGAACACCGGCGTGTTGAGATCCCACCGCAAGCCGAGGTTGACCGTCAGCCGGTTCGTGAGCTGCCAGTCGTCCTGCACCCACGGCGCGTAGTAGTTCCAGCGCAGCGTCGGATAGAAGTTGTTGTCGATCGAGCCGCTCGCGGCCGCTCCGAGCAAAAACGACGCGAAGGAGTTCCCGCTCAGCGCGTCGCTCGGCTGGTCGAACGCGCGCTGCGTGAACCGGCGGTCGAAGGTCATCACGAACAGGTTGTTGTTGATTTCGCGCGTATACCACGTCAGCCGCATGTCGAGGCCGCCGCGCACGTTGTGCCGGCCTTTCAACCACGAGAAGTTCGGCTGGAAGCTGAAGCCGGTCGTCGTCTCGCTGTTGCGCGTGGCGCGGCCGAGCGGCTGGTACTCCACCGTCGTCCCGGTGGTGTTGAAGTTGAGCCGCGGAAAGACCTGGTTCGGGAGCTGGTTGACCAGCGACGGCGGGAACCCGAGCTCCGCGGGGTTGAAGTTCAGGCCGGGGTCGGATCGAGCGAGCTCGAGATACTGATTGAGGCCCGCTCGCACGTTCACGACCAGCGAGGAGCTCACCGTGCGCACCCAGTCCGCGACGCCCGTGTGGTTTTTCCGCTCGAGCGGCAGCTGGCCGTCCTGCGCGGGACCCGTCGTGATGCCGTTCGTGTACCGCGTCTCGGTCCGCTTGTTGTACGCGTAGCGAAAGAACATCTTCGTCTTGTCGCTCAGGACCTGATCGACCTTGGTGGCGTAGTTGTGGAAGTCGTCGAACGCCAGATTCGGCGCGAAGACGAAATTGTTCCGCCACGGATCGGTGCCGGCGGGAGGCGCCGTATTCGGCTGCAGGAAGTACTGCAGGAACTGCTGCGCCATCGGGTTGATGCGGTCCGCCGGGATTTGATTGTTCAGGAACGGATCGCGTGTCCAGACGCCGTTGACGTTGCGTCCGGTCGCCGGGTCGTAAATCACGATCAGCCGGCCCTGTGCATCGCGCAGGTTGCTGAAATCTCCGCGGAGCTGCGCCGCGTCCGGCGCGGTGTAGGTCGCCGGGTTTGGCGTCGCCTCGTTGTAGCCCTCGAAGTTGAACATGAAGAACGTCTTGTTCCGGCCGTCGTAGAGGCCGGGAATCGTCACCGGTCCGTCGATCTGGAATCCGTACTGATCGAGCTTGTGGTCCGGCTTCTCGCGATTGTTCAACTTGAAGAAGTACTCGTTCGAGTCGAACGCCTTGCGGCGCGCGAACTCGTACACGCTGCCGTGCAGATCGTTGGTCCCGGATTTGAGCGACACGTTGATGACGCCGCCCGCCGTGCGGCCGTACTGCGCGTCGTAGCTGTTGGTGACGATCTTGAACTCCTGCACGGCGTCGACGGGCGGGACGTAAGCGATGTTGTTGCCGCCCTGGATGGAGTTGTTCGGCGCGCCGTCGAGCAGGAACTCGTTGTTGCGGTTCTGTCCGCCATTGATCGACCAGTCGGCGATCGCCCCGTTGTCGAAGGGCCGCTGGTAGATCGCCGGACCGTTGTAGGTGATGCCCGGCGACAGGTACGACAGCATGAACGGGTTGCGCGCGTTCAGCGGCAGCTCGGTCACGCGAAGGTTGTCGATGACCATCCCGCGATCCGCCTTCGCCGATTCGAGCGGCGATTCCCCGCTGACCGTGACCTGCTCGGTGAGCAGTCCGATCTGGAGCGCGATGTTGATGGTGACCGTCCGCCCGACTTCGAGCTGGACCTGATCCTGGGTGTGCTTGCGGAAGCCCTCGAGCTCGGCGGTCACCGTGTAAAGGCCTGGCTTGAGGAACGGCAGCGAATACACCCCTTCGGCGCTGCTGACCGTCGACGCGACCTCGTTCGTCTGCACGTTCAGCGCGGTAATCGTGACGCCCGGCATCGCAAGACCTGCCGGGTCTGTGACCTGACCGGTAATCGTGGCCCGGAATTCCTGGCCCGCGACAGGAACCGCCAGCAGCCACGCGAGCGCACACAGCGTAGACATCTTGCAACGCATCGAGAGGAAGGTCATCGTCTCTCCTTCACGCGCACGATCTGGTTTCACTCGCACCACTCAGTGGCCGCGAGCGCGTCAAGCCGACCCGAGACCTCCGTCAGGCCGTCGCGGACGTGCGCACGCATGGCCGCGTCCGCGTCTTATCGATGAGCTAGTTGAAGATGAGCAGGCTGAACCGTCGGCGAAGCTCAGAGTGTTGCCGCTCGAGCGGCGTCGGATGGCAGCGGCGGTACCAAATGGCAGTCGAGCCATGGCCGGCCAGGGGGCTAGTCTCTCGCAAAACTACTGACATTTCAATTTAGATCGCGGTCTACTCCTCCCGTAGCGCGGTGACGGGATCGACGCGCGCCGCCCGAAGAGCCGGGGCGAGCGTCGCGAGCAGTCCAATGATCGCGAGAAGGCCGGTCGCGCCGGCGAGCGTCGCCGGGTCGCTGGGTTCGAGGCCGTATAGAAGCGTCTGAATCCATCGTCCCGCGGCAACGGCGAGCGCGATGCCGATCGCGAGGCCGGCCGCGACATGGAGTCCAGCGTCGGCAAGGACCATTCGCAGGACGCGGCCGCGCGCGGCGCCGAGCGCCAGCCGGATGCCGATCTCGTTGGATCGGCGCGCGACCGTGTACGACATCAACCCGTACAAGCCGATCGCGGCGATCAGCCCCGCCAGCAACCCGAACGCTGCAGACAGCATCGCCATCAACCGCTCCCGCAGCAGCGACACCTGGATCGCGCGCTCGAGAACCGTGAACTCCAGGTTTATCGCGGGGTTCACGTCGTTAATCGCCCGCGTCACGGCGGGGACGATCCGGTCGGCCGACGTCCGCGGCGTGAGTACCACCCTCATGATGTTTCCCGGCTCGTCGTCCTGCGAGGTAGGAAGATAGACCAGCGGATCGATCTCGTCGCGGATGTCCGCGTAGCGGGTGTCCTTCACGACCCCGACCACTTCGTACTTGCGTTCCGGCTGGCCTGGCCCGGTTTCGACCCGAACGGTCCGGCCGATCGCGTTTCCATCCTTGACGAAGCGCTTGACGAAGGTGTCGTTCACCACGGCGACGCGCGTCGAGCCGCGCATATCCTGCTCGCCGAACCCGCGTCCCGATACGAGCGCGATACCGAGTGCCTTGAAAAAGTCCGACCCGACTTGATTGAAGTTCGCGAGCACCTTCGCGTCGGATCCACTCACCCAGATGTTCTCGTTCCACCCGCCGCTGCCGAGCGGGGGGTACGCGACCTCGGCCGCCGCACGCAGATCCGGGAGCGCGGCAAGGCGCTCGAGGATGAGCCGGCGAACCGCTGACGGCTGCTCGTCCGTATCCACCAGCGTTGGATGCATCAGCTGCACGGCGACGACATCCTTCCCGTGAAAGCCGACGTCGAGCGTGGTCAGGTTGTACAGAGTGCGGACGAACAGCAGCGCCCCCATCAGCAACACGAGCGACAGGGCCACCTGCGTGACGACCAGCGCGCGGCGCAGCCCGACGCGCTGCCGGCTCGCGGTCGATCCGCGGCCCCCGGACCGGAGTGCGGCCGTGGGCGCGAGGGCAGTCGCCCGGAGCGCGGGAATCACTCCGAACAGAAGACACGCGATGCCTGCTACTCCTGCGGTGAACGCGACCATCCGCCAGTTCCACGTCAGATCGACGAACACCGACACGTAACTCGACGAAATCGCGGCAACCAGCACTCTCGTGAGGACGTGCGCGACCGCCACGCCGAGGGCGGCGCCGAGGAACGCCACGAGCGCGCTCTCGACGATGAACTGCCCCAACAACCTGCGGCGCCCGGCGCCGATTGCCAGTCGAACCGCGATCTCGCGCTCGCGCGCGGTGGCACGCGCGAGCAGCAGGTTGGCGAGGTTCGCGCACGCGATCACCAGTACGAGTCCGGAGATCCCCAACAGCAGCACGAGCGGATCCCCGAAATCCCCGCGGATGCTCGACACGCCGGACGCCGCGGGCAGCGCCGTCAGGCGGAAGCCGAGATACTTCTTGCGTTCGTCGGCAGCGTAGACGTCCGGGAGGGTTGCCTCGAAGATGGCGGGCGAGACGGCCTCGAGCTGCGCGCGCGTGGCTTCCGGCGTGACGCCAGGCTTCAGGCGGCCCGCAGCCGACAACCACCAGCCGTTCTTCCGATTGAGCCGGGTGTCCTGGCCGAGCAGGAGCTCGTCGGCACAGAGAGGAACCGCGATGTCGTACATCCGGCCGACGTCGATCCCGAAGAAGCCGGGCGGCGTGACGCCGATGACCGGAAACTGTCTGCCGTTGACGCGTACCGAATGACGGAGCACGTCGGGTCGCCCGCCGAACGCGCTCTGCCAGTAGGAGTGGCTGATGACGGCTCCCGGATCCACACAGCCGCGGCGGTCGTCGGACGCTGAAAACACGCGCCCGACGATCGGACGGACGCCGAGCACGTTGAAGAAGTCGCCGCTCACCCACAGCCCTTCCACGTACCACGCTTCGCCTCCCGGCTGGGTATTGAAACGCACGCTGCTCCAGGCAAAGGCTCCGGACAACACCTGTTGCCGCTGCTGGATCTGCTCCCAGATCCCATAGGTGAGCATCGGCCGGCGGCCGTTGAAGCTACCGCTTCTGCCGCCTCGACTCGTATCGGGCGAAATGCGAACTTCTACGAGCTCGTGCGGCCGCTCGACCGGCAGCGTTCGGAGCCGGATTGCATCCAGGAGCTGGAAGATTGCCGTATTCGCGCCAATCCCCAGCGCCAGCGACGTAATCGCGGCGAAAGCGAAGGCCTTGTCGCGGCGGAGCACCCGCGCGGCATAGCGCAGGTCCCGCCAGAGCATGTCGAGCGGAGCGATGGTGTTCATCAGATAGACGTCCTCGCGCACGCGCCCGGCGTTGCCGAGCTTCCGGATCGCCGCGGCGCGAGCGGCCTCCGGCGGCATGCCGCGCGCGATGTTTTCATCTGTTTCGATCTGAATGTAAGACTGCAGCTCGCGCCGGAGGTCGGTGTCGCGGCGCGACCGGCGGAAGAAGCGTGTCCAGCTCACCCGCCTACTCCGTCGCGGATTTCAGAACGCGTCCGACCGCATGGACGAGTTGCTCCCACCGTGTGGTCTCGACGACGAGCGCTTTGCGACCGGCTGCCGTCAGCCGGTAGTACTTCGCCTTGCGATTGTTCTCGGACGTGCCCCAGAACGAGGCAACGAGCCCGCGATCCTCGAGCCGATGAAGCGCGGGATACAACGACCCGTGCTCGACCTGCAGCACATCGTCCGAGCCCCGCTCGATGGCGTGCGCAATCGTGTGCCCGTGCGCAGGGCCGAGCACGAGCGATTGCAGGATGAGAAGATCGAGCGTGCCCTGAAGCATGTCGCCCTGTCCGGCCCCGGTTCGTTTCCGCATGACCGCCAGCATACTCCACTAGAACATCTATGTGAAGCGACTGCCCTGACCTCGGCTGAGGAACATTCGTCCCGTATTTGCGGGAATTGTTGGGGTTCTACCGATCACTTGATCATCTTGTGGTCGGTTGTCTCTCACCGCGGAAGTCCAACCCACGTCCCCGACGCACTCGAGTGGAACGCTTCTCGCACTAACGAGCTGGATACCCCGGCAAAATGCTGGTACGGCGTCCGGCGCGCAGCGGGACGCTTACGTTCCTGTTAACCCGGGCATCAAAATGTTCAAGTCGAAGGCATGGTTCGCGGCGGTGTTCTGTCTCGGCCTCGCAGCTCTCGATCCGACCGGATGGGCCGCTGCCGGCGCGCAGAGCGGCCGGCCTGGCGCGCTTCAAACGCTGGCCGGACCGCCGATCGTCGTGCGCGCCGATCCCCGGGTCATCCGATCGTTCGTGCCCGCTCGCGTGCAGCCGCGTCTGCGGACCGATGCGAGCCTCGTGTCGATCACAGTCATCTATACGGGCTTCACGCCGCAGGCGCAGGCCGCGTTCCAGCACGCGGTGGATCTGTGGGCGGATCAGATCACCTCGCCGGTTCCGATTCGAATCGACGCGCAGTTCACCGCGCTCGGTCCGGGCGTCCTCGGTTCTGCAGGACCGGTCACGCTCGTGCGCAATGCCACCGGCCTTCCTCCGAGCACGTGGTACCCGATCGCGCTCGCGAACAAGATCGCCGGCGTCGATCTGCAGCCGGCGGCCAACGACATCCGCGCGTCGTTCAGCAACTCCTTCTCGTGGTACTACGGAACCGATGGGAACGCGCCCGCCGGCACCTACGACTTCGTGAGCGTCGTGATGCACGAGCTCGGCCACGGGCTCGGCTTCATCGGCTCGGCGAGCGTCAGCGCGGGATCGGGAAGCTGGGGCGCGGGCGGCAATCCCTTCGTCTATGACACCTTCACCGAAAACGGTGGCGGCCAGGCGATCATCTCGTTCGCCAGCCCGTCAGTGGCGCTCGGCACGCAGCTGACGAGCAGCAATCTCTACTTCGATGGCCCGAGCACGCGGCTCGCCAACGGCGGCAATCCCGCCCGCATCTACGCGCCCGCGAGCTGGCAGGGCGGCTCGAGCTACTCCCACTTCGACGAATCGACGTTCCCCGCGGGGAATCCGAACTCGCTGATGACGCCGCAGATCGCATCGCGAGAAGCGATCCACGACCCGGGTCCCGTCGGACGCGGCCTTCTCGAGGACATCGGGTGGACGGTGGGTCCGGTGACGCTCACCGCGCCTGTGAATCTGCGCATCGTCCCCTAGCGACCTACCCTCCGATCTTGCGCATCGTCAGCGCGAACGCTCGGTGACCCGCGTCGGGATCGTAGACGATCACCGGCATCAGCCGGCCGCGGATTCGATCCGGGTGCGCCCGCGCGTATCCCATCAGCGTCTTCGCGAGAATCTCCTTCGCATCCTCTCCGCGTTTCCCACGCCGGATGGCGGTGAACAGATCGTTGAGTGTGACCGTTCGCGGTTCGCCCCAGAGCAGCGCGTCGACGACGATGCCCTTGAGGACGTTGTGTGAGAAGTTGAAGAACAATGCCAGCGGCGAATACACGGCCGGCGACGGCCGATGCCGCTCGAAGGCTGGCACCAGGCCGTCCTTATGCTGCTGAAACGTCTCCACGAATTCAGAGCGCTCGCGGCTGCACGCGGCGAGTACGGCTGGTGACTCGCCGGCGAACGCACCGGCGTCGGCGGAGAGACCGTTCAGCAGCGCCTCGGCGATCGCTTCCCGTCCGACGTCCTGGCTACCGTCGGCATTGATGTGATCGTCATCAATGCGAGCGTACTCCGCCATCAACGTCGCCAGCGAGAAACACAGCCACGGGTAGTCCACCGTGTTGTCGCTCCGCGCCGCGACCGTATCTCTGGCGTACGTCGCCTCGAACCCGAATCGCAGATGGGAACCGAGGCTTGCGGCATGACCGAGGGCGATGTTCGTTCGGTGTTGCTGGTCCAACGCTCTCACCTGGTCGAGCAGCGTTCCAAAGCCGCGCGTGTCCGGCTCGAAGTGGGACGTCGCGATGAGAATGAGCGTCTCCGCGTTGTCGACAAACTGCTGTCCGCTGCCATCCGCGCTCTGAAGCTGAGCGAGCAGCGCGTTCAGCTGATCGAGATTCGCATCGGCCTCCGCTTCATCCCAGATCCGCAGCGAGAGCAGCATCAGGACGTGCAGAAAGTAGTAGTCGAGCAGGATGGCGAGTGACGTGCGATCGGGTGGCTCGCCACCGCGCTGATCGATCAGGTAATGCAGAACGTCGATGGGGATGATGTCTTCGTTGACCTTGTCTGCCTTGCCATCCCAGTCGTGCAGGACGTGAAATCCATCCTGCCGTGCCCGCGCGTCGTACGTCCCCACGATAGCGGCGAGGTCGATCCGGGCCGCGCGGGTCCTGAGCGTGTGCGCTCGCAACGCGTCTCGCAGACGAAGCAGCGACTGCCGGAAATCGGCCGACTGCGAGAGTCCGGCAGCGATGTCCCGCCGTGCCGGACCGCGAAGAGCAGCCTCCAGAACCGAGCACGCGCCGTCAAAGGTGATCTGAATGACGCAACTCTACAGGAACCGGCGGGCCGGGGCGGAGCCCCGCCGCCGGGGTAGAATGCTCCGGCCATGCACACCCCCGCCGCCCCGAGCGCGGGTCCGGCGTCCTCGCACGGGTTGCTGCCGCCGTGGGGTGTTGCTGAGCTGCCGGCCCCGCCGACGTTCACGTTCCGCAACGTCCTCCGCACGATCGGACCAGGCATCATCGGCCTCGGCATCGCGATCGGCAGCGGCGAGTGGCTCCTCGGACCCTCTGTCGTCGCGCGCTACGGCCCGGCAGTGCTGTGGGTCACGACGGTGTCTGTCCTGCTGCAGGTGTTCTTCAACATCGAGATGGCGCGCTACACGATGTACACCGGCGAGCCGATCATGGTCGGTTTCATGCGCACGTGGCCGGGTCCACGTTTCTGGTCCACCTTGTACGGCCTGCTCACGTTTCTCCAAGTCGGCTGGCCCGGTTGGGCGCTCGCGAGCGCAACAGCGATCGCGGCGCTCGTCCTCGGACGAATTCCCACGGCGGCAGATGCCGATGTCGTCAAGCTCTTTGGGTATCTGACGTTCGGCATCTGCGTCCTCATTCTCGCCGTCGGACGGACGATCGAGCGCAATCTCGAATACGCCATGTGGATTCTGATGTCGGCGGTCTTCGGGTACCTGCTGCTGATCGATCTCACGATGGTGTCGGCCCCTTCGTGGCGGGCGATCCTCACCGGGTTCGTGTCGTTCGGCGCGCTGCCCTCCGGGGGCGATTGGCTGCTGCTCGGCGCTTTCGCCGCCTACTCAGGTCTCGGCGGCGTGTCGAACGCGTACATGACGAACTGGATGCGCGACAAGGGTTTCGCGATGGGCGCGACCGTTGGGTACATCCCGGCGGCGACCGGCACGCCCGTGTCGCTGTCGCCGCAGGGGAACATCTTCATCGTCACTGAGCAATCGCTGAGGCGATGGAAGGATTGGTTTCGCTTCCTGAACGTCGACCAATGGGCGGTCTTCGCCGTAGGCTCGATCGCAGGGATGATGCTCGTCACCCTGATGAGCCTCGAGTTCGTACCTGCGGGTACGAAGGTTGGCGGCTGGGCGGTCGCCGACATCCAGGCAAGCGCGATCGCCGAACGGCACGGCCGCGTGTTTTGGTATCTGACGCTCATGACCGGGTTCTGGGTGTTGTTCAAGACCCAGCTCGGTCAATCGGACGGGCTCGTTCGAACGCTGACCGATATGCTCTGGAGCGGGACTGCGGGGATGCGACGCCGCCCGAGCGTAGACGTGCGCCGGCTGTATTACACGATCCTCGTGGTGTTCGTCGTCTGGGGATGCATTGCGCTGAACCTCGCGCAACCTCTCACGCTGGTTGTGATTGGCGCGAACGTGGCCGGCGTGAATTTCGTGTTCCTCAGCATCCACACGCTCGTCGTGAACCGGCGCGTGCTGCCTCGCGAGTTGAGGCCTCCCATCTGGCGGGAGGCCGTCGTCGCCCTGTGCGCGCTGTTTTTCGGCGCGTTCGCCGTGGCGACGCTCGTCACCAATTTATAGAAGGACACATGGCGCCCGCGCTCTCATCCTCGCGCGTCCTGAACATCGCCGACCTTCGGCGGCTCGCCAAGCGCCGGCTGCCCCGCGTCGCGTTCGACTACATCGACGGCGGCGCCGACGATGAGGTGACGCTGCGGGAGAATTGCCGCGCGTTCGAAGACGTGACGTTCAGGCCGCGCTGCGCGGTCGCGACGGCGGTCTGCGACCTCCGGACGACGGTGCTCGGGATGCCGATCGAGCTGCCGTTCCTGCTGGGCCCGGTCGGGAGCTGCCGGATGTTCTACCCGCTCGGCGAAGCCGTGGCCGCGCAAGCGGCCGGCGCCGCTGGTACCGTCTACGCGCTGTCCACGTTGTCGGGAACGCCGATGGAAACGGTCAAGGCCGCGACGAAAGGACCGGCCTGGTATCAGCTCTACCTCGTCGGCGGCCGCGACGTCGCGCTTTCCGCGATCGAACGCGCACGCCGCGCCGGCTTCGCTGCGCTCGTCATGACGATCGATACGCCGGTGGCGGGCATGCGCGAGCGGGACGTGCGAAACGGCACGAAGGAAATCCTGACGCGACGCGTCTGGCCGATGCTGCCCTACGTGTGGCAGTTCCTCGCGCGGCCGCGATGGCTGGCGGCGTTCCTTCGCGACGGCGGGCTCATGCGCTTTCCGAACGTCATGCTGCCCGGCATCGGCCCGATGCCGTACGCGGATGTCGGCACCGCGCTCGAACAGTCGATGGTGGCCTGGCAGGATCTGCGCTGGATCCGCGAGGCGTGGAAGGGTCCACTGGTCATCAAAGGCGTGCACATAGGCGACGACGCGCGCCGCGCGGTGGACGAAGGCGCGGACGCGGTCGTCGTGTCGAATCATGGCGGCCGGCAGCTCGACGGCGTGTCGGCGACGATCCGCGCGCTCCCGGAAGTGCTCGCCGCGGTGGGCGCGCGCGCCGAAGTCCTGATGGACGGCGGGATCCGGCGCGGCTCCGACATCGCCAAGGCGCTGGCGATCGGCGCGCGCGCCGTGCTGATCGGCCGCGCCTACGCCTACGGGCTGGGCGCAGGCGGCGGGCCGGGCGTGGCGCGCGCGATTGAGATTCTGCGTACGGAGCTGATTCGCACGCTGAAGCTCCTCGGGTGCGAATCGGTCCGGCAGCTGGATCGAACCTTCGTCGACATTCCTCCGGAATGGCTCCGCGAGGCGCGATCGCCGGCGGCTACGGCAGTTTGAGGACCTGCCCCGGCTTAATCTTGTCCGGATCGCTGAGCTGGTCGCGGTTCGCGTTGAAGATCGCCGTGTACTGGCTCGCGTCGCCGAGGTGTTCTTTCGCGATCTTGCTGAGCGTGTCGCCGGCTTTGACGGTCACGGTCCGCGCCGCGGCGGCCGCCGCCGCCGTGGCCTTGATTTCCGCGATGACCTCCGCACGCCATTCGGGGACGGCCTTGATCGCGTCCCAGATCTTGTTGGCCTCGTCCTGCGTCTTGACGGTGCCCTTGAAGTAGAGCTTGCCGTCGCGTTCGTCGGCGGAGCCCTCCATGTGCAGGCTCTTCGCCGTCTGAATCGCGTCGTTGTACTTTTCCCGAAGCGCCATAGTCCCCTCCTGGTTTCACTGTCCGACGAAGGAAGCGCGCCGGCGGCCACGTTCGCCGGCGCGCGCCCCGGTCAGGGTGTCCGCACCGCGAACTTCCGGTACGCAAACAGGATCACGACGGCGCCGAGAATCGACATGATGTACCCTGCGCCGTCGTTCGGGCCGTAGAGGCCCAGGGCGCGGCCGAGAAATCCGGCCACGAGCGCGCCCGCAATTCCGAGCAACATGGTCACGATGAAGCCGCCTGGATCCCGTCCCGGCATCAGAAGCTTGGCGATCACCCCGACGATCAGACCGAAGAGAATCCACCCGAGCACTCCTAACATAGGGCCTCCTCTCTTACACAGGCTGCCAATGCCGGTTGCCGTACATCAGCGGACGCTATCACATGGAAATGACTCCGACGCGGGTCATTGGACTAAGGTCCTATCTAATCATCCAGAACGAACGTCACCGCCATGTTGACCTGATACTCGGTGATCTTTCCTTTCTCGAGCCGGACCTGCTGCTCCTTGATCCAAGCGCTGCGCATGTTCCGCAGCGTCTTCCCGGCGCGGGCCAGCCCCTTCTGAATCGCGTCCTCGAAGCTTTTCGTTGACGTGGCGCTGATCTCGGAGACTTTTGCGACCGACATGATTGACCTCCTTTAGTGTTCACGCTTGGCTTGCTGTTCGAGATTCGTCTTAGTGACCTTGAGGACCGCCTGCATGCCGCTCGTCGCTTCGCCGCGGACCCTGCCGCGAATCATGCGGCCCACGAAGCCGCCGAGGCCGTCCGAACGGCTGCGGTTGATCGTGGCGAACCAGAACCCCTGGCTGCGCGACGGGTCGGGCACGAGCACACGCAGCTCGAGCGCCGTCCAGAAATAGTGACTCGCGTAGAGCTGCTTCGATGCGACGGTGATCCCCTCGGTTCCTTCGGCAATCACCACGTGATTGATCCGGATCGTCGGCTTGAGACCGAACGCCGCCTCCTGCCAGTACAAGAATGATGTCGACGCCGGGAGCGAGTACTTCGGATACCCGAGCAGATAGCGCCGTAGATCCGGCAAGTAGCTCGTCAACTCAGGCATGCGATTGACGAGCGATTCGAATTCCGCGGCGACGAAGGTCGGCCGGGCGGCATCGCGATAGATCGCAAGCCGCGCATTGCCGCCCTCCCGATACGCGTTGACATAGTCGAGGGCGATCTGACGAAACAGTCGCTCGGCGTCGGCCCGCGCGGACGGCTTCGACCAGTTCACTTCTTTTCGAAGCCGATCGAGCGATTCCCGGCTCACCTTCAGTTCGCAGTCGCCGGGCCGGCACGTCTTCAGATCTTCGAAGTCATCTTCCGGAAGCTCCAGCGCGGCGAAGTCCTCGAAGCGCGCCGGCTCGCTGATCTTCTTCGTGACCCGGAAGCTGGCGCCGCGCTCGAATGTTTCGATGTCCGTTACCGCCCGCACGTAGAGACTCGGCGGCGCCGCCACCCACACCGCCCCGAACACCGCGACCTCCGTGGCTGGATCGGCGTCAAGCAGTTTGGTGACCGGCGCGCCAGCAGCCAGCGAGGTTCGCTCCGCGTCGGTCAGCCGGACGTGGTTCTTCAGATACTCGTCGAAACGCTGCGGGAAACGGGAATGCTGCGCGCCCGTGAACGTCGCGGCGCCGCTCGTAATGGCTATCGTCACGACCAGGCGCCACGCCGGACCATACGTCATCCAGGTTCCTCCTATTTGACGAACTCGATCGAGACGGCCTGCGCGTCCGCTTCGACGAAGCGGACGAGCGTCTCCCCTTCCCGCGCCAGATCCGCTTTTGCGCGCTTCGTGAGGGTACCGAATGGTTTAAGGATCAACCGCGCGAGCTTTTTCTTGCGTTCGATCTTCCAGGTGCCGGCCGCGAAGCCGTCCACGAGAAACGTGGCGGGCACCAGCAGGTTCTTGGTGTAAATCAGCGGGCGGTGTTCATCCGCGATGACCCGCGTCCGATCGGCGAAGGCGAGCATGAGGCTGTCGAACTCCGGCAGGAACCGGACCGGCGCCTCCTCGCCTTCGTCCGGACGCGGCGCCTTGGGCAGATCCAGCAGCTCGCGGCCGCGATCGTCGCGGACCGTCACGAGCTTCGGCCGCAGGTCCTCGAGAAAACCTGGCGCGGCCGCGACGCCGGACCACGCCTGAAAGTCGCGGAGGGTCGCCGGCCCAAACGCAGCGAGATACCGCAGCGCCAGCGCGTGAGGGCGGTCGTCGCCATCCATCTTTTCCCCGAGCCAGGACTCGGCGACCGCGAAGGCGGCGGCGGACGGATATGCCCAGTCGGCGCCGTCGGCGGGGATCTGCACGAGCGGCAAATGCATTCGCACGAGGTAACCCATCGCGCGCTCGTCGAGCGTCGGAAACCGCGCGCGAAGGTGGCCGCGCAGCCCGTCGAAGGTCTCCGGAGACTTGTCGAAGTAGTCTCGCGCCGCCGCGACCAGCGCCGTGACGTCGAAGCGGTCGGCCTTGTCGCGAAACACCGCCTTCATCACCTGCGAGAGCATCGGCTGGAGCACAGGTCGAAAAGTGATGAAATCCTCGCGCGACATCAGATGCAGCGTCGCGCGCATCATCGTCCCGCGCACGACCTCGCGGCGCTCGATCGCGCGCGTCAGGCTCTGGCGGTCGAATTTT
The DNA here is from genome assembly GCA_036258175.1 of Vicinamibacterales bacterium. Lineage (GTDB taxonomy): Bacteria > Acidobacteriota > Vicinamibacteria > Vicinamibacterales > 2-12-FULL-66-21 > DATAEE01. The sequence goes on from DATAEE010000354.1 coordinate 13,932, forward strand.
TCCAGACGGGACCACAGGCCGATGAACGGAGGCCGCGCGAGCTGCGCCTGCATGCCGGCCAGGCGCGCGATCGCCTTCGCCGGCTTGACCTTCTCTCGGCGGAGCAGCAGTTGACGGGCGAGGGTCGCGCGGTTCAGCGCGCGGCGGCTGAAGGTCCGCTCAGGCACGTCCGGGCATCATGCCACGGATTTCACGGATCAAAACAAGCCACGGATTTCACGGATTTCACGGATGGCTTGTCTTTCAAAGCCGCAGATTTACGCAGATGAACGCAGATGTAGTTCAGGTGGCTTCGCCAGCCGGCTCGAGTGTGCGTCCTGCGTTGATCTGCGGTTCTTTATCCGTGTAATCCGTGTAATCGGTGGTGGTTTTTGTCCGTGTAATCCGTGGTTGCTTTTATTCGCGCCGAAGATCGATCCGCACGTCCGGGAACCGCCGGACGATCGCATCGGCACCCTTCGGCCCCACGACCGTGAGAGCAGTCGCGAGCGCATCCGCCGTGGCGCCGTCCTGAGCAATCACGCGCGCGACGACGTGATTGGTGACTCCGAGGCCGGTCCGCGGATCGACCACGTGCGAGTACCTCACGCCATCGAGCTCGACAAACTGGGAGGTCGGCCCGGATGTGGCCAGGACCGCGTTGCAAAGCTTTGCAGCACGATCGGTGAATGCGGGATCGGCAGACGGGGTATCGATCCGCCACCCGGGTCGCCCGGGCGGCGCGTCGCCGACGACGATGTCGCCACCGGCTTCGAGGAGGGCGCTGGCGACGCCGTGAGCGCGAAGGGTGCGTAACGCCTCCTGCAGGATGTAGCCCTTGGCAATCCCGCCGAGGTCGAGACGCATACCAGCCCGCCCGAGACGGATCGCCCGCCGCGACGAATCGAAGTGAATATCGCGCCAGCCGACGAGCGCACGTGCGGCCTCCAGCCGCGAACGCTCTGGCAGACGGCCCGACGTGCGCGCGTCGCGCCAGAGCGCGACGAGCGGCGCGACCGTCGGATCGAACGCGCCACCGGTGGCCTCGGCGATCTCGACCGCTCGCGTGAGCACCGCAAACAGCTCCTCGCTCACGGGAATCCATTCCAGCGGGCGCGCGTCGAGCCGGCGCAGCTCGCTGTCGTCGCGGTAGTCGCTCATCATCCGGTCGAGCGCAGCGATCCGCTCGAACGCCGCGCCGGCCGCAAGACGGGCCGCGTCCGGGCTGGCGGCGTGGAGCACCAGCCGGACCGGCATGCCCATGTGAACCTGGGAAAACTCGAGCGGCCTGGCAGCATCCGGTCCAAACTCGGCCGTGCCGGCTGCGGTCATCGACCCTGATGCCAGGAGGAGCAGCAGACCGTAAAATGGGGACGCGCGCATCCGGATGGTTCGACTCTCGCTGATTCTCGCCGCGTTCTGCCAGGCCACGGTGCCCAACCCGGAGGCGCCCGCAGCGCAGAAGGCGTCCGAGTCAGCGTACCGTGAAACGATCCCCGGAACGGTGGTCACGTTCGAGATGGTGCTGGTCCCTGCTGGCACCGTCGACGTCGATGGCCAGCCGACGGCCGTCCCTTCCTTCTATATAGGGCGCACGGAAGCGACGTGGGACATGTACGATGTGTTCGCGCTCGGCCTCGATGAGCCGAAAACGCGCACCGGAGCCGACGCGACGGCGAGACCGTCGCAGCCGTATGGCGCGCCGGACTACGGCTGGGGCCACGCCGGATACCCGGCCATCAGCGTGACCCGCGCCGCGGCCGAGGCCTTTGCCGAGTGGCTTTCCAAGAAGACCGGCAAGAAGTATCGTCTGCCGACGGAAGCCGAGTGGCTGCACGCCGCCAGGCTCGGGGCGGCGGGGGACGCGCTGCCAGGCGCGAAGCGGGACGGCCTCGCGTGGCATCGCGCGAATGCGGCCGCGAAAACGCATCCCGTCGGGACCAAGACGCCGGACGCGCTGGGCCTCGTCGATATGTTCGGGAACGCGGCCGAGTGGGTGACGCCGGCGGACGGCGCGCTCGTCACGCGCGGCGGATCGTTCCGCGACGCGCCGGAGCGCGTCGGTCCGGCAGCCCGTGCGGTGCAGGACGACATGTGGAACCTGCGCGACCCGCAGTTTCCCAAGAGCCGCTGGTGGCTGTCGGATGGTCCGTTCGTCGGGTTTCGGCTCGTACGCGAGCCATGACAGGAAACGTCGTAGTGCAGCCAAACGTCGTAGCGCAGCCCTTTAGGGCTGCTGAAGGAACCAACATGAGCACCAATGAAATCTCGCGGCGCACATTCGTGCAGACCACAGCGGCGGCGACCGCCGCGTTCATGTTCCCCGCCGGGGTGCGCATCGCGGGCTCCGACACCATCCGGGTCGGGCTGGTCGGCTGCGGTGGACGCGGCACCGGCGCGGCGCGTGACTGCCTCCGCGGCGCCGAGGGGGTCGAGCTCGTCGCGATGGGTGACCTGTTCCCCGACCGCGTGACGCAGTCTCAGGGCGAGTTGGCGAAGGCGGCGGCGCAGGACCCCGAGTTCGCGAAGAAATACACGGTCACGCCGGAACGGTCGTTCAGCGGTTTCGACGCGTATCAGAAAGTGATCGCGTCCGACGTCGACCTCGTCATCCTCGCGACGCCTCCGGGCTTCCGCCCGGTGCATCTCGCCGCCGCCGTTGCAGCCGGCAAACATCTCTTCACCGAAAAACCGGTCGCGGTGGACTCGGCTGGGATTCGTTCGGTCCTGGCGACCTACGAACAGGCGCAGCAAAAAGGGCTCGCGATCGGGGCCGGCACCCAGCGGCACCATCAGGCCGAGTACGTTGCGACGATCAAGCGGCTCCACGACGGCGCGATCGGTAAAATCCTGAGCGGCCAGGTGTTCTGGAACCAGGGTGGACTCTGGAGCAAGGAACCGCAGCCGGATTGGAGTCCGACCGAGTGGCAGATTCGCAACTGGCTGTACTTCACCTGGCTCTCCGGCGATCACATCGTCGAACAGCACGTCCACAACATCGACGTCGCGAACTGGGTGCTCGGCGCGCATCCGATCAAGGCGACGGGTGTCGGCGGCCGGCAGTGGCGGACCGAGCCGCGCTACGGCCACATCTACGATCACTTCGCGATCGATTTCGAATATGCGAACGGCGCCCGTGTGATGAGCATGTGCCGCCAGATCGACGGCACGAAAAATCGCGTCAACGAGCACTTCCTCGGAACAAAAGGCACCTCGGATGCTGCCGGGACAATCACCGGCGCGAACGCGTGGACCTGGGAAAAACCTGAGACGCCGGTGAGCCCGTACGTCCAGGAACACACGGATCTGATCGCGAGCCTCCGCGCGGGCAAGCCGTACAACGAGCTGAAGGAGATCGCGGAGAGCAACCTCACGGCAATCATGGGACGCGAGGCGGCGTACACGGGCCAGGAGGTCACGTGGGACGAAGTGCTCAACGCGGCCCAGGATCTCACGCCGCCGCAGGTCGCGTTCGGTCCGCTCGAGGTCCCGCCGGTCGCGACGCCGGGGAAGACGAAGCTGCAGCGGAACTGGAGCGATTAGCGCCTGCGGCCGGTCGAGAATGATGAACCGGAGGCTGTTCCTCCACGCGGCGCTGGCGGTCGGCGCCAGCACTGCGCTCGGCCGGGCGGATCGGCTGTCCGCGTGGCAGCCTGCGAAACGGGCGCGCACGTTCAAGCTGCACTACGCGCCGCACTTCGGCATGTTCCGCCAGCACGCCGGCGAAGACCTCGTCGCGCAGCTGGAGTTCATGGCGGCCGAGGGCTTCACCGCGCTCGAAGACAACGGGATGCGCGGCCGTCCGATTCCCGATCAGGAGCGGATCGGCGCCGCGCTCTCGCGCCTCGGCATGCGCATGGGTGTGTTCGTCGCGCACACCATCAACTGGAAGGAGCCCACGCTGGTCCTGCCGGATACAGCGGTGCGCGAGACGTTTCTGAAGGAAATCCGCGAGTCGGTCGACATCGCGAACCGCGTCAACGCGAAATGGATGACCGTCGTCCCCGGCCACGTGGACGGGCGGCTGCACTTCGACTACCAGTCCGCGAACGTCGTCGATCTACTCAAGCGCGCGGCCGCGATCCTCGAGCCGCACGGCCTCGTGATGGTCCTCGAACCGCTCAACACGCTCCGCAACCACCCCGGCATGTTCCTGACGACGACGCCGCAGGCGTACCTGGTGTGCAAGGCGGTCGCGAGTCCGTCGTGCAAGATCCTGTATGACATCTACCACCAGCAGATCACCGAAGGGAATCTGATTCCGAACATCGACGCGGCGTGGGACGAGATCGCGTACTTCCAGGTCGGCGACAATCCGGGCCGGAACGAGCCGGGCACGGGCGAGATCAACTATCGCAACGTGTTCAAGCACGTTCACAGCAAGGGCTTCACGGGGGTCGTCGGGATGGAGCACGGCAACGCGCGCAAGGACAAGGACGGCGAGCGCGCGGTGATCGAGGCGTATGTCGCGGCTGATTCGTTCTGAGTCAAAAGAGTCACAAGAATCGCCCACGAGGCGCTAATCTCGCTTAGTATTACTGCGCTCCTGCAAGGAGCCTCCCTCTCGCAGTACCCAGCGCCGGAACTCTGATCTCGATGGCGCGCTCGTCGTTGATCGCGGCAAGCACTGGCGACAGATCGACAGCAGCCGCGGGTGGTTGAGTGGCGGCGTGCGCGCGAACCATGGCGGCCAGCTCGTCGATCTTCCGCTCGAGAACCGCAGTCTTCTCGTCGTGCTGCCTCCGAAGCGACGCGATGGCCTCGAGGATCGGCGCGAGGCTGACGGACTGTCCGGTTTGCGGTCCTCCAGGCTCCTGCGGTTCGTCGCCGAAGAGTGCCGGCATCCGGATGGGCGGGACGACGCGGGGCCGGATGGCGTCTTTCTCGGCCTGATCGTGATGCTCCTGCCACGCGGCGAACGCCTTCCCCTCGCCGTCTTCCAGGATGTCCACGTGGAAGCCGTCGTCTTTCGCGATGATGTCGCCGGTGTGCCCTTCGACGTTGTTGAGCGATCCCGGCTTCGCGGCCACGAGCTTCCATCCGTGATCGCGGAGGATCCAGGCGACATGCCTGGTGATCTGAAAAGCCTTGACGCGATCGTTCAAGGGTTGATTGCCAGGGTAGAGTTCGTCCCGGACCTTCTGGACGATTTCCAGACTCATGACGCCCTCCCTTGTAACGGCTCCTGCTCTTCGGTAATCTCAGACCTCTCACTCGCCACGCAGCCCAGCGAGCGCACACGACAGGGTCGGCCCGGAGGAACGGGTATTCTATGCCCTATCCTCGCATCTTCGAGCCGCTCGCGTTTCGCAGCCTGACGGCCAAAAACCGCATCTTCCGCTCGAACGTCTCGGGCCGGTTCGACAACTACGACGGCTCCGGCACGCAGACCCGCATCAACTGGGAACTGAAGTTCGCGCGCGGTGGTGTCGGCGCCATCATCTCGTCGTTCGTCCCGGTGACGCCGCGCGGGCGGATCGTCCCGAACTACGCGATGATCGATCGCGACGAGCGCATCCCGTTCTGGCGCGAGCTGGCCCGGCAGGTGCACCAGCACGATTGCCGGTTCATCATGCAGCTCAGTCACGCCGGGCGGCAGCGCGACGTGCCCGGCATCGAGTTCCAGAAAGGGCTCAGCGCGACGGCGAAGCCCGATCCGCTGCACGGCTTCGAGTGCGAGCGGATGACGCGCGACCAGATCGCCGAGACCGTCGAGGCCTTCGCCGAGGGCGCGCGCCGCGCGCGCGAGGCGGGCGTCGACGGCGTCGAGCTCCACTCGGCCAACGGCTACCTGTTCACGCAGTTCCTGAGCTCCGGCATCAACGATCGGAACGACGAATACGGCGGGTCCCTCCAGAATCGGGCACGGTTTCTCCTGGAAGTCGTGCGGGCGATCCGCGCGCGCGTCGGGCGCGACTTTCATTTCCAGGCCAAGATCAGCGCCACCGAGTACAACGACGCGCTCCTCAACGACGAACAGCCAGGGAACACGATCAAGGACAGCGTGCGCGTGTGCCAGTGGCTGGAGGAAGCGGGCGTCGACGCGATTCACGTCTCCTCGGGCAGCTACTTCCCGCACCCGCGCAACCCCGCGGGCGACTTCCCGCTCGACGAGCTCGTGAAGACCTACGACACGCTCCTGTCGAGCGGCATGCTGACGGTCCGCAACTACCTCCTGTTCCGCGGCCGGCTGACGGGGCGGCTCTTCAAACGCCGCTGGGAAGAGGCACGCGGCGACGCGGCGCGCATCGAGGGAATCAACCTTCCGGACGCGCAGAAGATCAAAGCGGCGGTCCGGATTCCGGTGCTGTGCACCGGAGGCTTTCAGACCGCCGCGATCATCGAAAACGCGATCGCGAAGCGCAAATGCGACGCCGTCACGATCGCGCGGCCGCTCATCGCCAACAACGACCTCGTCCAGATGTTCGCGCGCGGCGTCGGTCGCCCTCCGAAACCGTGCACGTATTGCAACCGCTGCCTGGTCAACGCGGTCGAAAACCCGCTCGGCTGCTACGACGAGAGCCGCTATACGTCGCGCGGCGAGATGGTGCGTGAAGTGATGACCGTGTTCGATCCACCTCCGTTCCGGTAAACCTATGCAGCCTCCACGCGCGCGGGATCGGATACTCCTGGTGGCGTGCGCCGCCCTCTGGACCGCCTCCATCGTCCTCGCGCAGTCGCATGGCGATGACGGCCGCGATCGGGGCGACGCGGCGTCGTTCCCGGCGATCGACGATCACTTCAAGTACGGATCGATTGGCACCGAGGAGCACGTCGGCGTGCCGTACTGGATCTGGCGCGTGCTCCCGACCGTCTTTGCCGACAAACTGCCGCCTGGGCCGGGCGAAGGGTACGCGCGAATCGGTTTTCTGTACGACAACGCGCCGCACGGTCGGCCAATCGGCACATCATTCGCGCCCGGACGCTTCGCAACCGTCGGACTGAACTGCGCGACCTGTCACGTCGGGACGTACCGCGACGGGCCGGACAGTCCCCGGCGGATCGTGCTCGGCATGCCGGCGAATCAGATGAATCTGCAGAGCTATCTGCGGTTTCTCTCGGCCTGCGGCAACGACGCACGATTCCGCTACGACGTGCTGATGCCGGCGATGCAACAGGCGGGGGCACAGATCGGCTTCGTCGATCGCCTCCTCTATCGCCTCTTCGTCATCGGACGCGTGCGCAACGGCATCCGCGACGGCGAGCGGCAGAACGCCTGGTTCGACGCGCGGCCGCCGCAGGGGCCCGGCCGCGTGGACACGTTCAACCCGTACAAGGTCATGCTCGGGATTTCGATGGCCAACGACACATCGGTCGGGACCGTCGATCTCCCGTCGCTCTGGAACCAGCGCGTCCGCCGAGGCCTCTGGCTCCACTGGGACGGCAACAACGACACGGTCGAAGAGCGCAACAAGAGCGCGGCAATCGGCGCCGGCGCGACGCCCGACTCGCTCGACCTCGCGTCGATGTCGCGGATCGAAACCTGGATTCTGGACCTGCCGCCGCCCCCGATTCCGATCGAGCGAGTGGACCGCGCGCGCGCCGCGAACGGCGAGCGCGTGTATCGCGCGGCGTGCGCCTCGTGCCACGCGTTCGGCGCGCCGCAGGTCGGCCAGGTCACCGCCATCGCCGACGTCCGAACCGACCGCGAGCGGCTCGATTCGTTCACCGAGGAGCTGGCGCGCGGGATGAACACGATCGGGAGCGGCAA
>DATAEE010000355.1:0-3521 GCA_036258175.1 Vicinamibacterales bacterium
GATGGTGGGCATGGCTGTGCTCCTTCATCCGGCAGGCTGAGGGAGGCCGGGTGTGGTTTCCTGGAGAGCGGGTGCTGAGATTAACCCTAATCTGATAAACGCTCAATGGCGTCCGTACGAACCTTGATTTTTTACTCACCAATGGGTTGTTGCACTCGGGCCACAGTGAGTTGAATCGTCGTTCCCCGTTTGACCGGCCCGGCGTGGGACTGCGAAAGCACCTGGTCATGCTTGGGTTGTACGCGCGTAGAACGAACCGAAGGGGTGATGACTTGGTACGTTGTTTTGACGTTCATTCCTAACCCGCGAAGCGTTGCTTCGGCGCTCTGCCGCATCGAGCCTTTCAAGTCCGGAACGTTGACGAGGTCATCCGGCGGCGGTGGGGGCGGTGGCGTCTGTCGCTGAGCGACCACGGCGAGATCGACGCGCGTCCCGACTTCGACGAGGCTGTTGGGTTCAGGACTTTGTGCGATGACGGTACCTGGCGTGCCGCGCGCCTGCCGCGGCTCGACTGATCCCAGCCTCAAACCGACCGCCGTCAACCGTCGCCGCGCGTCGCCTTCGGTTATCCCGCGAAAATCGGGCACCGTGACGCGCTGGATCTCGCTGGCGACGACGACATCGACCGGGCAGCCGGGCGCGACGGGCGTGTCTGCCTTCGGCGACTGGCTGATAATCGTGTCCGGCGGCTGCTGATCGGTCGGCCTCCGCTCCACGCGTCCAATCTTGAAAGGCCGCTCGCGAGCTGCGCGGTCGACGTCCGCCAATCGACTGCCAACAAGACGAGGCACTCTGACGGCCTCCGGACCGGCAGTGGCAACCACAAGCGCGACCGACGTCCCCTTCGAAACGCGCGCATCTTCGTCCGGCTCCTGCGCGACGACCTTGCCGGCCTCGTCACAGCTCGCACGCTCGGTGATCGGCTGCGCGACCAATCCTTTGTCGCGGAGCTTCTGTATGGCGCGATCCCGGCTGTCGCCGACGACATCCGGCACTTCGACGGTCGTGCCCTTCGGGATCGCGACCTCGAGCGCGACCGCCGTCCCCCCGGCGGCCTTTTTGCCGCCCTCCGGTTCCTGATCCAACACCGTCCCGGGGTTCTGGCTACTTTCCTTCCGGTCGATCTTGCCAACCCTGAACCCGTGTTCACGCAGTCGGGCGGCCGCCTGTTCCTGCAGCATGCCCTCGACTTTTGGAACGGCACGCGGCGGACCTGGAGGAATCTCCGGTTCGGGCTTGTCGGGGGTTGCGCGCGACGGGTTGCCGGTCGCGATGTCGGTCGCGACCGACATCCGCCGCCCCTCCTTGAGTGGGCGCTGCTCGATCGCCAGGTAGGTCTTCGCCTGCAGCGCGGCGGCGCGCGGGTTCTCTTCGGCGAGCGCGATCCCGAGCCGGAGGTGCGGGGCCGGCTGATCCGGGCGCAGGACCAGAGCACGCGTGTAGCTCGCGATCGCCTCTTTGCGTGCGCCGGTCTCGAGGTACAGATCGCCGAGCCCGAGATGCGCGGCGCTGAGAGTCGGATGCGTCTCCACGATCTTCCGGTATTCGGACTCCGCTTCCCGGAACGCCTGCTTGGCCTCGGCCTCGGCGCCGCGCCTCCGCGCGACGCTTCCGATCCGGCGCGCCGAGTCGGCGACGCCAACTGCCGCGAACACGTAGTGTGGATCCGCGCCGCTCGCGCGGACGAACGCGTCGCGTCCCTCTTTGTATCGTGCCGCCGCGTCCTCCAGGCGGTTCTGCTGACGCGCGATGTCGCCCAGCGCCAGCTTTGCCTCGCCGTCGTTCGCCCAGCCGATCCCCGACGGAGTGCCGGGCATATCCAGCCGCGCCTGACGCGAATCCGCGTAGATCTTCAGGCACTTCTGCAGCAGCCCCGCGGCGGCGTCGAGGCCGCCGCCGTCTTCGGCGGCGGCCGCTTGCGCGAAGTAGACGTTGCCGAGCCCGTTCAGGGCGCGTGCGCTTCCGGGATCGAGGCTGGCGGCCTTCAGCAGCTGTTCCTCCGCTTCCTTCAACCGGCCCTTCATGCGCAGCGCTTCGCCGACGCTCGCCTGAAAGTTCCCTGACTTCTGCTGCGCGGGATTGACCCCGACTTCTCTCGCGAAGACTTCCACCGCTTTGGCGCCTTGTTCCCAGTCCGAGTAGACCTTGCCGAGCGTCTCATTGCTTCCCGGCTGACGTTTCCAGATCGCGTCGAATTTCGCCTGGCGGAACGCGCGCGCGCGCGCCTCCGCCGACTCGAAATGCGGTATCACGCGCTTCGGCGCGGTTGGCGGCTGGCCCGCGATGGCCGCATCCGTCGTCCAGGTCAGCGCGCCGCGCACGCGATCCTCGGTCGTATCGTTCACCCTCGTCGTGGGATCGCCCTTCTGAATCGTGACCTCTTCGAGCCGGCCGACGGCCGCAGGTTGCGGCAGCTTCTGGGCAGAGAACGCCGTCCGCACGAGGACCGGTCCGAAGAGCCGTCCAACCGGCTGCCGTTCAACAGCAGGAGCCTCCTCGCTTCGCTGGACGTCCACGACGCCTTCGAGCACGAGCAGTTGAGTCGCGCCATCCTCGCCCACCCTGACCTCGAACTCGGTGCTCCTCGAGCCAAGCGTCGCGCGCGCGGTGCCGACGTCGAAGCGGCCTCTGACATTCGCGAGGATGCGGCCCAGGATGAGAAAGATCGATCGCTGGCTTCTGAGGCGAATCTGGCTGGCGGCGCCGACGAAGACCGTCTTGTCCTCCTCGGCCACTTCTTCGAGGCAGAGGATCGTGACCGTCACGTCAGGACCGGTCAGGATTTCGTCGTGTTCGAAGAGCTGCATCGCAGGACGCGCAGGGACGAGCTGCTGCGCGCGGATGACGCGCACTTCTGCAGCGGCAGGTTCGAGCTTCGGCGCACCGCCGACCACGATCTTGTCGATTTGTGCGATTGGAGGCGGACCGGTGTCGGCTGCAGGTTGCGAGGCTTCAGGCGGCTCGCTGAATGCGAGCAAGCCCGCGAGGACCGCCGCCGCGTGAAGAGCTCTCAAGACTCAGACTTCCGTCCTCGCACCGAGGCCCGAACGAAGCCTCCCGAGAAGCCAGTAGGTGAACGTGAGAGCAAAAACATGATAACTGAAGTCGAGCACGATCCGGCCCGCCGAGTAGAAGAAGATCGCCACGGCGACGTACATCGCGAGCACGATGGCCAACGCGATCGATCCACGAAACCTCCGGAATCGAGTCCGAAGCAACACCGTGACGCCCGCCATTGCGACGATCAGCACGTAGTGCCACCCGACCGGCAGCGGCCGCACGTAGTCGCCGTCGAGCAGGTTCGACACGGCGCTGGCCTGCAGGTGCACGCCGTACAGCGGCCGGTCGCGCCCGATGTCCCAGAGATCGGCCGGACTCTTGTACCCAACGATCACGACGCTGTTCTTGAACGCTGCCAGCGACCCGGTCTCGGCAGCGCCTGACAAAACCTCGCTGTACGGATGTTCACGTCCGATCAACTGCCCGGCATCGGGCACGTGGACGATCGTGCTGAGAAACCG
>DATAEE010000356.1:0-3440 GCA_036258175.1 Vicinamibacterales bacterium
GTCGTGAACCTGGTCCTCGGGGTGGGGATCGTTGCGCTGCTCCTGGCCAGCCTCCTTGCTGAAGAATTCGTGTTCGCGGCGCTCGGGGTACACGTCACGAATGCCTGGTTGATCGATGGGATGCGTCTCATCATGGTGATCGGGATCGGCTCGGCGCCGCTGACGCACATCCTGCTGACGCGCCTGCTCGCGATCGTCGAGACGGTGCGATGCGGCGACCCGTTCGTGGCCGGCAACGCCGCGCGCCTGCAGACGACGGCGTGGGCGCTCCTCGGCCTCGAGCTATTGCATCTGGCCGTCGGCGCCATCGCCGCCGCGGTCTCTTCCGCATCCCAGCCGCTCGATCTCGACTGGAGCTTCTCCGTCACCGGCTGGCTCGCGGTGCTGCTGTTGTTCGTGCTTGCCCGCGTCTTCGATCACGGGGCGCGGATGCGCGACGATCTCGAAGGCACGGTCTGATCATGCCTATCGTGGTGAAACTCGATGACATGCTCCACGCTCGACGGATGACGCTCACGGAGCTTGCCGAGCGGATCGGCATCACGCTCGCGAATCTCTCGATCCTCAAGACCGGCAAGGCGCGCGCCGTGCGGTTCTCGACGCTCGAAGCGATCTGCGACGTGATGCAGTGCCAGCCGGGAGATCTACTCGCATACGTGCCGTCATCGGTTGCGGAGGAAGCGGCGGTTGCAGATCGCGGCAGGGTGTCTTCCGCCCGCCTGCCGCTCCAACGTTCGTTAGGTACCGTTCCAGAAGAGGCTTAACCATTTGACGGACGTATCGCTGTTCCGTTTGTACGCGCTGCGTGCGGCGTACCTATTTGTCGCCGCCGGGCTCGCGGCGACCGTTTGGCCTCTCCTGATCATGCACTCGCCACAGTGGCCGTTGATGAACGGGGTCGTCTGCAGCATGCTCGGGGCGCTCTCGGTGCTCGCCGCCTTCGGGATTCGCTATCCGCTGCAGATGCTGCCGGTCCTTCTCTTCGAGGTTGCCTGGAAGAGCATCTGGCTGATCGCCGTCGCGCTCCCGCTCTGGTCGGCGAATCAACTCGATGCGCGGACGTGGGAGACGGTGAGGGATTGCGTCCTCGTAGCCATCTTGATCCCGATCATCCCGTGGCGTTATGTGATTGCCCAGTACGTGACGAGGCCCGGGGACCGATGGAGGCATCCCGGCGGAATCCCAATCGCGCGCTAGGAGTCCGTCCGAGTAATCGCCGTGATGGTCACATTCCCTCGTGCTGCGCGTCCAGCATGTCTGTCATCGCTCTGGGCGATGGCCGCGTGGGTATCGCGTGCGCGATCGCGAGCGAGCCGGACGAGCGAAACGTCCCTCCGCTCACACGCAGAGGCGATACAGCTTGAGAATGTTGTGCGTCGTGCACACCAGCGACCATTCCCCTTGCACCTTCTCGAATCCCCGCAACAAGAATTGGCGGAAGCCACGCGCCTGCTTGATCTGGCCGATGACCGGTTCGACGATCCCCTTGCGCCCGGCATAGACCGCGGCGCCCGTCTTCGTCTGCAGCTTGCGCGACATCCGATCGACAATCGTGGCCGATTTCGGCACAGGGCCGCGAGGACAGGGCCCCGGCCGTTCGCCATGTTTCTGCTTCCGCGTCGAGATGTACGCGTCAATCTTCGTGTCGGCGATCGCGGCCAAGTTGATGTCAGAGCAATAGCCCGCGTCGGCGAGCAGCTGCGACGGCGTGTCGCCCGACTGGCGCTCGATGGTCGTGATCATCGGCATCAGCTGTTTCTTGTCGTTCGTCTCTTGCGTGACCGCGTGGCCCACGATCAGTTGCAGCTCGTCGACCGCTACCTGGACGTTGTAGCCCTGGACGAATCCGTCGGGGCTCTTCATGATCCGCGACTCCGGATCAGTGAAGTTGTATTGCGCTTTCCCATCCGGCTTCGCCGACTCGGCAGGCTTGCCCGCGGCGGCGGCCTCGTCCTTCGCGCGGGACTCGAGCGCCCGTTTGGCTTCACGAATCCGCTTCAGCCGACTCTCGCGCCGCTGCAGATCCTCCGGCAGCTCGTCGCCGCATCGATCTGGCCCGTACGCCGCGTCCTCGGCCGCGTCCGCGGCTTCCGCCTGGGCGAGGAGATCCTTCACCTCCGCGCGCAGCTGACGTTGCTTCTCACGCATCCGTCCATAACTCATCGCCTTGTGCTTCGACGCATTCGCTTTCATCTTGCTGCTGTCGAGCGCCACGCGGCCGACCCGCGGTGCGCCCAGCTCACGCGCCAGCCGCAGCACCTGCTCGAAAAATCCGCGCAACGCGGGCAGATGCGTCTTGCGAAAATCGGCGATCGTCCGAAAGTCGGGATGATTGCCGGCCGCCAGCACCCGGAACGCGACATCTTCGACCAACCGCTGCTGAATCCTCCGCGACGAAAAGACGCCGACGCAGTAGGCGTACACCAACACCTTCGTCAGCATCACCGGGTGATACGGCGGGTAGCCGCGTTCCTCGTCTTCATACCCCGAGGTGATCGCCGACAGATCCAATTGATCGACCAGGTCGCTCACGAAGAACGCCAGGTGATTTTCTGGCAACCAGTCCCGCAGGCTCGGCGGCAGCAGCAGATCCTGCTCGGGCACATAGGGGCGATAGGTTTTGGCCATCGCCCGCAGTGTAGTACAACCTGCGGGCAGCGCGCAGCGTGAGAATGGTCATGTCAGAGGTGATTACTCGGACACGCTCCTAGGTGATGCGCAGCAGCTTCATCGCATTGCCGCCAAGGATGGCTTCCTTGTCGGCATCGCTCAGGAACTTGGCGTTGAGCACGAAGTCAATGCCCACCGGCCAGTCGAATGGATAGTCGGTGCCGTAGACGATCTGGCCGACGCCGGCTTCGGCGACCAGGTGTCGCAGTCCTTCCTCGTGGAAGATCATCGTGTCCACCAGGAGTTCCCGCCGGAAGTACTCGCTCGGCTTCTTCTTGAGCGCGCGGCAGTCGTCGCCGTTGCCGCCGGCGCGGCCGCAGAGCGCGTCCGATCGGCCGCTGTAGGACGCCAGATACCCGCCGGCGTGCGCCGCACAGATCTTCAGACCGGGGAAGCGATCGAGCGTTCCCTCGAAGATCAGATGCGACAGGAACACGGTGGTCTCGAGCGGATTCCCGATCGTGTTGCCGAGCAGGCCCTTTCCCTGCAGCCGCTCATTCTGCGTCGTCCCCGGTGCGGGTTGCGGGTGCATGAACAGGACGATGCCAAGCTCCTGAGCCTTGGCCCAGAATGGATCGAACTTGCGATCCGAGAGCTCGGTGCCTTCCACGCTACCGCCGATCGCGGCGCCGCGCATGCCAAGCTTCTTGACTGCGGTCTCCAGCTGCTCGGCGGCCATCTCCGGGTACTGCAGCGCGAGAGTCGCCATGCCGACGAAGCGGTCAGGGTTCTTGGCGCAGTACTGCGAGATACGTTCGTTTTGCAGGGCG
>DATAEE010000357.1:0-1642 GCA_036258175.1 Vicinamibacterales bacterium
TGTCTTGGTCTGTGCCGCCGCGATCGACAAGGTGACCAGCGCGATTGCGCCCGTAATCAGCCAACGGCTCGCCATTGATATCCCGGTAGATGCAACTTTCCTCATTCCCGTGTGGCCTCCAGCGTGTTCATGAATTCCGCGAGATGCACCTTCCACATGGCGGCGCGGAAGTACGTATAGTGGCCGTGCGTATCGGGCCCCGCGGGAAGCATCACGTACCGGGCATGCGGAATCTTCGCGATGGCCGGCTCGAGCACCCCCAGCTCCGGCGGATTGAGCGCGTCGTCAGCGAAATTGATCGCGAGGAGGCGCGCCCTGATCTTGTGCAGATCTTCCGACGGGTCGTAGTCCATGACTGCCTCTATCGCATAAAGCTGGTTGTTCGCGTCGTTCTTCTTCGCTTCTTCGACCAGCCGCTGATAGAGCGCGTCAGCCGCCTCGCGCGTCGGCGCGGTCTCCTGAATCCTCACGACGCTTTCCGTCATCAGTGACGCGAGCGGCAGCGTGTAGACATACCGCGTGGGATTCTTGTCGTAGTTGCCGCCGTTCCAGTCGGGATCGTTGCGGATGGCTTCGATCCGAACGCGGCGCGTGAGCCAGTTGCGGCCGCTCATCGCACTCGGCTGACTGGCGATCGGGACGAGCCCGTCCATGAAGTCGGGATACATCTCGCCCCACATCCACGTCTGCATCCCGCCCATCGACGTGCCGAGCACGAGACGCAGATGCCGAATGCCCAGCCCTTCTGTGACGAGCCGGTAGTGGGCATCGACCATGTCACGGTACCGATAGTGCGGGAAGCCGCCCCGCAGGCCGTCGCTGGGCTTGCTGGATCCTCCCGCGCCGATGCCGTCAGGAATGATCACGAAGTAACGTGAAGCGTCGAGCGGCTGCCCTCCTGCAAACAGCTCGTTCGCCAGTGTCGGCTGCAGCCAGGACGTGCTCGATCCACTCGTGCCGTGCAGCAGCAATATGCCATTCACGATCTCGCCAGCAGCGTTCTTCCGCGCATTTCCGAGGGTGATGTAGTGGATGCGCAGCTCTGCGAGCGTTTCCCCGCTTCCGAAGCGGAAATTACGCAGAATGAAGTCGGCCTCGCGCTGATTCGGCCAGCTTGTCTGACCAAGTGCGGACGGCGCAACACCGAGACACAGCGTGATGGCGATGATGGCAAGCCGCTTCATCGTGCACTCCGAACCTCGAACGACCCGCCTCCGCTCTGCACGAAGGCCATGAGCAAAGCCACGCCGAGGCCTAATCATACATGTTGATGGCGGGCCAAACTGGCGCGCACCCGGCGACGGTCAGAGCCTCAGCGTGAAACGGTGAACTCGAGGGTATCGAAGCCGAGTGCCGGCGTGATGCCGTCGGGCACCTCGTACACCGCCGACACTTTCATCCCCGACCGGATCTGGGTCCGGTCGCCGATCCCCTCGAAGACGGTGTCGCCGGTCACGCGAAGCCGCACCTGCGTCCCGTCGCCAACGGTCACGGTCACGAACCGGCCATCCTGAACAGCGCTCGAGACGACACCGCTGAGCCGCCGTTCGGCAACCGTGATGATCTGTGGTCCGAGACCCTGAAGCTCGCGATGAATAGTCGCCGCGATCCAAGGCAGGTGCTCGGTGCGATCCCACTCGCC
>DATAEE010000358.1:0-29563 GCA_036258175.1 Vicinamibacterales bacterium
CCGCACGGCGGTGATCGTGTAGTCCCGCGATCGGATGCCGGCCGCGGTGACGTGGTACGTGAAGGTTCGATCGACCGTACCGACTTCAATTGCGTGACCACCTGCGCCGCCATTGGCAGGCGCAGCAATCATCGGCAGGGATCTCGCCGCTTCCCCGCCGGCGATGACGAGGACGGGCGCCTGGCGCGCCAGCGACGCCGGCGCGCCTGACAGCCGCGCGCGGATCGTCAGCGGCTGGCCCGCTCGAACACGAGCGTCCCCCGGCTCGACGACGACCTGGAGCGCGCCGGGAAATACACGCAGCCACGCCGTGAGCCAGACGCGTTCGATTGACGACCAGGCGAGGAAGACTGCGGCAGCCAGGAGCGCAACGGCTGCAACAGCGCGCCACGCCGCGAGGCGAACGGCTGCGGACGTTACGACGCGCGCCGGATCGACCTGTCCCGCGCGCGCGGCCGCGTCCTCGACGACGAGCGGTGCAAGGCCGCCCGCGCTGCTGAGCGCCACCGCTGTCGCGAGCCGATCCTCGAGCTCGGGACAGCGCTCCTCCACCAGCCGTGCCAGTTTCTGTTCGTTCGGCCAGCGCATCGCGCGAACGGAGAGCGCGACCGCGGCGAGAACACTCAGGATGGTGATCGCGGCGACGACGAGCAACGGGCCGCCATCGAGAGACAGCCACCGATCGAGCACCACAGCGAGCGCCAGCGCGACAGCAGAGGCGCCGGCGGCGCGCCCGACCGCACCGAGACCATCCAGCGCGAGCCAGCGCCGCCGCACCGCAGCGATCAGCCGCCCGATGGCCTCAGGCAAAACGATACCCTCCCGCAAGCAAGCCTTCACAGACGAGCGCCACCAGCATCAGCATGAGGCCGTAGCGCCAGTAGCGCTGCGACGCCTCTCGCTCGCGAACCTCTGCGGCTCGATCGGCCGCGCGCGACGATCGCTGGGGGCCAAGCCCGGCGGTGAACGCTGCCGGATCCATTCGCGCCGGATCCGACTCGCGCGGATCGACGTTAACCGCGACCGTTCGCCCTCCGGCTAGCGTCGCGATTCCAGGTGCACGAGTCGAGCCTGACGGCGCATCGGCAACGAAGAGTTCGCGCGGCATCGGCCTGACCTGCGCGGCGTACCGCAGCGTCTCGTGCACGAACGGCACGAAGGCCGGGTGCACCGGCAGATCGTTCCAGCCAAGGTCGAGGTCCGAGGCGAACAGCAGCACCCGCCCTCCTTTGACATGCCGCTCGACGAGCGCAGCGCGCCCGTCGGTAAAGCGCGCGATGACGTCCCAACCTTCGTCGCTGAGCTCCCAGATCCGCGTAAACCGCACCGCTCCAAGCGCCGACGCCGCCGATCCGAACGCGTGAAACACCGGATGCCTCGTGTCGACCGGTGCGAGCCGGACGTCGGTCTCGCCCCCGCGCGAGCGCGGGGCCCGGTCCAACCCGACGATCGCCGCCCCTGCTTCCGGGTCCAGTGACGGCCCGGCGACAACCACCAACCCGCCGCCACCGCGCACGTAGCGTTCGAGCGCCTCGCGAGCGGCCCGGTCAAAACTTCGACCGCCCGCGATGAGTACTGCTGCGATGGGATCCGCCGCCTCGAGCGCCCGGCTCAGCCCTGTCGCGGTGACGCTCTCGAAGCGGAACCGGGTATCGTCCGGCGCCGCCGCCAAAGCACGCTGTAAGTAGAGTAAACCCTGACCGGCTCTTTCGGTTACAGCGATGACGCGGGGACCCTGTCGCGTGCCGGTAACCAGATGGCGGGCGTCGTCGCCCGGCCATCCGCCTGCATCATCTACTGTTACCGCCACCGCGGACGCCCCGGCCGGCAGGGGGAAGGCGACATCGCTCGTGGCGCCCGCAGGCACGCGAACCCGGGATGCCGCCGCGTCGCGACGGTCGACCACCAGGCGGGCCCGTATCTCACGGTCGCGCGTTCCGTTATTGCGCAAAACGGCGATCACCCCGCTCTCCGAACGCTGCACTCCCACAACTGCGAGATTCTCGCTGCGGTCGGCTCCCGCATCGACGACCCGCACCTCCACCCCTGGCGCAAGCGATGGCCGCTCGGCGTGATCCCATCCGGCGCGCTGCATGTCGGTGATGACCACCACACGCCCCGCCCCGGGAATAGCCTCCTGCGCCCGGGCCAGCGCCGGACCATAGCGCGTCGCGCCGAACCCCGGCCGGAGCGCATCGATCGCGGAGAGAATGGTCGCGCGTTCGGCGACGGGTTCGACGACGAGCGTGGGACGGTCGTCGAAGCTGAGAAGGCCGACGAACGAGCCGGCTGTGGCCTCCTGGACCGCTGTGCGCGCGAGCGTGCGCGCGCGCTCGAATCTTCCCGGCGCGCCCATGCTGAGCGACGTATCCACGGCGACGATCGTCACAATCGAACCTGGACCGGCATGCGCGGCAAGATACGGTCGGGCGAACGCCAGCGCGAGGAGAAGAATCGCGGCGACCCGCGCGGCGAGCAGCAGCCACTCGCGAAGCCGCTGCCAGCGCGACTGCTCCGTGGGCGCGCGCCGCAACAGATGGACCGCGCTGAACCGGACCTCGGGCGCAGCCTCTCGTTTGATCAGATGCAGCACGATCGGCACGGCGGCCGCCAGGGCGCCTAACAGAAACGCGGGATACAGGAAAGACAACATGGCAGCGGCCCGATCACAATCGTTTTTCGCGCGACGACAAGTACGCGGCGAGTGCCAAGTCGAGCGGCTCCGCTGTATCGAGCCGGACATAGTCGATACCGGCGAGCCGCAGCTCGCGCTCGTACACCGCGCACAGATCCTGAACGGCTTTCAGATACTCTTCGCGCACGACTGCCGGCACGGCGAGCACTTCGGCGTCCGATTCGAGATCGCGGAACTTCGTCGCGCGATCGAACGGAAACGTCAGCTCATCGCGATCGAGCACGTGAAAGACGATGACATCGGTTCCGCGGAAGCGCAGGTGCTTCAGGCCGCGGATCACCGCCGCCGGGTCGTCGAGGAGGTCGGAGATGAGCACCGCCATGCTGCGCTTGAGGATCGTGTCGGCGAGCTGGTGCAGCGGCCGCGAGACGTCCGACTGCCGGCCAAGCGTCAAGCGCTCGAGCGCGAGCAGGACCGACCGAAGGTGGCCGGGGCGCGCGCTCGCGGGGAGTCGATCGACGATGCGATCGTCGAACGCGATGAACCCCACGGCGTCGCGCTGGCGCTTCATCAGATACGCGAGCGCCCCGGCCAGAAACGATCCGTATGCCAGCTTGGTGACAGCACCCTTCGACGCGTACCCCATCGACGCGCTCGTATCGAGCAGGACGTGGCAGTCGACGTTCGTCTCTTCCTCGAATTTCTTGACGTAGAACCGATCGCTCCGCGCGTACACCTTCCAGTCGAGCGTCGACAGATCGTCGCCCGGAAGGTATTGCCGGTACTCGGCGAACTCGACGCTGAAGCCTTTATAGGGACTGCGGTGCAGCCCGGAGAGGAACCCCTCGACGATCGTTCGCGCCCGCAGCTCCATCGTCCCGAGCCGCGCGATGACGGCAGGGTCGAGATACCGAAGCCCGGCCGCGCCGGTCACCCGCCGACCGCCAAGCCGCTTTTCGGCGGCGGTACGAGCTCGAGGAGCATGTCAGTGATCTTGTCGGAGTTCACGCGCTCCGACTCCGCATAGAAGTTCGGGATGATGCGATGGCGGAGGATCGGATGAGACAGCGCGCGAATGTCCTGCACCGACACGTGGAAGCGGCCCTTCATCAGCGCGCGCGCCTTGCTCCCGAGGATGAGCGCCTGCGACGCGCGGAGTCCGGCGCCCCACTTCACCCACTTGTTGACGAACTCGGGGGCGCCGTCGCCCGGCCGCGACGCGGCTGAGAGCCGCACAGCATACCGCGCGACCTCATCGGCGACGACCACCTGACGCACCAGCCGCTGGAACTCCATGATGTCGCCGCCCGAGAGCACCCGCGCCGGCGCCGGCGGCTCCACACCAGTCGTTTCGGTGACGACGTGGACCTCATCGCTCTCGGAGAGATAGGTCATGACCACGTTGAACATGAAGCGATCGAGCTGGGCTTCCGGGAGTGGATACGTCCCTTCCAGTTCAACGGGGTTCTGCGTCGCGAGCACGAAGAACGGCCGTTCCAAGGGATAGGTCCGGCCTGCCGCGGTCACGTGGTACTCCTGCATCGCCTCGAGGAGCGCCGCCTGCGTTTTCGGCGGCGTCCGGTTGATCTCGTCGGCGAGGATGATCTGCGCGAAGATCGGCCCTTTGACGAAACGCAGCGCGCGGTGGCCGCCGTCCTCGTCGAGGATCTCCGTGCCCGTGATGTCCGCCGGCATGAGGTCAGGCGTGAACTGGATTCGCTTGAAGGTCAGATCGAGGATTTCGGCCAGCGTTTTGATCAGGAGCGTCTTTGCAAGACCGGGGACGCCCGTCAGCAAGCAGTGCCCGCCGGTGAACAGCGCCGTCAGCACCTGCTCGATGACATCGTCCTGGCCGACGATCACCTTGCGCAGCTCCGCCAGGATTCGCTCGCGCCCTTCCGCGACGCGGTCGGCCGTCGCCACCCCCGATACCGGATCCATCAGATCTCCCGGCAGCCCTGAAGGGCTGCACTACCTGTCTCTACCTGGTACCCGTAGCGCAGCCCTTTAGGGCTGCTAATGCGTCAGTGAATAGATGATCTCATTAATCTCCATGCGATACGCTTCGGCCGTGTATTTGATGTAGCCCGGATACTCGGCGACGTTCGACCACTCCCAGCCGTCCCCCATGTCGGTGTTCCAGTTGATCAGCACCATCGCCCGTCCCGTGTCGTCCTCGATAGCGCGCAGGCGCGCGACGAAGCCGCCCTTCTCCCACGTGCGGCCCATCAGGAACGATCCGAGCCCCGGGGTCTGCGGATAGCGGTCGATCTTGTAGAAGCAGTTGTAAACAGCGTGATCCGGCGGCAAGTCGATGATGGGCCGCGTCGGAAACACGCGCTTCATCTCGCGCTCAAGGTTGGCCCATTCGACCGGCCCGTGGAAGTCGTCGAAGGTCAGCGTGCCGCCGCGCAGCAGGAAGTCGCGCAGAATCTTGACCTCCGCTTCTCTGAACCGCAGGTTCCCCGGTTCGACAATGTAGAGCCAGGGATAGTTCCACAGTTGAGGATCCTCGATCGTGACGACGACCGGGTCGCCAACCTGGATCGCAGTCACGGTGCGAATGCGACGGGAGAGATTCAGCTCGGCGGCGTCGTAGTCGATCGACCAGGGTTCGTCATAGGGACCGCCACGGAACCGCGGCAACGTGTGGGCTTCGTATTTCACGCGCGCGAAGGTCCACTGCAGCCCGGCAAATCGATCCTGTGGTTGCTCGATTGAGGAAAGCGGGACAGTCGACGTGGCGTGCGAGGAGGCGGCGAACGCAGCCAACGCGACGGCAGCCCACGTTAATGCGCGGAATTCGTGGCTGCGAGTCATCGGCGCACCTCGACCGTTTTGAGGAGCAAGTCCTGTGCCCGTTCGAACGTCGGGGCGATTTCGAGTGCCAGCAACGCCTCGCGCTTCGCGTCGGTGGCTTTCCCGGCGAGAAAATAACTTTCGCCGAGATCACAGTGCGCCCCCGCCCGATCGACGGGACCGGCCGCGAGCGCCGCGCGGAATTCGCGCACCGCCGCGTCGACGTCCTGGCGATCCAGCGCCATACGTCCGAGCACGCGGTGCGGCGCCGCGTCGAACGGGTCGAGCATCGCGACGCGTTCGCTCGCAAGTGCGAGCCGGCGCTCGTCACGCATCGGCTCGGCGAGGGCAAGCAGCTTCCGCGGCACCTCGACATCGGTGTGATCGTGCGACAGCAGCGTCTCGAGCTCCGCCACCGCGCGCGCCCGATCGCCAGTGGCTTCCGCCGCCTCCGCGAGCTGGAACCGCGCGCTCTCGACGCCGGTCGCCATGGGCACGAGCGCCGCGGCGCGCTCGAGCGGTGCGATCGCCTCGGCCGGCTTCTGCGCGCCGATCAACGCGCGGCCGAACGCGAGCTGGACGGGATAACTGTCCGGATGCTCCTCCGCTGTGGCGCGCATCGCGTCGACATCACCGCCCGGCACGAAACCCGTGGGCTCACGCAGCGCCACAGCGATCGGCTTGAACCGTTCGTCGATGACGCGGGCGAACGACGTCTGCAGGCTGTCGAGCGTCTCGTTCAGCGCTTTGGACAACGCCGCGGCATCGTCGAGCCCCTCGCCGTACGCGCGAAGCAGGCGGACGAGCGCCGCGTCGCCGTGCTTGGCCGTGATGTGGGCGACGAGCAGTGACGCCTCGAAGTACGCCAGCGCGATCGTGTCGGGACGCGTGAAGCCCGCGTTCAGATCGCGGAGCTTCAGCACTTCGCCCTTGTCGAGCGCGCGCGCGAACGGAAGCTCCATATCGCGCCCCCACTCGGGGCGTGCGCGCCCTTCCTCGTACACCGAAATCCCCTCGGTCAGCCAGCGCGGGACGCGCTGATTGGAGAGCTGCAGCGTGATGACGTGCGCGAGCTCGTGCCAGAGCGTCGCCTGCCAGTTGAACGTGCCGGGCGGCCGCGCTTTCGGCGAGTCCATCGTCACGACGCGTCCGAAGCAGGCGCCGAGCGCCCCGATCATTCCGGGCAGGCCGGCGTTTCGAACGGCGAAGTCATCGTGACGAGGAAAGATCTCGATGAGCACCGGACCGCGCGGCGTGAACCCGTATGTCTTCGACAACGTCGCGAGCGCGCGCTCGGCGAGCGGAACGGCGTACTCACGCAGGATCGGCGCTTCGTCCGGATGCAGGCGCAGGCGGATGTTAGTGGCCTCGACGGTCACGAACGATTCGAGGGTGTCGAGAAGGCCGAGCAGGTTGTAGGTGATGATGTCGTATGGATCTGTGCGAAACGAGCGCTCGAGCGCGTTGCGCGCACCGTCTTCGTCGCCCGTCCGCAGAAGGTGCATACCGAGATCGGCGTGGGCGCGGCTGTTGTCCGGGTCGAGCGCCGCGGCTTTGCGGGCGAGCGCGACCGCTTCGTCGAATCGGTAGTGCCGCGCGGCGTGGTCGCCGGCCACCCGGAAAATCTCGCCGTAGCGCGGATTGATCGCAAAGGCGCGCGCCACCTCGGCGTCGAAGTCCGCCGTCCGCCCATCGAGGTGCGCCATCGCCGCAATCAGCGAGCGCGCCGGCAAGCTCCACTGATCGATGTCGAGCGCCCGGTCGATCGCCTGGCGCGCCGCCTCAGGACGGCCTTCGTCGAGCTCGCGCTCCGCGACAAACAGGTGGGCCTCGACGAGCTGCGGATCAATCTTCAGTGCCCGCTCGATTTCCTCGTCGGCCGCCTTCGGATTCGTTTCCGCCAGCGCACGCGCCAGCCCCACGCGCGCCGGCGCCCACTCGGCGTCAAGCGCGAGCGCCTCGCGGAACGATCGGACGGCATCGGGCCGGTTGTACTTTTCGAGAAAGAGTGTGCCCCATCCGGTATCGACCGCGGGATCGTCGCCGAGCGCGGCCCCCCGACGGTAGAGCGCGTTTGCCTGGCGGAAGTCACCGAGCGCTCGAGCCGCCCGCGCGGCGCGGCCGACGCCGTCCGCGTCGGCGCGCGCCCCGGCGTCGAAGACGGCCATCAGGCGCGCCACCGCGGCCTGCCGCCGGCCTCGCGCGATCTCGAGCAGCCCGAGCTCGAGCGCGGCGTCCCCGGCCGGATCCGCTTCTGCCGCCGGTGCGAGGAGCCGCTCCGCATCGTCCAGCTTGCCGGTCCGGAGGGCAATCCGCGCGCGAATAACCGCGACGGCAGGGTCGTCCGGCGCCAATCCCTTCGCAATCGCTTCCGCCTCCGCTGGCTGACCATGTGCGAGCGCCCGTTCCGCGGCACGTAGCGACGAAGGTGGGACCTGTGATGGGACGGATTGCGCGGCCGACGGCACGACGCCAATCAGACAGCAGACGAGGGGGAGCAACCGTTCTGTCCCGCGCATCGCATTGCTGCGCATTATAGCCCCCTCACCCAACGAATTAGACGCCATCGCCGAACGTCCGGCCGCCTTCGCGGCGATCAACGCACGACGCGGTACAGCCGCGATTCCGCGCCGAGAAACGAGCCGGTCGCCACGAGTACGACGTCGGTTCGTCCCTCGAGGTCCCGGATCGTGCGCGCATACCGGTCGCGGATGTAGAACTTCTGGTGCACCGCGACGTGCGTGACGCCGCGTTCCTTGAGGTAGTCGACGCCTCCGTCGCGCGGAAACGTCTGGAGCCGCGCGACCAGCTGAAGGTACGAATCGGGAAAGTGTCCGCTCGAACCGTTCGCCACTTTCCGCCAATGGAAGGTCGAGTTGTAGTCGGAACGCGCATCTTCCCAGATCGATAACTGATCGAGCGGCATCGGCAGCTCGACGAGCACGACGCCGGGGTCGTCCGGCAGGCTCGCGAAGATCGCCGGCGGTTCCATCCATGCGGGCACGAAGAGGTTGCGAGGCGTCATCTCGAAGATCGTCGCCCCGGCCGCGACG
This sequence comes from Vicinamibacterales bacterium, assembly GCA_036258175.1. GTDB lineage: Bacteria > Acidobacteriota > Vicinamibacteria > Vicinamibacterales > 2-12-FULL-66-21 > DATAEE01. The sequence continues at coordinate 8,488 of DATAEE010000358.1, forward strand.
AGCGCAACCGTCCAGCGCGCGATCAAGCCGCGGCCGCGCGTGAGACGCGCGAGACCGTAGCCCGCCAGGACGATGAGCGTCAGCCCGACGAGCACGCTGAATCGTGCGGGAACCCGCAGCGCGCGAAAGCCAGGCGCATAGTCGTAGAGCACTTGATACACGGCGCCGTTGCTGCCGAGCGAGGCATCGAACGCAAGCGCGAACGCCAGCACATACCCGATGCGTGCCGCCGACAGCGGCGGCCACATGCCGACGAGCGCGAGCACCACCGGCGTGATCGTCGGGAACAGCTCACACTCCGGACGGTGATCTTCGGCGCCGACGGTGCCGTATCGCGCGACCCTCCAATGCGCGGCGAGGTAGTCGCTCCCCTGCGCGCTGTAAGTCTCGACGACGCCGAACGCGCGCTCCCCCACCATCGATCGATTTGCGACGTAGGCCGCCGCCACTGGCGCGACCATTACGGCCGCTACGACCATGCCGCCCGCAAGCCCGCGGACCGCGCGCCTCGCGACGCGTGAGTGCAGCCACAGCACGCCACAAATGGGGAGGAGATACACCGTGAGGAAGACGCCGTAGTACAGCGACGACAGTGTCTGCAGGCCCATGATCAGCCCGGCTACGAGGCCGTCGCGCACGCGGGCACGTTTGAACGCCCGGTGCAGCGCGAGCAGCAGGAGCGGGATCCAGAAGGTGGCCTGCAGTTCGAGGTGACTGTAATGCTCGAACCGATACGGATAGAGCGTGAACATCACGCCCGACACCATACCGGCATCCGATCGTCCGGTCAGCGCTCGCATCAGCACGAACGTCGACGCGCCCGAGAGCGCGAACATCGAGAGAAACAGCACGTTGTAGACGGCGAGCTGGTGAAATCCCGCCCACATGAAGGGCGCGCTCATCAGACCGAGCACGATGTGCGAGTCCGAGTAGGTCAGCGTGAGCCGCTCGGGATGAAAGATGTTGCCGTCGAACAGGTGCAACGGATCGCGGATGATCTGGTGCGCCGTCCACGCGAGCCGCCATGTCGAGAACAACGGATCGCCAAGGTCCGGCACCAGGTCCAGGCGCGCCGCCTGCGGCCACGTCATGACGACGACAAGCAGGCCGTACGCAGCGGCGATGCCCGCAAACTCGAGTACAGCGCGCCACCATGACCGGTCCGGAAAGAGCGCCACTTCATCAGGCGCGAGCGGCGCCCGATCGTCGGCATCTTCCGGGACTCGTTCCGGGAACGCGCGAAGCCGCTGGAGCAGCGTCGGCGACCTGACCGTCCAATGACGAATCGCGGTGATGATGAGCGCGTACAGGATCAATCGATCAACGGACCGGACCGAGATCTGCAGGCCGAAGAGGATTTCGCGGAACCCGCCGGTTGCCGCGACGATGGGAGCGACGAGGACGAGCGTTAGCGTGAGCGCGTCTGCCACCCTCGCCCAGCGCGGAAGAGCCGGGAGACGGGACGGCAGGAGTCGAGGAAATCGCACGTGACCCGACTATAGCATCGCACTCGACGCCCGCTGTCGATCGACTGTGTTACCGCGGAGTCGATGACGCGAGGGCCCGCTCTTCGATCGCGATCCGCCGCAACATCAGCGCTCCGAATCCGAGCAGCGCGATGGTTCCAATCGCCGGCGTCGCGCACATCGTCGCGACGCCGACAATCTCACCCGCCACGGCGAGATAGTTCGGATGCCGCAAATAACGGTACGGACCTGACGTCACGAGCGGCGCACCCGGTACGACGAGGACGCGAAACGTCCACTGAGGGCCGAGCGCCTGGATGGCCCAGAACTTCAACGCCTTGGCCGCTAGGAAAATGATGACGCCGGCGGTCCAGATCGGCAGCGGCGCCGGCCCGGCGATCAGCGCTGACGCGAACGGCGCAAACAGCGCGAGCGGGTACGCGGCCGACATCACCTGATACACGTCCCCGGCCGGTTCAATCGCGCCGCGCGCGCGCAACGCGCGCTCGTTGGCGTACGAGCGCAGCGTCTCGACGATGAGAAAGGTCACGACCAGAAGCGCGCTCGCACCCGTCTGGAGAATCACGGTACGTCGCCAGCGTATGCAATGGCCATCCGCACCAGTGATGGCATGACGCGCGCACCCATTGCAGCAGCGCGTACCGCGGCGGGCGCAGCGACGAGCGCGCGCACGCCGCGATTGAAGCGCCACTTCACGCCGAACAGATCGCGACGCCACGAGGCCAGCGCGACGTGCGGCGTCGCCACCCCGCCGTCGAAGTGATCGCCGGCGGCACGCGCCGCAAGTTCCGCACCGGCAATCGCGAACCGCAACCCGTCGCCGGTCATTGGATCGATGAACCCCGCGGCATCGCCCGTCAGGAGCAGGCCCGGCATGCCAGCGGCCCGCGCTTCGACAGCGAGGGGACCGAGCACCGAGACCGGCCCGCTACGCCGCGCGTCTGCGAACCGGTCGGCCGTCGCTGGATCCGCCTGGACGGCGGCGTCCAGCCTGTCGGCCGGGTCGAACAGATCGCGTGGAGATTCGATCACCAGACAGGCATTCGCAAGGCCGCCAGGGATCGGCGCCACCCCGAGATACCCGTGCGCGCGGATGTGCATTTCGCCGAACGCCGTCAGCTCGCGGACGCCTTCGTAGTAGCCGCCGATCGCCCACCGTCGGGGACGGCGTGGGTGACGGGACAGGCCAAGCGCGAAAGCCATTCGCGATCGCCGGCCGTCGGCCGCGATCGTCAGCGGCGCAGTGAGCCGCCGCTCCGCGCCGCCCACACGCATGGTCACACCGATAACGCGGCCGTCCGAGACGATCGGTGACGTCACGGTGACGCCCTGTTCGATCTCGACTCCCGCGGCTGCGGCGGCGCGCAGGATGGCGGCGTCCAGGTCGCTGCGGCGAATCGCCCGCCCGATCGTCCCTTGCGGGTAGCGCCCTTCGACTCGCACTCCGTCGGGCCCCGTCACGATCATGCCGTTGACCGGCAGGCCAGCGGACGAGACATCACTGAGATCGAGGCGATCGAGCAGCGCCAGGGCGCCTGGATTCAACGTGTCGCCGCAAAGTTTGTCGCGCGGGAAAACGGCACGCTCGATCAGCCGTACGCGGGCGCCGCGGCGCGCGAGGAGGGTGCCGGCAATCGCGCCGGACGGGCCGCCGCCGATGATCAGTACGTCAATCACTCCGTCCCAGGACAAGGGCGCTGTTCTTCGATCCGAACCCGAGGCAGTTGCAGAGTGCCGCCGCGGGCTGCGCCGCGCGCCCCTCATTCGGGATGACGTCCAGATCGCAATCTGGGTCCGGATCGATCTGGTTGATGGTCGGCGGCAGGAATCCGCGCGCGAGCGCCAGCGCGCTCGCGACGACGCCGGCGGCGCCGCTCGCGCCCTGTGGGTGGCCGATCATGGATTTTGTCGACGACCCGGGCAGCCCGTCGGCACGCTGGCCGAACAGCCGCCGTACGCATCGCGCTTCGACCGCGTCGTTCAGAACCGTGGACGTGCCGTGATAGCTGACATAGCCGATCTCATCGATCGCGTGGCCGCTCCGCTCGATCGCGCCCGACATCGCGCGGATGATCTGCTCGCCATCGGGATCCATCTGGACGCGGTGATACGCGTCGCACGTCGACGCGTAGCCATCGACCGTGGCATACACGCGTGCGCCCCGCGCGCGGGCGCGGTCTTCGCGCTCGAGCACGATCATCCACGCCCCTTCACCCAAAACAAAGCCGTCCCGGCCGCGATCGAAGGGGCGCGAGGCGAGCGCCGGCGTGTCGTTGTAATGCGTGGAGACTGCCTTCATCTTCGAGAAGCCGAAGATCATGCCCGGCGTCACGCAGGCATCGGCGCCGCCGGACAGCAGCACGTCCGCTTCGCCCGACCGGATGAGCGCCGCCGCGTATCCGATCGCATCTGTCGAGCTCGTGCAGCCCGTCGACAGCACGTGGCTGATTCCATGCAGCTCGAGGGCGATCGATACCTCGCTCGAGATCATTCCAACGATCGACACGGGAATCGCGTACGGTCCGACGCGTTTCCACCCGTCAGTGAAGAACTCTCTGTATTGACGCTCGGCGACGTCGATGCCGCCCGCGCCGCTGCCGACGATGACGCCTGCGCCGGGCTCCGACTGCTTGAGGTCGGCATCTTTCCAGGCCTCGATCGCCGCGATGACCGCGATGAGCGACGCGCGGGAGTAGCGCCGTGGATCGGCGTGGTCGGCGAGGTGGCCGTTGCCGTTCAGGCGCGGGATGTCCGCTAGGGTCAGCGGGGGAACGGGCGCGGCGACACCGCAGGCAAACAGCGACGCGTCGAAGTCGGTGATCGCCCTGACGGCGCTTCGCCCCGCACGCAGGCCGCTCCAGTAGCACTCGCGGCCCACGCCGAATGGCGACACGACGCCGATGCCGGTTATGGCGACGCTGGGGGTGGCCATAGCACTCGGACCTTCGTTCGCTAACCGAACTCTATAATACGCAGCCGATGCCTCACAGCCTCAGGCGCGCATATGCCTGGATCGGCGCCGGGTTGTTCGTCGCTTCCCTTCTCTACTTCCTCTATTTCTATCTAATCGCCCTCGATCGACCGCGCCAGACACGAGGCGGTCTCACCGCGCTTACCGTCGACGTGCTCCTCTTTTCCATCTTCGCGCTGCACCACAGCATCATGGCACGTATGGACGCGAAACAATGGCTGACTCGGTTCGTTCCGGCAGAGCTGGAGCGATCGACCTACGTCTGGATTGCGAGCCTACTTTTCTTCGCGACGTGCGCCTGGTGGCAACGGATCGACGGCGTCTTGTACGACGTCGGCGGCATCATCGGGATCGCGCTGCGCCTCGTGCAGGCCGCCGGCATCGTCCTCGCGCTCACCGCGAGCGCGGCGCTGGAGCCCTTCGAACTGGCCGGTCTTCGTCCCGCCGGCACGGCTGCGACCGCGGAGGCGGATGAACCGCACGCATCTCGCGCGCCAGAGCCGTCGCTGCGGACCACGGGCGTGTACGGCTGGGTTCGGCATCCGGTTTACTTCGGATGGGTCCTGTTCGTCTTCGGCACGCCGCGGATGACTACCGATCGGCTCGTGTTCGCCACCATCAGCACCGCTTACCTTGCAATGGCGGTACCCTTCGAGGAACGTTCGCTTGTCGAAGCGTTTGGGGATCGCTACCGCATGTATGCGAGCAGAGTCCGCTGGAAGATCCTTCCCGGGATTTACTGATTCGCGCCGCGCGACGTAACAGATCAGGTATTCGTTGCGATAGACTCAGAACGACGCCGCCCGTATGGGCCGCGCTACGTACGATGAGTGCCCGCCGACAGATCCCGTGGAGGACGATCGCCGTCGCGATCGTAGCCGCGGCCGCGGCCTCCGCCGGAACCCGAACGCCGCTCTCGCCTGAGGTCGAACGCGCGGCGCGAACCGTGACCCCGCAAGATCTGTCCGAATACGTCGGCGTCCTCGCTGCCGACGACATGGACGGACGTGGACTCGAAACCGCCGGCAATCGACGAGCCGCAGAGTACGTGGTTAGCGCGTTCACGCGAATCGGCGTCTCCGCGGCGCTCCCCAACTACCTTCAGAATTTCTCGCTCTTCGACGCGGCGCTCAGCCAGGCGACGGCGCTCGAGGTGCGCGACGCCGACGGCCGTGAGCTGCTGCGGCGAACCGCTGGCGAGGAGTTCTATCCGGCCTCAATCTCCGCCTCCAGGACAGTGACTGCCGAAGCAACGTTCAAGCCGCGCGAGGCGCCGGGGCGCATCGTCTTTCTTCCGATTGGGTCGGGCTTCAGCCGGGCCGCCGAACGTCGCCGCACCGTGAGCGAATGGACGTTGAAGGGAGCCGTCGGCGTCATCATCATCGCTCCGTCCCTGGAACCTCTCGGCGATACCTGGCAGATCGGCGCGCTGGATGACGATCCGTCGTACCAGTCAGCAGAAATCGCCGCAATCCCCGTGGCGTTTATCACGAAGGGACTCGCCGATAAGCTGCGGCCGCTCGTGGGTCGCGCGCAGCTGACCCTGGCCGCCGAAATCGAGCGGCGTCAGGTGAAAACATTCAACGTCGTCGCTGCCCTGCCGGGAGCCGACGCCGCGCGGCGCGACGAGCTGGTCGTCGTCGGGGCCCATCTCGACCATGATGGTGTCGACCCGCGCCGCGGTGTGTTCAACGGCGCCGACGATGACGCCTCCGGCGTGGCAGGAGTGCTGGAAGTGGCTGAGGCGTTCGCGTCGGCAGCGGCCGCTGGCGTTCGTCCGGCGCGGACGATTGTTTTCGCGATCTGGAACGCCGAAGAATCCGGACTCTTCGGCTCGCGGCATTTCGTCGCGCATCCGTCGCCGCAGGGCCGTCCTGTCGCCAATCTGAACCTCGACATGGTCGGCCGAGACGAAGACGTGCCCGACCCATCGAGCCCCCGTTTCAGCGGCTTCGCCGCCACCAAAGCAAAAGACAACGTCAACGTTCTTCACCTGCTCGGCTATTCGCACAGTCCCGACCTGACATCCGTGGTGCGAATGGCGAATGAAGTCACGCGCTTCGACCTGCGCACGAGCTACGACGCCGGATCGCATAATCTCGTGCGGCGCAGCGATCACTGGTCGTTTCTCGAGCAGGGAATTCCCGCGCTGTTCCTGACGACGGGCTTGCATCCCGACTACCACACGCCCGATGACGACGCAGACAAGATAAACTTCGAGAAGCTGGCGCGGGTCGCGCGGATGACCTTCGAAGCTGCGTGGCGACTCGCGGACGCACCATCCGCTCCGAGGTTCGTGCCGTAGCGCCACGATTCAGCATTCGACATTCAGCAATCAACACTGATGGCTCAACCGACTTCCTCCAGCCCACCGATTCCCTCCGAGCTGCCCGTTCTGCCGCTCCGGCGCTCGGTCGTGTTTCCGTTGACGGCGGCGCCGCTCGCCGCCGCGCGGCCGGTGTCGGTCGAGGCAATCAACCGGGCGCTTGCCGGCGACCGGATGGTGCTTTTGCTGCAACAGACGACCGAAGCCGAGGACCTCAGCCCCACCGATCTTGTCCGTGTGGGTACGGTCGGTCTGATTCGGCAGATGTCCAAGATGCCGAACGGCAGCGTGCGTCTGCTCGTCGAGGGGATCGCGCGCGCCCGCGCCGAGTTTCTCAATAAGGAACCGTCGGGGGAGGGCCATCTCATCCTGGCGCTCGTCAAGCCGCTGCCCGAGCCGACCGAGCGCACGATCGAAGTCGACGCGCAGATCCGGCGCATTCAGGAGCTCGTGGAGCGCGGGCTCTCAGTCGCGACCGGTCTGGCGCCCGATCTGAGGGCGATCGTCGCGAGCCTCGATGATCCGCTGCGGATCTGCTATCTACTCGCGAGCCTCCTCGACATCAAACCGGAGGACAAGCAGAAACTGCTCGAGGAAGCCAATCTCTCGGTGAAGCTCGGCGCCGTTGCGTCGGCGCTCGCCCGCGAGATCGACGTCCTCGAGATGAAGGGCCGGATCGCGTCGAAGGCCGAAGCGGAGATGACCGACGCGCAGCGACAGTACCTGCTGCGCCAGCAGCTCAAAGCGATCCAGTCTGAGCTCGGCGAAACCGACAGCGAAGTGCAGGAGCTTCGGCAGCGGGTCGCAGACGCCAAGCTGCCGGAGCATGTCAACGCCGTCGCGATGCGCGAGGTCGATCGCCTCGAGCGGATGACGCCCGCCTCGCCCGAGTACCAGATGATCCGGACGTATCTCGACTGGATCCTCGAGATCCCGTGGTCGGTGACGACCGAAGATCGCCTCGATCCAACCGAGGCGCGCCGGGTCCTCGACGAAGACCACTACGATCTCGACAAGGTCAAGGAGCGGATCGTCGAGTACTTGGCGGTGCGCAAGTTGAAGGGGGACATGAAAGGTCCCATCCTCTGCTTCGTCGGCCCCCCGGGTGTCGGCAAGACGTCACTCGGCCAGTCGATCGCGCGCGCGATGAACCGCAAGTTCGTGCGCATCTCGCTCGGCGGCGTGCGGGACGAAGCGGAGATTCGGGGTCACCGGCGCACCTACATCGGCGCCATGCCGGGGCGTCTGGCGACGGCGTTCAAGCAGGCGGGCGCGATGAACCCCGTCTTCATGCTCGACGAGATCGACAAGATCAGCGTCGGCATTCAGGGCGATCCGGCGGCAGCGCTGCTCGAAGTCCTCGACCCGGCCCTGAACCACGCGTTCCGCGATCACTACGTCGAGATCCCGCTCGACCTGTCGAGGGTGCTGTTCATCGCGACGGCGAATCAACTCGGTACTGTTCACCCCGCGCTGCTCGATCGGATGGAAATCATCTCGCTGAGCGGCTACTCCGAGCAGGAGAAAGTCCACATCGCGCGGAAGTACCTGTTGCCGCGGCAGGTGGCCGAGCACGGACTGACGCCGGAGCAGGTCATCGTGCCGGACGCGACGATACGCCGCGTCATCACCGAATACACACGCGAAGCGGGAGTGCGGAGCCTCGAGCGGCGGCTCGGTGCGCTGGTCCGCAAGGTGGCAGCGCGGATCGCCGCGGAGCCCGATCCGTCTGCGGCGCCGCCGGTAACGATCGAGCCCGACAAGGTGACGGCGTACCTCGGGCCGCCTCAGTTCCGTCCGGACACGGCCTTTCGGACGTCGCGGCCGGGCGTCGCGACCGGCGTCGCATGGACTGAAACCGGCGGCGACGTGCTCTTCATCGAAGCGGTCCTGCTGCCAGGCGGCAAAGGCAATCTGACGCTGACGGGTCAGCTCGGGAACGTCATGCAGGAATCCGCCCGTGCGGCGCTCAGCCACGTGCGGCAGCAGGCGCGTCCGCTGGGCATCGACCCTGAAGCGTTCGGCACGCACGACGTGCACGTCCACGTGCCCGCCGGCGCGATTCCGAAGGACGGCCCCTCCGCCGGCGTCACCATGGCCACGGCAATCGTGTCCGCATTCCGAAACGAGCCGGTTCGCGACGACGTGGCGATGACCGGCGAGATCACGCTCTCGGGCCTCGTGCTGCCCGTCGGCGGCATCCGGGAAAAAGCGCTCGCCGCGCGACGTCACGGTATCAAGACGCTCCTGCTCCCGCTGCAGAATGTCGATGACACCGAAGAACTTCCCGAAGAAGTACGGAAGGAGATGGCGTTCGTGCCGATCAAGACGCTCGAGGACGCGCTCGCGGTGGCGATGCCTGGGGTTCCTGTACCCTGATTTCTCTCTCACGATGATTGTGTTTTATGTGTCCGGACACGGGTTCGGGCACGCGTCGAGAGATATCGAAGTCATCAACGCGCTCGCTGCGCGCGCGCCAAGTCTACCGATCCAGGCTCGCACGGCCGCGCCCCGCTGGCTGTTCGATCTCACCGCACGGACGCGCGTCGACTTTCACTGCATCGAAGCGGATACTGGGCTCGTCCAGGTCGACAGCCTGCGGATCGACATCCCGGAATCCATCCGCCGCGCCACGGCGTTTTACGCGACGCTTGATCGCCGCGCGGCGGAGGAGGCGCAGGCTCTCCTATCCGCCGGCACAACGCTCGTCGTCGGCGACATCCCACCGCTGGCGTTCGCGGCGGCGGATCGCGCAGACGTACCCTCCTTTGCGCTGGCGAACTTCACCTGGGACTGGATCTACGAGGAGTACGACGAGATCGTTGACGCGCCGCGGCTTCTCCCGCTCGTCCGCGCCGCCTACGCGCGGGCGCATGCCGCGTGGCGGCTGCCGATGTGGGGTGGCTTCGAATCCTTTTCCCAAATCGTGGACGTCCCGCTCATCGCGCGCCACAGCCACCGCGATCCGGTGGACGTGCGGCGGCATCTGGGCGTGCCGCTCGATCGGCCGCTCGTTCTCTCGTCGTTCGGCGGCTTCGGCGTCCGCGGACTGCCCCTCGATCGCGTCGATTGCCTCGCCCACTGCACGCTCGTCGTCGCCGAAGCAACCGTCGCCCGCTCGCACCCTAAGCACCTTGAGCACCTTGAGCACCCGACAAGGGTCGTGCAAATCTCCGACGCCGACATCTACGACGCAGGCTATCGGTACGAAGACCTGGTCGCCGCCGCGGACGTGGTGATGACCAAGCCGGGGTTCGGGATCATCGCCGAGTGCGCCGCAAACGGGACGGCCCTGGTGTACACCTCGCGCGGCCGGTTCCGCGAATACGACGTGCTGGTCCGCGACATGCCGCGTTACGTGCGCTGCGAGTTCATCTCCCAGGAGGATCTGCTTGCGGGACACTGGTGGCCCGCCATCGAGCGCGTCCTCTCGACGCCGCGTCCGCCAAAGCCACCCACCGACGGCGCCAGCGTCGTGGCCGATCTGATTCTCGCGCAGGTCGAGCGCACCTAGCGCACCTTGAGCACCCTGAGCACCGATATAGAATCTCTGCAGTGATCTGCCCTTCGTGCGGCGCGACGGTCGCGAACGAATGCCGATTCTGCCCGGCCTGCGGCTCTTCGATCTCCGGTGCAGGAGGAACAGGATCAGATGATGAGACACGCCTCGGAGACTCGCCCACCCGGTCCAAATCCTCGACCGACAGCCCGCGCCTGACAACGTCCGGTACCGCGGTCTGGCATGGCCGCTTCGCGCCGGGGACGATCCTGGACAACCGTTATCGCGTCGTGAACCTGCTCGGGCAGGGTGGCATGGGGGAGGTTTACCGCGCCGACGATCTGCGTCTCGAGCAGCCGGTCGCGTTGAAGTTTCTGCCCGACTCGCTCGAGATGGACCCGGCGCGCCTGGCGCGCTTTCACGGCGAAGTCCGGACGGCACGCCAAGTCTCGCATCCCAACGTCTGCCGCGTGTACGATATCGGCCTCGCCGACGGTCGTCATTTTCTGACGATGGAGTACGTAGACGGCGAGGATCTGGCGTCGCTCCTGCGGCGCATCGGACGGCTGCCGTCGGACAAGGGAGTCGAAGTCGCGCGACAGCTCTGCGCGGGCCTGGCCGCTGCGCACGAGCGCGGCGTGCTGCATCGCGACTTGAAGCCGGCGAACGTCATGATTGATGGCGCCGGGCGAGTACGGCTGACCGACTTCGGCATCGCCGGCGCGGCGTCGACCGGCGCGGACGTGCGCGCGGGGACTCCCGGTTACATGGCGCCGGAGCAGCTCGCGGGCCGCGAAGTGTCGGTCAAGAGCGACCTGTTCGCGCTCGGTCTCGTCCTCTACGAGGTCTTCACCGGCAAGCGCGCGTTCGACGCGCCCACCGTCGGCGAGCTCGTCAAGCAGCATGAGCGCGGCGCCCCGCCGACGCCCACGACGGCGGTCCCGGATCTCGATCCGGCGATCGACCGGACGATCATGCGCTGCCTCGAGAGCGATCCGACCCTGCGTCCAGCGTCGGCCCTCGCGGTCGCGGCAGGCCTTCCAGGCGCCAGCCCACTCGAGGCGGCGCTCGCGGCGGGCGAGACACCATCACCCGAGATGGTCGCCGCCGCAGGGACGACTGGCGCGCTCTCGCAAAGCCGCGCGGTCGTGCTGGCGCTGGGTGCGGCGGCCTGCCTGATCGCAGCGTCGGCGGTAGCCGACCGATCGTCGGTGCTCAGTCGAACGCCGCCTTTCAAGACGACGCCGGTACTCGCCGACCAGGCCGAGCAGATGATTCAGCGGCTTGGATATCCGCTCGGTGTGGACGCGGTGTTCGGATTCGATGAAAACGAGGAATACCTGCGGCATATCGCCAGGGCGGATCAATCGATCGATCGGTGGCGCCGCGTCTCGGCCGGGCCGCCGCCGGCGATCACCTTCTGGTACCGAACCAGCCCGCGGGAGATGCTGCCGTGGGGCTGGGAGGACCAGGCCGCCTTCGGCGATCCACCGATGATCTACTCCGACATGGTGCGACTCAACCTGGATGCCGCGGGCCATCTGGTGTACTTCGAGGCGGTCCCGCGTCAGGTGCCGGATACCCCACGACCGGACGCCGCGACAACCTCGGAGCCCCGGCACACCGATATCTGGGCAGCGCTCTTCCGCGAGGCGGGGCTCGACCAGAAGGCCTTTGCGTCCACGTCGGAATCCTGGACGCCTCCCCAGTACGCTGATACGCGGGCGGCCTGGACTGGCGCGATCGGCACGCCGCCCGAGTCGGTCCGCGTCGAGGCTGCCGCGTTCGAGGGCCGGCCGGTCTATTTCACGATCGTTGGACCCTGGACGCGCCCGGTCCGGCAACAGGAGCCGCCCGAGCGGAACCGGTGGCTCGGCTACGTCTCGCTCGGTCTGCTGACGGTCAGTCTTCTGGTCGCTGCGGGAATGGCGCGCCGCAATCTCAAGGCCGGGCGAGGCGATCGAAACGGCGCTATCCGGCTGGCGGCATTTCTCTTCGCGATTCAGACCGCGGAGTTCCTGATCGGTGCGCACCATGTGCTGCATCTCGGCATCGAGTGGAGCCATTTCGTTCGCGCCGCGAGCATTTCGTTTTTCGCCGCGGGCATGATCTGGCTCTTGTATCTGGCGCTCGAGCCAGTCGCCCGGCGCCTCTGGCCGAACCTGCTCATCGCGTGGAGCCGGCTGCTGACCGGGCGGCTACGCGATCCGATGCTCGGCCGCGACCTCCTCGTCGGCCTGCTGGCCGGCGTCGCCTGTACGTTGTCGCTGCGTCTTCAGTATTTCTTCCCGCTGCTGGCGGGGCGGCCGCCAGCGGATCTCGACTCCATGCGGCTGGAGCCGCTCGTCGGACTCAGGCATGCGGTCGCCACGATCGTCACACAGCCCGACCAGTCGGTGCTGACCGCGCTCGTCATCCTCATGGTGCTTGTCGGCGCGCGGCTGGCGTTTCGCAGCGTGTGGCTGGCCGGTCTTGCGGCGACCGGCGCGGTGAGCCTGCTTTTCCTGAGCTCATTCGGAGAGATCAATCCGTTCACGGTCGGCGGCAGCATTTTCGGCTCGGCGCTCATCGTATTCATCCTGGTGCGGTACGGGCTGCTGGCGACGGCCGTCATGCTCGCCGCGCTGAACCTCTCGGTAGGATTTCCGCTGACGCTCAATCCTCGCGCGTGGTACTTCGACGTGGCGCTGGTCGGGTTCGCCGCGTTCGCAGTTCTGATCGTGCTGGGCTACCGCATGTCGCGGAGCGCGACGCCTGTGCGGCCCTGAGAAACATCCGCTGCTTCGCGGGTCGTCACCGACCCTTCATGGTCCGTCGCGTATTGGCGCGCATGACGAGCACCGCCCAGATCGCTAGACAGATCCCTGCACCGACCGTTGCCGCCAGCAGAGCGGCCCTGGAGGCCGGACGAGCGGACCGTCCGAAGAGCGCCGGCATCCAAGGAATCAGGTAGCGCAGTGGCGCGTAATAGACGCGCAGCGCACTCTGCAGGGCAGGATAGTCGGCTGGTCGGACCTCCAGAAACGACAGAAGGGGCCGCAGCCAGATGAGAGATGACCAGTAGAACCAGATAGCCGTCAGCGCTATCCATCTGGGCCGCATTCGCGAGAGTATAGTTGGCCATCGAAGGAGGAATCGTGTCGCTGAGCCGTCGATCGTTTCTGTCGCTGCCTCTCGCCGCCGGGTTGACAGGTCACCTTCGCGCCGATGGCATGGAGGCGCCGCAAGCGTCGAGCGAGCCTCTACCCGCGCCGATCGCGGCGCTCACGTCACTGAAGGGCCGGGAGACTCCGATCACCGCCGATGAACGGCGGGCGCGGGTCGAAAAGGCCCGGCGGCTGATGGCAGAGCAGCGCATCGACGCGCTCATGCTCTGCTCGGGAACGTCGCTCGTCTACTTTACGAACATGCGCTGGAGCGGCGCGGAGCGGCTGTTCGCGTTCGTTCTCCCGCGAACTGGCGAGCCGTTCGTCGTGTGCCCGGCGTTCGAAGAGGATCGCGCGCGCGAGCAGATCGCGCTCGGGCCGTTCGGCGGCCCGAAAGCGGACGTCCGGACCTGGCATGAGCATGAAAGCCCGTACGAGCGGGTAGCCCAGGGACTGCGCGACCGCGGCATCGCGACCGGCCGCCTCGGCGTCGAAGAGACGACGAAGTTCGTCTTCAGCGACGGCGTCGCCCAGGCGGCACCGACGGTGAAGCTGGTGAGCGGAACTCCGGTCACGGCCGGCTGCCGCGCAACAAAGGATGCGCACGAGCTTGCACTCATGCGGCTCGCGTCCGAGGTGACGTGGAAGGCGTACAAGGCCGCATTTGAATCGCTCAAGGAAAACATGACCCAGAACGACTTCGCCCGGCTCGTCTCTGCCGCACACGCCAGGCTTGGATTCTCCGGCGGCGCCGGAGTTCAGGTCGGTCAGTACTCGGCGCTGCCACATGGGTCAATCCAGCCGCAGGTCATCAAGGAAGGAACGATCCTTCTCATCGACGGCGGGTGCAGCGTCGAAGGGTATGAATCTGATATCTCGCGCACGTTCGTGCTTGGGCGCCCCACCGAGAAGATGAAGCAGGTCTTCGCGATCGAGCGCAAGGCGCAGGACGCGGCGCTGGCCGCAGCGAAACCTGGCGTCCCATGCGAGGCCGTGGATGCCGCCGCCCGCAAGGTGATCGAAGACGCGGGGTTCGGCCCCGGCTACACCTACTTTACGCATCGCGTCGGGCACGGGATGGGCATGGACGGTCACGAATGGCCGTATCTCGTGAAGGGCAACACGCTGCCGCTCGCGCCGGGCATGACCTTCAGCGACGAGCCGGGCATCTACATTCGCGGGGAGTTCGGCGTACGGCTCGAGGACGACATGGTGATCACCGAGAAGGGCGCCGAACTCTTCACGACGCAGAGCGAATCGCTCGAAAAACCTTTCTGAACGCTCTCGGTTTCAGGGGGTTCGTATGATTCGCAAAGCGTTTCGAATGTCCGTGCATCGCGGCAGCGAGGCGGAGTACGAGCGGCGCCACCGGCCGATCTGGCAGGAACTCGAGGACACGCTGATCGATCACGGCGTTCGAACGTATTCCATCTTTCTCGATCCTGAAGCCAACGATCTCTTCGGATACGTCGAGATCGACAGCGAGGCCCGATGGGCCGCGGTCGCGACGACCGACGTCTGCCGGCGCTGGTGGCGCCACATGCGCGACATCATGCCGGCAAACGCCGACGACAGTCCGATCTCGCGGGAACTTCGCGAGGTGTTTCACATCCAGAATCCAGGTTCCAAAGGTTCCAGAGGTTCCAAGGGTTCCAAAGGTTCCAGGGTTCCACGGGTTCCAGGTTCTCGAGGTTCGAAGCGTTCGACGCGGTGAACCTCGAACGCATGGAACCAATGGAACCTTTGGAACCTATGGAACCAAGAAGCGGAAGAAGAAGCCGTGAGTTGCATGCGGCCGTCGATCTAGGCGCCGGCAGTGGTCGCGTCGTTGTCGGTGAAGTCTCGCCGAGCGCCGTCCGCTTCGAGGAGGCGCACCGCTTCCACTACGCGCCGCGTCACATCGATGGTCGCCTGCGATGGGACGTCGCGCAGCTGTTCGACGGCCTGCGGACAGGCCTGCGCCGAGCGTCGGATGCCGCGCGGGCGGCCGGCCTCGAGCTCGTCTCTGCCGGTGTCGATTCCTGGGGCGTGGACTATGGTTTGATCGACTGTTCCGGCGAGCTCGTCGAAGAGCCGATCTGCTATCGCGACGATCGGACCGCAGGCCTTATGGCCGAGATTTTCTCGCGCGTCGGGCGTGACGAGATCTTCGCGCGCACCGGCATCCAGTTTCTCCAGTTCAACACGCTCTTTCAGCTCGCGGCCCACGCTCGAGATGGGCTGCCCTCGCAGGCCGCTCGCCTTCTTCTGATACCGGACCTCTGCCATCACCTGCTCTGCAGAGCGTCGAGCTCGGAACGAACCAACGGGTCGACCACGCAGCTTCTCAACGTGCGAACGTCCGAGTGGGACGATGAGCTCGTCGCGCGAGTGGGGCTGCGGCGCGACTTGCTGCCCGGCTTGGTCGATGCCGGGACAGATCTCGGCACGCTCGCGCCGGAACTTCAGCGAACGCTCGGGCTTGCACCGCTGCGAATCATTGCTCCCGCGACGCACGACACAGCGAGCGCGGTCGTCGGTACGCCGCTCGAACCGGGCTGGGCGTACATTTCATCCGGCACCTGGTCGCTGGTCGGCGTGGAACGCGACGCGCCGCTGGTCGGCCGGGAGGTCCTCGCCGCCAATTTCACCAACGAACGCGGCGCCGGGCGGACATTCCGCTTTCTGAAGAACGTCACCGGCATGTGGATCCTGGAGCGTTGCAGGGACGAATGGCGCCGCGCCGGTGCCGAGCACGATTTGTCGATTCTGATCGAGAAGGCCTCGGGCCGGACCAGCCGCGTCCCGCTGATCGATCCTGATGCACCGCGCTTCTTCAATCCGCCCGACATGGTCACGGAAGTCCGCGCTGCCCTCGCCGGGCAGGGCGGGGACGTCTCTGACGATCCGGCGTTCCTGACGAAAGTCATCCTCGATTCGCTAGCGGCACGGTACGCGTCCGTCGTGCAGACCATCGAAGCATTGACCGACACGCGGGTCCCGGGCGTCCACGTCGTCGGTGGCGGCTCGCAGAACGCGTACTTGAATCAGGCGACCGCCAACGCACTCGGCCGTCCGGTCGTCGCCGGGCCCATCGAGGCCACGGCGCTCGGGAATCTTCTGATGCAGTCGCTGGCGTGCGGAAAGATTGCGTCCATCGCCGAGGGGCGGCGGGCAATCGCGCAGAGCCTGGCCCTGCGCAGATTTGAGCCACAGCAGGGTGGCGCAGCCTCAGGCCAATAGGATCGTCACCCTCGTCACCGACGCCGCCGGGAACCGGTGGACCAGCACTCCGCCTTGTGCCGCGCCGGCCTTCTCTTCTCTGGGCTGAACGTCGCTCGGACGCTCGAACGTGTTGTGCGCGTGGATGTCCGGCGCCGAGATGGTCGTGGCGCGGACGGACGCGATCGAGGCGCCGCGGATGGCGACCTCCGTTTCGCACGCCTCGGTGACGTGCGGATTGACGACGGTCAGCGTCAGCGTCTTGTCCTTCACGGACGCCGAGCCGGCGAGACCCCAGAGCGACCCTTTGTCTTTCACGCGCTCGTACGAGATCCGCGGCGCCGAGAACTCGGCGCGCACGGCGCGGCCGCCGACGTGCGCGCCGTACATCTCGAACACGTGGAACACGGGCGTCGCGACGAAGCGATCCTCGTCCGCCAGGAAGAGCGACTGGAGACAGTTCACCAGCTGCGCGACGTTGGCCATCACCACTTTGTCGGCGTGCCGGTGGAACGTGTCCAGCGTAAGCGCCGACACGAGCGCATCACGTACGGTGGACTGCTGGCCGAAGAGGTGCGCCGGATCGACTTCCGTTCCCTGTTTGAACCATGCACCCCACTCGTCGACGACGAGCTTCACCCGGTGGGTGCGATCGATTTCCCCCATCACGCCCCAGTGGCTGGTGATGAGGCCGTCCATCTTGTCCGCTTCGACGAGGAGCTCGTACCACTCGTCGTTGGTGAAAGCTACTGCATCCCCTTTGCCCGCGAACCAGTCGGTCGTCGCGCCGCGGCTCGTGTTCCACGAGTAGTGGTGCAGCGCCCATCCCCACATGCCGCCAAGCGCCCCTTCCCCTTTCTCGATGAGTTTCGTGAGGAAGCGACGCGTCCAGCCGAGATCGCCGCTGTTGGGCCCCGATCCGATGAACGCCAGTTTGACTCCGTAGCCCGGCACCCACGCGGTGAACCGGCGGTACTCGGTCGCGTACTCCTCGGGCGTGAAGTTGCCGCCGCAGCCCCACGATTCGTTCCCGACTCCCCAGAAGCGCACACGAAACGGATCGCGATCGCCGCCGGCGGCGCGCAGCTCGGCGAGCGTGGAGCTGCCTGCGGGGCTATTGCAGTACTCGACCCACTGATAGAAGTCCTTCGCTGACAGGCTCCGGAGGTTCGCAGCGATGTACGGCTCGCTCTTGACCAGCCGGCACAGGCGGACGAAATCGTTCGTGCCGAAATGGTTGGGATCGTATTTACCGGGGCCGTCCGGAAGCTTCGCCATCGCGCCTTCCCAGAAATTCGTCCGGCGCGGGCGCGCCGCCCGGGGACCAACCCCGTCGCGCCAGTCGTAGCTGTCCGCGAAGCAGCCGCCGGGCCAGCGGATCGGACCGGGCGGGAGCCGCCGCATGTGGTCGACGAGCGCCTGCCGGATTCCGCCGGTGTTGGCGATTGTCGACTTCTCGCCGACCCACACGCCGTCGTAGACGACGCCGCCGAGGTGCTCGACGAAGTGGCCGTAGAGATCAGCGGTAATGCTGCCGATCGGCTCGTTGAGGAGCACTTCGATGCGCGCATCGGCCGCCTGCGACGTGCGCGGCGCCAGCAGGCCTGCTGCGCCGGCCGCGGTCAATTCGAGAAAGTGGCGTCGCCTCATAGGATGCCCACCCCCGGTCGCGCCACGGCAGGCCGTTCTTCTGTCTTTCGTTTCCGATACTGGCTCGTCCGATACACGGCGACGGGATCGATTGCGCCGCCGCTCCGGAGCCGCGCGGTCGCCAGAATCGGCGACACGTCGGTCGTGAACGCCCGTTTCAACGTCTGGAGCGCCATCAACGCGTCGTTCCGCTCCTGATACGCGCTCAGCGCCTCCCGATCGACCAGCAGCGCCTGAACGTTGGCTCGCACAAGCTCGATCGCGCTCGTCATCAGCGACTCGATCGGATCGGTGACGTTGTGCGATTGATCGAGCAAGTATGCGGGGTCAAACCCGGGAACGCCCTCTATCGCCGCATCCACCAGCTCGTTGAAGATCAGGAACAATTGAAACGGCTTGATCGCGCCCGCGTCCAGGTCGTCGTCTCCGTACTTGCTGTCGTTGAAGTGAAAGCCGCCGAGCTTCTGGAGCTGGATCAGGCGCGCGACGATCTGCTCGATGTTGACGTTCGGCGCGTGGTGGCCGAGATCGACGAGCGAGAACGCGCGATCGCCGAGTGCCTTGACGCAGACGTAGCTCGTGCCCCAGTCGTTCAGGACGGTCGAGTAGAACGCCGGCTCGTAGAACTTGTGCTCGATGAACAACCGGCATGAACCTGGGAGCGCGTCGTAGATTTGCTGGAGACTTTCGAGGTAGCGATCGAGCGCTTTGCGCGCGTGCACCTGACCCGGAAAGTTGCCCCCGTCGCCGATCCACACGCTGTGCGCCTTCGATCCGAGCGCAGCGCCGAGCTCGAGGCACTCGAGATTGTGGTCGACCGCCTGACGACGGACCGCGGCGTCCGTGTGGCTCAGACTGCCGAATTTGTATGAATGGGTCTGACCCGGATGATCCTGGAACGTGTTGGAGTTCGTAGCGTCGACGTGCAGCCCGCCCGCCTGGAGGAACGAGAGCAGCTCCGCCGGCCGTTCCGGACGATCCCACGGGATGTGCAGCGAAATTCCGGGCGTGACCCGCACCAGGCGGTTGATGGTCTCGCAGTCGTCGATCTTCTCGAACACGTCACGCGGCTCGCCAGGTCCCGGAAAGCGCGCGAAGCGGGTGCCGCCGGTGCCGACGGCCCAGGAAGGCACGGCCACGCGGAACGCCATCGCGTGCGTGACGATTTCCTCGATCTCGATCCCGCGGCGCGCGAGCTGGATGCCGAGGTGATCGTAGTCGTCCTTCAGCGCCGCGATGTGCGGGCGGTTCGCGTCGCCGACGAGCGTGTCGGACAGCTGGAATCCCACAGAGACCTCAACGGGTAAATGCGGTCAGGTTGCCCGCGTCCACGTTCAGCACGTTGCCAGTCGACTTGGCGGAGGCGTCGGACGCGAAGAAGTAGACGGCTTCGGCCACGTCCTCCGGGTAGACGCTGCGCTTCAGCAGGCTCCGCTGCCGGTAGAACTCCTCGACCTGCTCGTCGTCTATCTTGTTGCTCGCGGCGCGAGCCGCCCTCCACGGACCGGCCCAGATCCGTGACCCGCGTATCACGGCGTCCGGATTCACGACGTTCGCGCGGATGCCGAACGCGGCCCCTTCCACTGCGAGAGAGCGAGCCAGGTGCAGCGCCGCGGCCTTCGCGGTCGAATAGGCCGAGGCCCCAGGCGACGCGACGAGCGCGTTCTTGCTGCCGATGAACACGATCGACCCGCCGCGCCCCTGCAGCTTCATGAGCCGGAACGCTTCGCGGGAGACGAGGAAGTACCCCGTGGCGAGGATGGCGACGTTCCGGTCCCACATCTCGAGCGACGTCTCTTCGATCGGGGACGCGGAGGCGATCCCGGCGTTCGAGATCAGGATGTCGAGCCCGCCGTACTCGCGTACCGCATACGCGAACGCCGCCGCCACCGACGCCTCGCTGGTCACGTCGCAACGGATCGCGCGCACGCGATCCGCGCTCGCCGCGCCCGCGAGCCCGGCGCGCGCTTCGTCGAGCGCCCCTTCGTCGATGTCGACCAGGACGACGGCAGCGCCTTCGCCGGCGAGACGTTTCGCCGTCGCGCCGCCGATGCCGCCGGCCCCGCCGGTGACGAGCGCAACGCGGCCGTCGAGGCTCCTGCGCGGCGGCAGCCGCCGGAGCTTGGCCTCCTCGAGCGACCAGTACTCGATGTCGAACGCGTCTTGTTCCGCGATCGGCACGTACTCGTCGATGGCCTCAGCCCATCGGACGATGCGGACGGTGCTCTCGTAGAACTCGGCGGCGACGCGGGCGGTTTGCTTATCGCTCTGAAACGCCAACAGCCCCAACCCCGGAACCAGCACGATGACCGGCGACGGGTCGCGCATCGGCGGCGAGTCCGGACGCTTGCAACGCTCGTAGTACGCGGTGTACTCCACGCGGTAGCGCTCGATTGCGGCGGGAAGGCGCGCGATGAGGTCGGCCGCCTGCTCCCTGCCGGGCGCGTACGGTACGAACAGCGGGCGGACCCGCGTTCGCAGAAAATGATCGGGGCACGTCGTCCCCAGCCGCGCCAACGTCTCGCATCGGGCCGACCCGACGAACTCGAGGATCGCCGGCGAGTCCGCATAGTGCATGACCTTCGGCCCGAGCGTGCTCAACAGACCGCGCACGATCGGGCCGATCGCCTCGAGCAGCCGCACGCGGTCCGCCGGCGGCAGCGCGGGTGCGACGATCGGCCCGAGCGGCTCCGGCTTCGCGCGCCCGTCGAGCCAGTCCGCCGCCTTCTGAATAACGCGGAGCGTCGTGTGGTAGCACGCGCGCGCGTTCGCCCCCCACGTGAGCAGGCCATGACC
>DATAEE010000359.1:0-11503 GCA_036258175.1 Vicinamibacterales bacterium
GTAGCGGCGCAGCCGCGAAGGTGGACCGCTCAATTGCAGATCCTGCGCCGCTTCCTGTAAACCCGCTGATCAGAATCTGCGCGGTGCTCGCCCTCAAGCAGAACATAGCCGCCAGATTCCTCAGACATTCATCAGGTCGACTATTTGCACGCCCGCGGGTGTGGCCCTGGCACGGAGATTCGTGTACGTCCTGCAAAGCGTCTGCGACGCCACTCGGTTCTACACCGGGCTGACGTCGAACGTCCGACAGCGTCTCGCGGAGCACAACGCCGGCCATTCCCGCCACACCGCCAACGGACGCCCGTGGAAAGTGATCGTGGTCGTCGCGTTCGCCAACGGGCGCCGAGCGGTCGAGTTCGAGAAGTACCTCAAATCTGGATCCGGGTGCGCGTTCGCGGTACGTCACTTCAGGTGATGAGCGCATCATGTGGCATCGACGTGCGCACGCTCCACGCGCTCGGCACGCTCCACGCGCTTCGGTCCCTTCCCAGGCATCTGAACGGACTGAGCCGCGCCCAACGGCGTCAGCGACGCAGAGCAGTGATGATAGGCTCGACTTCGTGCCTGTGGTTCGCCAGAACCTGATCGTCATGAACATGGCTTGATTCTGGAGTCGCTGGGCGACACGATGAGCGCATGGTGTCTGCAATCTTCGTGTTGCTTCGAGCGATCGTGTTGGCCTGAGGCGGGCATCGGGCGATCGCGCTCGAAAACCTCGCGCTCCGTCAGCAACCGACGAGAGGCTACGCGCGCCGGGATTCTGTGTGCGGAGTGAAGCGCTCGTCAGCGCTTCTCGAACACTTGCACGTTGTTGATGGCCTGACCCTTTGCGTTGGTCCCCTTCGTGGTAATGGTCAGTGTTTTGCCGTCTTTCGAAACGGTTCGTCTGGCAGTCGCGACGACCTTGCCATCCCTCTTGTGCGTGGATTCAACGGTGTGGGAGTCGATGCGCTTGATCGAAAGCATATCGATGTCGGGAGTCCCCGTGACGGGGCGATCCTTGCCGTCGTCAACCACCGTCCATTCCACGGCGACTGCCTTCCCCTCGCTGTCGACGCCTTTGGCCGTCCCCTTGATCTCCTGGCCCGAGACCACATACGTCCGGGTTTCACTTTTCGGGGCCGGTCCCGGACTGAACTTCGACTTCACGACATTGAGTTCCCAGGTGCCGACGACCGGATCAGTGGCCTGCGCAATTACCTGGATTCCTGATACCCCGGCAACAACGATACCAAGAACAGCCGCACGTAAGAATGTCCGCATCAATCCTCCTTTGTCGTCGGCATTATGTCTGATCGCCGCCCAGGGGGGTTTGGCGGCGGTGTGGTGTTTCTGGTATTCCTGGCGCCAGTGCCGGTGTTCGCAGGCGATGCCGCAGCAACGAGGGTAAGAGAGGGGTGGCCCACCGACGACGCAGGCGGCAAATGAAGCCGCTTCAATCCAAAGCTGAAACCCGATAAACTCCCCTCCTCCCTTCACTTCAGGAGACCGCATTGGCTGCGAAACGGGCGAACAGATCGAACGGTGGGGCGAACCTTTGATTCGAGGCACCTCTCCAGAGGGAATCAAGACGCGCTGAATGCTGAACGAAGTCGACACGTGTCGGAAGTTCGTCGTCCCGAAGCTCGTAGCAGCTGGCTGGGACACGAACCCGCACTCGATTGCTGAACAGCGGACGATTACCGATGGACGGATCGCCTGGGCGGTTTCGCTATGAGGTCTGAACGTGCACTGGTTCGAGTCCTTGGAGGACGCCAGCACCAGGATCGAGACGTGGAGACAGAGAGGCCAGCAGTTCTTCGAATGAGACAGCCGAATGAACGCCGAAGGGATGCGGACCTCCAGATCCATCTGGTCTGATGAACGCGGGTTTGACTTGCTTTCTCCGGCGGGCCTAACATGACCCGCCGGGCATGGTCGGCGAGGTCGTCTCACATTATCGGGTGCTCGAGAAGCTGGGCGGCGGCGGCATGGGTGTGGTCTACAAGGCCGAGGACACCCGCCTGGGCCGCCACGTCGCCCTGAAGTTTCTGCCGGAGGAGCTGTCCAAAGACCCTCAAGCGCTGGAGCGGCTCCGGCGGGAAGCGCGCGCCGCCTCCGCGCTGAATCATCCGCACATCTGCACGATTCACGATATCGACGACAGCGTCGCGCACGGAGGGCAGCCCTTCATCGTCATGGAGCTGCTCGAAGGCGCGACGCTCAAGCATCACATCGCCGGGAAGCCGATGAAGACAGGCGCGCTCCTGGAGCTGGCGAGCCAGATTGTCGATGCCCTGGATGCCGCCCACGCGAAGGGCATTGTGCATCGTGACCTCAAGCCGGCCAACATCTTCGTGACTACGCGCGGGCAGGCGAAGGTGCTGGACTTCGGGCTGGCCAAGCTGATCGCAGAACGGCGGCGACCGGCGGACGCGAGCGGGGCGAGCACGCCGCCGACGGTCACCGCAGCGGACGAGTTCACGAGTCCCGGCGTGGCGCTCGGGACCGTGGCCTACATGTCGCCGGAGCAGGCCCGAGGCGAAGCGCTGGATGCCCGCACGGATCTGTTTTCGTTCGGCGTCGTGTTGTATGAGATGGCGACAGGGATTTTGCCCTTCAAGGGCACCACCGCCGCAGTCGTCTTCGAGGCCATCCTCAACAAGGCGCCGGTGTCGGCGACAGGGCTGAATCCGGAGCTGCCGTCAGAGGTCGGCCGGATTATCGACAAAGCGCTGGAAAGGGACCGGGAGGTCAGGTATCAGTCGGCCAGGGACCTGCTCGGGGATCTGCGGCGGCTCAAGCGCGATACCGAGTCGGGACGAACCGACACGGAGGGCAGCGCCGGGGCCTCTGCCGCGCGGCCGCATTTCTGGCGGCGGCGATCGAGCCGTCTGATTGGACCGGTGGCCGCGTTGGGGATGGCAGGTGCCGCCTGGCTCTATGTCTCTCGAGCGGAGTCTGACGCGCCGAAGCCGCCCATGCACACCTCGCCACTGACCAGTTTTCCGGGCCAGGAAAGCGCTCCGACGTTTTCACCCGACGGCAACCAGGTCGCGTTCGTGTGGGACGGGGAAAAGCGGGACAACGAGGACATCTACGTCAAGCTGATCGGTGCCGGGACCCCGCTTCGCCTGACCACCAGTCCCGCATCGGACAGAAACCCTGCCTGGTCACCAGACGGTCGGTACATCGCGTTTATTCGGGTCTCCGAAGCCGAGAGTGGGCTGTTTCTCGTACCTGCGCTCGGCGGTCCCGAGCGCAAGATCGACTCGCCCCTGTGGGAGGACAGATGGGACGCGTTCCGCATCGCAGGTCTGAGCTGGTCGCCGGACGGGAAATTCCTGGCCTTGTCTGATAGGAGCGCGCCACAGGATCCTGCCAGCCTGTTCGTGCTGTCCGTCGACCGTCTGGAAAAACGCAAGCTCACCGCCTCGCCGGCAGACTCTCTCGGCGATTTCGCTCCGGCGATCTCGCCTGATGGTCGGACTGTTGCCTTCTACCGGTTCACGGTGGGCGCCGGAGGCGATATTTACCTTGTGCCATTTGCAGGCGGCGAACCCAGGCGGCTCACCTTTGAGGATGTGTGGATCGAGCGACTAGCCTGGACTCCCGATGGCCGGGAATTGGTATTCTCGTCAGGTGTTCAGCCAACGAGTAGGCTTTGGAGAGTTTCGGCGTCCGGGGGCGAACCTGAACGGTTACCGGTAGGCGGGGACAACGCGGCTCAACCCGCCATGTCCAGCCAGGGAAACCGGCTGACCTACGTCGAGCGATCGGTCGACGTGAATATTTGGCAACTTGACATTCCAAACGCCGCCCAGGCAGTCACCTCGTCGAAGAAGTTGATCGCCTCGACGCGATATGAATCTGCCCCACAGGTCTCGCGGGATGGGAGAAGGATTGTTTTTGACTCAGACCGCTCCGGAAGTCTCGAGATCTGGGTGTGCGACGCCAATGGATTCAACCTCCATCAACTGACGACCTTCGGCGGTGCACACACGGGCACGCCACGGTGGTCTCCAGACAGTCGACGCATCGCGTTCGATTCCATTTCGGAAGGGCATCCCGATATTCACATCATCGACGCGAACGGGGGTGTCCCGCGCCGGCTAACGACCGAACAATCTGACGATGTTGTGCCCAGTTGGTCGACTGATGGGCGATGGATCTACTTCGCTTCAAATCGCACAGGGCGTTGGGAGGTGTGGAAAGTGCCTGCCGAGGGCGGAGAGGCAGTGCAGGTGACGAAGCAGGGAGGCTTCGCCGCGTTCGAGTCGCCCGATGGGCGATCTGTGTATTATGCGAAAGGTCTCGACGTGGGGGGCCTCTGGAGGGTTCCCGTGAACGGCGACGAGGAAGCGCCGGTGCTGGAATTCCCCCAAGCTGGATATTGGGGCTACTGGGCGCCTGCGGATACGGGGATTTATTTCGTCAACACCACCGCGAAGCCGCACGCGCTCGTATTCATCGACCTGGCCACGCGTCGCATCCGGCACGTCGCCAGCCTTGAACAAGCGCCGCAGCCATATGTGTCCGGGCTGGCCGTGTCCCCCGACGGGCGATCGATTCTGTACGTCCAGCAGGATCACAAGAACAGCGATATCGTGCTGGTGGAGAACTTCCGGTAACGCCGCCACGCATAGGCGGCACAACTCACAGGCGCTCGTCTGCATACCTTCGGCGCCCGTCGTGGATACGCTTCTCGGCGACGATGTCCGCGCTCCTGTCGCTCCTCCTGACCCTACGAGGATCGGCGCGTTCGCACGCCGAGCTCCAGCTCGAGGTGCTGGCGTTGCGGCACAAACTGCAGGTGCCGCAGCGAACGCGCCCTCGGCGGTTGCGGCTCGCGAAGGGCAGACCGTCGGCTGGTATGCTGTCCCGCATCTGGACCGGCTGGCGAACGGCGCTCGTCATCGTCAAACCTGAGACGGTGATCGCTTGGCACGCCGAGGCGTCCGGTTGTTCTGGACCTTGGAAGAGCCGGGCCGCGGGCAGACCGTACCTCTGAAGTCCGGACGCTGATTCGCACGATGTCGGAGGCCAATCGTTCGAGCAAGTCGCAATGAACCCCGACCTGTTCCGGTTGCGTCTGGGTTGCGTCGGTCTGCCGCGCGCTGTCGCGTTTTGCACACCTGACTCGAAAAACCCTTAAGAAATCGAGCTATTTCGCTGGCTTGGAGCGACTCTTAATCTGCGGGTTGATGGTTCGATTCCATCGCGGCTCACAGCTTGAGACTGTATTTGTTCGTCTCGATCATCGCGACGAGCGATAGATAACTTGTCCGTCCCGAATTGTGTACTGGACGGCCGCGAGAGCCCGGATGTCCTTGGAAGGGTCGTTTCTCAGAATAGTCAGATCGGCCGCGACACCGGGGGCGACACGTCCGAGTTGTTTGGAAGCCCCAAAGCGTTCCGCTGGCGCGGTTGTCAGAGACGCCAGAATCTGAGGGAAAGTCATTCCGGCCTTTGCCATGAGCGCGTACTCCTCCGTCGGATCATATGCAGTCATGTAGCCGACGTCGGTACCGAACAGAACCTCGCCGCGCGCGCGAACCCATGCTCGCAGCTGACCCACAGCGGTTTCTTCAAGGCCGTCCGCCAGTGAAATGCCTTCGTGACGAAGCTCATAGCGCCACAGTGTCAGGGTCGGGATGAGCGCAACGCCGGCCTCAGTCATCGCCGCCAGAACACGTTCGTCCCAGGGCCCCGATTGCGGCGTCGTGTGAGCCAGTACGTCGACACCAGCGCGAACTGACGCCATCAGGCCGGCGGCGCTCGTCGGATGGGCAAAGACAGGTTTTCCTCTGCTGCGCCCTTCTTTCACCAGAGCCTGAATGACGCTGTCGGGCAGCGGGACACCGTTCCGGCCAGGAGTTACTGCGTATAGTTTCAGCGCGTCCGTGCCTTGATCGAGCAACTTCCTCGCCGCCTCGATCGCTTCGGATGCATCCGCCACGCGGGGAATCTGCATTCTCTCGAGAGGCATGAACCCAAGAGCGCCCCAGGCCGCCTGTGTGGCCATCTGCATCTGTGGGTTCGCTGCGGCACCCTTCGGGAACGTCGCCTGCCCCGTGGAGCGAATCCTCGGACCAGCAATCTCGCCGGACTCGATGCGATCGCGCAGCCGCCGCGTGGTCTCCCACATCGACCAGGTATCGAACACGCTCGTAAACCCATACTGCGTGATCATCGTTTGAAGCTGCCGGCTGAGCTCAGACGCAGGGAGCGTTGCAGCATCGCTCCACTTTCTTTCGAGGAAGTGGAGATGGCTGTTCCAGAAACCCGCCGTAATTGTCAATCCTGTGCAGTCGATGACGTTGATTCCTCGTGGTACTCGCACGGACGCGCGGCGCCCCACGGCAACGATCTTGTCGCCATCGATCAGGATGACGCCGTTGCGGATGGGTTCTCCTGTGGGACTCGCATAGATGCTCCCACCAACCAATGCGAGTTGTGCATTGGTGTTGAGAGATTGGCCGAGGGCGCGCGTGCCGAGAACGCCTGAAAGGCTGACAACGCTAAGAATGAGCAGGGCTCGTCTCATGTTGAACTCCTTACTGATACTCCCTGGGACCGACGGCTCTAACAGGCGCCAGAGCAGTCCGCCCTGCTCGCACGACAAAACGAACGTAGAACCTGAGCGCGACGAGGGCGGCCGCCCCAACGAGGACCATCGCCGGCCCGAGAAGGACGGCCACGACCGGAGGCACGTCACTCAGGTCCGGCCAGGGGAAGATGTCTATGGCTTCCAGCACGCCGATAACGAAAGCAAACAGCCCCCCTGCGACGAAGCTGATTCCGACAGATGCCAGCGTGCTGACCGCCACGAGGGTTGGAATGCTGAGGACGACGACAAGGCCCACGAGTCTGAACCAGCGCTCGGCGGCATGCCGAGGGCGGTCATTCTGCGGATGCAACAACAGCTCGACGGCATATGCCCGGCCTAGTGCGTCGGCTGGCCCGAGCGACTCGAGAACGACGTCAAGCGATCTTCCCGCGGCCGTGGCTTCCGCGCTGTGGTTGCGAATCTCCTGCAGCACTTCGCATCGATCCGCTGGATCGAGCCCGCGGATGGCCGTCTCGAGATGTGTCATGTAGCGCTCGATCACGGGATGTTGCTGCTTCACGCCACCTCTCCTTTGACGACGGCACGCTCAACGGCTCGCACCATCTCGCTCCAGTCCTTTTCAATCGCGCCGAGCCGACGCCGGCCTTCAAGGGTCAATCGGTAGTACTGCCGGGGCGGCCCGGCAGGCGACTCCCTCGTGAACGTCTCCAAATAGTCGTCAGCCTTGAGGCGACGGAGCAGCGGATAGACCGTATTCTCGCCAGCAGCAAGAGGACCGAGCGCGTCGAGCGTCGTCACGATCTCGTAGCCATAGCTGGGTCGATGTCGAAGGAGCCTGAGAATGCACAACTCGAGGACGCCGCGGCGCAGCTGCGAGGTCCAGTCGCCAGGTGGAGTTATCGACACTCGGAAGTCCTCAGCGGCACCTAATGTGTGTCGCACAGTATACTACTGTGCGGAACACAATAGGCCACGATCACGGACATGCGGCGGCAGCATTTCGGCAGGCCGCTGAAACGAGCGTGGCTTGGGTCAGAAGTCGAGCCGACGACTCCCCGATGCGCGTCGACAGACCATGCTGCTCGATATGTGGAAATTACAAAGAGAGAAGTGGCGCTAAGGCGCGAGCCGCAGCGCATCAACCCGCCTGAGCCATTCGCCAATGCGGTTCCAACTGGCGAACGTTAGGCTCACTACTTAACTGCTTCTATCCATTCACGTTTTCGATCCCGGCGCCCGCCGTCTCCAGAATGATGTCTCCAAAACCGACGCTCGTGATCGGCTGATCTAACAGTCGAATCGCGCTCTGTACCGCCGAGGGACCCCTCCCCACCGGGTAGCAACCTGAACACGGCGGCACCCACGCCTCGGTCGACGGGTCCCACCGAGATGTGCAGTTCGTGGCTTACCTGCTGGAATGACACTTCGGTGGAGCGGAAAGCGTCAGCGGCGGCCGGAGCGCCGCGATCCCAATGTGACAGCTCGCGATCCCAATGTGACAGCGGTAGGGAGGTAACGGTCAACCTGTTCCGAAAACGAACTACCTGGGCTATCGAACGTTCTCGACCAGCAGCAGGTCTTCGCTGAAGCCGTCCATCTGTCCGAACAGCAGTGTGCGCCCATCCGGCGACACGTCGAGGCCGGGGCCGGCGTACTGCGTGAGTTTCAAGACGGTCGTGATCTTGCCTCCCGGAGCGAAGCTGAGGAACTCGATAGTGGCGCCGCGGCCGAACGGCGCGATCAGCGAGCGCAGACCGAGCTCGACGGCGGGAGGCGGCGCCTGGTAATACACGCCATCCTTGACGACGGCGAAGTTGGTGTAGGAAGCAATTCGCTGGAGGATCTCCACGTCTTCGCCGCCAGACGTGCCGATGCGGCGAAGCGATGGCAGACCACTCTGAGACCTGGCGTAATAGAGATAGCGGCCGTCGGCCGACTCCTTCGCATAAGTCGCGCCGCCGTGGGTGATTTGAACCGGATCGCCGCCGCGTGCGGGCATCTTCCACATCTCGGCCCGGCCCGTGCGCGTGGACTCGAAGTAGATCCAGCGTCCGTCGTGCGACCAGGCCGGCACGAGGTCATCGGCCGGATCGGTGGTGACGCGGGCGGCCGCACCGCCGCGGACCGACGCCACGAAGATGTCCCCCCTTCCGTCGGACCCCCTCATATCGAACGCGAGGCTCTGACCGTCGGGAGACCACGCGGGCGTCCCCCCTAGGGCGCTATTGAACGTCGTCAATTGCCGCGCGTTCCGTCCGTCGGCATCGGCGACCCACACCTCGTGTGTTCCGGAACGGGAGCTCTCGAACGCAATGCGGCGGCCGTCGGGTGAGAACTGCGCGTTCCGCTCCGAGCGCGTCGAGCCGCTGAGGCTGACGGGCGCTCCGGAATGCGCTGCACGTACAACTCGCCAGTCAGACCACCGCTGTGCCGGACGAACGCGAGCGTTTTTCCATCGGGTGCAATGGCCGGCATCGTATGAGCGATGCTCGCCGGCGGTATGGGGATCGGTCGTGTTTCACCGGTAGCGACGTCGACGGCGATGAGCGACTCACGAGTCGTCGGCGTCGATGCGGCGAGCACGAGCATTCGGCTATCGGGCGACCAGGACAACTGCTGGCGATAGGTCTGTGTCCCTCTCTGCGTTTCGACCACCTCACGCTCCGGTCCGCCGAGCGCGGGAACCACGATCACGACCAGCCGATCGCCGCGGCTGCGGACGAACGCAATCGATCGGCCGTCGGGGGACCACGCGGGACTGAGATCCATGGCCGGGTCGCTCGTCAGTTGCAGCGGCGATCCCGGGCCAATCAGCTTGACCCAGATGTCCCAGTTGTCCTCCGCCACGCCATTCCAGGTGAAGGCGACGGAATTGCCATCGGGCGACAGCGCCGGCTGCTGCTCGCGTCCGTGATAGGTGGTGAGCGGAACCGGAGATCCCGGCCGTGAGGACGTGGCCGGTGGCGCATCGCGCTTCAGCCAGACCCGCGCGGCGCTCGCGGCGACAACCAGGAGAAGTGCCGCTGCCGTGATCAGCAGAACACGTCTGCGAGAGGAGTGGACCGGCGCAGCGCTCGAGCGCATCATCACGCGATGTCTTCGGAAGGATCCCGATCGGCGCTGGCAGTCGATGGCGGATGTCAGTCGCGAGGGTCGGCGCCGACCGACACCTACTGGAACTCCCAACGACAGGCGCACCTCGCGCGGGTTCCTCCTCAGGAGAGCTCGCCCTCTGGTGCAGCGGGACGCATGACGCATCGTGACCATCACCTCGCGCCACGTCCCGCGCTCGTCCGCGCCGCTGGCGCGGAGACTAACCGTGCGGGCGGTCGTTGATCGCGAGGGCGCACGGCGTCAGGCTCGGCGGCACGATGCGCGTCCACATAGTCCGCATCGTCCGCGCGCAGATGGCCGTTCCGTTCTCAGGACGGAGCGGCCAGCCTCGAGTTGATTCAACAACAACAGGTCATCGTTGCTGGTCAACGCGGGGTTATCATGCGTGGACGAAAAGGATCACGGTACTGGCCGCCAGCTCGAAGGCGAACGGTCGAGCGCTGTCGCTCGTCGCACGCGACGCCGGCTGCATGTCAGTGGGCAGGCCGACGAGGCGATGCTCGCGCTCGTCCGCCTGGTGGCACGTCAGGCCGCGCGTGAGGTCTTCGACCAAGCCGTCGCGGAGTCGGGTCGATCTGTAGAAGAGAGCCGCGAATGAAAGTCGCCATCTACGCCCGGTACTCGTCCGAGAACCAGCGCGACGCCTCGATTTCTGACCAGTTCCGCGTGTGCCGCGAGTTCGCGCAGCGCCAGGGCTGGCAAGTCGCAGCTGAGTACTCGGACCATGCCGTCTCAGGTGCGACGATCATGCGCCCTGGCTTCCAGGCGATGATGCGCGAAGCGCTCCAGAAGAAGTTCGACATCGTCATGGCCGAGGCGCTCGACCGCTTCAGCCGCGACCAGGAGGACACAGCCGGCCTGTTCAAGCGCCTGACGTTCGCCGGCGTCAACATCGTAACGCTCGCTGAGGGCGACATCACGCACCTGCACATCGGCCTCAAGGGGACGATGAATGCGCTGTTCTTGAAGGAACTGGCCGAGAAGACCAGGCGCGGACTGCGTGGCCGAATCGAGCTCGGGAAGGCAGGCGGCGGCGTCAGCTTCGGCTACCGCATCGTGCGCCGGCTCGACAACGGCGTCGTCACCACCGGCGAACGAGAGATCGTGCCAGAGGAGGCCGCGCTCGTTCGACGCATCTTCGACGACTACCGGGCCGGCGCGTCACCGAAACAGATCGCGAAAGCTCTGAACGCCGAAGGTGTACGCGGCCCGCGTGGGGCGCTCTGGAGCCCGAGCACCATTCACGGAAATCCGGAGCGTGGCATCGGCATTCTTCACAACGCGCTGTACATCGGCCGTCTGGTGTGGAACCGGCAACGGTTCCTGAAGGATCCAGACACCGGCAAGCGTGTTGCACGGGCGAATCCACCGTCTGAGTGGATCACCAAGGACGTGCCAGAGCTGCGGATGATCGACGATGAAGTCTGGCAGGCGGTACAGACGCGATACGCGAGCGTTCAGCGCAAATGGAAGAAGGCGGAGGAAGGCAGGCGCTTCAACCAGTTCAGGCGCCCCAAGTACCTTTTCTCCGGCCTCACGAAGTGCGGCGAGTGCGGCGCCGGCTTCATCGTCTATTCGCGCGAGCAGCTCGGATGCTTTGGCACTCGCGACCGGGGGACATGCACCAACAAGCTGACAATCTCGCGGCATGAGGTCGAGAAGCGGGTGCTCAGCGCCCTTCAGGACAAATTGATGCGGAAGGACTTCTTCGAGGAGTTCTGCCGCGAGTTCGCCAGGGAGATGAACAGGCTCCGAATGGAGCAACGGGCCGGCCTGAGCGGCGCCAAGCGCGAGCTGGAACGCGTCAAGCGCGAGATTCAGAAGGTCATCGAAGCAATC
>DATAEE010000360.1:0-15392 GCA_036258175.1 Vicinamibacterales bacterium
TGCTAGCTCCTCTTTGCCCGCCGGCGACACGTTATACATCAGCATCCGAATCGACCGGCCCGGGCTCGGCCTAATCAGCGTGCGCCAACCCCACTCACCACTGCCTCGCACAGCGTACGAACCACGGACGACGATCGCGCCCTTTCTGTCGGCGGTTCCCCTGCACGTCATGAACTTGTCGCCCATGTGCCAAGAGTCCACCCAGACCGCCGTAACCAAGCGCTTCTTGAGTTCCCACCCGAACAGGATTGAGCCTTGCTGTGGCTCCGCATCGTACGACCACGTGTAGTCCATCCGAACAAACCGCCCTGCGATCATGGCAGCCACCTGCACAGCGGATTGGGACTGCCGGGGGAGCGCGCCGGGCTCCCAGAGCCGATAGGTACCCTTCCAGCGGCCAGAGACACCGATCAGCGGATCAAGGCCTTGCATGTCTCAGTCTCTACGACGCATCGAGGCGCCCTCCGTTGTCCGCCCAACGCGCCAAATGAGCCGCGCGCCGCGGCGACAGGATCGCACAGACCGTTAGAAGCGTCGGCTCCATTTGGATGTTAGCTGGCCCATTCATCTTCGCTCACCAGACACCTGGCATGAGCCGTTTTGTCTTTGCCTTGTACGCCACGTATTCGTCACCAAACGCATCGAGCATCATCTGTTCCTCTGCGCGGAGGCGAAAGGCGAACAGGATCCCGAAAGAAACCAGGTATGAGGGCCCTACCACCCAATTCGGCACGACTAAGAATTGACCGACCGAGTAGAGGAAGAGAGCGGCGTACATCGGATGACGAACGTAGCGATAAATGCCGTGCGAAATGAGTCGGTGGTTCTCGCGCAGTTCGAGTGTGATCGACCAGTACCTGCCCAGGTCCGCGTGCGAACGGTAGAAGAACCAGAGTCCCGCTGCGAGACAGGCGGTGCCGGCGACAAACGGAGTGGGGCGAAGCGGGTATTCCGCGGCTGAGAACACTGGCGACGCGACCCAGATCAGTGGTACGAAAAAGCCGATCCATGCCAGCACGAGCAGGATCATCTCCCGAGTACCCTTGTCATTTCTCACGGTCTTGACAGCACGACTCCGCTTTCCATGCGGCGCACGGATGGCAATCATCACGACACTCGCCGAGAGGATGACCGCCTTCGCGATCCAGGGATCCATCGTCGGTTGTTCGGTCCGGCTAACGGCTGCGGCTCACCCGCGGCGGCCGTTTACTCCCATCCCGAATCGGCTAGTACTTTATGCGGCCGCCGTCGGGTGCAGCCGCATGTTAGCCGGCGATTCGGCAAGCAACACGACGCGAACCTAATCCCGGCTCGGGTTGTACAGCGCTGCGTGACGGCGACACGGCCCTGCGACACCGGTCAATGCAGCACGTCGCCGGACCAGCGGTCGCGGGTTGCCCAGAACTGACACTGCGGGCATTTCTGCCCGTCCGGGTAATCGATGCCTTCCTCATGAGGGCAGCCGATGATTCGATCCGCAACCACCACCGTCTTTGCACCGTGCTGTTCGACGAAACTCAGGATGGCCTTTGCGATATCCACGTCGTCTCGGACGTCGCGGTCATCTGACAACCACCGCTCAAGCTCTGTAGCCTCGGCTCCCTCTGCGGGCAGAATTCCCACCGCGACTTTGGAGGCCCGACGATCATCCGGTCCGTAGAACGCGACCGCTGCAACCGGATAGCCACGAAAGCCACGGTTTGCCTTCTTTGTCAGTGGCCACAGCGCCTTGTAACGCATGGTGCGTAATCCGGAGGTATGAGCCCGGCTAACTACTATTCAGTAGACCGCTTCAAACCTGCCGCAGTGATCCATCAAGTCGGCGAGCCGCCCCAACGGCCTTGATCTCGTTCAGGGCGCGGATGATAACACGACCGTTGAGCCCGCCGGACTCCGTGTTGATCACTCTCCGTGTTCTCCGCCGCCTCGTGATCCTGAGGTAGGATCCACCGCGCATGGATCTCGTCACGGGTCTCCTCTGGTTCCTCGCCTTTCTCTTTTCGACGACCGTGCACGAGGCGATGCATGCGTGGGCGGCGTGGCGTGGCGGCGATCCGACCGCGTATCACGGCGGGCAAGTCTCGCTGTCGCCGATTCCGCATATCAAGCGCGAGCCGATCGGCATGCTCGTCGTCCCGCTGGTGACGGCGCTCACGCAGGGATGGGCACTCGGGTGGGCGAGCACGCCTTACGATCCGTACTGGGCCGCGAGATATCCGAACCGCGCCGCGATCATGGCGCTGGCGGGTCCGGTCGGGAACCTCCTCATCGCGATCGCGGCGCTCATCCTGCTGAAACTCGGCCTGGCAGTCGGCTGGTTCGAACCAGCGCCTACGCTGAACCTTCAGCGGCTCGTGATCGCGCCCGGCGGCCTCGAGACGCTCTTCGGGACGCTGCTGTCGATCCTGCTCGTGCTGAACGTGCTCCTCGCCGCGTTCAACCTGATTCCGCTCCCGCCGCTCGACGGCGCGTCGGTCGTCGGTCTGTTCGTGCCGGCCTTCTCGAGACGGATGCGCGAGCTGAGCACGAACCCGATGTTTTCCTTGATCGGCCTGCTCATCGCCTGGCGGGTGTTCCCGCTCATCGTCCGGCCGCTTTTTTCTTTCGTGGTCTGGCTCGTGCACCCTGGCGTGCGCTACGGCTAGATTCCGGCGATCGTGGAAGGTGCACGGGCCCGCGCGCCGCGATTCTCGCGGCTGCTTCGGCCCAGCGTGTCAGTTCGTCGGCGCTTTCGACGACACCGAGCGGGACCTGATAGTACTGGAAGGTTCCTCCGCGGCCCGGATACGGATTGAAAGGCTTCATTCCGGCCGCTTCATACGTGGGCCGCGTTGCGTCATCGACTTTCAGGAACAGGACGTCGTTCCAGACCAGTCCGAAAAAATTCATCCCCGAGTACAGGCCAAGGCCGCCAAACATCGGCCGTGATGTTAAGTCGGCGATGCCGCTCAGCTGATCCAGAACGAACTCGCGGAACGCCCGGCTGACCGCCATCCACCTCTCCGGCGGACGCCAGTCTAATTCAAGCTACGGAATCGCCTCGCTCCGCCGCTTCACGGCTGAGAGGATCAATTCTACGAGCGCCGGATGCGACAGACGATCGGCGTCGTCCTCCGGAACGAGATCGTAGGCTTTGGCGATGTTCGCGAGGTGCCACGCAGAAAGCGCGGAGAGCTGCTTTCGGAGGAGCCCCTCGCCTCCTTTCTGATACACGGAGAACGGATTCAGGATGCTCTCGCGCGGACGCGGCGCCGGCGCTTCGACGAAGTCGGGCGCCGGCTCTTCGTACACCGGCTCCGGCTTTGGCTGCGGATGCCGCACCTTTAGCGGGTTGAGCGCGCGTCGCAGCGCGCCTTCGAGATAAACCGGCGTCAACCCCGTGGCCCAGTATTCGACATCCTTGCGGTTCGGCTGCGTCGTCTCTCGCGGCGACCGCAGCACCGTGCCTTCCCGGGAAAGTGGGATGAACTCAATCCATCCCTGCCACAAGCCGTCGTCTGCTTCGGCACCGACCGCCCTGGCAATGTATAGAACCCCATTGCCTCCCTCGATGGAAGCTGCATACTCAGCGAGAACCTCTGCCACGACCTTCCACTCCTCAGCAATCGATCGCATATGTTCCGTCGCGTACAGAAGCAAGATCGCAACCAAGTGGCTGATTCTCTTATCTCTACAGACGATCGTGCACCGTCGCGTGACCGGTGGTGTGGTGGCTGAGGTGGAACCGGAACTCGGCTTGCACCATCAAGGACCAACGGGGCCGTTGCGCCCCAGGAGGTGAAACGTGCTCTGGACGCTTCTGGTGGTCCTGCTGGTGCTCTGGGCGCTCGGACTCGTGGCGAACGTCGGCGGCGGGTTGATCCATCTGCTGCTCGTCATCGCCGCGATCGTGCTCATTGTGAACCTCGTGTCAGGCCGTCGACCAGTCGTGTAAGAAACGAGTGTCGCGGGGGAAGCGCGCTGCTTCCCCCGCGCAGAACCGCCCGCGGCCGGATGGTATGATCGCGCCTCCGTGCCCTCATCCGGCTCTCCGTCACCATCCGCCTCTGTCTCAGCGCAAGCCGACCCGACGACGCCAGCGATCCTGGCGCCCGAACCGCCGCGACGCACGTTCGATCGCACGATCGTCGAAGGGCCGATCTCGAAAGCGGTCTGGAAGATCGCGTGGCCGACCGTCCTGCAGAACGCAATCGGCGGGCTGCAGGGCATCATCGATCACGCGCTGGTCGGCCATTTTGTGGGCTTCGAGGCAAACGCCGCGATCGGCGTGAGCTGGCAGATCTTTCTCGTCGTCATCGTCTTCATTGCGTCGCTGTACACCGGGATGGGCGTGCTCGTCTCGCGCTACGCCGGCGCGAACCAGCCCGACAAGGTCAATCGCGCCGTCTACCAGGCGTTTCTCGCGTCGCTCTTCCTCGCGCTCGTGATCATGGCGCCGCTCGGCTACGCGCTGGCTCCCGGCCTGCTCGAACTCGTCCATGCGACGCCGGGCGTGCGTGCGCAGGCGCTGCCGTTTCTGCGGACTATGTTTCTCTTCAGCATCGGCATGCTGCTGTTCTTCATGCTGGGGGGCGCAATGCGCGCGGCAGGCGACGCGCGGACCCCGCTCAGGCTCGGGATCGCGATGACGATCCTGAACGTCGTGTTCAACCTGATCCTGATCCCCGGGCTCGGACCGATCCCGAAACTCGGCGCGTTCGGCTCCGCGATCGGCACGTCGCTCGCGAGCGGCATCGTATCGCTCGTGGGGATCTGGCTCATCCTCACGGACCGCGTCGTGATTCATTTCCCACGGTCCATGAGCTGGGCGCCGGACTGGACCATCCTGCGGCTGCTGTTTCGCTTCGGGCTGCCGGCGGGCATGCAGGGCGTCGCGATGAACATCGCCGGCGTGATGCTCCTCCGCTTCATCGGCTCGCTCGAGCACAGCGCCGAAGCGCAGGCCGCCTACGCGGTTGGCTACACGGAGCTCTTCTCGCTGATCACGTGGACATCGGTCGGATTGATGGGCGCCGCGGCGACGGTCGCCGGCCAGAACCTCGGCGCCGGCCATCCCGAGCGCGCCGTGCTTGGCGTGCGGGTCGCGGCGCGTTACGGGGTGATGATCGCCGCGGCCGTGGGCATCCTCTTTGTCACGATTCCTGACAAGCTGCTCGGCCTCTTTGGCCTGGACGATCCCACCGTCGTGGCGCTGGGAACGCAGCTGCTCCGGTTTCTGAGTGTGTCAGGATTTTTCATTACGGTCGCCCTGACTTACACCGGAGGGTTGCAGGGGACCGGCGACACGCGCAGCCCGCTCGCCATCACGCTCGTCTCGCAAATCGGCGTCCCGCTCGGGTTGTGCTTCACGCTGCAGGCGGCTGGGCGCCTGACCGCGACCGGCGTGTGGACGGCGATCGTACTGGGGCATTTCACGCGCTGTATGTTGTCGGTT
Source organism: Vicinamibacterales bacterium (assembly GCA_036258175.1). Taxonomy (GTDB): domain Bacteria; phylum Acidobacteriota; class Vicinamibacteria; order Vicinamibacterales; family 2-12-FULL-66-21; genus DATAEE01. Next base: position 5,435 of record DATAEE010000360.1, read on the forward strand.
CTGCGCTTCGAGCAGGGGCGTTGGAAAAGCATTCGAGTGGATCACTGAGCATGAGTTACGAGCCGGAGGTGTGGTTGAAGGGTCCGGTCGCCGGCGTGCCAGCGGTGCTGCAACCGGCGGCGCATGCGCTGCTTCAAACGGTTGAAGACGTCCGGCACGCGCTCGAAGGGTTTTCCGAGGAGGACGTCTGGGTGACCCCGGGCGGCGCCGCGTCTATCGGCTTTCACCTCGTTCACCTCGTGGGCGCGACCGATCGCCTGTGCACCACGGCACGCGGCGAGAGCCTGAGCGAAGCGCAGAAAGCGGCGCGCGCGGCGGAGAAAGCGCCGCCATCACCGCGCCCGCGGCTTGCCACGTTGATTGATGGCGTGGCGGCCGCAGTCAACGCCGCCGTCGATCAGCTGCGGGCCACTGATCCTGGGACGCTGACACAACCGCGCCCCGTCGGCCGCGCGGGGCTTCCAACGACCGTCGGCGGGTTACTGTTCCACGCCGGAGAGCATTCCCAGCGGCACGCCGGACAAATCGTCACAACTGCCAAAATCCTTCGCTCAGGATCTGTAGTCCCTAGTCCCTATGACTACTTGAGCTCCGAGTAGATCTTTGTGATGTTATCCTTCGTGCGGGTCATGCCGTAGTCCTTCCACCGATCCCCGAGCGCGAGTCCGGCGGCTGCTTCGTCCGCGGTCTTACCCGCTTTCTTCGCCGCCTCGACGGCCGTCAGGAATTCCTTGTTGAACTCGGCAAACTCCTGGAAGGTCTTCCAGTCCGTCACCGGACTGTGTCCCGGGATGACGGTTTCGACGTCCTTGATTCCAGCCACGGCCTTCGCCAGTGTCTGCGGGTATTCGACGCCGCTGCCGCCGTTGTTCATGTCGATGAGCGGCGTCGCCCTGGCGGCGAAGAGATCCCCCGTGTGCACCGTCCGGTGAAACGGAAAGACGATGAAGGTGTCGCCGTTCGTGTGGCCGCGGCCGAAGTAGTACAGCTCGACGCGATCGTTCCCGCCGAGGAGGCTCAGCCGGTCCGTGTAGGTTCGCTTCGGAAGAAAGGCCTGCTTGTCGCCGGCGAACGCGGGCATCTTTTCCATGTTCGCCTTCGTGTTTTCGTGCGCCACGAATTCGACGGTCGGCGAGAAGGCTTCGTTGCTGCCGACGTGGTCGCCGTGGGTGTGCGTGTTGATGATCATGGTCACGGGTTTCTCGGTGAGCGTCTTCACCTTGTCGAGAATTCGCGGCCCCCATCCGGGATTCTTCGTATCCACGAGGACCACGCCCTTCTCCGTGATGAACACCGCCGTGTTGCCGCCACCGTTCCGCAACACGAACAGGTTGTCCTTCACCTTGTCGACCTCGATCTCCTGCGGCTGCGCGGGCTGTTGGCTCAATGCGATGCCCGCGCCGCCACCGGCCAGCACGAAAGCCAGAACGACGAGTCGTTTCATGAACTCCTCCAAATCCGTTCGACGAACCAGAAGGTGCCCGCGACAATCACCACCGCCGAGCCGGCGACCGCGACCAGCTCTGCGGCGCGACGGCTCCGCAATCGGAGTAGCGCCAGCGCCGACGCGGCGGCCGCCACGATGAGCGCCTGCCCGAGCTCGACCCCGACGTTGAACGCGAATAGCGACCAGCCGAGCGCCGCCGGCGGCAGCCCCATCTCGCGCAGGACTCCGGCGAAGCCAAACCCGTGCACGAACCCGAACCCGAACGCGATCCAGGCTCGAACGTCCCGGCCGCCCCGGCCGAGCAGGTTGTCCGCGCCGACGTAGATGATACTCAACGCAATCGCCGGTTCGATCACCCGCGACGGCGGATTGACCACGCCGAGCGCCGCCAGCGAAAGCGTGAAGGAATGCGCGAGCGTAAACGCCGTCACGATGAGCAGCAGCCGACGGAAACTCCCGCCGAGCAGGATCAGGCCGAGCAGAAACAGGATGTGATCCGGACCGATCAGGATGTGATGGATGCCGGCAGGCAGAAAACGACGAATGACCTCGAACGTTCCCTGCCGCGTGCCGGCGAAGTATTCGATCGTCCGTGACGTCCGGTCGAGGATCGCCTGCTGCCGGAGCTCACCTCCTTCGTACACGTTCACGAACGTCTGATGGATAGGGTCGTAGGGGAACAGCGCCGGCCCGGTGACGCGCAGCACGCCGGTCGGCCCATCGAGCGGATACCGCAGCATGACACGCAGCGCCGCACGCTCGACGAGCGGCTGCGCGCCGCGCCACTCCGGTCGCAGGCGATCGTTCGATGCGGTGCCGACGGCGAGACGCTCGGCGATCAGCGTGAGAATCCGTTCGCGCGCCGACTCGACCATCGCCGGGTTGTAGATGAACAGCTGGTCCAGCTGGAGATCGTGCGCGAGGTCGATCATGTGGATCGTGACCGCCGCGTCGATCCCGTCAGAGTTCAGCGACAGATCCACGTAGCTGAACGGCGCTGGATGGGCAACCGCCACGCGTGGCACTGCCAGCAGCAGCAGCAGAGCTAGAGCGGGTAGGGGCGGTTCGCGAACCGCCCCTACTCGTAAAATCCACATCGCTTAGATCTCCATCAGATCCGTGCCGACGATGACGCGGCCTTTGAAGTGCGCGCGTGCGCCGGCGGTCCAATCGTTGTCGGGGATCTCGATGTCGCCCGGCACGAAGTGGGAGAGCACCAGCGTTTTCACGTTCGCCGCGGCCGCCACCCGGCCGACGTCCTCGACGGTCGTATGGCTGGCGATGAGATGCTCGCGCAGGCGCGCCGCATCCGGCTGACGCTCGAGGATTCTGCTGATGCTCGGCACGTGCATGACTTCGTGGACGAGGATGTCGGCGCCAGCCGCGAGTCGGATCAGGTTCTGGGATACGTTCGTATCTCCGGAGATCACAATCGATCGATCGGCAGCGTCGAACCGATAGGCAAACGACGGCACAACCGGCGGGTGCTCGTTCAGGGCCGCGGTCACCTTGACCCGGCCGTCGTCCATCACGACACCGTCGCGGGTTAACTCGTGCGCGCGGATGAACGGCGCCATCGCCGGGCGCCCTTCGTCCTTCTGTCTGATTTCGAGGTCGTACGCGTTCATCTCGAGGAAGAGCCGCGTCATTTTTTCGAGCGGCGGCGGTCCGTACGTGTCGATGGGCGCAGTCAGGCCCGCGACCCACGCGAACATCAGCAGGTTCCCGTAGTCGGCATTGTGATCCGAATGCTGGTGCGTAACGAAAACCGCGCCGATTGATGGCAGCGGCACACCAGCCAGGGCGAGCTGTCGAGCGACGCCGTCGCCGCAATCGACGATGTAGGAGCGATCGCCGAGCACAATGGCCTGAGCCGGAGCGGAACGCCGCCGCTTGGGCGACGGGCCGCCGCCTGTCCCCAACAGGATGAGACGCGTGCCGGACTTCGGCGGTGCCGCCCTGGGGCTCGGTGGTTGCGGAAGCGGGATTGGCGTCTGGAGTGTGGGGACTGCCGCGAGCGAGCCGGCGAGCGCCGCCACGAATTCGCGTCGGCTGGGCGACATGACGAGACAGCTTATCTGAAGTGCGGTAGAGTGTCGCGATGGCCTACACGTATCACGACCTCAAGCTGAAGAGCGTCGCCGAGCTGCGCGAGATCTCGAAAACCGTCGACCATGAAGATCTGAAGGGCGCGATGCAGATGAACAAAGAGCATCTGCTTCCCGTCCTCTGCAAGGCGCTCGGCATCGATACGCACGAGCACCACGAGGCGAAGGGCATCGACAAGGCGGCGCTCAAGGCGAAGATGCGCGCGCTCAAAGCGGAGCGCGCGACGGCGCTCGGGGCACACGACGCCGCGAAGCTAAAGGCGGTCCGGCGTACCTTGCATCGCCTGAACCACAAGATCCGCGCCGCGTCGGTCTAACGCGGCGCTATCGTTTCGTCGCTTCGACGTAGAAGTTCGTTCGGAACCGCTGCGGCAGGCGGTCGGGGTTGACCATCGCGAGCAGCAGCGAACCGGGCGGGCCGAGGTAATGCCGCAGCTTCCTCCGGAAGAAATCGGTCACGACCGCCACATCGTGAAACCGCACGTCGAAGCCGTGCCGATCGAGCCGCCGGCGCAGTTGACCGAACGTGTGCAGCGAGCAGTGGTCCACCTTCCAGGCCGTCGGGCTGCGCCACCGAATCGTCTCGAAGATCGCGTTGGTCCACTTGTTCGGCGTCTGCAGCAGGTAGCGTCCGCCCGGCGCGAGCACTCGCGCCACCTCGCGCAGGTGCGCATCGCTGTCGGGGATGTGCTCGAACACGTCGAAGCTGAGCACGAGCTGGAAGCTCTCGTCCGGAAACGGGAGCGCCGGGCCGTCCACCGGAATGATCGGAACGTCGCGCGCCGCGGCGATGGCGGCTCGATCGATTTCGACGCCCGTCGCGTCGTGCCCCTCGCGAAGCAGGTGGCGGAGCAGTGCGCCGCGTCCGCTGCCGATCTCGAGGACGCGTGCGCCCGGTCCGAGGCGCGAGGCGCGCCGCAGGAAATCCAGGTTGGCTTCGACGTTTCCGAATTCCGCGCGCTGTTCGAAGTCCGCGGGGGGCGGCGGGTTCATGTCAGGACGGCCGGCGCCACCGGTGCACCGCGAGCGCCAGGCCGCCGAAGACCAGGATCTCGCTGGTGACCACCTTCAGATTGTGGCTCCAGAAGTTCGGCCACCAGTATCGCCGCGAGACCGGTTCGATGATCGGCACGGGTGACATGTAGTGCTCGGTGCTGAACGGCCACAGCACCATGATCCCGAGAGGCGGCGACGTATCGCGGCCCAGCCAGTCGAGGAACGGGTGCGAGGCATACGCCAGCGTGCCGGCGAGGACGAGCGTCCAGGGCCTGCCGGCCAGCGCGAGCGCCACCGCAACGATCATGATCGCCCCGACGCTGTGCGTGTAGGTCGCGTGGGTGCCGAACAGGAAGTCGACGTCCGGCAGGCACGCCAGTCCGGCGAACAGAAGCATTCTGTTGCGCGCGGACGCGAGACCGGATCCATCCGCCAGTCGAGGCCGGCCAGCGATCGACGTGCCGACGACGTATCCGGCAAGCGCATGTCCGACGGGGCTCGGCACGAACGCCGACGCTATCAGACGGCCGCGGCGCGCTCAAGTGCGCGCCGCCAGTAGACTTTCTGGCGGATGCTGATGAATGTTGTCGAGATCGGCCCCTTCGGCTGGCTTCACCTGATCTTCTTCGGTGTCTACATCCCTGTTCTGGTTCTCCGTTCGCAGCGGCAGCTCGCGTCCGGCCGTCCGATTCCCTGGGTCCGCCAGTACTCTCCCTCGGGTGCCTTCGCGCAGCTCCTGTTCCTTCTGATCTCGCTCGGCGTAGCTCGGCTCGAGCGGATAGAACTGCTGCCGCGCCAGCTGCCGCGACCAGCCGGCGTCGTCGCCGGAGCGGTCATGCTCGGCGTTCTGATCGCATTCATGCGCGTGCGCTGGCGCCGAAACGTCGAGCGCGGTCTGCCGATCGTCCGCATGTTCATGCCGCGCGACCGCGTAGAGCATGCGCAGTGGACGACGCTCTCAGCGCTGGCGGGGGTGGGGGAGGAGATCACGTGGCGCGGCGTCCAGTTCGTACTGGTCTGGAGGCTCGTCGGCGACCCGATCCTCTCAGCCGCAGTTTGCGCTGCGCTGTTCGCCGTCGTTCACGCCGTGCAGGGCTGGTGGTCGACGCCCATTTTCATGGCCATTGCCGGCGGCTGCCACGTCGTCGTCTGGCTCAGTGGATCGTTGTACGCCGTGATGGTGGTGCACTTCGTCTACGACCTGGCCGCGGGACTCAACTACGGCCGGCTCGGCCGCGAATTGGGTTACGAGGCGGCTGGGATAGAATCGCAAACATGATGCGCGTGCTCGGAGTTCTTGCGCTCGGGTGTGTACTTGCCTTCGGCGCAGTCGAAGGGCTTGCCCTGAGCGGAGTCGAAGGGCAGCCTGCCTCCCCTGACCGTGCAGAGATCGACCGCGCCGTCGATCGCGTTCGTCCCAGCCTCGTCCGCATTCACGTCGTCGCGGTCGAGTACGACCAGGGGCGCGAGATCAAGCGTGAAGGCGCCGGCAGCGGCACGATCATCACGCCGGAAGGTCATGTCCTCACCAACCATCACGTCGCCGGACGGACGCGCCTGATCGTGTGCACGCTTCCTAGTAAGGAGGAGATCGACGCGGACGTCGTCGGGACCGATCCGCTGTCCGACATTACCGTTGTCAAGCTGCGGCCGGCGAAGCCGCGCGTGTTTCCAGTGGCGACGTTCGGCGATTCATCCACGCTGAAGGTTGGCGACCGCGTGCTCGCGCTCGGCAGCCCGTTCGCGCTCTCGCAGTCGGTCACCCTCGGAATTATCAGCAATACCGAAATGATCATGCCGGCGCTCTTCTGGCCGTTCAACCGGCTGCGGCTGGAGGGCGAGGACGTCGGCTCGATCGTCCGCTGGATTGCGCACGACGCGGCGATCTACGGCGGCAACTCGGGCGGGCCGCTGATCAACCTCAAAGGAGAGATCGTCGGCGTCAACGAGATAAGCCTCGGGCTGGCCGGGGCGATCCCGGGCAACCTCGCGCGCGAAGTCGGCTTCGCGATCATCCGCGACGGCCGGGTCGCCAGGAGCTGGATTGGCCTCGAAGCACAGCCGCTCCTTCGGTCCTCCACGAAGGACCGCGGCGTACTCGTCAGCGGCACCATAGCCGGTTCGCCCGCAGCGACTGCCGGCTTTCAGGCGGGCGACGTTCTCCTCCGCCTCGGCGGGGAAGATGTGAACGTGCGGTTTGCCGAGGAGCTCCCGCTCTTCAACCAGCTCGTGATGCGGCTGCCGCGCGGGAAGAAAGTGGAAGCCGTCGTTCTGCGTGGCGCCGAGACGAAGACGCTGGCGGTTGTGCCTGAGGACCGTGAGAGCATCGAATCGCGTCCGCGCGAGATCGGGGAATGGGGCATCGCCGCGTCGGATCTCACGACCTGGTCGATGAAGACGATGCGGCGGACGAGCCGGGACGGCGTACGCATCCGCGGGATCCGTCCGGGCGGCCCTGCCGACGACGCCAAGCCAGCGCTTCAGGAAGACGACGTCATCGTCAAGATGGACGATACGGACCTGCGCAGGGTGGACGATCTCATCGCAGCGACAGAGAAGCTGAAGTTAGGGGAGGATCCCCGGGAAGTGCTGGTCACGTTCGATCGTGGGCGGGATCGCTTTCTCACCGTCGTCGAGCTCGGGCGGCCCGGGCTCGAGGACCCCGGCGCTGAGGCGCGCAAGGCCTGGGTACCGGTGTCGATCCAGGTCCTCACGCGGGAACTCGCCGCGAAGCTCGGGCTCGAAGGCAAGAGCGGCGTCCGCGTCACACGCGTCGAACGCGAAAGCGCGCGGAAGGCCGGTCTCGAGGTCGGTGACGTCATCGTCGCCGTCGACGACGAACCGGTGCGGGCGACGCAGCCGGCCGACGTCGAGGTGTTTCCCGCGATGATCCGCCAGTACAAGATCGGCGGGACGGCCGTGCTGACGGTCGTGCGGGGGCACGACGAACGGAAGGTGCCCGTCACGCTGGAAATGTCGCCGCGGCTTCCACGCGAGATGCGGAAGTATCAGGACGACAATTTCGAGTTCCGCGTCCGCGATCTCGCGCCGGACGATCGCGAAGAAACCGGGGTGCCGGAAAAGGAAGGGGGCGTGCTCGTCGATGCGGTCAGCGAAGGTGGCTGGGCCGCGCTCGCGCGCCTCGCGGTCGGCGACGTGATCCTCACGATCGACGGCGACGGCGTCCGTGACGTCCGCGACGTGCAGACGAAGATGCTCGAAGTCACCAAGAACAAGGCGCCCGTGACGATCTTTCACGTGCGGCGCGGCATCCGCACGTTGTTCGTCGAGGTTCAGCCCTCCTGGAGCCGCTAACCGCAAATTAACGCAAGCCGCAGATTGACGCAGATTAACGCAGATGAACCGAACCCGCAGACTACTGACCGTACTGTTCGCGCTCGTGGTGAGCGGGAGCCTGCTTAGCGCGCAGTCGCCCGAGGAGCGCGCCGCCGCCCGCGACGTCCTGAAGAAGTGGCAGGATACCGTCGTCAACGTCCGCATCGTATTGAAGACGCGGATGTCGATGGGCGGACGCGAAATGCAGGCGACCGAGGAGACCGTGGACGCCGTCGCGACGGTCATCGAGCCGGACGGCCTCGCGGTGATGTCGCTCTCCACACTCAACCCGGCCGGCATGATGAATCGCATCATGGGGCAGGCGGGCGGCGGGAGCGATGAGAAGTTTCAGATGACGAGCGAGCCGACCGACCTCAAAATCCGGCTGGCCGACGGCCGCGAGATCCCCGCGAAGATCGTGCTGCGCGATGAAGATCTGGACCTTGCGTTCATCCGTCCGACCGCGAAGGCCGACAAGTCGTTTACGTCGCTCGCGCTCGGGGACGAAGGCCGGCCGCAGCCGCTCGAGCCGGTTGTCTCGATTTCGCGGCTGGGGCGGGTCGGCGGATGGGTCCCGGCGGCATCGCTCCAGTCGGTCAACGCCATCATCGAGCGTCCGCGCACCATGTACGTCATCTCGGGGTCCGATGGCTTTGGCGGCGGCATCGGCACGCCGGTGTTCCTGCTCAACGGCAAGCTTGCCGGGTTGCTCGTCCTGCGCAGCATGGCGGGCAACAGGGTCGGGATGTACTCGATGATGGGCGGATCTGAGGGGCTCGGCTTGCTCCCGGTCATCCTCCCGGCGGCGGACATTCGCGAAGTCGCGAAGCAGGCGAACGAAGATAGGAAGCCCTGAGCCTCCCGTCGTCGTGGTTACCGGTGCCTCCGGATTCATCGGGGGCGCCGTCACCGAGCGGCTGCTGCCGCGCCACACCGTCCGTTCGCTGACGTCCCATCCTCGAAAGAACCGGTTCGGCGATCGGGTCCAAAGCGTCGCCTACGACTTCGAGCGGCCCGAGCGCATGGACGAGGCGTTTGCGGGCGCCGACACGTTCGTCCATTCGTATTACATCCGCTTCCCACATTCCGGCGACACGTTCGAGCGCGCAGTCACGCGAGCCGGAATCCTCATTGATCGCGCGCGACGCGCGGGCGTCCGTCGGATCGTTCACGTCAGCGTGAGCAACGCCAGCGAGGCATCCGACCTGCCGTACTATCGCAACAAAGGCCGGCTCGAGCGCCTCGTTCGCGAGTCGGGTCTGGACTACGCGATCCTGCGGCCGGCGCTCGTCTTCGGTCCGGGCGATATCCTCCTCAACAACATCGCGTGGTTTCTGCGGCGAGCGCCGGTGTTCGGCATCTTCGGGGACGGCGCCTACCGCGTCCAGCCGGTTTCGCTCGAGGGGTTCGCCCGGCTGATTGCCGAGGCGATCGAGGCCTCCGGCAGCGGTGCGATTACAGATGTCGTGGGTCCAATCGATTACACATACATGGACATGGTTCGGCTGATTCGCGAGAGTGTTGGCAGCCGCGCGGCGCTCGTCCCGATGCCGGAGTGGCTTGCGCTCTCTGCGTCCTGGGCCACCGGTTTCCTCGTGCGCGACGTCATCCTGACGCGTGACGAGGCAAGGGGACTGACGCAGGAGTATCTCTACTCAGAGAACCCACGCCGCATCGGAGAGAGCCTCGAGAACTGGCTGACGCGTGGCGACGTGCGCGACGACATCGGACGCACGTACGTCAGCGAGCTGGACCGGCATTTTCGGTAAATTTCTGTCGGTTGCAACCGGCCTACCCAATCAACAAGATTCGATTGTTGACCGGGTACAGCCACTCGACCCCGCGCGCGGTCACGATCGCGTCGTCCTCGAGCGGGATGCGTACCTTCTTCCCGCCCCACTCCGGCGCTGGCGTCCACGCGAAGAACTCGATCGAGAACATGTTCATGGGCTTGATCTCGAACGTGAGCCGCTGCGGGTTGAACCAGGCGATGGACGGCCCGATGTCGTGCCCGAGGTTCCCGACCGAGTGGCAGCCGATGATGACTTCCGTCTTCGGCGTGCTGGTCGTC
>DATAEE010000361.1:0-11497 GCA_036258175.1 Vicinamibacterales bacterium
AGATCGCGATTCCATTCAGGTCGTTGCGCTTCGCACCGCCTGCAGCCGGCGAGGACGTGCTGTTCGGGATCGGCTTCAAGCGCAACATCCCGCGGAAGAACGAAGAGATGTATTGGCCGTTTGTGCCGAACGACTCGAGCTGGTACCGGCCGGCGGAGCTCGGTCACCTGCGCGGGCTGCGAGAAATCCAGCCGGGACGCAACCTTCAATTCCGGCCGTACGTTCTCGGCGGCGGCAGCCGCGACTTCCGGTTCGACGACACAGATCCGCGGCGCGAGGCCGGCGTCGACGCGAAGTGGGGCGTCACGACCGGACTGACGGCAGACTTCACGATCAATACCGACTTTGCGCAGGAAGAAGCCGACATCCAGCAGATCAACTTCACGCGCTTCAATTTGTTCTTCCCTGAAAAACGCCAGTTTTTCCTCGAAGGCCAGCAGGCGTTCAACTTCGGACTCCCGCAGGTGGCCGAGCTCGTCTTCACGCGCCGAATCGGGCTGTCCCCTGCCGGGGAGATCGTGCCCATCATCGCCGGTGCGCGGCTGTCGGGCCGCCAGGGCCGCACGATGGTCGGCGCGATGAACATTCAAACCGACGATCAGGACCTGCTGCCGTCGCAGAACTTCACCGTGTTGCGCGTGCGCCGAGACGTGTTGAACCGATCCACGATCGGAGCGGTGTTCACGAACGTTCAGGGCGGCGGCGCATTCAACCGCGTCGTTGGCGCCGACGCCAGCCTGTTCTTCAAGCGGGTGTGGTTCGTGGAAGGCTGGGTGTCGGCGATGGACGAAACCAATCCGAGGCCCGGACGCCATGCGGGATATGGGCGAGTGGCGTACGACGCCGATCGGTTTGGGGCGGAGATCAAATACCTCGACATCGGCGAGGGGTTCCGTCCCGGGGTGGGATTCATCGAACGGCCCGACAGCCGGACGAGCGACGCGCTCGTCCGCTGGAGCCCGCGGCCCGCCTCGGACTGGATTCGCCGCTTCAGTTTTTCCGGCGGGATGAGCTACATCACCGATCAGCGCGGTGTGCTCGAGACGCGCGACCGCGGCGCGGGATTCAGCGTCGAGCTCGAGTCGGGGGACCTCGCTGGCGTCCAGTATGAAAACGGCTTCGAATCGATCGACGAGCCGTTCACGATCCAGGGCCGGGTCATTCCGCCCGGCACGTATCGGACAGACGCCGTCAGCTTCACGCTCGAGACGTTCCGGCGGCGCCACACGACGCTCAACCTGCTGTTCAGGACCGGCGACTTCTGGACCGGCGAACGGGACACGCTGTCGATCAACGCGGCGTGGCGCATCAACACGAACATCGGTCTTTCGGGTACCTACGATCTGAACCTGATCGATCTCGCCGGCGATCGGTTTCGGACCCATCTGTTGTCGAGTCGGGTGCAGTTCGCGTTCAGCAACACGATGGCGCTCCTGTCGCTGCTGCAGTACAACCACGCGGCGCGGCTCGTGTCGACAAACATCCGCTATCACTGGATCGTCCGTCCGGGCTCGGAATTCTTCATCGTCTACAACGAGCTGGACGATCGGCCGGACCGCCTCGCGGTGCGCAATCGATCGCTGGTGGTGAAGCTGAACTATCTGTTCAGTCTGTAGATCTTGGGGCTTGGGGGCTTCACAGAATGATCGCGAGCGCGAGCGCCGAGAGCGCCACGCCCGTGCCAATTTCCAGCGACGCGCGAGGCCGGCCGGCGCTCAGCCGCGCGGCGAGCGCGCCGCCCGCGATCGCCCACGCGACATGCCACGTTCCCGCCATCGAAACGTGGATGAGCGTCAGGACGAGCGTCGATCGCACGGCAGGGTCTCCCGCGGGAACGAACTGCGGCAGGATCAGAAAATAAAAGGCGGCAATGGGCGGATTGAGCGTGTTCGCGATGTAGCCCTCGACGAACAGGCGTGCGTTGTCAGCGCGAGCGACGTCGCCAAACGTGCCGTCGCTGGGCGGCCGCTCCTCGGAAGATGTGGACGCGCCGCGGAATCGCGAGATGCCGCGGACGGTCGCCGAGGCTCCCATCCAGAGCAGAGACGCGCCGCCGGCGTAGCGCAGGACGACCAATACGATCGGCCACCGCCGGGCAACTGCGGGAAGACCGAGCGCGGCCATCACACCATATGTGAGCGAGCTGGCGTTGAGGCCCGCAGCGGTGACGATTGCCGCCGCCGTGCCGCGCGTCACGCCCGTCCGCAGGACAACCGCGGTCGACACACCGGGCGTCAGCACCAGCGGGAGCGTGACGGCGACGAACGCCCAGATGTTCAACAGGGCGTTCCGTCAGTATTCGCCGTACGAGTCATCGGCAAAGCAGTACACCCAGCGCTCTCCCGGCTCGGCCGATGCGAACACGGTATGCCCTTCCTTCATGGCATGGCGTCGGGAGTGGCGATTCGGCGAGGAGTCACAGCACAGCGTGCGGCCGCAGGTCTGACAGATCCGCAGGTGGACCCAGGTGTCGCCGGTTTTCACGCATTCTTCGCACGAACGCCCGCCGACTTTCACGTCCTCGAGAGCGCGCAAGTGCTCACAGCCGTCCATCATGCCTCCAGCGCAGGACGGTCCCATCCGCCGAGCGTCGCTCCCGCTTCATATGTCGTCTGTGCAAACTCGAGGAGCGCCGCCCGCGGCGATGGCGACCGCCGCACGTCGTCATACATCAGGATGTACTCGGACACCGTTTCCCTGTACGAAGCGGGTCCGGGCCCGACGTGCGCGGCCCTGAAACCGGCGGGCTCGGGGGCGGCGTACGCGTAGAACGCCGCGTCATCCACGCCGCCGGCACCGCCAGGCCAGAAACCCACGCTGATAACCTCGTGCGAGTACGACTCGCGCGTAATGCGGTCCGCGCCAGGGCGCTCCGGGGCGCGGCGTCCTGAGAATCTTGTGACCGCCAGGTCGAAGCTCCCCCAGAAGAAGTGTACGGGGCTCGACTTGCCTACGAAGCGGCCGCGGAACTCCGCAAGCGCTTCTGCCGATGCGCGCAGAGCCTGCCACCACTTCTCGACGAAGGATCGATCGTAAGACTGATTCTGGCGATCTCTATCGAATCGGATCGGGTTTTCAATCTCGACCGGCATCGGCCAGATCTTGACGGCCACGCCGAGTTCCTGAAGCCGCGCCATTGCCTCGGCGTAGAAGTCGGCGACCGATCGGGGCGCCAGCGCGACCTCTCGCCGCTGACCATCGCTCGTGTCGATGCGCAGTTGATGATCGACGAAATCGAACGTCATGCCGACCGCGCGATCGCGGTACGGCATGGCGAGCGTCGTCAATCCGCAAGGGGTGAGATAAAGCGTCACGTTCCAGTAATGATTCACGTGTGGCACGAGCGCGAGCCGCACTTTGCCGGCAACTTGCGTCCACATGTGCAGCGTGCGACATGTATCTCGCCAGCGCGCGAGTGGAATCTCCGGCCACACGTCACTCGATGTTTGTGAAACCATCTCGAACCCCCTCCGAACTTGATCGAACCTGATCAAACCTAGCGAACCTGCTCGAACCCGATCGCTGATCTTATGCGAAGAGCTGAGCTCGACGTGGCCGACGGATTTCACCTTTTTGCAGGTTAAGGAGGAGGTGATGGAGATGGATCAGACAAGGCGCGCTGGCGCGACGGTCGACTGGGCCACCGAAGACGAGTACTGGCGGCAGAACTACGCAAGCCGGCCGTACATCGGTCAGGATCGCGATTACGAGCGCTGGCGTCCGGCGTATCGCTATGGGTTCGAATCGGCCCAGCGGCATGGCGACAGGCGGCGGTGGCAGGAGATCGAGCCCGATCTCCGCAGCGGATGGGATCAGTACGAATACCGGGGCGATCAGCGTTCGACATGGGAACAGATCAAGGAGGCCGTGCGCGACGCGTGGGACCGTTTGACCGGGAACCGCTGAGTCATCGCGCTCAGGACGCCGAACTAGGTACGATTCTCGCAACAGGCGCCCAGTGGAGGTTGGACCATGCTCTACTGGGCGCTTGTGTTTCTACTAATTGGTCTTGTGTCTGCCGCGCTTGGCTTCACGGACGTCGCCGGCGCGTCGTTCGCGATCGCGAAGTTCCTGGCTGGGCTGTTTCTCGTACTGTTCCTGATCTTCCTGGTCCTGGGGCTCACCGCGTATCGCAAGATAACCAGCTAGCCGCCGTACAAGGCTCAGGCTTCGGGGCTCGACATTTGGTGCCCGAAACCTGAGCCTGGGCCGTTATACTCCCGCCGTGAACCGACGGCGATTTCTGTCCGTGCTCGGAGCGGCGACTTTACCTGTGCGCCGTGTGCGCGCGGCCCGCGCCGACGGCCCGTTCCGCATCAGTCCCGCCCGCCTCCAGTCGCAGATCGAACGCCTCAGCGAGTTCGGCCGTCCAGCAGGCGGAACCTTCGCAGATGGCGTGAGCCGCATCGCCTACACGGAGGCTGACATCAGCGCTCGCGCGTACGTCATGTCGCTCATGCGCGAGGCCGGCCTGACCACCCGCGTCGATCCAGCCGGCAACATCTTTGGCGCGTTTCGACCGAGCGGTACCAACGATCGTGGTTCGGCGCGGCCGATCCTGTTCGGCTCGCATATCGACTCGGTCCCGAGCGGCGGCAATTTCGACGGCGATCTCGGGTCGTTGGCGGCGATCGAGGTGGTGCGCACGCTGAATACAGCGGGCGTCCGCACCAGACACCCGCTGGAAGTGGCCGTGTGGGCCGAGGAAGAAGGATCGGCGTACGGCCGCAGCTTGTCGGGCAGCCGCGCCATGGCCGGCCAGTTTCCTTCCGAAGAACTTGATCTCGTGGTCAATGGGATCAAGAAGGCGGAGGGCATCACACGCATCGGCGGCAACCCTGCCCGGCTCGACGAGGCGCGGCGCGCGCAGGAATCCTTCCACGCGTACCTCGAGCTGCACATCGAACAGGGCGGGACGCTCGAAAAGGCCGGGCTGCCGATTGGCGTCGTCGAAGGCATCGTCTCGATCGATCGCCACGACGTTACGATCCGCGGCTTCGCCAACCATGCCGGTACGACGCCAATGGGCGAACGGCAGGACGCGCTGGTAGCGGCATCGCAGCTTGTCCTGGCGATCCGCGAAATCGTCACGCGGGAGCCGGGCCGGCAGGTCGGCACCGTCGGCAAGATGGAAGTCTCACCCAACGCGACGAACGTTGTCCCGGGCGTGGTCAAACATACGATCGATCTGCGTGATCTCGATGCGGGCAAGCTGGCGCGTATCGCGGACGAGATCCGTGCACGCTCGAGGGAGATCGCCGCGGCGACGCGAACCGAGATCGAAATTGCGCGCGTCACGCATCACGACGCGGCGCTCGCCGCGCCCGCCATGAAAGAAGCGATCGCCCGCGCCGCGGAGACGCTCGGTCTTCGCTCGAATCCCATGCCCAGCGGTGCCGGTCACGACGCCCAGATGGCGGCACGGCTTTGCCCGATGGGGATGATCTTCGTTCCGAGCGTCGGCGGGATCAGTCACTCGCCCCGTGAGTTGACGACGTGGGTCGACTGCGCCCGCGGCGCCGACGTGCTCCTCGAAACCATCCTGCTCGTCGACAAGATGACCGACCTCGCATAGAGCGTGCCTCGCCGACGCTGAAGGCGGGTACGGAGCTTGCTCTCCCGAGCGGCTGGAGGAATGCATGTTCCCGATCGGCGATGACGACGTCCATGGTGGAGGCAGAACGCCTCTCATCACGTGGGGCCTGATCCTCTTGAACGTGCTGGCCTGGATGCTCGAGCTGGGTCAGGGCTCCGAACACGCCCTTCAGGCGTTTGTTCAGGCGTGGGGAGTGGTCCCGCGCGAATACACGACGGGCACCGATCTGCCGCCCGGCATCCCCGCGCCGTTCTGGATCACGACGCTGACGTCGATGTTCCTTCACGGCGGCTGGATGCACCTCGGCGGCAACATGCTCTACCTCTGGATCTTCGGAGACAACCTGGAAAAGGTGATGGGCCACCTGCGGTTTCTCCTCTTTTATTTGATCTGCGGCGTCGCGGCCGCCGCGGCGCACATCTTGTTCAATCCGAACTCGGTGGTTCCGACCGTGGGAGCGTCGGGCGCGATTAGCGGCGTCCTCGGCGGCTATCTCGTGCTCTTCCCACGCAACCGGGTACGCGTACTCACGCGCGGCGGGGTCGCGCATGTCCCCGCGCTCCTCGTCCTCGGTTTCTGGATCTTCATCCAGTTCATCAACGGCGTCGGCTCCGTCGTCAACACCCCGGAGACCGGCGGCGTCGCCTACCTGGCGCACATCGGCGGCTTCGTCGCCGGGCTCGTGCTCGTCAAGCTGTTCGCGGCCGGCCCGCGTGCCGCGTACGCGTAGCGCGCGATTGACACGCGCGCCGCGCGGCGCGAATCGATCCGCTCCTCGCCCTGCGGTACGAGTAGTGCGTTCGGAACAGCAGCCCTAAAGGGCTGCGCTACTTGACGTCGTCCGTCGGCTCGGGCATCCTACGCACCGGCGCCGGCTCGCGCCGCACCCTGGAAGGTCTCCCCCCGCGAGACCTGCGAACGGGGCAAAGGGGTCACCAAGCCTCGGGCCACGGATTACCGCGGATCGCTTCGATCTCGGGACCGCTCGGGAATCTCTCTGACGTCGCCGGCCGTCGGGCGGGGGCTGCGGCCGTGTCGATTGAAGGGAGAACCTCCGATGACCCGCGCCCGTTCGCTCAAGAAAATCATCCGCACTCGCGCCGCGAAAACAGGCGAGAGCTATACGACCGCCCGCCGCCACGTCCTTGCCGCGCGCGGAGCTTCCGTCGCATCCAGGACACCGCCGGCGGCGCCCAAGGAGAAGGCAAAGGGCGCTGTCTCCGACGAACGAATCCGCGAGCTCACAGGTCACGGCCTCGAGCACTGGTTCGCTGTACTCGATGCGTTCGGCGCGAAGACGAAGGGTCACACCGCGGCGGCGGATCATCTGTACAGCGCGCATGGCGTGCCGGGCTGGCACGCGCAGGGCGTGACCGTCGCCTACGAACGCGCGCGCAGCCTCCGCGCGGTGAACCAGCGATGTGACGGGAACTACCACGTCACCGTGTCCAAGGTCGTGCCGGTCACGGTGCGCGAGCTCGTCGGCGTGATCGCCGACCGGCGCCGTCGCGCGCAGTGGTTGAAGGCGGCGGATCGCGCGCTCGTCGAGGCGCTGTCGAGCGCGCTGGACGGGCCGGGCGGGAAGGCGTTCACGATCAAGGATGACAACAATGCACGGTTCCGCTACCGCCAGAACGGCGGCGTGGTCGAGCTTCGACTGACCGGCCGGCCGGGGCGTAAAACGAGCATCGTCGCCGACAGCTCTAAGCTGACGCGGGCGTCGGACGTGGAAGCCCGGCGGACCGCCTGGCGCAGCGTCCTGGAGGAGCTGCACCGCTATTTGTCAGCCTGATCCGCACGAGCCGAGCAGGGTCCGGGGACGCGTCTCCGGACCCTTGCACCCGGAACCCCCGGTCTGCTAGGCTGATTCGTCCGTGGCCGTTCACCGCTCCAGCGAGCCCGCATAAAGACTGATTCGGTTCTTCTTCACTTGCCTCCCGTGGGCGCCAATTCTGCAAACTAATCGCGAGGACAGGAGTTGCCAGTCCGACTGTTCGTAGGAAACCTGCCGTACAGCGCTACGGAATCCGATCTGCGTGCGTACTTTTCAGCCGTTGCGCCACCGACCCACATCGCGGTCCCCGTTGACCGTGAAACCGGACGGCCGCGAGGGTTCGCGTTCGTCGAGTACGCGGAGGCGGCCGCCGCGCAGGAAGCCATCAAGCGATTTCACGGTCAGCCGTTCCAGGGCCGGCCGTTGTCGGTCAGCGAAGCGCGGGCGCGCGAACCCGGCGGGCCGCGACCGGGCGGGTTCGGACCGCGTCCGCCGGGGGGCGGGTTCAGTGGACCGCGTCCGGGAGGCGGCGGGTTCGGCGGCCCACGCCCTGGCGGCTTCAGTCCGAGGCTCGATCCCTCCGGCCTGCCCGGCGCCCCTGGCGGCGGACGCCGACGCGAATTCGGCCCCGACGCCAAGCCCAAAAAGCAATTCCAGAAAGAGAAGCCGAAGGGTCCGATCCGCGAGCGCGGCGGCGGCCGCCACTACAGCATCGAGGATCTGGTCGACGACGGGCAGGATGCGGCGACGGCCGACTTCGATGATTTCGCGACCAGTCCCAAGGAAGAGCCGAAGGACGACGAATAACCCACAATCAGCAGTGGGCTTCCCCTAGTCCCTAGTCCCCGAGAGCGCGGCGAGCGCGTCTGCCGATCGCAGCGTCAACGCGGTGAACGTCAGCGTGCCATTCGTGCAGCCGCCGGTCGGCAGCGTCGGCGCGCCCACGATGAACAGGTTGTCGTGATCGTGCGCGCGGCCATGGCTGTCGCACACGCTCGACGCCGGATCGGTGCCCATCCGGCAGCCGCCGCAGGGATGATCGAGATAACGTCCGATCGACGTGCTCAGCACGGTTCCGTTCTTGGCACGTGCGAGCTGCCGGAAGCGATCGAGGATCTGGTCGCGCGTCGTCTGTTCGCGGTCGCGCGAGGCGGTGTCGATCCGGTGCTCGATTTTCGGCAACGGATCGCCCCATTTGTTGCGCGCCGCCGGATCGAGCGTCAAAGCGCTCGATGGGTCCGGATGGACGTCGTAGTAAGCGCGAACCCTTGCGGCGCCGCGCGCGGTCCGCTTCCGCCAGTCAGCCAGTAGCGCATCGCCCAAAAGCAACGGGCCGCCGTCCCCTTCCCGCAGCCGCGGCTCGCGTCCCGCGTTGCTCTCCCAGATTCGATAGTCGTGCCGGAGGTACGGCGCATCGGCCCGGCACCGGAAGAACTGCCGCGAAATCAGGCTGTGCTGCTCGTTCATGCCGGGATAGAGCGTGAGGTCCATTTCAACCTGCGCGCCGACGAACGCGTGGCCTGTCATATACCGGCCGACCAGGGCGGAGCGGTTCGCGAGTCCGTTCGGAAAGCGCGAGCTCGTGGACAGGAGGAGCAGATGCGGCGTCCAGGCGTAACCGGCCGCCAGCACGAACCGCCGCGCGCGATACTCGACCATCTCTCCTGTCGCGCGATTGACCGCCTGCGCGGCGACGATTCGCGTCGTCTTGTCGTCGACGATGAGCCTCCGCACGAGCGTGCGATCGTGCAGCGTCATCGCACGCTTCTCGAGCAGCGCTTGGAACGTGAAATCGGGCGAGTATCGCGCGCCGGTCGGGCAGATTTCGCAGGTGTTGCAACGCTGACAGACCGCGCGGCCGCCGTACGCCACCGTGTTCTTGGCTTGTGGAGTTCCCCAGAAGGGGACGCTACTCTGCTCCGCCCACGTTTTCAGCTGACGCAAGTTGTACGACAAGGGCATCGGCGGCATCGGGTACGGTTCCGACCGCCGATCCTCGGCGAGCGGCCCCGGCTCGCCGGCAACGCCGATGCGCCGCTCCGCTTCGCAGTAGTAGCGCTCGAGCTCGTCCCAGCCGATCGGCCAGTCGACCGCGAGGCCGTACAGCGACTTGAGACGCAAATCCTCCGCGGAAAAGCGGTTCGTCACGCCGCCCCAGTGCAGCGCAGATCCACCCACCGCCATCGTCCGCGAAATAATTCCGACGCCAGACTGGTCGCCGATCGTGTCGCCGGGCCACGGGTTCTCGCCGTACTCGAGCATCCGCTGCCTGTAGCGCATGCGGTTCTCGACGTCGAAGATCTTCTGGCCTGCCTCGACCACGATGATCGACGACGCCGACTGGCGCTCGGCGAGCTTTTCAGCCATCAGCGCGGCCGAGATGCCGCCGCCGATGATCAGAACGTCCGTTTCGTGGCGCTGCGACATTTCCAGAATTCAGAAATCGGAAGGCGGATCTTCAGAGCCCGGCAATCCGCGGCACGCCTCCCGGCCGATCGCCGCGCGGTAGCAGAGGTCGTTGGCGGCGCTGCTCTGAAAGTAGAACGCCATCAGGTCTTCGATCAGGTTTCCGCCCGGACGAGCGAGAAGCCGCTGTCCCTTTACACTCCGAAGGCTGTCCTCGACGATCGTGCGGCGGACAGCGAGCGGCGCCGAGGCGAATGTCGCCTTCGGCCGGCGGAGCGCCGCGGCTGTCTGTCGATTGATGAGGGCGATCAGCACAGGGTACCGGCTGGCCGGAGACGGCCCGGTCCGGCGCAGCCGCGTAAAGCCATAGCCGTGATCCATCTCCGCATCGGCGTCGTAACTGCGCAGCCAGCGAATGAACCGTTCGACGGCTTCGGCCTGACCAGCGGCCCCGATCTCGGAAGGCAGAACGACTTCAGCGAGCGCCAGCAAGAACGTGCGGCCGCCGCCGTTGTCGATCCATGAGAGCTTGGCATCCGCGCTCTGCTCAACGAGCGGCGAGACGGCGGGCGTCATCGCTGCGGCAGTGAGCCGCCCGATCAGCTCACGGCGCTTCAAGAGGTCTTCCCTTTCGCGTTCGTCAACGTCTCAACCGCATCCCTCAGCGTGGCCTCGACGGCGTTGCGGCCCCGAATCAGCTCGGTCTCGAGGAACCCGTACGCATCCGAGGAGCGGTCGATCGATCCCAGCTCACGGACGCCGGCCAGGAGCGGCAGGATCGGAACGGACGCGGCCGGATCCTGATCGAATCGCCCGGCCTTCGTGTAAAGCGTCGAATTGAGACGGTGCGTGAGCCGGATCACGATCCGGTCGCGAGCCGCGCGGGCCGCTTCGGTCTCGGGAACCGCCGACTGATCGAACGCTTCGGCCTCTGCGCGAAGTTTGGATGCGAGCGTTCGAGTACCTCCGAGGTCGAAGCGCCCGGCGGCAGCGGCGATCAGTTCGTCGAGCGCCCGCTCGTACGACACGGCAATCGGAGCGAGCCGATGCGGCAGCGCCGGCGTCGTCGCCAGCTCGAGGATCTGCGCCAGCCGATATTGCGTATCCAGCTCGAGCACCTTCATGTCCAGCTTGTCGAGCGTGTCCTGCTTCGTGTGCCAGTACGCGATCCGGCCCGCGCCGGTCACATCAGGGTGGCCGCGCTCCGGCCCCGGGACGCCGACGAAGAACTCCGGGATTCCAAGACCCTGAAACGCGGAATCGCTGTCTCGGCCTGGACGGAACAGGCGCGCCGCGGCAGGAGTCGGTACGCGCCCGAGCCGTGACGCGGTGAACGCACGGCTGAACTCGGCCAGACCCGGCCAGCCGCCCGCCGCAACCGCGTCCATGCGCGAGCCGCGCCGGCCGGCGCCATCCAGGTTCGTATACGCGACGGCGTGCTCGTCGAGCTCGCGCCAGAATCGATCCGCGTACCACGTCGAGCCTGCGTACCGGCCGAACGAATGCCCCGGCCACCAGGCGAACCGCACGCCACGGCGCGGCTTCGGGCCCTGTCCGAGCACGCGGGCCATTTCCAGAATAGACGCGACAGTGCCCGCCGTGTCCGTCATCCCCTCGTACCACGCGTCGAGGTGCGTTGCGACGAGGATGAAGTCCGGCGTCTGCCCCGGAACTTCCGCGACGACGAGAGGAATCTCAGCCCATCCGCGCTGAACCTCGGC
>DATAEE010000362.1:0-3608 GCA_036258175.1 Vicinamibacterales bacterium
ATCCGCGAGCCGAAAGAAGTGCTATGGCTGACGGCCTACGAGTCAGACGCCGAGAAACAGAAGATCATCGATGCCTATGCGGCCAATAAGCCGCTGACCGAGGCGCTGGCAGGCATTTCGAAGCGGCGGGAGGGGCTGCTCATTTCGGACGTGGACCATTTCACTGCTCACCGCGCCGATTTGAGTCGCGGCGATCCGTGGAACCCGGCCGGTGCTCGATTCGTCGTCGTGACGACGACGAAGGGCGCCGATCGGCTCAAGGGATCGGTTTACGAAACGCCAGACGACACGCGTTTCGGTCTCCAAGCGTTCAAAACCCGCGAGCCTGCGGATGCAGCGGCTGCTGCGGGTGGGGCCGACGCCAAAGTCTTCGCCGTGCGCCCGTATTGGGGCATGCCGGCGAAGGAATGGATTGCGGCCGATCCTGAGTTCTGGAAAGCGAATCCAGCCGCTGTGCAGAGATAATTAACGGATGCTTCGAGACAGCGCGCCGAGCGGAAGCGAGGCGTGGCAGGCGCTGGGGGTGGGGCCCCAGCGCAGACAAAAACAAATGATGAAAGCCACTCTTTCGGCCGCGCTTGTTGTGATCGCCAGTGTGACTTTGTCCTCCGCCCAGGCGCAGGACCCGCTCCGCGGTCCGGGCAGCCGGCGCGTCGATCCGTACCGCGTCATCGGCAACATCTTTTATGTCGGCGCCGAGGGCATCTCGGCGCACCTCATCGTCACGCCGCAGGGGCTCATCCTCCTCGACACCGGGACGAGAGAGATGTTGCCGGGTCTTCGCGCCAACATCGCGAAGCTGGGTCACAAGCTGACCGACGTGAAGATCATCCTGTCCAGCCACGCCCACTGGGATCACGTCGAGGGTCACGCCGCCATGAAGGATCTGACCGGCGCCCAGGTAATGGCGGTCGGCGACGACGCGGCCGCGATCGCCAGCGGAAAGGACAACTCCGCGCTCGGCAGCGACGGCTGGCCGCCGACGAAGGTCGATCGAATCTTGAAAGATGGCGACACGGTGACGCTCGGCGGCGTGACGTTGACCGCGCATCTGACACCGGGGCATACGAAGGGCTGCACGACCTGGACGACGACCGTGCAGGAGAATGGAAAGCCTTATAACGTCGTGTTCATCGGAGCTCTCAGCATCAACGAGGGCGTCAAGCTCATTGGCAACCAGCGCCATCCGTCCATTGCCGACGACTACGCCCGCACGTTCCGCGTACTGAAGGGACTGAAGCCTGACGTGTTCCTGGCGCAACATCCATCCATTTATGGGATGGAAGAGAAGATGAAGCGCCTGGCAGGGGGCGCGGCCCAGAATCCATTCATCGATCCCGACGGGTATCGGCGGGTCGTCAGCGAGGCCGAGGCCGCGTATCTCAAGCAGCTCGAGCGCGAGAAGGCAGCATCAGGCCCGGTTCGATGACCATCGCTTACCTCGTCACGACGACGATCGTCGCGCTGATCGTTGCGTTCTCCGCCCTCGGCAAGATCCGGCGCGACCCGGCCATCGTCAAGGTGATCGTGGAGACGGTCCGTGTTCCGGAGAAGTACCTGATGTCCCTGGCCGCGTGCGAGCTCGCCGGAGCGGCGGGGCTGCTGGCAGGGATACTGTGGCCGCCGCTCGGTATCGCGGCGGCCGTGGGCCTGGTGATCTATTTCGTGGGCGCCGTCATCTCGCATCTGCGCGTCGGCGATGTGAAGGGCCTCGGGCCGGCTGTTTTTATGCTGTTCGTGGTCTCCGCGGCGCTCGTCCTGCGCCTCGCGACGGTATAGGTGCGCGCAGTGGCGTGCTAGGATGCCGGATCCATGGCCGGTCGCCTTCGCAGCCACGCAATCTTCTTCGTCCTCGTCACCGTCCTTCTCGACACGATCGGCTTCGGTCTGGTCCTCCCGGTCCTTCCGGAACTGATCGTTGAGCTGACCGGAGAAGGGCTGAGCCGGGCGGCGATCTACGGCGGCTGGCTCGCCTTTGTGTACGCCGTCCTGCAGTTTCTCTGCGCGCCGGTGCTCGGCAATCTGAGCGATCGGTTTGGGCGCCGGCCGGTGCTGCTCTATGCCGTCGCGTCGCTCGGCGCCGATTACATCATCATGGGTTTCGCGCCGACGCTCGGCTGGCTGTTTCTCGGGCGCGCGATCGCCGGCATCGCCGGCGCATCGTTCACGCCGGCGTACGCCTACATCGCCGACGTCACGCCGCCGGAAAAACGGGCGCAGCAGTTCGGCCTGATCGGCGCTGCGTTCGGGGCCGGGTTTATCATCGGTCCGGCAATCGGCGGCCTGCTCGGAGAGCTCGGGCCGCGGGCGCCGTTTTTCGCAGCGGCCTCGCTCAGCCTCCTGAATTTCACGTACGGCCTGTTCGTGCTTCCTGAATCGCTGCCGGTCGAGTCGAGGCGCCCGTTCGACTGGAAACGCGCCAACCCGCTCGGCACGCTGCTGCAGATCCGGAAGTATCCGGTTGTGCTCGGGCTCCTGACCGCGCTGTTTCTCTGGCAGCTCGCGCACCAGGTGATGCCGAGCACCTGGGCGTACTACACGATGTTCCGCTTCGGCTGGTCCGAAGCGATCGTCGGCGCCTCGCTCGCGTTCGTGGGCATCATCATGGCGGCCAGTCAGGCGACGCTGCCGCGCCTGCTCATCCCGCGCCTTGGCGAAGCGACGTGCGCGACCATCGGCCTCACGTCGGGGGGCCTCGGATTCCTCGGATATGGATTGGCGACGCGCGGCTGGATGATGTTCGCGCTGATGTTCACGTGGTTCCTCGGGGCGATCGTCATGCCCTCCACGCAGGCGCTCATGTCACACCGCATTCCGCCGAGCGCCCAGGGCGAGCTTCAGGGGGGCGTCGCCAGCCTGTACAGTCTGAGCTCGATTATCGGACCCCCTTTGATGACGCAGCTGTTCGGGTACTTCTCCTCGGATGCCGCGCCGGTCCACGTGCCGGGCGCGGCGTTTCTGTTCGCCACGCTGTTGACGGCCGGAAGCCTGATACTGTTCCGCCGGGCCGTACGCGTCGAGCACCCGCAAGTCGTGGCCGTCGAGAGTTAACGCGCACAGGACAGTGATGACCCAGCGCTGGGCGATGTTCGTGATGGGGATGTGGATCGCCGGGAGCCTCGCGATGCTCGTGGTCGCGACGCAGAACTTCCGGACCGTGGATCGCCTGTTATCGGCGTCCCCGAACGCGACGTTTTCCTCACAGGTGAAAACAATCGGCCAGCCGGCGGGCCGTGATCTCCTGAGATATCTGTCGTCCGAGCTCAATCGTCTCTACTTTCAAATCTGGAACCTGACTCAGGTGGTGCTCGGGCTCGTCGCGCTGTGGCTGGTGTGGGGCTCGTCCGCAACGGCGCGCTGGGGCGTTGTCACCATGCTGATCGTGGTCGCGGTCATGACGTTGTGGCTGCAGCCCGAGATCACGGCCGTCGGACGCAGCCTCGACTTCGTACCGCGTGAACCGGCGCCGCCCGCGCTGAGCCGGTTCTGGGTCCTGCACGGCGCCTATACGGTCCTCGAACTGGTCAAGCTTCTAATCGGTGTCGTTGTCACGGTATGGATGGGGAGATCATGAACATGCGCCAGAAACCGCTTCGGGTGATTCTTGC
>DATAEE010000363.1:0-2395 GCA_036258175.1 Vicinamibacterales bacterium
CTGGGTGTAGATGTCGTTCGCGAACGCCCAGAACTGCGCGATCACCATCGCGTTGAAAATGCCGACCCAGAGGAAGTACGGAATGCCGACGCGCAGTCCGGCCTGGACCGCGACGACGAACAGCGCGACGTTCATCGCAAAGAAGAGCGTCACCCAGCGTATGAGCGTGACGCGGTTCACGCGCGACGCGAACGCGCCGTACGCCGGCACGAGCGCGAGCAGGAGGACTGCCTGGCCCGCAGACGAGTAGCTCTTCACCTCTGCCCCGCCTTCCGCAAGGATGAAGACTTCCCGTGCAGTTTTCAGAAGATAGTACGCGGCGAGCAGGAGGAACATCACGAGCGTCATCAGCAGCGCGCTCGCCACTTCGTCCCGCCGCACATCCGCGATGGGTGCGAGCAGCCGCTCGGCCAGGGTGCGCTTCGTCGACGGACCTTCGGCCATGGTCGCCTTTTCAGGCCAGGATTTCGTGGACGACGTTCCCGGACACGTCGGTGAGGCGGAAGTCGCGGCCGCTATAGCGGTACGTCAGCTTCTTGTGATCGATTCCCATCAGGTGGAGGATCGTGGCATGGAGATCGTGGACGTGGACGGGCTTCTCCACCGCCTTGAACCCGAAATCGTCCGTGGCGCCGTAGATCGTGCCGCCCTTGATCCCACCGCCCGCCATCCACATGGTGAAGCCGAACGGGTTGTGGTCGCGGCCGTTCTGCTGCGGCGCGTTGCTGCCGATCTCGCACACCGGCGTGCGGCCGAACTCCGATCCGCAGATCACGAGCGTTTCGTCGAACAGCCCGCGTGACTTGAGGTCCTTGATCACCGCCGCGAACGGCTGGTCCGAATCCTTCGCGTTCTTCCGATGCGCCTGGATGTCGTTATGGGCGTCCCACGGGTCGCGCTTGGCGTAGTACACCTGCACCATCCGGACGCCCCGCTCGACCAGCCGCACGGCCATCAGGCAGCCGCGCGCGGTGCTGCCGGGACCATACAGTTTCAGCGTCGCCTCGCTCTCTTTCCGGATGTCGAAGACCTCAGGCGCTTCCGTCTGCATGCGATAGGCGACTTCCATCGACTGGATTGCCGCGTCGAGCTGCGGGTCCTGCAGCCCGTCGCGCTCGCGCCGCAGCCGATCGAGCTCCACCAGCAAGTCCAGTTCACGTCGCTGTTCAGGCAGCGTGAACTTGTCGTTGTGGATGTACGAGACGAGCTTCTTCGGATCGAAATCCTTCCCGACGATCTGATCCGGCTTCTCGACCTTGTTCGAGATGTAGGTTCCCTGGTGAACCGCCGGCAGAAACGCGTTGTTCCACAGCGGCGGTCCGACCGTCGTCGGCATGTCTGGGCACAACACGACGTAGCCCGGGAGATTCTTGTTGCCGGTGCCGAGGCCGTATGTGAGCCACGAGCCAATCGAAGGCCGGCCGACCTGGCTGTGGCCGGTGTTCATCATCAGCATCGACGGCTCGTGGTTCGGGATGTCGGTGTAGACCGACCGGATGAAGCAGATGTCGTCGGCGCAGCCGCCCACGTACGGAAACAGCTCGCTCACATCCATCCCGACCTGGCCGTACTTTTTGAACGCGAACGGCGACTTCAGGAGCGTGCCCGTCTTCCGCTCGGTCGCGATCGCGCCGCCGGGCATCGGCTGTCCGTGGTACTTGTCGAGCATCGGCTTCGGGTCGAAGCTGTCGACCTGCGACAGCCCGCCGTTCATGAAGAGGAAGATGACGTGTTTAGCCTTCGCCGGATGGTGCAGGCCGCCGGTCGCCAGCGTTTTCGCATCCTGACCGGTGAGGGTCGCGGCGGTCGCGAGCGACTCGCCGACCATGCCGGCAAAGGCGAGCATGCCAAAGCCGCTACCGATCCGGCAGAGCGCTTCACGTCGCGTGACGGGTGGTTTGGATGTCATCTCAACTCACGAACAGGAACTCGCTGGCGCTGAGCAGGATCTTCATGTACCGGCCCAACGCCGTCACTGGCAGGAGCTTCGATTCGTCCTTCCCGCCTGCGCCCGGTACGACGCCGCTCATCATGCCATCGCCGGTCATCGGACGCGGGCCGCCCTCCGGGTCATTCTCGTCGTCAGGGTTGTCGTCCTCCGCAGCCTTCGGCTTCTTTTCAGCTGCGTCCGGTTTCCGGGCCGCGTCGGCCTTGCGCTCCTCGTAGGCGCGCATCGGCTCCTGCGCGATATACGCAGCGCCGGCCGTCATCTCGGCTTCCGCGGGTTCCCGGCCGTAGATCAAACGATAGGCCTTCCGGATCCTCGCGCGGGTGTCTGGCTCGGAAGAGACGCGGCGCGCCAGCAGTTCTCCCTGCTGCTGCATGAAATCGCTGTTCATGAAGAAGAGCCGCTGGAGCGGGACGCTGGTCGTGAAGCGCTGCTCGGCAGAGATCG
>DATAEE010000364.1:0-4321 GCA_036258175.1 Vicinamibacterales bacterium
CAGTCACGTCACAGTTTGCTTTTGCAGGGCTCGCCGCCTTCCGGTAAGCTGTTGATTCCACTCAATCGGAGAGATGTCCGAGTGGTTGAAGGAGCACGCTTGGAAAGCGTGTGTAGGGGAAACTCTACCGTGGGTTCGAATCCCACTCTCTCCGCCAACTCCCTCACGTTGTGCTCGGTCGTTGGCGGCTCGCGTGGGCTTGCGACGGTCATTGGGCCTCCGGCTGCGCCTCGGCCACAAAGACCGAATCCCACTCTCTCCGCCAGTTTTCGGCGTTTACATCAGCATTCCAGAGATTGCTTCCCAGCAGCCCTCAGACAAGCTCCCGCACAGAGTCGCGCAACTCAAGAAGGCCAGGGATAGCCGGTTTCTTGCTGAACCGGGCCGGACTTCGTAAACGCGACGCCGAATGTGACTTGCCGTGCGAGGTCGGATCAACCGTCGCGGCGTGCGGATCCGCGCGATCCTCAGGGGCCAGACAGCACGCCGATCAGGATTCGATGTTCATCGATGTTGTTGAGGTCATGCACGATCCATTAGGGATGGTCGCGATAGGCACCAGCGCGTGCGCCAATTCAGATAGAACGAGGCCGAGCGAGCGTTGACCCGGACGCTCAAGAACCTTCTGCAAGTGTGCCCATCAGTGTGCCCAAACTCGATCCGACAGCCATCATCCGGCAGCTAAGGACCGCCCTCGGTGGCGTTCCGGGTCGCTAATTGGCCTGATTTTGGGCACAGTCTTGCGGTCTGCGGCTACGTGGCTTCAGTCACCTTCATGATGACGGAGGTGACGTCGTCGCGCTGGCGCTCTCCGGCTGCAAACGTCCGCGCCGCGTGGTAGATGCCTTCAGCGATTTCTCGCGCTCCCTCGTGCAGATGCGGCCGCACGTAATCGAGTACCCGGTCGCATCCGAATTCCTCATCGTCGGCCGTCGAAGTCTCGCTCGCGCCGTCGGTGCACAGGACGAGAGTGTGTCCACGTTCGAGCAGGAACGTGCGGGTTGAAAACACGGATTCGCCAAACAAACCAAGTGGCACGCCCGTGCTGTCGATCACCGCGACGGTGTCGCCGGTGCGGTCCAGCAGGAAACCCGGTAGGTGGCCCGCGCTCGCGTACTCCAGCGTCCTCCTGCGCGGGTCGAGGCGCGCCAGCAGCAACGTGACGAAGCGGTTCTCCAGGTCGGCGACGAGAACCTGGTTGACGCGAGCGAGAATCTCGCCGACGTCCAACCCGAGCGCTGCGAACGATCGCACGTAGGCGCGCGTCATGGCCATGATGAGCGCGGCGTCGAGACCGTGTCCGCTGACGTCCCCGATCGCAAGGTAGCAACGGCCGTCCGCGGCCTCGATGACATCAAAGTAGTCCCCGCCCGTCTGTTCCGCCGGGTGGGCGGATGCCGCGATGTCGAAGCCGGGCACGCGAACCCTCGCGGTGTAGAAGCGCTGCTGCACTTCGCGGGCAAGCCGTAGCTGAGTCTGCTGCTCCTGGTGCCGGCGCGCCTCGGTAACGTCTTTGAGCACGGACACGAAGTGCGCGATGCGTCCGCGGGAATCCTTCATGGGCGTGATGGTCTGTTCCGCCCAGTAGTGCTCGCCGTTCTTCCGGGAATTGACGAGGGTCCCGCGAAACGGCTCTCCGCTGAGCAGCACATTCCACATCTCCTCGTAGTAGCCCTCGTCCTGCAGTCCCGACTTGAGGAGGCGCAGCGTGCGGCCGAGGGCTTCCTCGCGCGTATGCCCGGTGGTGGTCTCGAACGCCGGATTCACGTACTCGATGCGTCCGCTGCTGTCGGTCACGATGACGCTGTCAGCAGTCTGCTCCACGGCCTCCGACAGGAGCAGGACGGTTTCACGCGCGCGCCGGCGTTCGTATTCGGCGCGTTTGTGGTCCGTGATGTCGCTGACCATCTTCAGAACGCCGGTGAACGCGCCGTCTTCGTCGAAGGTGGGGGTGCGTGAGACGAGCGTCCACAGCTCCGATCCATCCTTCCTGCGATAGCGTGCCTGGAACTGCTCATTGACGGGCTCACGAGGTTGCCGCAGGTCGGCGGTATTTTGCCGCGACTCCTCTTCGAAGACGAAGTCGAACAGGCTCCGGCCGAGCATCTCCGGGACCGCGTAGCCCAGGAGCGAGGCGAGCCGCTGGTTCGCGAAGATGGTCACGAGTTGGTCGTCGAGCATCCAGATGCCGTCGTTTGCCGTTTCGACGATCCGGCGGTACCTCCGTTCGCTCTCCGCCACACCTTCACGGCGTGCCTGCTCGCGTATGAGGTGTGACCTTTCCGCGATGGCGGCCGCGAGCGTCAGCCCTGAAACAGAGATCACCGCAAGGAACACCTGGAGCAGCGCGGCGTTGTGCGCAGCGGTGCTTCGCGAAAACGGCCCCCGCCCAAGGCCCGTCTCCCACACGACGACGCAGGACACGAGAAAGACCACGGCAGTCGCGCCGCTCGTCTCGAAGCGGATGGCTCCCCACAACACGAAGGGAGTCATGGCGGCCGCCAGCACTATCCCGCTCTGCTCGCTCACGCTCGGATGGAACATGAGCAGGCACGTGAGTGCCACGCTTGCGAGCAGCGCTCCGAGTTCCGCGGCCTGGCGGGAATTGATCCTTCTGCCGACAAGCGTCAGCGCCACGGGGGTCAGAATCAGCACGCCCATCGCATCGCCGAGCCACCATACCGCCCACGCGCGGCCGAACGTGACCCAGGGAGCGATCCCCGTGCCGAAGAGAACCGTGACTCCAACGCAGGCGCTGATTGCCGCCCCGACCGGGGCCGCAATCAGGATGAAGGCGAATGCGTCCTTCAGACGAGTGAGCGACGGCGTGAAACCCGAGATCTGCCGCG
Organism: Vicinamibacterales bacterium; assembly: GCA_036258175.1. Classification (GTDB taxonomy): domain Bacteria; phylum Acidobacteriota; class Vicinamibacteria; order Vicinamibacterales; family 2-12-FULL-66-21; genus DATAEE01. The sequence goes on from DATAEE010000364.1 coordinate 2,850, forward strand.
TCAACCAGGCGCCGGCGAGCGGGCCTGCCGTGTTGCCGGCCGCGATGCCGACGGCGGCCAGCGCAGAAATGGGCGTGAAGAGATTCACGAGGAACGCCGCGGTCGCGATCGCCGGCCACACGCGATAGCCCACGAGCAGCAGAGCGGCCATCGCGATCCCCGCGGCGGGCCACACGGGCGAGACGTTTCCACTCGTGAACGGGACGATCAGACCGATCCTGCCGGCGAGCAGATAGGCCGCGAAAACAAGGCCCAGTTCGAGAACGTATCGTGCCGTAAAAGTCGACCAGAAGTCGGCAAATGAGGCGAACGGCCCCAGCTGAGCAGCGCCACGGTCTGCGTTGAGGGTCGCGAACGCCGGCACGTCGAGGCGTAGATCCTTGGGCGAGAGCATACCCGTAGCCCCTCTAGGCTGTGACGACAGCAATAGTTGACTTTCAGGAGGACAAAGAGCCGGAGGGAAAGCTTAGTAGCAGAGTTTATCACGCGGGTCAGAAACCTTCAGATTTTCTTTACCGTTGGGGGTGGCCGAGCGTGGGCGCTGCGTGCGACAGGACCCCGACACTGACTGCGATTCAAGTGCACTGCAGGCGAGGTCTGCAGCGCCTCAGCTCGCTACGCCAGCTCTCAGCGCCGAGGCCCTTTCGATGAGCCGCTGAAGGATCGCCGGGTAGTGCGCGATCCGTCCGGCCGCCCCCTTGACTGAGACCGACGTCACCGGTGTTCCGGTGCCCGATGGCAGCCTGGCGCTGCCGATCGCGAAGAAACCGTGGCTCAGGCCGAGATCGGTCATCGGCGCGATGAACACGCGCGCCTGGCGCACGATCGTCACGCAGAGCGTGCCGAAGATGTCGTCGAGCGATGCCGGGTTCGCGCGCACGACCGCGGCATGCGCCCATGCCGGGATCAGCCCTGCCGTCTGCATCCCGACGCGCACCGGGCTCGTCCGCGCGCGAGCTGCAGCAATCAGCCGGTTGAATTCGCGCGCGTATTCGACGAACCCGCCCCACGGCCCCTCGCTCGTCGCGAAATCGGCGGCGCGGAGGGAGACCACATCCACGTCACGTTCGTACCCCGATGACGCGGCCACGTCGACCGTTGATGCGATGCGGACGCCGGCGAACTCGGGTTCCTGGCTGAGCAGCCACGCGATCAGCGCGCCGAACGTCACCGGCCCGCCGATCGCGCCCGCGTGACGCGCGTTCAGATCCTCCCGAAGCGCGAACACCGGTGCCAGATCGACGAAGGTGAGGAGTTGATCGACTTCACGCTCGCCAGGCGCATGGCAGGGATGCGGATCGATGAACGCGCGACCGCGAGCCGGAGGCGGAAACGCCACGATTTCGCCGGCGCCCCACGCACGTTCGAGCCGGTCCAGCAGATCCTGGAGCGGCACACCATCGAGCCCGACGTGGTGCGCGCTGACCCAGAGATCAACCGTGTCGACGGCGCCGGTCCGGGCCACCCACGAC
>DATAEE010000365.1:0-4736 GCA_036258175.1 Vicinamibacterales bacterium
GGTGTACCGAGCGCCCGATTCGGACGCGATCTCTGGCAGGACGTCCGCTACGCGCTGCGAACGGCGCGGAAGCAACCGGGGTTCACGACCGCGGCCGTGCTGACGCTCGCGCTCGGGATCGGTGCCAACACGGCGATCTTCAGCCTGGTGAACGCCACGCTGTTCTGGCGCCCCCCGGTCAGGGCATCCGAGCAGCTCGTCTACGTGTTCAACGGGGGCGTCGGCGGAATCTTCTCCTACCCGGGATACGTGGCGCTGCGCGACGGCAATCGTGTGTTCGACGGCTGTCTCGTGTGGGGCGGCATCACGGCCAGTCTCAACGCCGACGCCGTCACGGACGTCGTCTCCGGCCTCATCGTCACCGGCAATTTCTTCGACGTGCTCGGCGTCACCGCCGCGCGCGGGCGCCTTCTCACCTCCGCGGACGACGTGACCGTCGGCGGCCATCCGGTGGCGGTGATCAGCCACCAGCTGTGGCAGACGCGCTTCGGCGCGCGATCGGACATCGTCGGGCACGAGGTGCTGCTCAACGGCCACCGGTTCGCGATCGTCGGCATCACCCCGCCGGAGTTCACGGGCCCGCAGCTGGGAGCAACGGGTGACCTGTACGTGCCGATGATGATGCAGGCGGTGATGCGGCCGCCGCGGGCGCGGTTTTCCGGCGAGATGAATCCCGATCTCCTCAAGAACGCCCGCAGCAGCTGGCTGGTCGCGATCGGCCGGCTGAAGCCCGGCGTGACGCCGGCGCAGGCAGCCTCGGACTTGGGCGCGGTCGCGACGCACTTCATCCGGACCCTCGATCCGTCGGCGCCGGCGCGGCAGATTCCCGTGACTCCCATGGACGACGGCGACCCTACCCAGCGCGAGCAGATACGATCGGTGGCGACGCTCCTCGGCTCTATCGTCGCAGTCGTGCTGCTGATCGCGTGCGTGAACGTCGCCAACCTGCTGCTGTCGAGGACCGCATCGCGCCGCCGCGAGCTGGCGCTTCGTCTTGCCATCGGCGCCAGCCGCTGGCGCATCGTGCGGCAGCTCGTCACCGAAAGCGTGCTGCTCGCGCTCGGCGGCGGGCTGGTCGGTCTGGGGCTCGCGTGGCTGCTCGTCAGAAGCTTCGCCGCGTGGACGCCGAGCGGCGCGCTCCCGATCGCGATCGACTTCGCGATCGACCGCCGCGTCCTGCTTTTTTCGTTTGTGCTGTCGCTCGTCACGGGCGTCGCGTTCGGGCTCCTGCCGGCGCTTCGCGCCTCCCGTCCCGATCTGCTGCCCGCGCTCAAGGACGACTCGTTCGTGCCGGACGAGCGGTCGCGCCGGCTCGGCCTGAAGAGGGCACTGGTCGTGGCGGAGGTCGCACTGTCGGTCAGCCTGCTCGTCGTCGCCGGTCTCTTCGTCCGGAGCCTCGACGCCGCGCGCGCGATCGATCCGGGCATCGACGCCGACAAGCTCCTCACTGCGCCGCTCAGCGTCAACCTGCTGCGGTATACACGGGCTCAGGGTCGGCAGTTCTATCAGCAGGTCATTGAACGGTCGCAGGCTCTCCCAGGCGTCGAGAGTGCGGCGATCGCTCGCGTCGCCGTGCTCACGGGCGGAAGTCGCACATCGAGCTTCGCCGTCGAGGGACGGCCGGCAAGCCGCGATCGGTTCACGAGCGAGGGTGCCGGCACGGTGGCCGAGGATCCGGACGCGATTAATGTCAACGTCGTCAGCCCGGGATTCTTCCGCACGCTCGGGATCGGCCTCGTGCGGGGGCGGGACTTCGGCATAAGGGATGGCGAGAACGCGCCTCCCGTGGCCATTGTCACCGAGGCGGCGGCGCGCCGACACTTTCCGGACAGCGATCCGATCGGCCAGCGCGTCAGCCTCAACGGTCCCGCCGGTCCCTGGCTCCAGATCGTGGGCGTCGTGCGGGACAGCAAGTACGCGGACATTGCCGAGTCGCCGCTTCCGGTCGTGTATCTGCCGCTCATGCAGAATCACGAGACGGGCGTGACGCTCTATGTCCGCAGCACCGTACCTCCGGCGTCGCTCGCCGGTGCGATCCGCGGTGAGGTGAAGGCGCTCGAGCCGAACCTCCCATTCACCACGCGGACGATGGCCGAAACCATCGGCGTCTCGCTGAGCCCCGCGCGCATCGGGGCGATCCTGATCTCGGCGTTCGGCGGGCTCGCTCTGCTCCTCGCTGCCGTTGGCGTCTACGGCGTGCTGGCGTTCTCGATCGCTCGCCGGACGCGCGAGATGGGCATTCGGGTCGCGCTGGGGGCTGACGCACGCAAGGTCTTTGCGCTCGTCGTGCGCGAAGGGATGACGCTCGTCGCGATCGGGATGGTCATCGGACTCGGGGGCGCGGCGCTCGGCGCGACCTGGCTCGGTTCGTTCCTCTACACGATAGGCCCGCGCGATCCGGTTGCATTCGCCACGGCACCCGGCGTGCTGGCGGTCGTCGCGCTGCTGGCGTGCCTGGTGCCGGCCTATCGGGCGATGCGCATCAGCCCGGTGGTCGCGCTCAGACAGTAACGACTCTCGGAATCCCTGGATCCGGCCTTATCCTGAGACCGTATGCATCCTGGGGCCCTCGCCGTGTTCATGTTCGCGTGGGCGGCGATAGCCCAGGCGCCGAAGACCGCGGCCCTTCGGTCCATCGGAATCCTCGAAGCGCCCCGGCTCGAAAAGAACAGCGGCGAGCGCCTCGTCCTGCGCCGCCGCCCATCAGCGGACAGCCCGATCGTCGCCACGATCTCGTCGCTCGAGGCGCTCGAGCTCAAGGAGTACGCCTACGAGCGGAGCGGGGCGCTCGTGTTCGGCCGCGAGCGGGACTGGAGCCTGCTCAGGACGAGCGCGGGCATCGCCGGCTGGCTGGCGCCCTCAGATGCTGGCACCTTCCACTCGTTGGAATCGTTGTTTCGCGACGGCCTGACCTACCTGACCGACGCCTGGGACGGCCGCGTCGCGACTGCTCCGGGCACCGCGAACTGGACGCGCCTCCCGAGCGATCCGCGCAAGCGGATGATCGGGTACATCGTGTCCGAGCCTGAGGAGGATCGTGTCGTCGCCCCGGCGACAGAGAATTTCGATCAGGTTCGCAAACGCCTCGGCGCAAAAGGAGGATTACGCGCCGAACCCGGACCCAACGGAACCCGCATCTACCATGTCGCACGGGACAGGTGGATTCTGGCGTTCGAGCGTCCCGATCCGCTCTCGGAGGTCGTCGCCCGTTTCCAGAGTCCACGCTACGACCACGTCCTGCGCGGAACATCGGCAAAGACTCCGCCGGACATCGTCGTATTCGATCGCCGACCGGGATGGTTTCAGGTCGCGCTGAACCGCGACGACTGGCGGAAGGAACCGAGGGTGTGGATCCAGGATGCGACCGTCTGGCGGTTCCATGAAGTTGCAGGCGAGGCGGAACGCGAACGTCTCGCCGAGGAGGCCTGGGGACGCGAGCACAGAGACGTACGCGTCGTAGGATTCCGTGATGTTGTCGGCGTGCTGTGGCTCGAGATCGAAAGTCTGAGCCACACGTCCTGCACCAGCAGCGAGCCGCCTACCGTGAAGGCGCGCGGCTGGATCCCCGCTCACGCGCCTTCGCGCGAGCCGACGGTCTGGTTTGCGGCGAGGGGGTGCTAGTTCTTCGTCACGCCCAGACCGGTCACGACGGCGTCGGTGTTGTGGGCGAAGCGAAGCCCGTAGATGCCGTCAGTGGACTTGAGCTTTCCCGCCGCGACGAGCTCGCTCTTCGGATAGCTCGCGACCACCTTGCCGTTGATCGCGCATTCGACGCTGTCGGCCTTGACCGACATCGCGATCTCCTGCGTCACCGACGATCCCTTGCCAGCGGCCTTGTTCACCGCTTCGTGAGCCGTCGGACGCCGGTCGCCCATCTGGAACGGTTCGGGACCGAAGCCGCGGACGATGAATCTGCCGTCACCGTACGCCGCGCAATACAGGAAGCTCTGTGAAGCGGTGCCCATCTCGTTGCCGGCAATGACGATGCCGTAGGGATGCGGGTGATCGTTCAAGCCCATGTAGTTCGACTCGGTGAACGTGGCTTTGACGGTGTAGTTGCCGGTCGCCGTGTTCGCCGGGTTCCAGTACGTCACCGCCGGTCCGGTGGTCACCTGGAGGTCCTTGCCTGACGCCGCAAGCTTGGCGTTGTTCAGGGCCTGTCCCTTCTGTTCTTCCTGTGCGTCGATCTTGCCCGTCCACCCGGGGACGGAGATTCCGCCGCCGGCCACGACGCGGTTGGCGTCAGCCGGCGGCGCCTGAGCCCCGATTGCGGTCGGAGCGACGATCACAAACGCCACTGCGAGCGCGAAACCCTGGACGAATCGCATATGTGTGATCCTCCCGCTCGAAAACGTATGAGGTTGTAGACCGGGCGGTAGCGCGGAGTCAACTCACGCTTAGTTGACCTACTCGGATCTGAGCGCCTCGAGCGGATCGACCGTCGTGGCGCGCACGGCGGGCACGTAGCTGGCGAGCACGGTCGCGGCGAGCAGCGTCAGCGACACCATCCCGTACGTCCAGGGATCGACGGGGCTGACTTCGAACAACAACGACGACATGATCCGCATGAGTCCGAACGCCGCCGTCAGCCCGATCGCGACGCCGACGGCGGCGAGCAACAGGCCGTGCGTGACGAACATGCGTCTGACCGCCGACGCCTGCGCGCCGAGCGCGACGCGGATGCCGATCTCCCGCGTTCGCTGCGAGACCGAGTACGAGATCACGCCGTAGATTCC
>DATAEE010000366.1:0-3984 GCA_036258175.1 Vicinamibacterales bacterium
ATCCCGTGAACCAGGAGGTGGCGAGGCAGATCCTCCAGCGGCTGGGGCATCACGTCGAGGTGGCCGCCGATGGCCACGCGGCGCTCGCCGCGCTCGAACAGTCGGGGCGCGGGACGTTCGATCTCGTGCTGATGGACGTGCAGATGCCGGTGATGGGCGGGATCGAGGCCACGGCCGCAATCCGCGACGCCGAGCGCGCCTCGGGGACGCACCTGCCGATCGTCGCGCTGACGGCGCACGCCATGCACGGCGACCGCGAACGGTACCTCGAGGCCGGCATGGACGCGTACGTCACGAAGCCGATTGACGGCGTCGAGCTGACCCGCATCATCGACCAGCTGGTGCCGCCCGCTGCAGCGCAAGGGACGATCCCGGCGGCGGCGGTCCCGGTTGCGCCGGTCGCGGCTGGCCGGCCCGCTTTCGACGAGCGGTTCGTCCGTGCGAGGCTAGGTGACAACGCGCGGCTGTTCGCAAAGCTGGTGCGTCTGTTTCTCGAAGACTACCCCGCCCGGATGAGAGCCATGCGGCGCGCCATCGCCGCCGACGACGGAGAGGCGCTGCGCGAGGCCGCGCACGCGGTGAAGGGGGCTGCGGCAAATTTCGCAGCCGCTCCGGTGGTCGAAGCCGCGCGTCAACTCGAGCTTCAGGGCAAGAACGGGGACCTCTATAAGTCGCTGACGACGTACCATGTGCTGACCCGGGAGATGCAGCGCTTACGGCGGGCGCTCGGCCGCGCCAGCGATCGGCCACGCACTTCCGCACACCCCCAGCGGCAGAGGAACGCAGGGCGATGAGCAGCATCCTGATCGTCGAAGATGACCGGTCCACGCGTCATTTCCTGGCGGAGACGCTGAAGACCGCCGGATTCTCTGTCGCGTCGGCGAACGACGGAGTGGAAGCTTTGAAACGCCTGCGCGCCGGCTCCTACGATCTGATGCTCCTCGATGTGTGGATGCCGAAGATGAACGGACTGGACGTGCTGGCCGCGCTGCCCCAGGACGGGGCGCGCCCCCGGGTCGTCGTGATGACCTCGGACGACACGCCGGAAACGCTGCTCAGGGCGGTCCGCGAACAGGCGTGGCGGTACCTGGCGAAGCCCGTCGAGCCACAGGCGCTGGTCGAGCTCCTGCACGAAGTGCTGGCTCAGACCGCCGTGCCGCGTGCGATCGAGGTGGTGTCAGCCCGACCGGACTGGGTCGAGCTGCTGGTGCCGTGCGAGCGCGCCGTGGTTGATCGAATCGAGAGCTTCATGACGCAACTCGAAGCCGATCTGCCGGTCGACGTCCGGGAGTCGGTAGGCTACGCATTTCGGGAGCTCCTGATGAACGCGATCGAATGGGGCGGAGGGCTCGACCCTTCCCGCACCGTGCGGGTCGCTTACCTCAGGGCAAAACGGATGTTGCTCTATCGCATCGCGGATCCCGGCCCCGGCTTCAATTTGGAGGGGCTGTTGCACGCCGCCATCGGCCAGCCGGAAGACGATCCGACGGCGCACGCGATCGTGCGCGAGGAAAAAGGGATGCGGCCCGGTGGATTCGGGATTCTGACCGTGCGTGCGAAAGTCGACGAGCTGCTGTACAACGAAAAGCGCAACGAGGTGGTGTTCGTGATGTATCTGGACTGACCGCCCTAGAGCCATATCCGCGGTGGCTCGTACAGTTGAGAAGTCCGCCAGGGCGCCGATGGCAGCGAATCCCCCAACCGTCCGCCCCCGTCGGAGGACGGCCTGTTTTGGGACGTGGCCGGCTCGCGCCTTCGGGCGACAACCCTCAGCCTGCGGCTGGGCTATACTCGGGTTGCCGCAAACCAGTTCACGAAGAGGCGCCCCCCGAACCGTGCGGGACCGGCCGTGTCGTCGGCCTGTTCAAGGGGATTAGATGGCCGACAGGAAACCAACCACCGAAACGGATCGAACGCGCGTGCTCCGTCACTTACGAGACCTTATCGCGGCGCTCGACCGTCGCGTGATACGCATTGAGCGTATCGGCGAGATCGCAATCGCGCGCGAAGCGGCGACCTTGAGGGAGAAGGCCTTGGAGCGAATTGCCAAACTTGAGGCGGAGAGTGGAGACGAATCAAGCCAACCTCTCAAGCTTTGAGCGCAAGAGATTCAACCGAACTGCGACGCTACCCGGACGTCCGGTGGGGTGCTACTGATTAGTGTTTCTAGCTCTTCCCAGTTTCTTGCTGGGCCAACTCGAAGGCCTGTATCGTCAGCCCGGAAGACCCACCAACCGTATACTCCCAGTTATGCGCTACCGATTGCTCTGTGAAGTCGATGGCGACTTGTACATTCGCGAAAAGGAAGCCGTTATTTCTGAGCATGACGGCGATCACCCCGCGCGATGTTCCGGCGCGCGCGGTACGGCCCGCCCCGCGGTTTATGCCGCCTTCCCAGACCTCGACGCGGCGGGAACTTCGCCAGGAACCTCGCGAGTCCACTCCGGTATTCCCCCCGTTGGGGACGCCAACTCGTGTACCACGCCGGCTAGCATTCAGGTCGCGGCTGGTCTCTCCACATAATCGATTAGTGCTCGACGGGCGCGACCGTGAACGCATTGCTCGTTATGCTTTCGATTACGGCCGCGGCGGATGGGAAGATCGATTGATCTCGATCTTCGTACGGACGCCTCGACACAGCAATTCCGGCAGGTCGGTACGACCGCCTGGGCATTCGACTTGCACACCTCGCTGGGCGCTGCTCGCTTTTAGGGGGGGGAATGCACCATCTTTTCCGCATTGTGGCGTTCGTCGGTCTCACATGCCTTGCCGTCACCACACCGGCGGCGGCTGACCCGATATCCATCACCTCAGGATTTATTGTGGTGACTAGTCCTGACAGCGCTGGTCCCATCTCGATCGCGGGCACCCGCGGGTTTTCGATCGCAGGCATCGTCGACCCCGGCGAAGGCCGTGTGGATCCGATTAACGCGTGCCCGTGTCTGGCCGGCACGACCATCAGCGTGGGCTCGTTCTTCTCCGGCCCGGCCGTTCAAGGCACAGCCACGTTGGATGGGAACCAGTACGCGCTCGGGAGCATCAACAATCCCGCCGTGGCTCTCGATCTCGTCGGGACAGCCATGCTGCCGCAGCTTGTCAGCTCCCCGACAGTGGTAACCGCGCCATTCAGCATGGGGCAGTTCTCGTTCTTCTTCCTCGACGACTTCGGAGGGCGCGTGGACCTGAACGGTTTCGGAATCGCCAGCTTGTCGCTGTCTCCGACCTTCCCGGTTCCAAACGAGCCGCCGCTCTGGATGGTGGACCGGGTGCGCTACGATTTCAACGACGTTCCAACCCCGGTTCCGGAACCCTCCACGATGACGCTCATCACCCTCGGCCTGGCGGCCACAACGCTTCGCGCCCGGATGCGTCGCAGGGCGGACAAGGCCTGATGGCGAACGGCGGACAGGTTGACCATCGTCCGACCGGTCGTGTCCTCTACGCCGCCTCCAACAACGGTCCGCCGACCGGTACCGGTGTTGCCAATCCTGTTGGGGACGAATCCCTCCTTTTCATCGCAGAAGCAAGGCTTCGATTCGATCAGTGAGGGGTCGAGCATAACAAGATTAGCCACTTACGGGGCGAAGCGGCTCGCTACGCGGCGCCTTACCGGCGCGCGTGAATAGTCCAACCGAACTTCTTCGAAGCAACCGCGTTCGTTCGACGCCCAGAAGTTCCTCGACTCGACCGGTGTCGCGAAGAGAGCGGTCGAGTTTCGCCCGAAGGCGACCATCTATGCCCAGGGCGATCCTGCGAACGCCATCCTGTATCTCCAGACGGGCGGCGTGAAGTTATCGGTCGTTTCGAGCACGGGCAAAGAGGCCGTCGTCGGCGTGCTCGGTCCTGGCGATTTCTTCGGTGAGGGATGCCTGGCAGGGCAGTCGGTCCGGATGGGCACCGCGACCGCGATCGTGCCGACGACCGTGCTCAGCATCGACAAGAAGAGGATGCTTCGGCTGCTGCACGAGCAGCACGCGATGTCGG
>DATAEE010000367.1:0-10839 GCA_036258175.1 Vicinamibacterales bacterium
CCGTTGCCGCCGTGAATCTGCACGTTTTCGTCGAGGACGAAGTCGAGCATCTCGCTGCTCGCGACCTTCAGAATCGAGGACTCGATCGCAAACTCCTCGAGTGCCAGGAGGACGCTCGCCGCATGGCTGTCAGACGAGCCCGTCTCCTTCGCGCCGGCGATCATGGCGTCAATGAGTCCCGCCGTGCGGTAGAGCATGCTCTCGACGGCATACTCGCGCACGACCATCTCGCCGAGCTTGTGCTTGATGGCGCCGAAGCTCACGATCGGCTGCCCGAACTGTTTCCGCGTGGCGGCATAGCGCGATGCTTCGCCGACGACCGCCTGCGCGCCACCGCTGCACATCGCGCCCAGCTTGAACCGGCCGTAATTGAGGATGTTGAACGCGACCTTGTGACCCTTGCCAATTTCGCCGAGCAGATTCTCCGCCGGCACCTTCGCGTCCTGCAGGATGAGCGGCGTCGTCGAGGATCCGTGGAGCCCCAGCTTGTGTTCTTCCTTGCCGCTCGACACACCGGGGAAGCCGCGTTCGACGATGAAGGCGGTGAATTGCTCGCCGTCGACCTTCGCGAAGACGATGAACAGATCGGCGAAGCCGCCGTTCGTGATCCACATCTTCTCGCCGTTCAGCACGAAGCCGCCGTCGGGCTGCCGGACCGCGCGCGCCTTCGCGCCGAGCGCGTCCGAGCCCGAGCCTGATTCGGAGAGCGCGTACGCGCCGACCATCTCTCCGGTCACCAAAGGTGGCAGGTATTTCTGTTTCTGGGCGGGTGTGCCGAAGCACAGGATCGGCGTGACCGCGAGCCCCGTCTGCGCGCCGAACGTCGCCGCGAACGAGGCGGACTTGCCGATCCCTTCGCCGACGACCACCGAGCTGACCTTGTCGAGCGCGACGCCGCCGTATTCCTCCGGCACGTCGGTCCCCAGCAGCCCGAGCTCTCCGCAGCGTTTCACCAGGCTCCGGGCGAGCGTCCATTCCTTCTGCTCGAGCCGCTCGAGGACGGGATAGACCTCGCTGCTGACGAATTCCTCGGCCGTCTGCTTGATCAGCCGGTGCTCCTCGCTCAGCTGCTCGGGAGTGAAAATCTCGCCGCTCTCCTCGAGCAACCACGAGCCGCCCTTCAGGGTCTTCTCTGCAACGGTCATCTTTTTTTCCTTCGCGCTGGGGCCCCACCCACAGCGCCTGCCACGGCTCGCTTCGCTCGCCGCGCTGATTCGGACGTCTTCCTCAATCCCTACATTCGCTCGAAGATCCCGGCCGCGCCCATGCCGCCGCCGACGCACATCGTGACCATTCCGTAGCGCGTGTTGCGGCGCTTCATCTCGTACAGCAGCGTCGCGGTCAGCATTGCGCCCGTGCAGCCGAGCGGGTGGCCGAGCGCGATGGCGCCGCCGTTGACGTTCAGCCGATCGGGATCGATGTCGAGCTCCCGCAGGCACGCGATCGCCTGCGCTGCGAAGGCCTCGTTCAGCTCGACGAGTCCGATGTCCTCGAGTTTCAGGCCAGCGATCTTCAGGGCCTTGCGGATGGCGGGCACCGGGCCGATCCCGAACCGTTCCGGCTCCACGCCGGCGGTTGCGAACGCGACGAACCGTCCGAGCGGGGCGAGCTTCAACTCGCGCGCGCGCGCATCTGACAGGAGCACGGCCGCGGCCGCGCCGTCGCTCGTCTGCGACGAGTTGCCGGCGGTGACGCTTCCCTTGACGTGGAACGCGGGCCGCAGCTTCGCGAGCGCCTCCATCGACGTGTCGCGGCGCGGTCCTTCATCGGTGTCGAAATATTTGCCGCCGTTGACCTGGAGCGGCACGATTTCGTCCTTGAACTTGCCCGCCTCGATTGCCGCCAGAGCGCGTTGATGGCTGCGCAACGCGAAGGCATCCTGCTCTTCGCGCGACACCGACGCCTCGCGCGCGTGGTTCTCGGCCACGAGGCCGGTCGTGAGGTAGACGTCCGGATAGTCGTCGACGAGCCGCGGATTCGGCGCGATCTTGTGGCCGCCCATTGGTACGAGGCTCATCGACTCGGTGCCGCCCGCGACGATCGCCTGTGCGCCTCCCGCGCGGATGCGTTCAGCGCCGAACGCGATCGCTTGAAGGCCGGAAGAGCAGAACCGGTTGATCGTGACCGCCGACGCTTCGATGGGCACGCCGGCGCGCAGGCTCGCGATCCGCGCGACGTTCATGCCTTGCTCGGCCTCCGGCATCGCGCACCCGAGGATCACATCGTCGATTTCTCGTGTGTCGAGACCGGGCGCGCGCTTCAAGGCCTCGGCGATGACGGCCGCTCCCATTTCATCCGGTCTGGTGGCGCTGAGCGTGCCTTTCGGCGCCTTCCCGACCGGCGTTCTGACTGCGCTGACGATGACTGCGTCTTGCATATTTCACCCGTGGTTACGTCTGGAAATCCGCCAGCAAATCTTCAATTGCGTCGCCCACCTCCGACGTCTTCCCGTCAAAGAGGTGATCCGCCGCGTCGATGACGACCAGTTCCTTTGGCTCGGGCAGCTTCGCGTAGAAGCGGTACATCGCGTCGAGCGGTGCGATCTCGTCCCGCTCTCCCTGGATGAAGAACTTCGGCTTCGTGCTCGCCGCGATCCGCGAGAAGTCGTACCCGTGCCCTTCGAGCGGCGGTGCGATCGCAAGCAACAGCGTCACCCGTGGATCCGCCGCCCCGACGTCGAGCGCGACCCAGCTCCCGAACGAAAACCCCGCGGCCCACAATGGCAGTCCCGGGTAGAGCGCGGCGACGTGATCGAGCGCGGCGCGAAAGTCGGCCGACTCGCCGCGCCCTTCGTCGAACGTCCCGTCGCTGCGCCCGACGCCGCGGAAGTTGAATCGCAGCGTCGCGCAACCGATCCGCGCGAGCGCCTTCGCGCCCTGATAGACGACCTTCGTGTGCATCGTCCCGCCGTGCGTCGGCAGCGGGTGCGCGAAGACCGCCGCCGCGCGCGGTTGGCTTGCCTGCCCCGAGCCCGGTCGAGGGGCAGGCTCGTCGAGGATGGCCTCAAGCGCTCCGGAGGGACCGTCGATCGTCAAAACAGGCACGTGAGAAATCTCCTACGATCTCGGCAAACCGATCCGGCCGCGTCACCAGGCCGAGGTGTCCCGTGCGCTCGAGCAGCGCGTGCTTTGCCCCGGGTATAGCGCGGATGTATTCCTGCGTCCCCTCCGCCGGCACGACGCGATCGAGGTCTGGCTCTCCGGTGACCACGAGCGTCGGGGCGCCGACCTTGACGCAATCAGCCGAGGGACTGAGCGCCATGAGCATGCGCACGCGCTCCGCCGTGCGCGTCGGCGCGAGCGGCGCGGCGGCGACCCGCGCCGAGTGGCGCAGGAAAAACGCGACCGCGCGCGCCCCGCGTCCGAACGCGGCCTTGATCTCCGGCATCAACCGCAGCGGCGACGTGAGGACGAACCACGGCGCCAGCAGGCGCGGCCAGCGCACGTGACGCCGGACGCGGGCGTTCGCGCACCAGGAGGGCCCCGGTGTCGAGACCAGCGCGAGCCCCGCCGTTCGTTCCGGATGTTCCGCCGCGAATCGAAGTGCTACGAGGCCACCGAACGACACGCCGCAGAGCACCGCGCGATCAATGCCCGCACGATTGAGGGTTTCTTCGAGCTGCCGCGTCAGGTTCTCGAACCCGATCGCCGGGTCCAGGTCCCGGTCCGATCCAGGCTCTCCGCACAGCGAATACGTGACGACCCGGCAGCGCATCGCCAGCGCGTCGACGGCGGGTGCCATCCACTCCCAGCGGCCCTGCATTCCCGGAATAAGAACGACGGCCGGGCCCGATCCTTTATCAATCATCGACTAGCACCATGAGCACCATGAGCACCTTGAGCACCTAGTTCCTGAGGGGCTTCCCAGTCTTGAGCGTGTGCGCGATCCGCTCCTGCGTCTTGCGTTCACCACACAGGCTGAGGAAAACCTCGCGCTCGAGATCGAGCAGCTGCTGCTCGGTGAGCGTGCCCGGGCGCGGCAGATTCCCGCCCGCGAGGATCCTTGCAAGCTTTCCACCAATGAGCTTGTCGTGATCGCTGATGCGCCCCGCGCGCCAGGCCAGATGGATGCCGAGCTTGAGCGTCGCGAGTGTTCCCTCGCCGCCGACCGGAATCGCCTGCCTCGGTTGAGCGGGTCGATACCCCGGTCCCGCCAGCGCGAGCGCCCGCGCCTTGGCGTCGGCCAGGACTCGATCCCTGTTCATCGTGACGCCGTCGGACTCGCGCAAGTAGCCCAGACGCTGCGCGTCCGGTGCGCTCGTCGCCACTTTCGCAAAACCGATCGTTTCAAAAACTCTCTGGACGAAGGGAAACGGATCGCTCGTCCCGCCGGGAATCGAGTCCATCGCGCGCGCGAGCATTTCCTTCGTCCCGCCCCCCCCGGGGACGAGCCCGACACCGACCTCGACGAGGCCGATGTACGCCTCAGCCGCCGCCTGAACATGATCGGCGTGCAGCGCGATCTCGCAGCCGCCGCCGAGCGTCAGCCCCGCCGGGCTCACGACGACCGGGACATCCGCGAGCTTCAGCGCCATCGTCGACTTCTGAAACGCGCGAATCATCAGATCGATCTCGTCCCAGTTGCCTTCCTGCGCCTCGAGGAGCAGGAGCATCAGGTTCGCGCCGGCGGAGAAGTTGGGCGCATCGTTGCCCACGACGAGCGCGGTGAAGTTCTTGGCCGCCTCCTGAACGCCCGCGTTGATCATCTCGATCGTGTCGCCGCCGATCGCGTTCATCTTTGAGTGGAACTCGAGGCAGAGGACGCCGTCGCCGAGGTCCTTGAGGCTGGCGCCGGCGTTCTTGCGGACGACTTTTGCGTCTGTGAGCGCAAGCGCCTGCGGCCCGAGCGAGCGGCCGGAGGGAAGCCCGGCGGAGCCGGGCCCGCGAGCGTGAGCGCCCGGGGGTGGGGCCCCAGGCGCACCAGAGAATGCAGGCTGAACGCTCGAGATAGCCTGATGCAGACTAAGTGCACGCATCGTCTCGAAGGGCCCCATCTCCCAGCCGAAGCCCCATCGCATCGCGCGGTCCACGTCCTCAGGCGAATGCGCGATGTGCGGCGCGACGCGCGCGACGTACTCGAGCGTGGCGCCGAGCGTGCGGCGCAGGAAGTCTCCGACGCGATCCTTGCCGTTATAGAGCGTTCGTATCCGCTCGGCCGGGTCTTCGATCGACCGCGCTGCATCCAGCGATGGGAACTTCGCCGACTGTCGCGCGCGGTATTCCATCGTTGCGGGATCCAGCGTCAGGATCTCGCGGTCTTCTTTGCCTGCAGGATTCCTGACTTTCTTGTAAAACCCCTGGCCGGCCTTGTCGCCGATCCAACCGCGCTTGATCATGTCCTCTACGAACGGAGGCAGGCGGAACGCGCCCGGTTCCGGCAGCGCTTCCGACAGACTGGCACCGGCGAGATTGCGCGCCACATGTCCGAGGACGTCCACGCCCGCGAGGTCCATCGTTCGGAACGTCGCGCTCTTCGGACGGCCGAGCGCCGGACCTGTGATCGCGTCGATTTCTTCGATCGTGAAGCCGTCGTTGAGCGCCTCGAACACGCGTGCCACACCGAAGAGCCCGATGTGGTTGGCGATGAAGTTCGGCGTGTCCTTGGCAATCACCACCCCCTTGCCCAGCCGGCGGTCGGCAAACGTCGAAATGGTCTCCACGACCGCGGGATCGGTGTCTGCGGTCGGAATGATCTCGAGGAGGCGCAGGTATCGCGGCGGATTGAAGAAATGCGTGCCGAGAAACCGCCGCCGGAATCCCTCGCTCCGTCCCTCGGCGATCGCGGCGATCGGAATTCCGGACGTGTTCGTGCTGACGATCGCGTCGGCGCGGCGGTGCGGCTCGAGGCGCTCGAAGAGCTGCCGCTTGACGTCGAGGCGCTCGACGATCGCTTCGATGATCCAGTCGGACTGCGACGCCTGCGCGAGCCCGTCGTCGAAGCCGCCGGTCGAGATGAGCGTGTGGGTATCCGGGGTGAAGAACGGGTCGGGCTTCAGCGCGCGCGCCTTGTCGAGGCCTTCGCGCGCCGCCTGCGGCGTGACGTCGAGAAGCAGCACGGGCACACCCGCATTGGCGAGGTGCGCCGCGATCTGCGACCCCATCACGCCGGCCCCGAGGACGGTAGCGTGTCGGATCATCGGCTTCTGGCCCCTGACCTCTGGGCCTTGGCCTCACTGACACCGTTCACAAAGAGGTCGACGATCGCGTTGGCGTCTGCCGTCAAGGCATAGCGCCGCGAGCTGAGAATCCAGTTCGTCGCCATCTCGTCGAGCGCGCCGAAGAACATCTTCGCCGCGAGCGTAGGGCTGACTGTCTTGCGGAACGCGCCCGACTCCTGTCCTTTCGCGATCGTCTCCCTGATGAGGCCGAGATAGTCGCGCAAATCGCTCGTCGAGAAGCGCTCCATGAACTTGGTGGACTGCCGCAGCTCTACCTGAAACACAACCGCGAGGTTGCGGTCCCGGCCGAGCCGGTCGAGGTGGAGCCAGGCGATGCGCTGCAGCCGCTCGACCGGGTCCGCGACGCTCTGCAGGGCGGCTCGCGCCTCCTCCCGCGCCTCCTTCATCGTTTTGTCGAAGATCGAGACGAGGAGTTCGTCCTTGCTCCTGAAGTAGAGGTAGACGGTGCCGGCGGCGACGCCGGCCGCCTTCGCGATGTCGGCCACCTGCGCGCCGAAATAGCCGCGGCGGGCGAACACCTCGATCGCAGCGCGAAGGATGGCCTCCCGCTTCGCTCCCGGTTCGAGAAGGTTCGAAGGGTTCGAGGAGGTTCGAGACGGTTCGATGAGGTTCGAGGAGGTTCTCGGCATGACTGAATGAACGTTCATTCAGTCATACATCTCACAATCGGCCACTGTCAAGCTGAACGCGAGTTCGTCATTTTGAACGGCGGTTTCTCGGAGTTGGATCGAATTACCTGAAGAGCTGTCCGCTAGCGAGAAACTCCTGCGATCGATCGGCCGTTTATCCCTCTCATCTCCGGCGTACCGGTTGCACACAGCCGCGCCTTTCGCGGCCACCCACGGTTCGTTTTCGCGTTCCCAGAGGCGCCCCCGCTACGCGCCTCGATAGCAGGAGGGAAGGCATGAGGCGTTTGACACTGGTCGTCCTGTTTCTTCTCGCCGGCCTCGCCGTCGGCGCGCCCGCTGCGAACGCGCAGGGCGGCGGCGCCAGCCAGACGGGCACCATCATCGGCAAGGTCACTGACTCATCCGATGCGGCGCTCCCCGGCGTCACCATCACCATCACGTCCGCGTCGCTCATGGGCGCGCAGACGCAGGTCACAAACGAGTCCGGCAACTATCGATTCCCGGCCGTGCCTCCCGGGAACTACACAGTGAAATACGAGCTCGCGGGGTTCAGCACGTTGGTTCGAGAAGGGATCGACGTCGCGCTCGGATTCACCGCGACAGTCAACGTGCAGCTCGCGGTGGCGACGCTGCAGGAGACCGTCACGGTGACGGGCGAGTCACCCGTGGTCGACACGTCGGCGACGCGCGTGCAGCAGAACTTCAAGCTCGAACAGCTGCAGACGATCCCGAACGCGCGTGACATGTGGTCGCTGCTGGCTGTATCGCCCGCCGTCGTGATGGCTCGCGTCGACGTCGGCGGCAACCGCGCGGGCACGCAGACCGGCTACAACGCCTATGGCTACAACGGCCAGGTGCGCGTGCTCGTCGAGGGGATCAACACGACCGAGGGCACCGGCGGCGCAGGCTTCTATTTCGACTACGGGTCCTTCGAGGAGGTGTTCCTCGGAACGGCCGGTCAGGGCGCTGAGATGCCGAATCCCGGCGTGCAGAGCCAGTTCCTCGGCAAGTCGGGCGGCAACAGATTCCAGGGTGAGATTTATCTCGACTACGAGAACAACGCCATGCAGGGCTCGAACCTGGAAGGGAACATTCCCGACAAGTGGGTCTACGACCCGGTGAGCAATCCCGGCGGAATCAGGTTGGACAGTAACCAGATCGACAGATATCGGGATTTCAACATCAACGTCGGCGGCCCGATCAAGAAGGACAAGATCTGGTGGTACTTCTCGTATCGCGACCAGTTCAACGCGGTCGCGCAGCCCAACTTCCAGTTCGACAAGACCTTCGACACGACGACGTGGAACCTGTCCGGGAAGGGCACGTACCAGGTCAACCAGAACAACAAGCTGGTCGGTTACTACCAGTGGGGTCAGAAGATTCAGCCCAACCGGCTCCCGTTCGCGGATTATGTCTTCAGCACACCGGACGACACGTGGCGGCAGGATTCAGGGAGCTGGGTCTACAAGGCCGAGTGGAACAGCACGATCAGCGATCGGCTGTATCTCGAGGCCCGCTACGGCGACTTCGGCTACTACTTCCCGCTGGTCGCCGTCGGCGACGCGAGCAACACGTACTACGCGCGCGACACGGGAACGAGAACGCTCACGGGCGGCGATCAGCGACAGCAGCTCGATCGCGACCGGAAACAGGGAACCGCCGCGGCCACGTATTTCAAGGACAATCTCCTTGGCGGCAACCACAGCTTCAAGTTCGGCGGCGAGGTGCTGCTCGAAACGAGCTGGAACGGTTACCTTTCCGCCGTTGACGGCCACATCGAGCACCTGTTCAACAACGGCGCCGCGAACCAGGTCATCCTCGACTTTCCGACCGCACTCGAGGTCGACAAGCTGGGCGCGCATAAAGACGGCGGGCTCGCGTCCATCGCGAAGCTCGATCACATGAACGCGTTCCTGAGCGACCAGTACTCGCGCGGCCGGCTCACGTTGAACGTCGGCCTTCGCTGGGATCGCTACAAGGCGCATATCCCGGAGCAGGAGCAGTTCGCCTTCTCGATTCTCCCTGGCTGCGAGGGCCGGACCGACATCATCTGCGCGATCCCCGCGGCGCAGTTCCCGGCCCAGACCTTCACGACCTGGAACTCCGTCGTCCCGCGCGCCGGGCTGGTGTTCGACATCACCGGAGACGGCAAGACGGTAGTGAAGGCAAACTACGGGCTGTATCGGCACAATCCGGGCGCGACGCTGGCTGCCGACGCGAATCCAAATCAGGCGCTGAAAACGATCACCTACACCTGGCGCGACCTCAACGGCGATCGCCAGTTCCAGATCGGCGAGCAGCAGGGCAACGCGACGGCAAATGCACTGGCCGGCGCTGTGTCGGTCGATCAGGATCTGAAGCAGCCGTACTCGCACGAGATCAGCGTGTTCCTCGAACGGGAAATCGCGCAGAACCTCGGCGGCCGCGTGGGCTTCGTTTACAAAACCAACGATGACCTGTTCGAGCAGGAGGGCCTCGCCGCGCGGCCGCACAGTCTGTACACGCAGCCGTTCAACTTTAACGACGTCGGTCCAGACGGCGTCGCGGGCGGAGGCGACGATCGCGTCATCCAGCTGCTCGGGATCCCGCCGGACGTCGCGAGGGCCAACCCGGCCACGAGCGTAGTCATGAACGTGGACAGGCCAGAGCGGTTCAGGACTGTCGAAGCATCCGTCGTGAAGCGGTTGAGCAACCGCTGGTCGGCCAACGTCGGCGGCGCCTTCACCTGGCTGCACGACTTCCCGAACACCATCGGCGGCGGTATCAACAACAACTATCCGCCCAACCCGAACGGCTTGTTCGATGCCGAGCACACGCGATGGGACTTCAAGGTAAGCGGCATCTATGACGGCCCGTGGGGCATCCGCTTCAGCCCGGTGTTCCGCCACCAGGCGGGCGCCGTGTTCGGTCGTAGCACGTCGGTGTCGAGCACGACCCCGGTGCTCGGCGCGACGACGGTGTACATGACCGGCTACGACCTGCGCCAGGACAACATCACCATCCTGGATCTCAGGACGGAGAAGGTCGTCAACCTGCGCGACAGCATACGCGTGCGGCTGTTCCTCGATCTGTTCAACATCACGAACAGCCACGCGGCCGAAACGATCTCGACGGCTACGGGAATCAACTACCTGCGGCCGACCGCGATCGTTGCCCCGCGCGTCGCGCGCGTCGGGTTCCGCTTCATGTGGTAAGCGGGTTCGAGTAGGTTCGGGGGGGTTCGAGAAGGTTCGGACCCCCTCGAACTGTTTTTCTGCTGGCTCCCACCTTTTTCATTTACACCTCCCTTAAGCCTTCGTTAGTGTTGGCAGCACGTTTCGGACGGCTCGCTCATCAGCAGGTCCCATTGCGCGGGATCTGCACACCTTGGAGGGTGGATGGCACGACGAGTCGGGTCCTTCGGCGGCCGTGTCGCGTCCACGCCTGTATCACCCTATCCCTACGTACAAGCTCTGGTTATGACCGTTGCCCGGGAAGCGCGGTCACGCGTGCGCTTTCACAGTGAGGAGGAGGCATGAGGCGTTTCACCCCCGGCGTCGTGCTCTTTCTGGCGGTTCTGTTCGTGGCAGGCGCGGGCCCTGCCTTCGCGCAGGGCGGCGGCGCCAGCCAGACGGGCACCATCATCGGCAAAGTCACTGACTCATCCGATGCGGCGCTGCCAGGCGTCACCGTCACTATCACCGCTGCGTCGCTCATGGGCGCGCAGACTCAGGTCACGAACGACTCCGGCAACTATCGATTCCCGGCCGTGCCTCCTGGCAACTACACGGTCAAGTACGAGCTGGCGGGCTTCAGCACGCTCGTGCGTGAGGGGATCGACGTCGCGCTCGGATTCACGGCGACGGTGAACGTGCAGCTCGCGGTGGCGACGCTGCAGGAGACCGTCACGGTGACGGGCGAGTCGCCGGTCGTCGACACATCGGCGACGCGCGTCCAGCAGAACTTCAAGCTGGAACAGCTGCAGACGATTCCAAACGCGCGCGACATGTGGTCGCTGCTGGCTGTATCGCCCGCCGTCGTGATGGCTCGCGT
>DATAEE010000368.1:0-1541 GCA_036258175.1 Vicinamibacterales bacterium
CGCAGCAACGACGTCGTGACCATGCTGGTCGCGATCTCGACGCCGCCGAAGTGATTTTTCCCTCCCCGACTTCGGGGAGGGTGGCCGAGGGTCCAAACCGGCTACATGGGTAACAGAATAGACCGACGACATGGGTAACAGGTCAACTGGTCGGCGAGGAGGACCTTGCCGATGGGATGGATGGAGACCTGTGCCTTGGATCAACGGATGCGGTTCGTGATTGCCGTGGAAGCGGGAGGAGAGTCGTTTGCGGCAGTGTGCCGGCGCTTCAAGGTGAGCCGGAAGACGGGCTACAAGTGGCTCGAGCGCTACGAGGAGGGAGGGCCCAAGGCTCTGGACGATCGCTCGCGGGCACCTCTGCATCACCCGCACGCGATTGTGCCTGAGATCGCCGAGCTGTGCCTGGCGGTACGGCGGAAGCATCCGACGTGGGGGCCCGTAAAGGTGCTGGCATGGCTGGAGCGCCGCGCGCCGGAGATCGGATGGCCGACTGCCAGCACAATCGGGGCGCTGTTCGATCGCGAAGGTTTGACGGTCAAACGTCATCGGCGGTCTGGTAGCCCGCCATCGACTGTGCCGTTTGCTCTCTGCGGCGCGCCCAATCACGTGTGGTGCATCGATTTCAAAGGTTGGTTCCTGACCGGCGACGGAACGCATTGCGAGCCGTTGACGCTGAGCGACGCTTACAGCCGCTATCTGTTGCGCTGCCAAGTGATGGGGCGAACTGATACGGATCATGTGTGGCCGGTGCTCGATGCCGCTTTCCGGGAGTTTGGCCTTCCGTATCGGCTGCGTTCGGACAACGGATCGCCGTTCGCCTCGCGCGGGGCAGGTGGGCTGTCGAGACTGTCGGTCAAGGTGGTCAAGGCCGGTGTCGTGCCGGAGCGCATCGCGCCGGGCAAGCCGCAGCAGAATGGTCGACTGGAACGGCTGCATCTCACGCTGCTGCGGGACACCGCCAAGCCGCCCGCGCGGACGCTGCGCGAGCAGATCGAGCGCTTTCGCACGTTCCAGTGTGTCTACAACGAAGAACGCCCGCATGCGGCACTGGGCAACGACACGCCGGCTGAGCATTACGTGCCCTCGCCGCGCCGCTTCGATGGCGTCTTGCGCGAGCCCGAGTACGGATCCGAGCATACCGTCAGGCGGGTGCGCCACAACGGCGAGATCCGCTGGCAGAACAGCACGATCTACCTCACCGAAGCATTGGTCGGCGAGCCGGTCGGTCTGCTCGACGACGAACACGGAGACTGGACGGTCTCCTTCGGACCGATCACGCTTGGCGTCATCGCTCATCGAGGTGACCGTCTGATCAAGCCGCGACGCGCCTGTGGACTTGTGGACAACGCGAAGAGGCGTTGCCCACAAGGCCCACAGGCGCAACAGCAGCAGACGTGAACAAATCGAGAAATGTGTTACCTATGTTCCCGGTCAGAACTGTTACCCATGTTCCCGGTTGCTCAGGACTTTAATGCTGCGCATCGCTATCCTCGACGACTACCAGCGGGTCGCGCTCGCGATGGGTGATTGGACGCGGCTCG
>DATAEE010000369.1:0-1879 GCA_036258175.1 Vicinamibacterales bacterium
CATAAGACCGTAGCGACGCGGTAGCCGCTGTGGCGCATGTAGTTGACGCACTCGGATGCCGTATAGAGACCGAGCGCCGTGCGGAGGAGCTCGCAGACCTGATCAAAGCTGCGCGGGCGCTCCGGGCGGTGCGCACGGACATTCTGCACCTTCAAGGGCGAGTTCTCGTCAACGTCGGCGGAAGGCTTTCACGTCGGCGGCAGGGCGCAAACGCTTCGCCAAAGTTGAGCGGCGTCCGCGGACGGTCGATGATTATCCCCGTGACGACGACGGGACGGCATCAGCAGCGCTACGACCACCGGCTTCGGGATCTCGTCCAACGCACCGGAGACGTGACCATCGCCACGAATCTGGGCATCCCGCGCTCGACGGCTCGTGAATGGCTCCGCAAGACGCCGACGATCGTCGTCAGTCTGGACGTGACGAATCAGAAGACAGCGGAGCTCCAGCGAGAAGTCCTGGAACTCCGGCGACGCGTGAAGAAGCTGACGGCACTCCTTCGGCTCGTCGTCGTCCTGCTTCGAACCTCTGGATTCAGGTTAACCCACGAACGGCTGCCCGATGGACGCGCCAAAGTCCGGATCTTGCGGGCCATCGATCATGTTTGTCCGTTGGTGCCATTGCGTGCGATCCTGCGGTTCTTGCGCCTGTCTCCGAGTCGGTTTCACGCGTGGCGACGGCTTCAGCACGCGTGTGCACTTGACGACCAATCGTCCTGCCCGCACATGTCACCCCATCGACTCACGCCAGCCGAGATCCAGACGATCAGAGGCATGGTGACTGCGGTCGAGTACCGGCACGTCCCGACCGGCACGCTGGCCATTTTGGCGCAGCGACTCGGCAAGGTTTGGGCATCTCCCTCGACGTGGTACCGGCTGGTGCGGACGTACGGCTGGCGCCGGCCGCGGTTGGGTGTGCACCCGGCGAAGCCGAAGGTGGGCCTTCGCACCACGCGAGCCAACGAGATGTGGCACATCGACACGACCGTCATCCGCCTGCTCGACGGGACCCGGGCCTACCTCCACGCGGTGATCGACAACTTCTCGCGACGGATCCTGGCGTGGCGCGTTGCTGACACATTCGCGCCGGTGAACACGGTGGCGGTGCTGGTCAACGCCGGTCGGAGCGCGACGCCGCCAGAGACGATTCCAGTCGTGTTGGCCGACGCCGGCGTCGAAAACGTGAATGCCCAAGTCGACGAGTTGATCACCGCCGGCGTGCTGCGCCGCGTCTTGGCGTTCACCGAGCTGAAATTTTCGAACTCCATGATCGAGGCGTGGTGGCGTGCGCTCAAACACCAGTGGCTATTCCTCCACTCATTGGATAGTGTCACCACGGTCCGGCGATTGGTGGAGTTCTACGTCCAGCAACACAACCGGGTGCTGCCCCATTCGGCGTTTCGCGGACAAACGCCCGACGAAATGTACTTCGGGACAGGGGATGCGATTCCAGCCGACCTGACGGCACGCGCGTCCGCCGCTCGCTGGGCCCGCGCGAAGGCGAACCGATCGGCGGCGTGCGGGATGTGCCCATCCACCGATGCCGCCGCATGATCACTGACCACCGATCAGCGTGACCCGGGCGCGTCCGTCGGCGCTTCAGTCTGGAAGGTGACTGTCAGGAACAAGCGCTCGCCTGGGTAGACGGTCGCAGACGCTGTCTTGCGATCGACCTCACCTCCGTCGCCGACCCTGGCGCATGCGAGACGAGAACTCGCTCACGAAAGTCCAGAATGTCGCGGCAGAGAGCTCGGTTCAGCCTCAGAACGGCCGCGTGCGGCGCCGCCAGCGGGTGGGTGGTCTCCTCAGTTATTACTATCGGGCCGCGTAGTCCAACGGCCCAAGGTGTCGGGCGGAATTGTTGGACATTACGGCCAAGT
>DATAEE010000370.1:0-3008 GCA_036258175.1 Vicinamibacterales bacterium
ATTCATTCCTTCTGTCGTCCGCGCGCGACGTCGCTCCGTGACTCGGTCAGGCCCCAACGCGACTCGTATCGCATCGAGCAACAGATCCGGGCCAACAGGCTTGGCAAAGACTGCGATGGCACCGTAGTCACGATAACGAAGGGCCCTGGGTGTTCATGGTTCGCAGTTTACGCGCGGGACGCCTTGGAGAGCTTCCTCGGACCTCTTCGCTATCCTCGATGATGCCTATCAACGGAGACGGCGACATCGCGTGAGGAACACGACACACCGAGCCGTTAGTCCGACGTTTTCCTGCGAGTCGGCGCGTTAGCACCACAACACGCCGGCGAATCCCAGTGAGCGCGCCAGTACCGCCGGTGGAATGCCGGTGAGTTGTGCGGCTGTAGACACGACGCCGATGCAAGGGCGCCGTGTCGCATCCAGCGAACGTATGTCCTAAAGAAGAAGGCGGCGGTTCGGGAGACCGTTGCACGAATACCGCCCGTACCGGATCGAGACGAACAAAAAGCGAATGTGATACGCTGACGCGCCGTGGCGCTTCGGACGTGCACGGTCAGCTATGCGGGTCCGTCCGGCCTTCGGCACTCGGTTGAGGTGACGGCGGAATCGATCTATGAAGCCGCCGCTCTTGGCGTTTCGGCGCTGAAGAACGGTGGCTGCGCCGACGCGATCGCGCCGGGAACCGAGCTCGAGGTTCAGGTGCGCGAGCCTGCCACCTCGCATCGGCTCACGGTTCAGCAGATTCGTCGCTGGTGCGATGGCGTCGCGGTCAGCCCCGACGAGACGCTGAAGAAGCGACGCTTGAAAGAACTACTCGCCTAACGAGATTCGCTCTGGATCGAGCGGCGGCCGCATGAAACTAATTCTGGTCGTGGCAAATGGTATTAGGCGATGAAACGCACATGGACGATTATCGGCGTACGCGACGTACCCGGCAGCTTCAAATGGTACCAGTCGCTCTTCGGTCAGCCCGAGACGCCTCCGGCCCATGACCACTTTGGTCAGATCCTGGATACGGATGGAACCGTGTTGCTCTGCCTCCACCGGTGGGGCGTGCACGAGCATCCCTCTTTGATGAACCCGGACGAGGCGTCACCTGGCAACGGGCTCCTCTTGTTCTTCCGCGTCGACGACTACGAGATGGCGCTGAAGAGGGCACGCGCTCTCGTCGACCGGTTCGAAGAGGAGCCCCACGTGAACCTGAACACTCAAACGCGCGAGTTCTCACTCCGGGATCCGGACGGATACTGCATCACGATCAGCGCGCTCTCTGCGCCCGAGCGAAGGGAACCCGCGAGGCGGCGGCCTAACAAGCGCTTGCAACCGACGAATGCGCGCGGCCGAACCAGGAAGTTACCGGGAGCTACGTCCGCGCCTTCGCGGCTGAAGCGGTGATCGATGGGCAGCCATCCCGAGCCGCTCTCGCAACTCGAGGTGCTGGCGGTCGACTGTCAGGCCACGGCTGCAGCTCCGCGAGGGCATCTCATTGAGATCGGCTGGGCCCGAGTTCGCAAGACAATCACGCACGCGCGTGCGTGCCTGATCGCGCTTCCGGACAGCGAGCAGATTCCGCCAGCCGTTGCGCGGATCACGGGAATCTCCGAGCGCATGATGCGAGACGCTGTCGACGGACACCGCGCATGGCGCGAGCTGTCCGACCAAGCCGCCAGTCTCTCGCACCAGCCCGCGCCGACGGTCATTCACTTCGCTCGATTCGAGCAGCCGTTCCTCCGCTCGTTGGCCGCCGGCCCGTTTCCGCTCGACGTGGTCTGCGCACGGGACATTGGCAGGCGCCTATTGCCCAATCTGCCTCGCTGCAGCCTGCGTGCCCTTTCTGGATACTTCGGTCGCGCGGTTGGCGCGCTGCGTCGCAGCGCCGATCACGTGGATGCGACGGCGTTCGTCTGGCAAGAGCTTGTCCGGCTGCTCGAGATGCAGGGTGTGTCGACGTGGGGCGCGCTCCACGATTGGCTCGCCGGACCGGTCAAGCCGACCAAGTGTCGACGCCGCGTTTGGCCGATGCCGCGCGACGTGCGGCTTTCACTGCCGGATGCCCCTGGCATCTATCGCATGCTGCGGACAGACGATAGCGTCCTGTACGTCGGGAAGGCAGCTTCGCTCCATCATCGGGTCAACAGCTACTTTCGGAAGCAGAACGGGGTCCCCGAGCGGTCGCTTGAAATGCTGTCGCAGGCACGCGCGATCTCGTTCGACGTCACACCCAGTCCGCTCGAGGCCGCGCTCCTCGAGCCGGACGAAATCAAGCGGCACCGACCGCCCTACAACGTCGCGCTCACGATTCAGGACCGCGCGTTGTGGTTCACGTCGCCGGATCTCAGCGCGCGTAGTTCACAGCCGTCCCCACACTGTCCGCTCGGACCATTTGCTTCCCCCGATACGCTCGATCAATTCGTGGCACTCACTCGGGCAGACTGCGCGGCGCTGACGTCCGGTCCATGGGGCCCGGATGCCGGCACGTTCAACGCCGGTTACGAGCGGCTGTGCGCGACGCATCCTGAAATGTCGCGCATCAACCTCTCTGCGCACGCCAAGCTGCTGCGGCTTGGCACGCGCCTGTGGCGAGAAGGTCGGCGAGACCGCGACGTTGATGAAGACGACGTCAACGAAACGGGTCGTGGCTTCACGGGGTGGACTCCGGAGTTCGTTCAAGTTTCCCTCGAGTGGCTCGCGTTGCGGGCGGCGCTCGCCCGACGCCGCGCGATCTGGCTAACCCGGTTGGTCGATTCGAGCGTGGTGTGGCGCGAGCCCGGTGGCAGTTGTGCGCGGCTCATTGTGATCGAGAACAGCGAGGTGGTGTTGAGCGGGGCAGTGGACGCAAACGCGACGCCATCGATTCCACCGGGTTTCCGCCGTCCAGTGGCCGCACGTCGTGAGGCCTTCACGCTCGCATCCTTCGATCGCCTACGGGTATTGACTACGGAGCTGAAGCGCTTGATTGCAGCTGGCGCTCCAGTGGCGCTGCGCCTGGGCGTCGGACCGGCACTCGA
>DATAEE010000371.1:0-4314 GCA_036258175.1 Vicinamibacterales bacterium
CCACGATACGCCGGAGGCAGGCCGCCTCTCCGCGTTAAGCCATTCTGTCTAGCGCGACATTCGTTTCGACCCGGCCAAGCTCGAACACGAGGACGGCACACCGAAGCGACTACGCTGATCGCCGCGACGTTATCGCAATACTTCTGGCCGACCGAGCCCTTGCCGAGCTCGATCTCGTCGGTGGTGACGAAATTCTTGGCGGCCGGAACCCGCTCGCCGGTGCTAGTCCTCGATCTCCTGCATCGCGACGCTCTCGCGTCCACCATCGCGTCGAATGCCGGGTTCGGCGGGTTCCGGTAGTCCGGCTCCTCTTTCAGCATCAGGTAGTGCTCCCTCGCGACCTCCCAGGCCTCGTACACGCTTATCGCGTTCTCGGCCCGCAGGCTCTTCATCTCGTCCACGGTCAACTGCGCCGCGGCCTGGAGTTCCTTCTCGAGCTCGCCGCTCTTCTTTAGGGCCTTGTACTTCTTCGGCAGGTGCTCCCGGCCAGTGCCGGCGTCCGACCTCGATCAGCGCGTTCAGTCCGAATCCGTGTATCGCCATACGTATCCCTCCCCTTTAGTCTGCTCCTCGACCGGCGCCTTGTTTCAACCCGACCTGTTTAACCAGTTCGGCGGCCGCGACTAGCGCGCATCACTCGGAGGAGCGCATCGACGGCGCCCTCAACGCGGCAGTTCGCGTGGTAGCATCTCCCGAGGTTCAGCGGACGCTCCGCTGCTCCACTACTCGACTCAAGGAGGGCCGCCATGTTGGAAGTCGAGCTCGACATTTTCTCTGGTGCGCCGAATCCAACATGGATACTTTCCAGGCGCCAGGAACAGACTCTGCTCGAGATGCTTCGGGTGGACCGCAAACAGATTTCACCGGAAGTCACCAGGAATCCACGCTTGTGTCTCGGCTATCGCGGGGTGATCGTGCGACGCACCAAAACTGACGACGGCGTGTGGGACAAGGCGATGTCGTCTAAACGCACGCGCTTCCCCGACGTCTTCCGGCTAGGGTTGTCGGTGGAGAAGGGGGAATCGGCTGCGAGCTGGCTGCTCAAGACAGCCCACAAACAGGGCGCACGCATCGCCGACGACGTAATGGAAGTGGCCTCGCGGGGCATCGTCCTCGCCCCAGCGGTGCGCGGCCCGAAGCGGCCCACGGACAAGATCGATCGAAAGCGCGTGCCGCAGGCGGAAGTGCCGGCCGATTATCCGATCAAGCCCGGCACGGAACCGCACGAAACGTGGTGGGCCTGCGGTTCCAACTACTTTTCGGCGAACGCACATTTCTTCAATGACCCGGCGCACGTTACGCGCAACAACTGTTACTGCTTTGCCAGCAATCACATGCCCGATATCCGTTACGCACGGCCCGGTCAGCGCGCTGGACGTCCCGCGCAGTTCATGACTTGCGGCAGCGTGATCGAAGGGCTGCGTGCCGACGGATGGGTCGATGGCTGCCAGCCGAACAACCTCACCATTGTGCTGGTGATCTGGCCGAACCGTGACTATCACTTCTATCGGCTGGTCACCGGCGGCCCGTATTGGTGGTGGGGTCACAAGCCGGGCGGCACGCCCGCGAAGTACACAGACGACTGCGGCCATTCAATCTATCAGTTCCAGGGCAGCGGCTACGCGCCGAACAATATCTGCCGCGGGCCGTACACGGACTTCTGCGGGTACTTCTACCAGAACAACCTGACTGCGTACGTGGCGTAGCTTCGTGCGATGCGTCGCCAGGCCGATCTGGATTGCCACGGGCGTTCTCTCAGTGTTATTCCTGCAGAGCTGCAGTCCTGTGGCCCCTGAGTCGACGACTACCGGAACGGTGATGGCTGAGCAGATTGAAGCGAAGCGAGCCACGGTCGAGATGGACGTCTATTCCGGGATGCCAAACCCGGCGTGGGAGCTCACGAGCGCCGAAATCGCGAGCCTTGTGAAGCAAGTGGCTGAACTTCCGCCCGCGTCACGCGTTGCCATGTCCGGCAGGTTGGGCTATCGGGGATTCATCGTGAGCCTGCAGCAGGAGACGCAGGAATGGTGGATCCGCGTTTACGGCGGCGTCGTCGAGATCAATAAAGATCCCGCCAACTCTTACGCTCTGGATGAGCAGCGAAGACTGGAGCGCTGGCTGCTCGGAACCCGAAAAGCGCACCTCAACGAAGAACTTCGCAAGATGGCCGAGAGCGATCTCGACGGACGTTAGAAAAGTCATGCGGACATCCACCGACACCAGGCGATCGCTGTCAAACACGTTAACCGCGGTTAACGCTTACTGAACTCTGCGCCACCAAACCGTAGCTGACTCCGGGGGCGGTGTATGAGGCGGCCGTTCGATACCGAGGCGTGGATGTCGGGGCCATGCTGGATGATTGGCTCGCCACGGACACGTTGCCTCCGAATGTGAGCATCCGAGTCTCCTGAGCGCAGGCGAGCGCCTTGTTGGGCAGCGCGCGCAGGTCGTTCACGGCGCGCCGCCCGCATTTTCTTGGTCGTGGAATGCGCCGCCGTCGTCTGACCAGGCGGAGCACTGCCGACGATCAGAAGACCGGTTGTAGCCGGCTCGCACGGGTGTAGTATTCGCGAGTTCGGGGAAGGCAATCGGAAATCCCGGAATAAAGGAGACGACACATGGCTCAGGACATCTCGCAAGAGATGCGAGCACGATTTCAGGCGCAGGACACGCCCGCGCTCATCGAGATGGTGAAGAAGAGCAAGGCCGGAAAGGACGACGCCGAAATGGCTGCGCTTCAGCACGTGCTGGCAGCGCGGCAGACGCGGTTCCCTGATTCGGCTGAAGCATCGGCACCTGCTGTCAAGCCAGTGGACGCGCGGCCGCTGGCGGCGGATAGCAACGCCTCCGTGGGCAACTTGAAGGCCGACAAGCTTCAGATCAGTTTTCCAAAGGGTGGCTTCCTCCAATGTGGCCGCTGGCACTTCAAGGATCACGCTGATTTAGTGGCGTATCTAGCCGATGTCTTCTCGCTGAAAGACCAGCGCGGTGCAGCGCATCTGAGCGTGCGCCGCCAGGGCAAGTATCAGCGCGTCGACCGCCTGAGCAGCCCGGTCTACACCTTTGGTGATCCGGTTCTCGACCTCATCACCGATGCTCAAGGCTGGATCACGATTGGCCGGGAAACGATGCATCTGCTGCCGAACGACCTCGCGTCGCCACAGAACCGCCGCGGTGGCATCATCAGCATCGACCTGTCGGTGAATCACGAGGACATTCGGCGGCAACAACTGACTGATGCGCTGGCCGTAAACGGAACGCGCACGCTGATCGAACACACCGAGGATCGGCTGGTCGTCGCCACGACGAATCCCTCGCAACTGGACTTCTGGCAGGGCAGCGCGCACATGCGCTTCCGCTCGTGGAAGAGCAACTACGGTTTCTATCGAAGTATCGGCAGCGAGATCGAGACGTGGGGTGGAGACTTCACTCGGGCCGAGATACAGAGCATTTACGCCGATCCGGTGGTGGGTGGAAACCCGTTCATCTGCGGCATCGTCAAGCGCGATTCGGACAGCGACACGAACGACGACTACGTGGACGAATACGAGTCTTCCTACGGCCTCCCGCCGAGCATCCCGAGCTCAGTGCGCTCGTTCTGCCAGGCCAACTGGAAGGGCCAAATCCGGGGCGGCATCATCACGAAGGGTGACTGCCAGACGTTCTTGTGAACGGATGCCACGCACCCTGGCCGCGGTGCGCGCAGTGCCTATTCTTTTGACCAAAACGTCGCGGTGTCCCAAAGGACCGGCCGCGGTTAAGGGCCCTAATCTAAGAGGCTGTATCAAAACCCAGCGGCGCACACTGACGCGCGCCGCGCTCCTAAAACGCATTAGTAGACACTACGGCGTCACTCGGGAGTGACCGGGGAGTTAAACGCGTTATACAGGCGGCGCTTCCTGCGATGACGCTAAAGGGGTAGGAACGTTGAACCATCCATCCAGGTCAAGGAGAGGGCCGTGCTTCGTGCCGACACGGTGCGGGAAGTTGTGGGCGCGCATGCGACGGTGGGCTGGACGGACGAACGCTGCGCCGAGCTGCTGCGTGGCGCTTGGCTTGGGTGCAGGGCGGAGCGCCCGGTGTACCTTGGTCACGTGGCCGGCCGGCAGGGTTGCCCGAGCGACCAGGCAGCAACGCGGGTCGTTATGGTAAGTCGAGTCCCCAGAATTTTATGATGTAGAAGGTGGAGCAGACACCGACGTTCAGGATGAACGGCGCAGCCTTGCCGCACTGGTTGTCCGCATTGCCGGGACCGACCGGGGTGCCGTGCCCCATGCCGCTGACCAGCACGGTTTCAACCAGCGCCTTGCCGTT
>DATAEE010000372.1:0-3965 GCA_036258175.1 Vicinamibacterales bacterium
CACGGTCGCGAAGTCCGGACCGGTGACGGCGTTGTCGACGACGTCTCGAAGGACGACGGCGAGATCCACGGTTTGCTGCGTTAACGGGGCGTCCCCAAGCTCGAGGTGGGCGAGGTCGCTCATCTCGGCGAGCAGCGCCGAGATGCGTCCGCACGATTTCTCCGCTTCTTCGACGAGCCGCCGTTGATCGTCGGAGAGCGGACCCACGCGATCCTTCATGAGCATCCGAAGGTAGCCGGCGACGACAGTCGCGGGGGTTCGCAGCTCGTGCACGGCGAGCGATAGGAGACGCGGCCAGGCTTTGTCGGACGGTACGGTCACACGGCATAGAATAAAGGATAGAAACCCAATCGGGAGGGCCGCGACGACATGTTGATCAAACGCCCAGAGATTCCTGCGTCGGAAATCACCGACGAACGCCTCTACTTCACTCGCCGCGCGTTTCTCTGTGCCGCTGCGACGCCGCTGATGGGCTTGGGCTCCGTCTACGCCGCGCTGCCTCAGACGGGCGCCGGCGCCACGCTTCCGAGTATCCGGAAGTACCCGAACGGGCCGTTCACGACCGACGAGAAGCTCAACTCGTTCGAGGACATCACCACGTATAACAATTTCTATGAGTTCGGGAGCGCGAAGAGCGACCCGGCGCAGAACGCCGGGCGGCTGAAGACGCAGCCGTGGACCGTGAAGATCAACGGTCATTGCGCCAAGGCGGCCGACTATCACCTGGAAGATCTGATCAAGCCGCACCAGCTCGAGGAGCGGGTCTACCGGCTCCGCTGCGTCGAGGCGTGGTCCATGGTGATCCCCTGGGTCGGCATCCCGCTTGGTGAGGTGATCAAACGCGCCGAGCCGACGTCCAAGGCGAAGTACGTCGAGTTCACGACGCTGATGCGGCCCGCGGAAATGATCGGCCAGCGAACCGACATTCTCGAGTGGCCCTACATCGAGGGCCTGCGGATGGACGAAGCCACGCATCCGCTCACGATTCTCGCGGTCGGCCTCTATGGGAAGACGCTGCTCAACCAGAACGGCGCGCCGATCAGGCTGATCGTGCCCTGGAAGTACGGATTCAAAAGCATCAAGTCGATCGTCCGCATGCGCTTCGTGGAATCACAGCCACGGAACGCGTGGGCCGTGCAGACGCCGTCGGAATACGGTTTCTACTCGAACGTCAACCCGCAGGTTGATCACCCGCGCTGGAGCCAGAAGCGCGAACGCCGGCTCGGCGAGTTCTTCCGGCGCGAGACGCTGATGTTCAACGGCTACGCCGATCAGGTCGCTCAACTCTACGCCGGCATGGATCTGCGGAGGAATTATTAAGGCGGCGGTCTTCGCCGCCTGCCTGCTTCCACTGGCGGGGCTCGTCTGGCGCGCGCTCGCGGGCGATCTCGGCGCGAATCCGATCGAAGCGGTGACCCTCTCGACGGGCCGGTGGACGCTCCGCCTGCTGCTCGTCACGCTCGCGATCACGCCCGTGCGCCGGGTGACGGGCTGGAACCGCCTGATCGGGTTCCGCCGGATGCTAGGCCTCTTCGCGTTCTTCTACGCGACCTTGCACTTCATGATTTACCTCGCGATCGACCAGTTCTTCGACTGGGAGACGATCGTGGAGGACGTCACGAAGCGGCCGTTCATCACGGCGGGGTTCGCGGCATTCGTGCTCCTCATCCCGCTGGCGGTCACGTCGACGCAGGGCTGGATCCGGCGGCTCGGCCGGCGCTGGCGGCAGCTCCATCGTCTCATTTACGCGGGCGCCATCCTCGCGGTCATCCACTTCATCTGGAAGGTCAAGTCGGACCTTCGCGATCCGCTGTGGTACGCGTCGATACTCGGACTCCTGCTCGGGTTCCGGGTCGTGTGGTGGATCGCGACAAGGCAGCGCCGGCCCGCAACCGTTCACGGCCGTGCATAGCCGGGCCGCGACGCAGAACCGAGTCAGGACTTTCCGAGCGTGACCAGGAAACTTCTGATCGTGCTGGCACGGTGCATGAGGCGCCCGCCACCGTTGCGCGTGATCCGGGAGTCTAAAGCGCAGCCATCGCCGTAACTTGAGGGACCTAAGCACTACAGCGGCTGAGGTTGGCGGCATCGCTGCTGCTGGCTGGTCTGACCTTCGTCGCTATTGTTGTGTCGCGGCGATCGAACCTCGAGACCGGGTCGCGCATTCTCCTGCCATGCCTCACAGCGCCGTTCGGTATGGTCTGCTCGAATGCCTGCATGCCTCAGAGGGCACGCGAATTGCACTACACGCGGCCTCGAAGTGGGGGCCTCACATCCATCACGACTCGATCTCTATCGACATATGAGCGTCCAGATTCCTACTCAAGAACGCCAGATTCCTACTCAAGAACGCACGACCGCCCGCGCCGCAGTCGAAACCGGACGACGGGTGATTCTGCTCGAGTTCAACGAGCTGAGCCCGGCGCTGATGGATACGTTCATCGCGCAAGGATACCTGCCGCACTTCAAGCGGCTCCGCGAGATCTGCCAGGTATTCACCACGGACGCGGAAGAGGTCGCGCCGACACTCGATCCCTGGATTCAATGGGTGACGGTGCACAGCGGTTTGTCGTTCGATGAGCATGGGATCCACCATCTCGGCGACGGTCACAAGCTTCAGGTGAAGTCGCTGTGGGATTTCGTGTCGGACAAAGGGCTGCCGGTCTGGGTATGCGGCAGCATGAACATCAAATACGATTCGCCGATCCGCGGCGCGGTCGTACCGGATCCGTGGACGACCGGCGTGACGCCTTATCCCGAAGAATTCGCACCGTATTACGCGTTCGTGCAGCACAACGTACAGGAGTACACGAATGAAGGGCTGCGCATGACAGCGGGTGATTACCTGCGTTTTTTGTCGTTCATGATGAGGCACGGTCTATCGGCGCATACGGTGACATCGATTGTTCGGCAGCTCGCGACGGAGCGTATGACAGGCAGGGGTCGCTGGAAGCGCGCGGCCATCCTGGACAAATTGCAGCGTGACATCTTCCTGCACTACCTCAGGAAGACGCGGCCTGCATTGGCCACGTTTTTCCTTAACAGCACGGCCCACCTTCAGCATGTGCACTGGCGCAACATGGATCCGGAGCCGTTCAAAGTGAAGCCCACGGACGCGGAGCAGGCGGAATACCAGCACGCGGTGCGCTTTGGTTACATCGAGATGGACAGGATCCTCGCCGATATCGTGGCGGCGGCTCCTGCAGACGCGGTCATCGTGTTCGCGACGGCGTTGAGCCAGCAGCCGTGCCTGCTGTACGAGGACATTGGGGGAAAGACGTTCTACCGGCCGCGCATCGGTGAGAAGCTCCTGGATTTCCTCGGGATCACCGAATGCCGAGCGTTCGAACCCGTCATGTCCGAGCAATTCCATCTGCGCTTCGACTCGGCGAGCGTGGCGGAGGACGCAGCGAAGCGGCTCGGAGCGCTGCGTATCGACGGGAAGGAGGTCATGACGGTCGAGCTGCGCGACGGCAACGTCTTTGCGGGCTGCACGATCTTCAGGACGCTCGACCCGGGTGCGGTGCTGAAGGGTGGCCCGAACGGCACGTCGATCGAGTTCTTTCGGCTGTTCTATCAGGTCGAGAATCTGAAGAGCGGCATGCACCATCCCGACGGTATGATGTGGATACGCGTGCCGGGACTTGCTCCCAGGGTGTACGCCGAGAAGGTCTCGTTGCGCGATGTCGCGCCGACGCTTCTCGCGCTGCTCGGAATCGAGAAGCCGAGCTACATGTCGGGGAAACCGCTCCTGGCGATGCGGCGCGCGGCCGCTTAAGCCGGTCGGTCTCTTCAGCCACCGAGAAGTCACCTGCGGTCGCTTCGACTCCGAATTGCGAGTGCATCCATCCCGGGCAGCGGTGAATGCACTCATTCGTTCGGTTTCTCAGTAAGGCGCATCAGGCAGCCGCAGCAAGGGAAGCCGCTCCTGCTCGAAGCCATCAAGATGCAGGAGCCACGTGCCG
>DATAEE010000373.1:0-21007 GCA_036258175.1 Vicinamibacterales bacterium
GCCGACCATCTCTGCCTGGACGTTTCGAAACGCCGAGATTGCTCCGGTGTAAGACGGCAGCTCCACGAGCACGACGTCGCCCGGATCCGTCAACACACGCGCGACGAGATCGAGCCCCTGCTGCGATCCGGTCGTGACCAGGAGCTGCTCCAGCGCAACTGAGAGCCCGCGGTCGGCGAGGATGTCCTTGAGCGCCGCAAGCAACGGTTTGTAGCCGCGCGTCGGCCCGTATTGCAGGACGGAGCCGTCTTCTCCGCTGAGCAGATCAGCCGCGATCTCGCGGAACTCGGCCCAGGCGAACATCGCGGGATCCGGAAATCCAGGGGCGAACGAGATGATGTCGCGTCCGTGCACGCCGCCCATCTTCCGGATGGCTGACTCCTGCATCCGTGCGGCCGCGCGGGAAAGGAATTCGTCGTAATTGATCATGCGATACGAAGTTTGACGGCGCGGTTCGTGTAGGCGCGATACTCGGTTAGATAGGCGCCCAACGAAGTGAGTCCGAGATACTGGAAGACCATTCCTCGCACGAGCCACGCGGCAAGCTGCAGTGGCAGTACGGCGAGCCCGGCAAACGGGACAAAGGAGATCAGGCCCAGCCCGGCGGTTGCGAGAATCGACACGATCGTGGCCAGCATGACCAGCACCAGGACGACGCCAAACACGCCAGCGACTTCGCGGAACGCCCCGCGTAGAAACTCGGTCACGCGTCGAGCCGCCTGGCGTATGCCGACGTCTTCGAGCGCGACGATTATCTGGATGAGCAAATACATCAGATTGACGAGCGTGATCCAGACGACCAGCGCCCCGGAGATGAGCGCGGCGAAGATTGTCCACCCGACCAGAATCCCTGGATGCGTGCTGGCCGGGAACCCGACGAACATCACGACCAGGTACGCTGCGCCCGTAACCGTGTAGACGCCGATGAGGATCAGTCCCAGCCGCAAGTACCGGCGGAACAGACGAGTGCAGCCTGCGACGAACGTGTCGATGCTGCAGCGTCCACTCCGGCCGATGGCCTCCCAGCGCAGCGGCGGCCGCTCTATCGCGCCCGCCGAACGCTCGGACTCGATCATCACGGTCATCGTGCCGCCCTTGATGAGGAAGAGGAGCGCGGAGCCCCCGAGCAGGACGACGCCGAAGGCCGCGACGAACGCCGCGAGCGCGGCCGGCGTGTCGAAAAGGGTGCCGGCGATCGCTGCCGCACGCTCGCGCAGATCGAGCGAGCCAAACGGATCGACCACGTCACCGGCCAGCAGCATGACGAGCAGCATGCCGCCGACGACAGGAACGGCGAGGGCGATCTTGAAGGTGGACTCGGCGATGAAGTGCACTGCGACGAGCGGCCAGTTGGCGAGCGCCAGCAGCGCGCCGCGTTTAAGCGCCGTCTTGAGGCCGAGCGTTTCCGTCATGGTTGCTGCGGCGACCGCAAACAAGCCAGTATAGCAATAGCGCCTGCCACCGACCGATTCGCACATGAGGAACATGCGGCGGCTGCTCGTGATCGGCCTCCTCGCGGCCGGCGTCGCGGGGCTCATCGCGGGAGTGCTCGAAGCCTGGCGCGCCGGCGCGACGCGCGCGGGTGCGTTTGCACGCGTCGAGCGCGAGGTGCGCCGCCGCTTCGACGCCGCGGTAACGGACCTCGAACGCGCGGCCGCGGGCCTCGCGGCGCGCCAGGATCTGCGGCGCGCTCTCGCCGGGGAGCGGGATCTCGATCGCCGTCTGCCAGGCGGCGGCGACGACACGCGCGCGTTGTTCGACATCCTCGACACGGCGGCTGATGGCCGAACCGCCGCCACGGTCTACGACAACAACGGAGCCATCCGCGCGTGGCGGGGCCGTGCGGCGGAGATCCCGGGCGAGCGCATCAACGGTCCGGCCGCCCTTTTCGTCGCGCCGGGCCCAATCGGCCTGCGCTTGGTGCGCGTCATTCCTGTCGAAGCTGATGGTCACCGCCTCGGGACGATTGCGGCCGAGCTCGTCATCTCGCCTGCGAGCGCGCTGCGCAGCCTGACCGGCGAGGAGTACGAAGTCCAAACGCCCGTCGCGCCCGCGTCGTTGCGCGCACGGTACGAGGGCGCCGGCGAAGCAGAAAGGCCGCTCAGTTTTCTTCTGCGCGCACCGTCCGGCGAACCGGTCCTCGAGGCGTCGGTCAATGGCGCCGATCTGGACGCGGGCCTCGCCCGCTCGCGTCGAGGGATTTGGTCTCTCGTGCTGCTCATGCTCGCGGCGGCGCTCGCGGGCGCCACGGGCCCACTTCTCGACGCGCGCAGCAGATCCGGTTCGGATCCGCGGGCGGCGCTGCGGCTCACACTGGGCATTGCCGTGCTCGCGACAGCTGCATGGGCGCTCGCACGGCTCGCGTTGCCGCCCGCCGCCGCCCTGCTGCTGTCTGGAGGGCTGCTGCTCGCGCTCGCGGCGCTGATCGTGGATTTTGCAGCGCGTGCCCGTCTGGGCTGGCGATGCGATCGCCGCCTCCCTGCTCGCGCCCCGATGGCTTTCCGGACCGCCCAGGTCGCCGGTGGAACTGCGGCGGCGCTTCTGTCTCTCACTGCTGCCCACGTCGTGTACGACGCCTTCGAGGCGACGGCGCCGGCCGTCGTTCGCTTTTCGCTGTATCCCTGGGATCCTGCGCGCCTCGCACGACTGATCGGACTCGTCCTGATCGTCGGCGCAGCGCTGTGGGTGGCAACTGCCCTGCTCGGTCTGACCATCAGCCGGTGGCGCGTGTCCCGACGCGACATAGGCACTGCCTTCAGGACCCTCGTGCTTTGGCTGCTGCCTGCCGTCCTTCTTGGCGCGGGAGCGCTGGTCTTCGCCTGGCACACACCTGCGCTCGCCATCGTTGCGGGAGCCGTCGCGGCCGCCCTCGCGGCCTTCTATGCTCCGCGTTGGGGGCCGCGTTTTCGACGTGCGCCGCAGGCGGCGCGACTGCTCGCGCTGTTCGTCGCGCTGATGATCCCGGCATTGCTCGTGTATCCATCGGCGCGAGCGGCGGCCGAACGGGCGCCGCGTAGCCTGATCGAGTCCCGATATGCCCCGCAGGCGCTCGCGCATCCGCAGGACCTCCAGGCCCGGCTCGATCGCGCGCTCGCGCAAATCGATGCGATGCCGGCGCTCGCCGATCTGGTTCCGGCGTCGTCGGCCTCGCCTCAGCCCGTTCCTGATTCCGCCCCGGCATTCCGCATCTGGAGCCAGACCGCGCTGGCCGACGCCCGCTTAACGTCCGCCGTGGAGCTCTACGACCCGAATGGCCTGCTCGTGAGCAGGTTCGCGCTGAACTTTCCAGAGTACGCACCAGTCGCACAAACCTACAGTGCAGCGAAGGCTGGCTGCACATGGGAGATCTTTGGCGAAGCGGCGCCGTTCGGCTCCGAGGAGCGGCGGATGCTGCACGCCGAGCGCGGCGTCTGCGTCGGAGGCGCCGTGTCGGGGCGCATCGTCGTTCATGTCATGCTCGATTACCGGTCTCTGCCGTTCATCTCGTCCCCAAGCCCATATTTCGAAGTCTTTCGAGCGTCGGCCAGCGACGATTCCTCCTCCCCCGACATCGATCTGGTCTTTTATGGGTGGGGGCTGACGCCGATCTATGCGTCCGACGCCGCATGGCCAATCGACGAAGCGCTGTTTCGCCGGATCTACGGTTCACGTCGTCCGTTCTGGACAACGCTCGACAACGGCGAGCGGCGGTCTCACGTCTACGTGGCCAACGATCAGGCTGGGATCTATGCGATCGGATACCCCGCATTCACCCTCTTCGATGGGTTCGTTCACCTGACCGAGCTGACGACCCTGGCAGCGCTCGCATACGTAATCGGAGTGGTGCTGACCGCGCTCTTCAACCGCGTGGCGCGTGAGCGGCCGCGTGGCGGACGAGCGCTCTTTCGCGAAATCCGGGCGAGCTTCACCCGAAAGTTGTTCCTTGCCTTCGTCGCGGCGTCGGTGGTACCCGGTCTGACGCTCGCGCTCGTCATCCGTCAGTACTTCGCGGGACAGCTCCGCGCCGACGTGGAACGTGAAGCTACCAGCACTGTTACCACGGCGCGACGCGTGATTGAAGAGTCGCTCGCGCTGCAGCGGCGCGGGTCGCAGGCACCTGTCCCGATCACTGACGACGCGATGGTGCTGATCAGCCAGGTCATCGATCAGGATGTCAACATCTTCGGCGGGTCAAGGTTGCTGGCGACCTCCGAGCGTGATCTTTTCGCGTCGGGACTGCTCTCCACGCGAACGCCAGAGGCGGTCTATCGGGCGATCGTTCTCGAGCGGCGGCCAAGTTTTGTAAGTCAGGACGCCATCGGCGAGTTCACCTACGTGATCGCCGCTACCCCCGTTCGCGCGGGGCTTTCGGATTCCATCCTGACCGTTCCGCTCGCGCCACGACAGCAGGAGATCGAGCGCGAGATCACTGAGCTCGATCGCGGCGTTCACCTGGCCGTGTTGGTCTTCATCCTCCTCGGCGCGGCGATCGGGCTCTCGGTGGCCGAGCGGATCGGCGATCCGGTCAAACGTCTGACGCGGGCGACGCGAATGATCGCACGCGGAGACTTCGACGCGCGAATTGCTGTCCGCTCTGCGGATGAGTTCAAGCGGCTCGTCGATGCCTTCAACCGGATGGCTGCCGAATTGAAGGCGCAGCGCGAGCGGCTCGAACGGACTCACAGGCTCGAGGCGTGGGCCGAAATGGCGCGCCAGGTGGCGCATGAGATCAAGAATCCGCTCACGCCAATTCAGCTGTCAGCCGACCACTTGCGGCGTGTACATGCAGACAAGGGCTACCCGCTCTCCCCTGTCCTCGAGGAATGCGTGGAGACGATCCTCGGGCAGGTCAGGTTGCTTCGTCAGATTGCCGCTGAATTTTCCAGCTTTGCGTCGGCCCCGACGGCCCGGCCATCGGTCGTGTCCGCCGGAGATCTCGTCGAGGAAGTTGTGGGGCCATACCGAATGGGACTCGGCGGCCGGATCGCAATCGATGTCGACATGCCTTCGCAGCTGCCGCCGATCCATGTCGACCGCACGCTCCTCGCGCGAGCGCTGGCGAACATCATCGAGAACGCGCTGCATGCGATGCCGGGATCGGGTCATCTCTCGATCAGAGGTTCGGCCGAGGACTCGTGGGTCTCGCTGCAGGTTCAGGACACGGGTATCGGCATGGATCCCGAGGCGCGCGCGCGCGCGTTCGAGCCGTACTTCTCGACGAAAGCGACCGGTACCGGCCTCGGCCTGAGCATCGCGCGCCGCAACGTCGAGCTCAGCCGGGGAACGATTACCGTGGAAAGCGAGAAAGGCCGCGGGACGACGGTCACGATCAGGCTTCCAAGGACCGCGGGCTCGGCCTAACCCGGGGCGTGATCTGTCGTTGATGCTGATTCTGGTTCAGCCGGCCGGCGCCGCAGCTTCGACCAAGCTAGGCCGATGAACGCTGAGGCAAGGTATGCGTATGCCAGAACGACGAGCGCCACTCGCGGTTCGGCCGCAATCAGCGCCAGCACCGCGGCGCCGAGGAGCAGCGCCAGGTACGATCGCCGCCAGCCGACGTCGATCGCCTTCACACTGCGGAAGCGGATCGTGCTCACCATCAGCAGACCGGGGATCAGGACGATGGCAAGCGCCGGCAACGCCGAGCGGTAGTCGCCCAGGCCCCAGGGATACAGGTAGACGGTCGATGCGGTCACGCCTGCGGCCGCGGGACTCGGCAATCCGACGAAATATCGCTTGTCGGCCGCGGCGGTGCTCTGAATATTGAAGCGTGCGAGCCGCATGGCCGCCGCCGTCACATACAGGAATCCGGCTGCCCACCCGAGCCGCTTGAGCGGCCAGAGTCCCCACGAAAACGCGAGGATGGCCGGTGCCAGCCCGAACGAAATCACGTCAGCGAGCGAATCGAACTCGAGGCCGAATGCAGTGGCTGAGTTCGTGAGCCGGGCGATGAAGCCGTCGAGTGTGTCGAGCACCATCGCCACGCCGATGAGCAGCGCCGCCGTCTCGAAGTCGCGCCGCATCGCGTGGACGACGGACGCATAGCCGCAGAACAGGTTGGCGAGCGTGAACAGCGTCGGCAGCAGGTACATGCCGCGACGGAACCGCAGCTGGTCGCGCGCGCGCCGTCGGAACGGGGTCAGCACGTTCACAGTTCGGCGATCACCGTTTCTCCTCCTCGCACATGGTCGCCCACCTGCACGCATAGGCGTGTCTGGTCCGGAAGGAACACATCCATTCTTGATCCGAACTTCATCAGCCCGAAGCGCTGGCCGGTCTGGACCTCGTCGCCGGGCTGGAGCCGGCATACGACGCGACGCGCGAGCACCCCGACCACCTGCCTGAACACGATAGGCTGCCCATCACGCTCGACCCAGATCTCTGTCTGCTCGTTCCCGGCGGACTCCGGTTTGTACGCGGGCAGGAACTTGCCTGCACGAGATTCGACGCGCGTCACGCGGCCGCCGGCCGGTACGCGGTTGATGTGCACATCCATCGGCGAAAGAAAGATGGTCACCTGCTGCCATCGTCCGGGCGGCGCGGCTTCGCGTGCGGGTCCGGCCCACATGACGGCGCCGTCCGCTGGCGACACGATGAGATGCCGCCCGGGCGGCGGGTGGCGCTCGGGATCGCGGAAGAAGAACGCGAAAAAAGCGGCGAGCAGGAAGAAGGGCACGCCCCACCAGGGGCGACCGACGAAGCCGAGGACGGCGCCGGGCGCCAATGCCGAGAGGATGAAAGGCAGCCCGGCGCGGTCGATGGTCACTCAGCTACAGCGAGACCGCACGATGCCTGCGGAGAATATCCTCCATCCGATCCTTCAGGTGCAGCTTGCGCTTCTTAATCTGTGTTTCTTCGACCTGTTCGGAGTTTGAAAGATAAGGTTTGTTGGTGAGGGAGTGCAGCCGTGCATCGAGGTCGTGGTGCTGCGCGGCGAGCTCTCGGAATTCCTGGTTGTTGTTGAGAAGCTGGTTCCGGAGCTCGGATGAATCAGCGGGCATTCGCAGCCTCCTTGTGTGGGGAACCTGTACGGGTGGGTAAGATGAGAACCTGAGAGGACTGACCGTTGAGCGCGGTCATACGCAAAACCGTAGCACAACGCCCCCGCCCCTTCAAGGGTCGGCCGCTGGCAAGCGGTCGAGCCACAGAATCAAGGCGTCCTCCTCCGGTTGGGTGTAGTAGTTCGGGCGGGTGCCCGAGACGGTAAAGCCCAGCTTTTCGTAGAGCTTCAAGGCAGGTTCGTTCGATCGCCTCACCTCGAGCGTCGCGCGTTTCGCTCCCAACCGCGCAGCGTCTGCGAGCACCCCGCCCAGCAGCGCGCTGGCCACACCCCGCCG
This sequence comes from Vicinamibacterales bacterium, assembly GCA_036258175.1. Lineage (GTDB taxonomy): Bacteria > Acidobacteriota > Vicinamibacteria > Vicinamibacterales > 2-12-FULL-66-21 > DATAEE01. The sequence continues at coordinate 7,317 of DATAEE010000373.1, forward strand.
GCGGAGATCGCGCCGCACAGCAAGGCTGTGGATGTGCAGTTCATCGAAGACCAGCCAGCAGGAACAGAACGCTGCGACCGCCGCCTCCACGGTCCGTCCGACGTACACGCGGGTGACTTCGGTATTGCGGACGTCCCACTCGAACATCTGACGCGTCCACGGATTGGTGAACGAATCCTCCTCGATCGCCATCACGGCGTCGAGGTCGCGATCGGGATCGAGGCGCTCAACGGTGAGCATGGCGCGCCAGCTCCGCGTCGGGACGCCGGATGTAGATCGGAACGATTGCATGCGGAGCAATCGTCCGGCCGGCCGCTGCTTCCTTGAGCGCCAGCCGTGCGATCGACGGCGCGAGCATCGGCGCCGCCGGTTCAAACAACCGGATCCCTTGGCCCGCTTCGCGCAGGACATGTGCGTAGCGCTCAGCTCCGTCGCCGATCGCCAGTACAGGTCGCTCTGCAAAGCCTGACCGCAACGATTCGACCGTACGCGCCGGTGCTCCCACCGACGGGCCGTCCACGGGCGTCATGGCGCTATAGAGCGCTGCGAAGATCTCGCCGCGGTGAGCGTCGATCCACGCGGCAACGAGGGTGTCGGCCGGGACGGGCTGTGCGGCACAGGCAAGTGCGTCGAGCGCCGAGACGGCGACGACGCGCCGTCCGGTGGCGAGCGCCAGCCCCTGGATGCATGCGATACCGACACGCAGACCGGTGAAGGATCCGGGTCCCGCAGCGACGGCAAAGACATCAATATCTGACGGGACCAGCTCGTGAGCCTTCAGGAGGTCCAGTACGTCTCCAGGGAGACGCTCGCCGTGCGTGCGCGAGGCATCTCCGACCCGTGCGTCAACGATCGCGTCATTCTCTGCGAGCGCAACGCTGCCGGCGCGTGCCGTGGTGTCGAGCGCGAGCAGCCGCATCGGTGAGGTATTCTACCGTCGATGTCGCCTCCAACCGATTCCGCCGCGTCAACGTCCGCGACGCCGGCGATGCGGCAGTATCTCGACGCGAAGCGGCAGCATCGCGACGCGATTGTGTTCTTTCGCATGGGCGATTTTTACGAGATGTTCTACGAGGACGCGCTCGTGGCCGCGCGCGCGCTCGAGCTGACGCTCACGTCGCGATCGAAGGATGCGAACGGTGGCGCCGTCCCGATGTGCGGCGTCCCGCACCACGCAGCGGACGGCTACATCGCGCGCCTGGTCCGCAAAGGTTTCCGCGTCGCCATCTGCGAACAGGTCGAGGATCCACGCAAAGCGAAAGGCGTCGTCCGGCGCGAGGTCGTCCGCGTCGTCTCCCCCGGCACGCTCACCGACAGCGCCTATCTGGATGCCAGGGAGCCGGCGTTCATCATGTCGGTCTGCCGCGCGGATGGCGTGACGGGTGTTGCGCTGCTCGACTTGTCGACCGGCGAGTTCAGCGCGACCGAATACGGCGGCGCTGACGGGCTCCACGCCCTCCGGGACGATCTCGCCGTGCTTCGGCCCCGTGAGGTGGTCATTGCTGCCGGCTTGCCGGGAGGTGCGGTCTCGGCGCTTCCCGTCCCCCCCGGCGTCCCGCCGCCCCGATTCACGGAGATCGAGCCGTGGACGTTCGACGTCGAGAACGCTCGGCGGGCGCTGCTCGATCAAACACGTACGCAGACGCTCGCCGGGTTCGGCCTCGACCGCCATCCGGGTGCCGTTTCCGCCGCCGGGGCGCTTGTCCAGTATCTGAAGGACACGCAGAAGGTGGACCTTGCGCACGTTCGCGCGATTCGGTACCGCACCGGGGGGGACGCGCTCATCATCGATCCGATGACGCTGAAGCACCTCGAAATCGTCGAGAGCGCTGAAGGAGGGCGTAATGGCTCCCTCCTCGATGAAATCGACCGGACGGCCACAGCGATGGGCGGCCGCCTGCTGCGGGCGTGGCTGCTCGCACCGCTCGTTTCGCTCGAGCGGATTCAGGATCGGCTGGATACAGTCGAGGAGCTGGCGTTCCGGTCGACGGATCGCGGCAAGCTCCGCGACGCGCTCAAGAACGTCCATGACATCGAGCGCCTCGTCGCCCGGGCGGCGCTGGGGACTGCCGGTCCACGCGACGTCGTTGCGCTGCGGGTGTCGCTCGCGGCAGTCCCGCGCATGCGATTGCTGCTCGCCGATCTGCAGTCGCCGCTCGTGCGCAGCCTCGTCGGCGAGTTGGACGATGTGGCCGAGGTGCGCGATCAAATCGCCGCGACCATTGCGGACGAACCGCCAGCCCTCGCGCGCGACGGCGGCGCCATCCGGGACGGCGTGGATCGCGAGCTGGACGAGCTGCGAGCCATCAGTCGCGGAGGCCGGCAGCGGATCGCTGAGATGGAAGAGGCCGAACGCGCCCGAACCGGGATCGCGTCGCTGAAGATTCGCTACAACCGGGTGTTCGGCTACTACATCGAGGTTTCGAAGGCGAACCTCGCCGCGGTGCCGCCCGACTACCACCGGAAACAGACTATCGCCGGAGGCGAGCGATTCATCACGCCGGCGCTGAAGGAATACGAAGACCGGGTACTCGGCGCGGATGAGCGGATCCTCGAACGCGAGATCGAGATCTTCGACCGGGTGCGGGCGGCGGTGGCTGCCGAAGCGCCGACGCTGCAGGATACGGCGCGAGCGCTCGCCTCACTCGACGTGCTCGCCGCGCTCGCAGAGGCAGCGGCTGTCCTCAATTACACGAAGCCGCAGGTCCACGACGGCGACGATCTGAGCATCGTGGACGGACGCCACCCGGTCGTCGAGCGCCACTCAGCCGAGCCTTTCGTGCCGAATGACGTCACGCTCGATGCGACTTCGCATCAGCTGATGATCCTGACCGGCCCGAACATGGGCGGGAAATCGACCTATCTTCGACAGACCGCGCTGATGTGCCTGCTGGCCCAGGCGGGATCGTTCGTGCCGGCGCGCAGCGCCAAGCTGCCGCTGGTCGACCGCATCTTCGCGCGGGTCGGGGCGTCGGACAACATCGCCCGAGGGCAATCGACCTTCATGGTCGAAATGCAGGAAACCGCGAACATCCTGCACGCCGCCACCTCGCGGAGCCTCGTCATCCTCGACGAAATCGGGCGCGGGACGGCCACGTTCGACGGACTGAGCCTCGCGTGGGCCGTGGCCGAGCACCTCGCCAGCAACCCGCGCGCCCGCCCGAAAACGATCTTCGCCACCCACTACCACGAGCTGACAGATCTCGCCGATGCGCTTCCCGGTGTCGCCAACTGTCACGTTGTCGTGCGGGAGTGGAAAGACGACATCATCTTTCTTCGGAAGGTCGTGGCCGGCCGTTCCGATCGGAGTTACGGCATACAGGTAGCGCGGCTCGCCGGGCTTCCGGCGCCGGTGGTCACCCGCGCGCGCGAGATCCTCGAGGCGCTCGAACGCGACGAGCTGTCGCGCGGCGGCCGTCCGTCGCTGACGGCGGGTTCGCCAACCGCCGCCAGCGGACAGCTGGGACTATTCCATGCCCCGTCGCCCGAGGACCATCCGGCCGTCAAACGACTGCGCGGCATCGACATCGATCGCCTGACGCCGCTGGAAGCGCTGACGCTGCTCGCCGATCTGAAAAAGGAGGCTGAGTGAAGCGCCGCGGTTTGTTGTGTATGGTGCTCCTGAAGGATGTTGCGCGCAGGTAACGCGGGCCGGGGACGCCTGCGGACGGTTCTTCTCGGCATTCTCATCTCTACCGCAGGATTCGGCGCGCACGAAGCACAGGCGGCTGAGCATTACGACCCCACACTGCGTTTCCGCACGATCACGACGCAACACTTCGCCATCCACTTTCATCAGGGCGAGCAGGCGCTGGCGCGTCGGTTGGCGCGGGTCGCCGAGGAGGTTCACGAAAAGCTCGTCCCGCGCCTGGGCAGCACCCGAAGCGGGTCCAAAACTCACGTGATTCTGGTCGACCAGGATGATGTGCCGAACGGCTGGGCGATGGTCTTCCCGTACAACGTCATCCAGATCCGCGCCGCTGCTCCGGGCGTTGATGAGTCGATCGGAAACACCGACGATTGGCTGCGGATGGTCTTCGTGCACGAGTACACGCACGTCCTACATCTCGATCGCGCGGGCGGCCTCATAGGCGGATTGCGATACGTTTTCGGCCGCGCACCGCTGCTCTTCCCAAATGTGTTCCTGCCGCAGTGGCAGATTGAGGGGATCGCGACCTGGAGCGAGAGTGCCTTCACCGGGCGGGGGCGGATTCAGTCCGGCGATTTCAGGCAGATCGTCACTGCGGCGGCTGCCGCGGGGAGATTTGAACCTGTCGATCGGGTTAATGGCGGACTGGTCGACTGGCCCGACGGGCACGGGCCTTACGCGTATGGCGGCTTTTTTCACGAACATCTTGCGCGGCGGTTCGGCGACCGGCGTCTCGGTGATCTCGCCGACGCGACAGGCCGACGCCTGCCGTTTCTGCCTCTGGGCGCGTTCAATCGCGCGTTCGGCGAAGACTTTGGCGCGCTCTGGCGAGAATTCAGGACGGAGATCGAGTCGCACGCCGCCGTTGATCGGCGCAACCGCGCGCGACGTCTGACGTCACATGAATATCAAGTCGGCGCGCCGCGATGGAGCGCGGATGGCGCGCGCATCTTCTATTCGCTGTCGACCCCGCACGATTTTCCGGCGCTCATGAGCGTCGTGCCGGGCAGTCAGCCGGAACGCCTGTCCAATCGGGCCGGTGGGACGAGAACTGCGGCGACGCGCGAGGCCATCATCTTTGATCAGCTTCAGTACGTGCGCAGCGTCGGGCTGCAGGGCGATCTCTACCAGTTCGATCTCGCAAGCCGGCGCACCCGGCGTCTGACGACCGGCGCGCGCACCTCCGATCCCGACGTGTCGTCGGACGGCAAACGCATCGCCTGCATCCTCGAGGACGGTGGAACGACGGCGCTCGCGGTACTGAATGTCGATGACCCGTCCGGTCAGCCGAAGGTCGTCGCGCGTGCGCCTGATACCCAGTTCGGTGTGCCGCGCTGGGCGCCGGACGGCCGTTCGATCGCCGTCGAGCGGCGGCCGCTTGGCGGTCCGTTCGAGCTAGTCGTTGTCGATACCGACACCGGTGCCACAGAGGTCGTCGTCAGCGGACCAGGCCGACATGCCGATCCGGAGTGGACACGCGACGGACGCTGGATTCTCTTCGCGTCGGACCGAAGCGGCGGACCGCTCGACTTGCACGCCGTTGAGCGGCTGACCCGCCGCGTGGTGCGCGTCACCAGGATCGACGGCGGCGCTCACGCCCCATCCATCTCTCCGGACGGCCGTTCTATCGCGTTCATCGGTTACGTGCCGACCGGCTACGAGATCTTTTCGACCGATCTGCCCGACCTCGATGGCCTGCCGGCAATCTCACCGCCGCAAGAAGCCGGAGCGGCCGAACCAGCAAGCGTAACCGCGGAAGTGTCGCCCGAGAAGCCATACAGCCCGTGGTCCACTTTGTATCCCCGCTACTGGACGCCCGTCATCGAAGAAGACAACGGCCAGATTGAAGCTGGCGCGGCCACAACAGCCGCCGATCCGCTCGCGCGGCATTCCTATGCCGCGGCTGTGACATGGGGGTCGGCTGCGGCGCATCCAGATTGGCAGGTGGTCTACGCGTACGACCGATGGCGGCCAACGTTCGTGGTGGCAGCTTCCGACGATCGATCCGAGTTTCAACAGGCCGACTACCGAGACCGCACTCTCGATGTCGGCACATTCGTACGTTTCCGCCGTGTGCTTCGACTTCAGACCGTGTCCACTTCGCTGCACGCCTCAGAAGAAGTTCGCGACTGCGCGGTGGAAGCGGGCTGTCTGCAGCCGGGCCGCACAGCCATCGATCGTCGCGCCGTGCGAGGAGGCTGGTCGTTCACGACGGCGCGCAGCTACGGCTACTCCATCAGCCCCGAGGATGGTTTCACAGTCGGTGGTGCGCTCGAAGCGACGCGCGAAGCGTTCGGTTCGAGCGGCGACGCTACGACCGTCACCGTTCAGGCGCGCGGCTACCCGTCGTTCGGACTTCCGCATGCGGTCCTGGCCACCCGGGCAGCCTTCGCCGGTTCGTGGGGCGACGCCGTGGTCGCCCGACGGTTTGGGATCGGCGGGGTTAGTGCGGAGAGCCCAGGTAACTTCGGTCGCGATGCGGTGGGACTCCTGCGGGGATATGACGAGGACGCGGCAGTCGGCTCTCATGCGGCGGTCGTCAACGTCGACTTCCGGCTGCCGCTCGTCGTCATCGAACGGGGCGCCGGCCGGTGGCCGTTCTTTCTCAAAACGCTTCACGCGGCCGGATTCGTCGACGCTGGCCACGCCTGGGACCGTCGTGTCGATCTCGATGATCTGAAGGTCACCTTTGGTGCCGAGCTGTCGATGGATACGACGGTGGGCTTTAGTCTCCCGCTGACGTTTACGGCTGGCGTGGCGTGGCGCCACGATGGCAGCGGCCGTCTGCCGGAAGGTGCTGCAATCTTCGGCCGCATCGGCCGGGCGTTTTGATTCGATGCTGCGCATATAGAATATCGGGCGTGTCGACGAAGAAATCGCGCTTCCTCAAGACACCCGTCGAGCCGTTTCGCGTCGAATCGGGACTGTCGGTTGATGAAGTCCTCCGGCGCATGGAGCGCATCTCCTTTCAGGGGCGCAACCTCGCCACCGCGTTGCGTATCTGGCAGAAGATGCTCGACGGCGACACCATCATTTTTCTCGGCATGGCCGGCGCGCTGAGCGCCGGAGGGCTGCGGCTGATCGTCGCGCACCTGATCGCGCGCCGGTACATCGACTGTCTGGTTTCCACGGGCGCCAACCTCTACCACGATCTCCACGAGACGCGCGGTCGCCGGCACTTCCTCGGCTCACCGCGCGAAGACGACGAGGCCCTTGCCGAGGCAAGGATCGATCGCGTGTACGACACTTATGCGGACGAAGAGGAATTCATCGACAACGATGAGTGGATCGCCGCCTTCGCTCAGACGCTCGAGCCGCGGCCCTATACGTCTCGCGAGTTCCTCAACCGGTTGGGCGGGCATCTGTGGCAGGAAACCGGTGGCGACGGCATTCTGACGGCGGCGTATCGGGCGAACGTCCCGATCTTCTGTCCAGCGCTGGCGGATTCGTCGATCGGGATGGGTTTGTCCCAGGCCCGCCACCGCGACCAGCGGTCCGGGCAGATCGACATCATTGGCGACATCATCGAGTCAGCCAACATCGTCATCCGCCGGCCGCATACGGCGTCGATCGTTCTCGGAGGCGGCACGCCGAAAAACTTCATCAATCAGGCGAGCGTGCAGGCGGAGTTTTACGACGATCGCATCACCGGTCACCGGTTTGCGCTCCAGATCGTGACCGACGTGCCGCACTTCGGCGGCGCCTCCGGTTCGAGTCTGGACGAAGCCAAGAGCTGGGGAAAGCTCGCCGAAAATGCCGAGCAGGTCACGGTCCACGCCGACGCGACCGTCGCACTGCCGCTTCTGGTGAGCGCGCTCGAGACGACAGCCGGCGCCAGGCTCGAAATGCGCCGCCGTCCGGTCTTCGACGTCGGCGGCGCCGTGATTTCCGTCGACGGCCGTCCGCTTCCCGCCGGGCGGTATGAGGAGCATTCGTGACGGTGAAGTACGACGCAACCGATCCGATGATGTTCGGCGGCCCGCCATCGAAACCGCCGGCGTTCGAGACGGCGAGAGCTGTCGTGCTGCCCGTGCCCTTTGATCGCACGACTACGTACGTGCCCGGCACTCGCAACGGCCCACGCGAGATCATTCAGGCATCTACCCACATGGAAGTGTGGGACGAAGAAACTCGCGCCGACGTCCATTCCTCGGGCGCGATCTTCACGCTGCCGGAAATGGAGCTCCCGTTCGGCGAAATGGCGCCAGTGATGGATGAACTCCAGCGCGTCGCCGGCGAGATCTTCAAGGCCGGTAAGTTCCTCGTGACGCTCGGCGGCGAACACTCGATCACGCCGCCGATCGTGGCTGCGGCAGCCGCGCGCCACCAGGGGCTCTCAGTGCTTCAAATCGACGCGCATGCCGACCTGCGCGACGTGTACATGGGCACACCCTTCAATCACGCCTGCGCCATGCGACGGACGCTCGAGCACGCGCCGGTCACGCAGGTGGGCATTCGAAGCATGTCTTCGGAGGAGGCGCAAGCGGCGGGCGATTTGAAAACCCGGATCTTCTACGACTTCGACATGCGGCGCGATCCATCGTGGATGGATAGGGTGATCGACGCGTTGAGCGAACGCGTCTACATCACGATCGACGCCGACGGCCTCGACCCGGCGATCATGCCGGCGGTTGGAACACCCGAACCGGGCGGCTTGTCGTGGCAGGAGGCGATCGCCCTGCTTAAGGGTGTCTTCACGCGACGCCAAGTCGTCGGCTGCGACCTCGTTGAGCTCTGCCCCATCCCGGGCCTGGTGGCGCCGAACTTCCTCTGCGCGAAGCTGGTTTACAAGATGCTCACCTACCAGCTCGCCAGATAAGGCGTCCAAGCGCGCATTTCCGGGAAACGGGTTCGTTCCTTCGGTATCCACGCCGAACTGTATACACGGTATACTGGTCCCCTTCCATGGCCGTAGTTATTGGCGGGACCTCGGATCAGCGGTCCGCCCTCGCGCAAGCGCGCGCAACGCTCGAGCGCGGTGAGGGGGCCCAGGCCGTCCAGATCCTCAATCGCGCCCTGCGTGAGCCGGGGCTCACGCGGACCGAGTCGCTCCCGCTTCGCTGCTCGTTGGCTGAAGGTTGGCTCCTCCAGGACGAGTTGAAGCATGCGGCGGACGCGCTCGGCAGGCCACCCGACGAACTCCGCGAACGGATCGACCCGGCGAGCGTCTCCGCGCTCTGGCGGCTGCACGGGCGGATCACGGCCGCGCGTGGCGAGCCGTCACGCGCGATCGCGCAGCTTGGGAAGGCGCTCAAAGCAGCCGAGCGTGCCCACGACTCCCTGGCGATTGGCCTGGCTCACTACGAACTCGGCCTTTGTTACCGGCGCGTCGGCGATACTGCAATCGTCCGCGAGCACCTGAACAAGGCGGCCTCGGCGCTCCATGCGGCGGGCGATCGCCGCCATCTCGCGCTCGTTCACTCCCTGTCGGGCGTCATTCTCGCGACTCAGGACGGCCGCATCGACGAAGCGATGACTGCCTTACGGCAGGCGGAGCGGCTCGCCGCGCTCGCGCATGCCGACGACGTCGTCGCCATCGTTTGCAACAACCAGGCGATCGTCGCGCTCCTGCAAAACCGCCACGAGCAGGCTCTGGCGCTGGCCGAACGGAGCGTCTCGCTCCACACCGAGACAGGCTCGCCTCACGGGCTGGGTGTCTCGCTGGCGTCTCTTGGACAGATCTGCGTGCGCGCGGGAAAGCTCGAACGTGCCGAGCAGGTGCTGAGGCGCGCGCTGGAAGTGCGGAGTGCCGTGCAGTTCCTTCGGGAAACGCGCGGCGCCGTCTATGACACGCTCACCCAGATTCACCTGATCCGCGGCGAATACGATCGGGCGAATACATGTCTGATCCAGGCCCGCGAGGAATACGGCGAGTACGGGGCCCAGACGAGCAGGTGGTACGAATGGTCGATTCGCGTCCTCGAGGCGCGCCTTGCGCTCAGGCGCGGCCGTCTCGACGAGGCGCTCGCGCTCGCGACCGAAACGGCACAATCGCCCGCGGCGCCGCCGGCCGACGCGCTGCAGGCGGGCCTGATCGCGTGTGAGGCGGTTCTGCTCGCGGGGCGGATGGCCGAGGCGGCGGAACGCATCGCAGCACTCGGTCACCGGTTGCAGCCGGCCGGCATGCCAAGCTTGTGGGGTGAATACCTCCGCCTTCGCGGCAAGCTGCACGCGCGCGAGGGCCGGGTTGCCGAGGCGTATCACGACTTCGGCCAGAGCGTCAGCGTTTTCGAGCTTTTCGGCGAGAAGTACGAAGCCGGGCTCAGCTATCTGGCGATGGGCAAGCTCGCCGCCGTGGCGGGAGCGCGATCCCGCGCGACGCGATACCTGGCCGATGCGGCGGCTTCGTTCGACGCGCTCGGCGCAGCGCCGGATCTTGCCGATGCCCGCGCGGCCGCCGAAAGCGTTCCTGTTGCCGGGACCGGCGACTATATCGGCCCGCAAGTCAATGGTGATGACGTCATCGTTCGACGGCTGGTAGACGCGGCGGCAGTCCCCGATCTGCTGGGCCGCGAAGCGGCATCCGCCATGGTCGAGTCCTGTGATGCCGACACCGCGGTGATTTTCGTCCACCCGCCCGGGGCGGACATACAGGTCGTGGCGAGCGCCGGCGCCGATCCGCACGCGGCCCGCGCGCTTGCGGGCGCAGCCTCACGGGGCGCCTCTCGCGTCGGGGACGGCGGGTTTCTCACCGAATCGATCGGTCTGGCGCCCGACGGCCCGCGTTTCGCCGCAATCACCGCGGCCCGCGCGTTCAGCCCCGCGATCAGCGCGCGGTTCCGCACCGTCTGTGCAGTGACCCGGCAAGGGTTTGATCTGTGTCGCGCTCGTGAACGGCCGGCCGAAGCGGCGTCGGCGCCGTTCGAACGCCAGCTCGAGCCCCTGCTGCCCGGCTTCGTCTGCGTCAGCCCCGTGATGACACGGGTCGTCGAGCAGATCCAGCGTCTCCAGGGCAACGACCTGACGGTTCTCATCACCGGCGAGAGCGGCACCGGTAAGGACCTCGTCGCGCGCGCCATCCACGCCGGTTCCCCGCGAAGCTCGGCGATGTTCCTCCCCTACAACTGCACGACGACGACCCGCGAGCTCGCGGACAGTCAGTTGTTTGGCCATCGCCGCGGCAGTTTTACCGGTGCGATCGCGGACCAGCCTGGCGTCTTGCGCTCAGCGGTCGGCGGCACGCTCTTCCTCGACGAGATCGGCGACCTTCCGCTCGACGTGCAACCGAAATTGCTCCGGTTCCTCGAACAGGGTGAAGTGCTGCCGGTCGGCGAGACCCGGCCGATTCGCGTCGACGTTCGCGTCGTCGCGGCGACGAACGCCGATCTGGAGCAGCGCGTCACCGAGGGGAAGTTTCGCGAGGACCTGTTTTACCGGTTGAGCGTCATAAACATCCATGTGCCGCCGCTCCGCGAGCGGCGCGAGGAGATCCCGCATCTGTCGACGCTCTTTCTGCGCGAGGTCTCCGAACGGCTTGGCAAGCCGGACGTTCGATTGAGCCCGGAGACGCTTGACTTGTTCGATACGTACGACTGGCCGGGCAACGTGCGGCAGCTTCGAAACGAAGTCCAGCGCGCCGTGGCGCTGGCGCCGGCGGGCGGACTGGTCACGCCCGACCACCTGTCGCCGCAGTTGTCGGGTATGGCTGCTGAAACGGAAACGAAGAACCTGGGGCCGCGCCGGCGGCAGAACCTTGCGACAGCCGTTGAAAAACTGGAACGCGAGATGATCCACGGTGCACTCGAACGCAGCAGCGGGAATATTTCGGAAACCGCGCGCGTTCTCGGGTTGACCCGACGCGGACTTTACTTGAAGCTTCGTCGCCTCGGAATCGATGCCCGCTTCGAAGGCACCGCCAGCGGGTAGATATCAAGTATCCAGTATCCAGCCCATCTGGATACCTCCTAATCAAATTCCCGCAAAGGCTTCAGCGCAAGAAGCTCACGTTAATACGTTGAGTGAAATGGTCTTAGGTCACGAGGTCATTCTCTGGCCGACGCCTGCGTAAACCGGGCCTGAACCTTGATATGGCACTGGGGCAAGTATCCAAGCCTGGGGGGCCTCATGGAGCAGCGATTCCGGTTAGTGATGGGCGGTCAGCCGCGGACGGAGAAACGGAACTCCGACCGCCAGCGCCTCAATATTCCGGCCCAAATCGTGTGGAAAGACGCGCGCGGGACGACTCGGATGGCCTCTGTCATCACGCGTGACGTCAGCGAGCACGGTGTCTCCGTGGATTGCCTCAGCGGAACGCCGATCCCCCAGTACCGGCTCGTGTACTTCCAGGTCGATCGCAGCGAGCGTCACCGCGTCGAGCTGCCCCAAGCGCTGCGAGGCAGCCACGTGCTGTCGGCGGTGTATCGCGTCGAGCCGTGCAGCGCCGAGACGGGGTTGCCGGCGGGATACGCGCTGCGCCTCCTTGTCGAACCGGAGCGCGCGACGGCGGTGACGTCTGCGCCCGCGCGGCAGCAAGCCGCGCGGAACATGACCGCCTGATTTCTGGGGACCAGCGCATGGACCCAGCGTCCGACGGACGCGCCTGGAGCGCGTCGTCTCACTCCTCCTCTTCCTCGGGCGGCTGGCGGCGGCTTCGCGGCTATGCGCCGGCACCCGGTGCCCTGCTGCGAATTGAGCGCTGGAATCCCAGCGAAGATGGTCCGCTAACGGAAGCAGCACTCCGCCGCAAGTGCGAGTTTGATGACTGCTCGGTCACCCGTCGCACCTATCACCCTGGTGCCGTGCTGGCGAGCGAAAACGTGACCACTGATCGCGTCGAGGCTGTGATCTCGGGGCTGCTTCGGATCACGATCGACGGCGCCTCCGCGATTCTTGCCGCTGGCGACGCGGTATTCGTGCCGCGCGGGTCGATGCGTCGCGTCGAAGTCGTGGGCGCAATGCCGGTTGTGAGCCTCGAGGCTCAACTCGGCGAGACCTCGCGCTAACCTCCCGTCACGCAATTCGTCCCGACAGAGTAAACTTTCCGCCGCCGGCCATCGTCTAGGCCCCACTGAGGACACTCATGATTCACCGCCGCCGCTTCGTGCAGTCGATGCTCGCGCTTGGCGCCACCGCCGGGCTCCGGCCGGACACCCTGGTGTTCGGCGCGCCGCCGGATGCCGCGCTCAAGGATCTCGCCGATGCGGCACTCGCCGCGGCGAAGGCGGGAGGCGCGTCGTACGCCGACATCCGCATCAACCGGTACCGGAATCAGTTCATCTTCACGCGCGACCGCCGCGTGCAGAACATCGTCAACACCGAGGACTACGGGTTCGGGGTGCGCGTCATCGTCGACGGGACGTGGGGGTTTGCGAGTAGCGCGGACGTCAAGAAAGACGAGGTCGCGCGAGTCGCGCGTCAGGCGATTGCGATTGCCCGCGCTAACAAGAAGGTCAACGCGGAGCCGGTGCGGCTCGCGCCGGTTCAAGCGTATCAGGACGAATGGAACACGCCGGTCAAGAAGAATCCATTCGAGATGCCGATTCAGCCGAAGCTCGATCTGCTGCTGCAGATTCACGAGGCCGTCCTGAAGGTGCCGGGCGCGACGTTCGTGACCGCGTTCATGCAGTTCGTGAACGAACAGAAGTTCTTCGCGTCCTCGGAAGGCTCCGTCATTCAGCAGTCGTTGATCCGGTCGTATCCCTTCTTCAATGTGACGGCGGTCGATCGCGCGGCCGGAAAGTTCTACAGCCGCGCGTCGCTCACGGCGCCGATGGGCACGGGCTACGAGTACGTCGAGAGCTATCCCCTTCTCGAGGAGGCGCGCATCGCGGCCGAAGAAGCGGTGGCGATGCACAAGGCGAAACCGGCGCCGGCCGGCCAGAAAACGCTCATCCTCCATCCGACCAACCTATGGTTGACGATTCACGAGTCGGTGGGACACTCGACCGAGCTGGATCGCGCACTCGGGTATGAAGCGAACTACGCCGGCACGAGCTTCCTCACGACCGACAAGCTCGGGAAGTTCAAGTTTGGCGCGCCGCACGTCAACTTCGTCGCCGACAAGACCCAGGCGCAGGCAATGGCGACCTGCGGGTACGACGAC
>DATAEE010000374.1:0-2642 GCA_036258175.1 Vicinamibacterales bacterium
CCGCAGGGACGTCCGCGACTCTCCATCATCTCGACTGCGCACCTGTCCGAGGCTGAGCGGATGTTCGCGACGTCGCTCGTCCTCTCCGAGACGGTGACGTGGGTCCGCGCGCAGCCAGGGACGTCGAGCCTGCGCGCGATCCTCTACATGGACGAAGTGTTCGGCTACCTGCCGCCGGTCGCGAACCCGCCGTCCAAGGCGCCGCTCCTCACTCTGCTGAAGCAGGCGCGCGCCGGCGGCCTCGGGCTCGTTCTCGCCACGCAGAATCCTGTCGACCTGGACTACAAGGCGCTGTCGAACGCCGGCACCTGGTTCCTCGGCCGGTTGCAGACCGAGCGTGACAAGGCGAGGGTACTCGACGGCCTGACGAGCGCGGCAAGCGGCGCGGCATTCGATCGTGCGCGGGCCGACAGCGTGCTGTCCGGGCTCACGTCGCGGGTCTTCCTCATGCACAACGTGCACGATGCGGAGCCGGTTGTGTTCGAAACGCGGTGGGCGATGTCGTACCTGCGCGGTCCGCTGAGCCGCGACGAGATCGCGCGCTTGAGCCACGGATCCCCGCGGATCACCGAAGGCCACGGATCACCGCGGATCACCACGGATCAGGGTTCTAAGCCGCCGCGCGGGGCGGCGGCCCCGCGTCCAATGGTGCCGTCGCAGGTGCGGGAGTTGTTCGGATCGACGACCGGCGCAGCGCCACACTACGAGCCGAACCTCTACGCCTCGGTGCGGCTCGAGTACCGCGACGGCAAGCGAGGTGTCGACGTGTCGAAGACCGTGAATTATCTGGTGCCGTTCGTGCCGGGTCCCGACGCGCTCGACTTCGACGCGGCGCAGGAATCGCCCCTCACCCCCGACGGCTTCACGAGCGAGCCCGCGGCGGACGCCACGTTCGGCGAGCTGTCGCCCGACGCGCTGAAAATAAAGAGCTATGCCGGCTGGAAGCAGCAGGTGCTCAAGCGCCTCGCGCAGCGCGAGCGCCTCGAGCTCTTTCAGAGCGAAGCCTTCGATCTGGTCTCCGAGCCGGGAGAGTCGGAACGCGATTTCCGCGCGCGGCTCCAGGCGCGGGCCCGCGAAACACGCGACGAGCTGACCGTACGGCTGCGACAGAAGTACGCCGGCCGAACCGCCGCGCTGACCGAGCGCATCCGGCGCGCGGAGCAGGCGGTCGCGCGCGAGTCCGAGCAGATGAAATCCGCCGGCTGGCAGACCGCGGTCTCGCTGGGCGCGACGGTTCTGGGCGCGTTGCTCGGGAGGAAGTCCGTCAGTGCATCGACCGTCGGCCGCGCGACGACCACGGCCAGGGGCGGGCTGCGATCGATGAAGGAGCGCGAAGACGTGCAGCGCGCGGAGGAAAACGTGCAGACACTCAAGGAACAGCTCGCCGCGATCGAAGCAGAAGCGGCGGCGGCCATCGAAGCGGAAGGCGCCGCGGCGGATCCTCAGGCGCCGCTCGGGCGCATCGCGCTCGAGCCGAAGCCGTCGAAAAGCGCCGTCGACGTCATCGCGCTCGCCTGGATGCCCATCGCGCTCGTCATCCTGCTGGCAACCGCCGCCGGTGCGCAGACGAAGCCGCGCGCCCGCGATCTCGGGGTCCCGTTCGATGGCACACCCGGACCGCTGAACGCGATCACTGACGTCACCGGCGTCGAGGTGGGCATGACGACGCTGACGTCCGGTCCGGCGAGGACCGGAGTCACGGCGATCCTGCCGCGCGGGAAAACGTCCGCCGATCCTGTCTTCTCGGGCTGGTTCTCGCTGAACGGCAACGGAGAGATGACCGGCACGACCTGGATCGAGGAAGCCGGCTTTCTCGAAGGCGCCGTCTTCATCACCAACACCCACAGCGTCGGCGTCGTCCGCGACGCCGCCATCGCATGGTCGACGAAGCACGGGAAGCTGTTCCAGCCCTGGTCGCTGCCGGTCGTGGCGGAGACGTACGACGGCGGGCTGAACGACATCAACGGCTTCCACGTGAAGCCGGAGCACGTCTTCGTGGCGCTCGACGGTGCACGTGGTGGAGCCGTTCCGGAAGGAAACGTCGGCGGCGGCACCGGCATGCGGTGCTACGGCTTCAAGTGCGGCACCGGCACCGCGTCGCGAAAGATCGCCGCGGGCGCAGGCGGGTATACGGTCGGCGTGTTGGTACAGGCGAACATGGGCCTGCGATCGCAGTTGCTGGTCGCTGGGGTGCCGGTTGGGAAGGAGCTCGCAGAACGACCCGCTGGGCAGGAAGAAGGCTCCATCATTATTGTTGTAGCGACCGATGCCCCGATGCTCCCGCACCAGCTGAAACGGGTGGCACGGCGCGCCTCGCACGGGCTCGCGCGGACCGGCGCGACCTCGGGCAACGGGTCAGGCGACATCTTTATCGCCTTCTCGACGGCGAACGCAGGCGCCGCCGCGGCGAAGGACTCGGCGCACGTCGCGATGATCTCGAACGATCGGATCAGCGCTGTGTTCGAGGCGACCGTGCAGGCGACGGAAGAGGCGATCATCAACGCGCTCGTCGCCGCTGAGACGATGACCGGCGCAGACGGCCGCTCCGTCCAGGCGATCCCGCACGACCGGTTGCGCGAAGCGTTGCGCAAGTACACTCGACTGCAGTGAAAGGCTTGAAGATCGGACCAGCGCACCGAGCG
>DATAEE010000375.1:0-3580 GCA_036258175.1 Vicinamibacterales bacterium
CTGGTCGCGGTGATGTGGATTGCCGCGCTCGTCGACATCATTCGGCGGCGGCATCAGATGTCGGGCGGCAAGCTCGCCGCTTGGCTGCTCATCATCATCATCTTCCCGGTCCTCGGAGCGATCGCCTACTTCATCGTCAACGGTGCCGGCGGGCCGTCGGGCGCACCCCGGGACCCAGGGATGGGCCGCCAACCCGGTATGTGAGCGAGCGCGCTTAGCAGAGCACTCCGGCCACGTTGCCGGTCCCCGAGTGGCCGGGGTTGTCGTCGTACCCGGGGTCCACGTCCACGACGACGACGTGCGGCGTGTTCCCCGTGATCGTCGAGCCCGACTTCGAGATCGAGCTCGCGACACGAACGAGTATGAAGGCCGGAAGGGGTGGCGGGGGCGGGCCGGAGCTCCCGCCTGGACCCGTCGACCAGCTCTGCCCACAGGCCGGATTGCTGCTCGGGTTGTTGGCGAAGCCCTTGAAGGCTGCGGGTGCCGGACCACCGCTCAGTGAGTTCAGCTTCGACCACTGAGCGCCCCAGAAGGTGACGGCGGTGCCGACCGTGGAATTGCCGTCGCCGATCACGAACGAGCCGCCGGCTGTCGCTCCGCCTATGAGGAACGTGCACGAGGCCATGGCGGTGCTTCCGCCGACGTCGTTGATCGTGGTCGTAACCGTGAACGGCCCCGTGCCTGTGTAGGTGTGCGTGCCGCTGACGTCGAACGCGCCGACTCCAGTCTGCGTCACGGTTCCTGGGGTCGGCAGTGTTAGGTCGCCCCAGTTGATGGTCGCCGTGAAGTCGGCGACGGTCGCGAAGGGGTTCGCGTCGGTGAAGCTCGCGACGACGCCGCTGAACATCTGGCCGGAAACCTTGTTGATGCAGGTCGCCGTCAGCGGCGCATCGGCCACGTTCGCCGTCGACGTCGCCGTCGCCGTGTTCGTCGGATTGTCGACGTCCGTGATGACGATCGTGATCGGGTAGGTGCCTTCCTCGATGTAGGTGTGCGTTCCGATCACGCTGAACGGCCCGCCGGTCGGCCCGGTGATCGTTCCGGCCGTCGGTGCGCTCCCATCGCCCCAGTTGATCGTCGCCGAGTACTCGCTCGCCGTTGCGGTCGCATCGGGATCCGTGAAGGTCGCGACGACGCCTGTGAACGGCGCCCCCTCGACCGAGTTGATCGTCGTTCCGATCGCGGTGATCGGCGCGTCGGGTGCCGCCTCCGATTCGAAGAACACGTCTGGATCGGGCCGTCCGGCCGGCCAGTTCGCGTTCGTGATCGTGTTCCGGTTGTCGCCCCAGAGGTAGTAGAACCTGCCGGCGTCAGCGGCGACCCCGATGTACTCGCCCAGGTAGCAGTTGGCGATCGCGTTGTCGAAGTTGGGGTTGAGCTGCGGGACGCCCCAGTTCTGGTTCGTCACGCGCTGGAGCGCGCCGAAGGTCTGGCCGCCGTCGGTCGAGAACGCCTTGAAGACGTCGATGTTGAAGTTGTTCGCGGTGTCGTTGCGGCGGTCGTACCAGGCCACCGTCACGGTGCCCTCGTCGCCTCCGACGACGACGTTCGGCTCGAACTGGTCTGTCGTCGTCCCACCGCCGAGCTGGATCGGCGCGCTCCAGTTGACACCGCCGTTCGTCGACCGGCTGAAGAAGACATCGCTGTTGTCGGTGGCGCCCGCCGGGTCGCTCGCCCAGACGACGTAGAGATTCCCGTTGTTGGCGCTGCCCGTCGTGTCGACGGCAAGCCAGGCCTGGTGAAGCATCCGAATGTTGCCGTTCAGCGTCGTTCGGTTGTTGTTGACGCCGCAGGAGACGACGCGGTCGGTGCCCGGAAGGCGGTTACCCGTCGAAACCTGAGTGTTCGTGCCGAAGCTCACTGCGCCGTTCGTCGAGGCCAGGAACCGGATGTCTCCGGCCGTCGCGCCGGTGCGGTCGGCCCAGACGACGAACACCTGGCCGTTCGCGCCAACCTTGACGCTGCACCCGAAAGGCGCCGGCCCCTGCGCCTGGATGATCTGCTCGTTCACATACGACGCGCCGCCGTTCGTGGAACGGGAGAAACGGAGCTCGCTCGTGTCGGCCTGGCCGTCCGAAGGGTTGCTCGTATCGATGAACCTCGTCCAGCAGACGTAGACGTTGCCGTTGTTGGCACCGCCCGAGTTGTCGACGGCGATGGAGGGCTTGTCGCTCAGCGTGGTCACATTCCCGACGATGTTCAGACCTGACGACGCAGCGGACGCATCGACGGCGGCTCCGAACGTTTGACAGTTGTCGGCCGACCGCGCCACGCCAATCGCCGTGTTTCCTCCGATCGTTGCGTTCTCGCCGTAGAAGAACGTGCCGGTTGTCTGGTTGACCGCGAGCGTCGGGTCGCCGTTGTTGTTTGCTCCGAGCTCGCCCTGATCGGTCCACGTCTGACCGCTGTTCGTAGAGCGCGCGAAGCCCGAGATGCCGGCGGTCGGTCCGGAGTCGTTGAACCCGGCGCATACGGTCGTGCCCCGCACGGCGAGGCTTGTCTCGCTCTGCGTCGTGTTGTCGCCCGGATCGCCCGTTGCGGTGTTCACCCGCGTGTCGTCGACCAGAACGGGCTGGGCGAAGGCTGCCGCCGGCTGAAGAAGCGCCAGCGCTACGGCAATCACGAAGAGCGAGCGGTACATGGGTCCTCCTTCGGGCGGCAAATCGCATGCGGTCCCGACAGCCGCAGAAGGCCGGATCCTTCGGCGATTGTCCCACCCCGACGGCCCCGGCACAACGGGGCGCCAGCTCAGGTGACGGTGAAGCTCGCGAGGATCCGGTTCACCTGGGCCACCCGCGCGGCACGGCGGAGAGGACCGGCCGCGACTGCGGCGACAACCTGCATCCGATAGTCATTCGTCTGCAGAAAGAACGTCCTGTTCTTCGTTCCTGTCCTGCTTCGGTAGGCGGGCACGCCGCCGAGCCTGGTCTTGACGAAGAAGCTCGGGAGCCGCCGTCCATAAGTCTTGCGCATGTAGGCATCGAGCGATGTGTCGCCTGTGATGGGCTTCCAGCAGACCTGCACGATGGATTGACGCACCTCGGAGGGACCAGCGCGGTCGACGACTCGGACGCTCTGACACCTGGCCGCCGCCACGAACTGCGTGGCTACCACCTTTCCGGCGATCTTCCATCTGGGCGGGTGGGACAGCGAGAAGCCGACGCGCTCGTTCTTCAGCGTGCGCCACGGCTGAGCCTGAGTCGAGCCGGCGCTCGGCCCGGTCACGATCAGCGCGTACAGCGCCAAGCACGTAAGGACCCACCGCATCGCTGCGCAAATGATGCACCCGTTGCGGCGACGGGACAGTCCCGGAGACCGCGGCATACCGCTTAGGTTTGGTCAGGGCGAAGTTCGATCGGTTCGGTCGTTTCCGCCTGCGGAACTACTCGCCGTCGACGACGGGTTTGTCGCGGTCCGAAAGACCGCCCCGCCCTCAGGACGGTCGGTCATCGTCGATGAGGCGGCCAGGGGAGGTGTGTTATTGCCCCTCACCGCACACGAGGAGCTCGTCGCTCTCGTCCCATCCTCTCTCCGGATCATCTCCTCGGCCGCACTCGATCAGCTCCTGTCGGCGAGCGAA
>DATAEE010000376.1:0-24330 GCA_036258175.1 Vicinamibacterales bacterium
GCAGGGAGACACGCCGGAGTTCTGCCTCGTCCAGGGCTTGATCGCGCCCGAGGTCCGGTTCGAGGTCGGACTGCCGAAGGACTGGAACGGCCGGTTGTACATGTTCGGCAACGGCGGCTTCGCTGGCGAGTCGCTGGCGGCCCAGGGCCGAGTGGCGATTCGAAACGCCGCGCTCCGTCGCGGCTTTGCAACGGCTCAAACCAACACCGGCCACGACGCTGCCCGCGAGCCGCTCGCGACGTTTGCGTCGAACCCTCACAAGCTCGTCGACTATGCGTATCGCGCCGTCCACGTCACCGCGCTGACCGCTAAGACGATCGTCCGCAGCTATTACGACGCTCCAGCCTCGCGGTCGTACTTCGTCGGATGTTCGACCGGCGGACGGCAGGGACTGATCTCCGCGCAGCGCTTCCCCGACGATTTCGACGGGATCGTCGTCGGGGCGCCGGTGCTCGATTTCACGGGGACGATGGTGCACTTTGCGGCGATCAATCGCGCGCTCTCCGCTGCGCCGGTGTCGGCGGACCGCGTGCGCGTCCTCGCCGAAAAGATCTACGAAACGTGCGACGCCTCCGACGGGCTGGCCGACGGCCTGATCGACGACCCGCGCCGGTGTCAGTTCGACGTCGCGAAGGCCGTGCCGCAGTGCAGGACGGCCACGGACACGGAGGGATGCCTCACCGAGGCGCAGGTGAAAGCGCTCGGTGCCGTGTACGGCGACGTCACGTCGAAGGGTACGAGAATCATGCACGGCTTTCCGGTCGGCGCCGAAGCGCTCATCCCGACGCCCGCGGGACGGCGCAGCGGCTGGGTGCCCTGGATCATCGGAGAAGGACAGCCGACGGTGGGTTTCCAGTTCATGGAGAGCTTCTTCAAGGAGATGGTCACGCCCGGCACGCCGATCGACTGGCGTCAGTTCGAGCCGGATCGCGACATGGAGAAACTGTCGGCGATCGCCACGCTGCTGAACGCCACGAACCCGGATCTCACGCGGTTTCGGACACGCGGCGGCAAGATTCTCATGTACTTCGGGTGGGCCGATCCCGCGCTGAATCCGTTGATGGGCGTCACCTACTACGAGAGGGTCCGCCAGACGATGGGGACAGGGACCGGGGACTTCTTCCGTCTCTTCATGATGCCGGGCGTGTTGCACTGCCAGGGCGGTCTCGGACCGTCGCAGTTCGATTCGATGACCCCGCTCGTCGACTGGGTCGAGCGAGGCACCGCGCCGGACAGGTTGGTCGCTTCTCTCAAGCAGGACGGCAAGACGATCCGCTCGCGCCCGTTGTGCGGGTATCCGGCGGTGGCGAAGTTCACGGAGGGTGGCAATAAGGATGATGCCGCGAGCTTCGTGTGCTCGCCGCCGGCGGCGCCGACGTCACCCTCGCCGCACCGCAATCCCTGAATCACGTAACACGCTTCCACGATCATTTGGCGGGAGTTCGGGGAGAAGGGGAGGTTGAAATCGCTTGAATTCTCACGCCTCCCCACCTCCCTGAACTCCCCCCAAAAATCGTGGCGGGGCAGTCACAAACGTCACCAAACTCCCAGTCCGTGATGCCCCTCGTGCGCGCGGCGCGCCGCGTCGAGCGCTGCCTGCTTCAGGAACTCCTTGCCCGTCAGTTCCCGGTAGACCTTCGCGACCTGCGCCTCGAAGTTCGTGATGGGTTTCGGATCCGTATCGATGTACGTCGCGTGCCGCTTGAGGAGCGCCTCGCGCATCGCAGAAACCTCGGCCTGCACGCGATCCGGCGCCAGCCCCTTCCGTTTTTCCACTTCCGCCCTGAGCGCGACGAAGAACTGCCGCTGCGCCTCGAGCACGCCCGCATCGCCAGAGGGTCCGTGGCCGGGCGCGACGATGGTGGCGCCGAGCTTCTGGGCCCTGCCGAGCGTCTCGATCCAGGCGGCGCTGTCGCCGTCGCCCATGAAGTTGTACGGGCCGTTGACGGCGGCGTCGCCGGTAAAGAGGATCCGCTCCTTCGGGAGCCAGGCAAAGCCGTCGCCGTGCGTGTGCGCCACGCCGAAGTGCCGCAGCTCCACGCGGTGCTTCCCGTCGTCGAAAATCATCAGATCGCGATAGAGCAGCGACGGCGGCTTCAGCCGCGTCGATCGGAGATCCTCGCGCTCCTTCGCTTCGCCTTCCCATCGGCCGGGCGTTCCGCCGAAGAAGCCGGTCTCGTACTTCCGCATCTCTGAAACGACGTTCTCGTGAGCGACGGGAACGGCGCCGTTCTCGGTCCAGACCTGGTTGGCGTACGCATGATCGCCGTGGTGGTGCGTGTCGAACGCGAATCGGATCGGCTTGTTCGTCTGCGCCTTGATCTTCGGGATGATTTCCTGCGCGCCCGACGGATAGTTGGCGTCGAGGACGAGCACGTAGTCCTCGAAGATCACCCAACCGTTGTTGCAGTGTCCCTTCCCGCGCAGATCGCCTTCGTGGAAGTACACGCCCGGCGCGAGCTCTTTGACGGTGTTGATCTGAGTGGCGGCCTGACGTTGATACAGGACGGCGATCAGGACTGAGGTCGTGAGGGCATACACTGCCAGGCGCTTCATCGAGTGTCCTCCAGGCTGGGCTTGGCCCGATGAGCTTATATCACCCTTGACGAGCGAATGCAGGGAGGATTCAATGAACTCATGCTTCACACACATCGAACGCCGGCATTCCTCGCGGTCGCCATCGGTCTTCTCTTTTCAGCCGTCGCCGCCGCTGACACGCCGGAACGGCTGGCGGCCGCCGGCGAAACGCTGGCCGCGCTGACGGCCGTGCCCGACAAGGACATTCCCCTCTCGCTCCTGAAGAAGGCGCGCTGCATCGTGGTGGTGCCGTCGCTGAAGTCTGGCGCGTTCATCGTCGGAGGCGACTACGGCCGTGGCTTCGTGTCGTGCCGGACCGCCTCGGGATGGTCGGCGCCCGCGGGAGTGAAGGTCGAAGGTGGCAGCTTCGGATTTCAGATCGGCGGCAAGGAGACCGAGGTCGTCATGCTCGTGATGAACGACAAGGGCATGTCGCGCCTCCTGACCAACAAGTTCACGCTGGGCGGCGACGCGTCGATCGCGGCCGGCCCTGTGGGACGCAGCGCCACCGCGAAGACCGACGCGGCGCTGACTGCCGAGATCCTCTCGTATTCCCGCGCGCGCGGCGTGTTCGCCGGCGTCTCGCTTGCCGGCGCGACGCTGCGCGAGGACGACAGCGCCAATAAGGACATGTACGGCAAGTTGCTGAAGAACGCGGAGATCCTGAAAGTCGGCGTCCCGCCGCCACCGGCCGCGTCGGCGTTCATGTCAGCGTTGAACAAGTACTGAGCTAACGGGGGATACGGAGCAGGCAGCGAGTGATAAACACGGAGACACGGAGGTCACGGAGTAATCATTAATTGTTGCTCCGTGTTCTCCGTGTCTCCGTGTTTGTCTCTCTCCGTGCCCTCCCTGGTCTCCGTGACCTACGTCGCATACTGCAGTACGGCTCTCAACAGCTCCTCCCAATCCACCGGCTTGTGGACGCACGCATCGACCTGGAGCTTTCTCGTATCCGATTCGAGCGGCGGGACGGCCGTGACGCAGATCACCGGAATCCGCTTAAGCGCCGGATCCTGCAGCTGCCGGGCGCGGAACTCGTAGCCATCCATCACCGGCATCATCAGGTCGAGCAGGATCACTGAAGGACGGACGGTCCGCGCCGTTTCGAGCGCTTCCAGTCCGTTGACGGCAGACACCGTCCGGATTCCGGCGTGGGCCAGAACCGTCTCGGTCATCTGGCGCATGTCCGCGTCGTCGTCGACGACTAGTACGGGTCGCTGACCCATGACGGGGCTAGCGGCCGAGTGCAAAACACGCACCTGCAGGAGACGAGCGGCATTGCACGGAATTTCGCGGCGGCGCACGCGCGATGCCGGGCTCGCGAGTCAGCAATTACACAGCGAATGAGCACTGGGCGGTACATCTAGGCTTTCAGTTTCTCTGGCAGCTTGCTGCGAAGCTTCTCCACTTTCGGCGCCGCGACGACGGCGATGTAAGGCTGGTCGGGATTCCGCGCGGCGTAGTTCTGGTGATACGGCTCGGCTTCGTAGAACGCCTCGAGCGGCTCGAGCGTGGTGACGATGCGGTCGGGGAACACGCGCGCCTCATCGAGCTGGCGGATGTACGCCTCGGCAACCTCGCGCTGCCGCTCGTCGGCGTAGAAGATCGCCGACCGGTACTGACGTCCGCGATCGTTGGCTTGCCGGTTCAGCTGCGTCGGGTCGTGCGCGATCCAGAAAAAAACTTTGAGGATCTGTCCGTAGGTGATCAGCGACGGATCGTACGTCACCTGCACGACCTCTGCATGGTTCGTCGTGCCGCTGCACACGGCGCGGTAGTTCGCGGTGTCCGCCGTACCTCCCGCGTACCCTGAGGCGACCCTTTTCACGCCGTCGAGCTGCAGGTAGACGGCTTCGACGCACCAGAAGCAGCCGCCCGCCAGGACGGCCGTCGCCTCACCTCCAGGTCGCGTTGAGCGCTCGATGTCTTTCGCCGGGTCCGGAAACGTGTCCATGAGTACGCAGTGTACTCGGAGATCGTCAGGACGGGCCCCCAACGGCATGCAGAACTGTAATTGGCTAACAAATCTGTAGCTGGTCCGAGCTCTGCCGGCGTTGATTGCGGCCCGCCGCTGATTGCCGCTTCGCGCATCGATGCGCAGGTTTCGGGCATCACGCCCACACGTTAGCGCGATCGATCTGCGGTGCGATCGCGCAATCGCGTGATCGCGTCGCGGTGGTACGTCTGTTGTAGCTGCGGTGGAACGACTGGGGGCGCATCGGCCCGGTGTGGCGCCGGGCCAATGCGCGATACGTAGATGACGCGCTCGAACGAGACCGCCGGCCGCTCCGCAATCCTCACCTCTGACCCGACGCCGGCGGAAGCCGCATCCGATCGTCCGGCGGAGCACCTGTCGATATTCTCGGGCCCTGGCCTGGAAGTCGTCATCCAGTGGTGGCTCGAGAGCAATCGCCGCTGGACCGAGCGCGACCGCGCGAAGAACTGATCCGCATGACGCCGGCGAATCCTACGGTTCGACGCGGACGTCGAACACGCCGGTCCGAACGCTACCCGCCTGCTTGACCTGCACGAAGATTCGATAGTCGCCCGGCTCGGGGAAGCCGTACGGGAAGGTGACGGTCGCCGGCAACGCCGTGGTCATCGCGTGCGCCGCGTGCGGATCGTTTGATCCTTTTTCAGCTCCCGGCAGCGTCGCGGCCGCGAGCGTCAGAGAGGCCATCGCCGCGGTGCCGGACGGATGCACGTGCGCGAAGACTCGCGTGTCGCGTTTGATGACGATGGCGTGACCGGGCATGCCCATGTACAGCTCGAGATCCGTCGCAGGCTGACCGTTCTCGTCTTCGACGCGGAACGCCAACAGCTGCGGTTGCTTCGCGCGCAACGGACCGTTGTCCTCCCGGACGATCCTGGCCGGCGCTGCGGTCGACGCCGTCGAATCATCGGCTCCGGCGGCGGCGCCATCGAGCCTCGGCAGATCGATCTCACCGACCATCGTCTCCGGCAGGCCGGTTGCGTGGACGATATCGGCGAACAGCCGGTAGCGGCCAGGATCCGTTTGCGGAAGTCTGTGCGCGAAGAGGTCATCCTTTACCTGTCGCGGATGGAGGTGGAGCAAGCGGTCGAGATCAGGCATGCGAACCAGGAATAGATGCATCAGGTGTCCGTGGTCCGGCAGGAAGTCGCCGACGACTCGCGATCGGATCCAGCCGGGATCTCGAACACCGAGGAGAAGCGTGCCATCGGGCTCGAGCTTCGGATCGATCTGCAGCGGCTTGTAGATGTAGCGGGCGTAGGCATCCGCCTCGGCGGTCCACCACCAGTTGCCGAAGCCGAGCGCCAACGCGACGAATGCCACTGCTACCGCGCCGGCGATCCGGGCCCGTCGTGCACGACTGCGGTCGATCGCCTCACCTGGCGCGACCTGCGCCTGCCCCGCGCCCGCGCGGACGATCGCGACGAAGCCCGCGACGAGAAACAGCGCGAAGGGAAGGAGTGCGAGCTTGAGGCTCGTCTGCATGGTCAGGGTACGCGTTGCCAGCGCTTCGATGGGGATCGCGACCTGCGCGCGGCCTTCCTCGCCGTCGAGTCCCACCCGCACCTGCCAGGCGCCGGCGGCCATCATCCACAGGCTCGCGGTGTAGAAGCGCGGATCGTCGGGCGATTGTCTGGCCTCGTCCGGAACCGGCGCGAACTTCGCACCCGGTCCCGTGACGCGCAGCGGCACGACTTTGACGACGCGCAGGTGGCCGTCGAGCACGCGAATCTCGATCGTGGCGACGCCCGGAATGACCGGCGGTGTGCGGACCGCGACGAGGAGACGATACGGGCCGGCGCGTCCCTCCCAGAACACGTCGGGGCTCCCGACGTGCGCGAAGCTGATCGCCGGCGCCGCCGCGATGAGCGCAAGCAGCACCGCCGCGCGGACGACGGATGTCATCGCTGCAGCCGTTGCAGCCAGGTCCCGAGCGCCAGGCCCGCGCGCACGCTCAGCGGCGCGAAGGCAAACGCCATGGCCATCCTCGTCCAGAACGCCGCTTCGGCCGGGGCGTACTGGAACTGCGCCGCATAGTGAGTCGGCGGAATCGATGCCCCGAAGTAGTGGGCCCCGAAGAACCAGTTGCGCGCGATGGGCAGGTGCAGGAAATCAGAGAAGGGCCACTGCACGACGAGGAACACCACGAGGTATGTGACGCCTGCCGCGGCTGCGAGCAACCAGGGGCTGCGGTCGCGCCAACGCCGGAACAGCAGATCGAGCGCCAATGCCGGAGCGATAAGCATCAGCGGAAAGCCGTTCGGAATGAAGTGCGTGACTTCGCGGTACACGGGGCCGAGCTTCGGCTCGGCCGGAAAGAGAGGCAGGATCCACTGGAGCGCGAGGAGAAACACCGAGTAGATCGCCGCGACGATCGTGCAGGCCCATCGATGCCCCGATCCGAGCGCGACCGTCGCGAGCAGGGCGGGCACCAGCACCGCGAGCGCGCGGTACATCGCGGCCGTGTGTTGAAGGCTCGGCCAGGTCCACTCCATCTGCAGCAGGAGCAAATCGACCAGCGCCAGGCCCGCGACGAGAAAGTACGGCACGAGCAGCTGCCGGCGCGCCTCGTCACTGGCGGACCGGTTCAGGCGTGTCTGGATCAGCACGATCGTGCCGAGGATCACGCCGAAGCCGCCCATGATGAGCAGCACGTGCGGCGGGCTCACGATCTTCACGTCGAGCCCGTACGCCTCGTGCCACCAATTGTCGAACGGCGCCGACGTGATCATCGCGACGCCGCCCCACGCGGCGATGAACGCGCCGAGCGGCCCCCGGAGGCCCCAGATGCGCACGTGATCGTCGCGCTCGCGTCCGGCGATCGTGTTGCGGAGGATCAAGTAGCCGAACGTTATCCCCGCAAGGACACCCATCAGGTAGATCGCGATGTGCGGCGGCGACCAGAAGCTGTCGCGGCCGATCGAGTTGTGCCAGGAAATATCCCAGTGCCCGCCGAGCACGCCGGAGAAAACGGCGAGGACCGCGGTCCAGATGTACCAGGGCACGCTCGCGCTGGCGGCGCGGTCCCGGGTCACGTCAAGCGCTCTCGAAGTTGCAGTCAGCGTCGGAGTGGCCATGATCTGTGACGGTCCAGCCACGATACAACGCCGGAGCGAGGAGCGGCAAGGCAGCCGCTTCAGGGAGGGAAGTTCAGCCCGTCCTGCGCATCGAGTTCCTCGAGCGTGACGATTGGCAGCTCCAGGTCCAATCGTGGCGCGTAGCGCTGGCGCGTCGCGTCCAGCTCCTCGATGATCCGTTCTGCGAGCGTTTTGGGTGAGACGACGCGCGCGAGGGGACCGAAGCTCAGGATCCAGCGCCGCAGCATCTGGTCGGGACAGATGTTGACGGTCATGCGGACGGAGCCGTCGACGTCGGTGCGCAGCCGCTGCGTCGGATGCCAGTCGCGCGACCGGATGTGACGGGCAATTTGGACGTCGAATTCGATCTCGATCCGCTCGGGCGGACCGGCGCCCCCGGCCACGCCGTCAGGCGTGCGCAGGATTTCCCATTGACGATTCAGCCCGGAATTGCGCGTCATCGCAGCGGCGTTGTCCCTCTACTTCCGTATCGGCGGAATCACAGGAACCTTGAGCACCCTGAGCACCCTGGGCACCCTGAGCACCCTGAGCACCCTGAGCACCCTGAGCACCTTGAGCACCACGGGTAGTAACATGCTCCCTATGAAGCGCACGCTCCTCGTCATCGCTCTGGCGACCCTGCAGACCTCGGCCTTCGCTGCATCCCAGGCGCCGGTTCCTCCAAAACCCCAGGCGCCGGTTCCTCCAAAACCGGCCGCTGCGCAGGTCGACGTCCAGCCGCCGACGCTGAAGATCGAACAGGCGGCGCTCGACAACGAGATGAAGATCGTCGTCGCGGAGGACCACGCGCGGCCGATCCTCAATCTCCAGGTCTGGTATCACGTCGGATCGAAGAACGAGCGCGAAGGCCGGACCGGGTTCGCGCACCTGTTCGAGCACATGATGTTCCGCGGCTCGAAGAACGTGGGCCCCGAGGAGCACATGCGGATCGTGCGCGAGGCGGGCGGGGTCGTGAACGCGTACACGTCGTTCGATCAGACGGTGTACTGGCAGACCGTGCCGTCGAACTATCTCGAGCGCGTGATGTGGCTCGAAGCCGACCGCATGGCCACGCTCGTCGTCAACGAGGAGAACTTCAAGAAGGAGCGCGAAGTCGTCAAGGAAGAGCGGCGGCTGCGATTCGAGAATCCGCCGTACGGGCTGCTCGCCGAGGTGCTGATCGACGCGACGTTCCAGGTCTATCCGTACAAGCACATGCCGATCGGCAGTATGGAGGACCTGAACAACGCCACCGTCGCGGACGTGAAAGACTTCTTCGATACGTTCTACGTTCCCGACAACGCGACGCTCGTGGTGGTCGGCGACGTCGACGCCAAGCAGGTGGTGGCGCTCGCGCGGAAACACTTCGGGCCGCTCCCGCGATCGAAGAGACCGATCCCGCGCGTGACGGTCACCGAACCGCCGCAGACCGAGCCGCGCGAGCTGACGCGGGCGTTCAGCAACGTGCCGCTGCCGGCCGTCGCGAGCGCGTACGAGCTGCCGCCGCTCGGCCACCCGGACACCTACGCGCTGCAGATTGCCTCTGACATTCTCTCGTCAGGCCAGAGCTCGCGCCTCTACCGCCGGCTGGTGTACGAAGAGCAGGTCGCCGTGGGCGCCGCGGGGCAGGGCATCTTCCTCGAAGGGCCGTCGATCTTTTTTGCATTCGGCGTCGCCAACCAGGGAAAGGACGTCAAGCAGGTCGCGGCCAGTCTCTACGACGTGATCGACGGCATGAAGAAGGCGCCGGTCACCAACGAGGAGCTCGCGAAAGCGAAGAACCAGATCATCTCGCGGTTCGTGGTGGGCCGCCAGACGGCGCAGGAGAAGGCGGACGCGCTCGGCGCCGCGGCGGTGCTCCGCGGCAACCCGGAGATCTACAACACCGAGCTCGCCAACTATCAGAAAGTGACCCCCGCCGACGTGCAGCGCGTGTGCGCGAAGTACCTCGTCAACACGAACGAGACACGGCTTTGGGTTAATCCAGAAAAGAAATAGGTTCCTAAGGTTCCTAGGGTTCCTAGGGTTCCTAGGGTTCCTAAGGTTCCTAAGGTTCGTGAAGGTTCTTGGTTCTTGGAGTTGAACATGCGAGTTCGAAGCGCCGTTACTAGTCAGTTGCTCGTGTTTGGTGCGCTACTAACAGTCTGCTTGCTCGTTTCATCCGCGAACCCGAGAACCCTAGGAACCCGTCAAGCGAAGCAGCAGCCGCCCCCAGCCGGTCCCCCCGTCCAGTTCAATTTCCCCGCGTACAAGACTCATAAGCTCGCGAACGGCCTGACGATCTTCGTCATCGAGGACCACCGGCAGCCGCTCGTGTCCTACACGCTGATGCTCGACGCGGGTGCGATCGCGCATCCGCCGGCGAAGGCGGGGCTCGCGTCAATGACGGCCGACCTCCTCACCCAGGGCACCGCGACCCGCAGCGCGCAGGACATTGCCCAGGCAATCGACGGCGTCGGCGGCTCGCTGAACGCGGGAGCGGACGATGACACCGTGCAGGTGACGGCGGCGGTCGCGAAGAGCGCGGCGGATCTGGCGATTGACTTGATGGCCGACGTCGTCCTGCATCCGGCGTTTGCGCAGGAAGAGATCGATCGGCTGCGCCGGCAGCGGCTCTCCGGCCTGCAGATCCAGTATTCGGATCCCGAGTACCTCGCGCCGTTCGTCGCCGCGCGACTGACGCTCGGCGAGCACCCGTACGCGTACCCGGTCGAGGGGACGCCCGACAGCCTTCGCGCGCTCACGCGAGACGAGATCGTGGCGTTCCACAAGCAGCGGTACGGCCCGTCGGGCGCGTTTCTCGCGGTGTCTGGCGATATCACGCCTGAGGCGGCGATCGCGCAGGTCGAGCAGCGATTTGGATCCTGGTCGGCGCCCGCCGCGGCGCGTCCGTCCACGCCCGCGCCGCCCCCTCCCGCGCGGACAGTCTTCATCGTCGACAAGCCCGATGCCGTGCAGACGCAGATCGTCGTCTCGACAATGGGCATCAAGTACAACGATCCGTCGTACTTCCCTTTGCTCGTCGCCAACCAGATCTTCGGTGGCGGCTTCACCAGCCGTCTGAACATGGCGCTCAGGGCGCGCGAAGGACTGACCTACGGTGCGAGAAGCTCGTTCGACACCGAGCGCGAAGCGGGGATGTTCCGCGTGAGCACCTTCACGCGGACTGAGGAAACAGGCAAGGCGATCACGATGATCCTCGACCTGCTGCGCGAGTTCCGGAAGAACCCGGCGACCGAGGCCGAGCTCAAGGAAGCGAAAGCGTATCTCGTCGGCGTCTTCGCCGTCGGCACCGAAACCCCCGGACAGGTGGCCGGTCGTGTGCTCACGGCGGCGAAGCATGGGTTGCCCGCAGACTACTGGGACAAGTACCGCGACAACGTGCAGGCCGTGACGGCCGAACGCATCGCCGAGGCGGTCGGCCGCTACGTCGACGGCGAGCGGATGAAGATCGTCGCGGTTGGCAACGCGAAGGGATTCGCTGCGTCGCTGGCGCCACTCGGCGAGGCGCGCACGATCTCGTTTTCCGATCTCGATCTGATGCGGCCGGACCTGAAGCGCCAGGCCGAGTCGTCTTCGTCCGCGAAAACGCCGGAGTCGGCCGCGCGCGGGATGGAGCTGCTCAAAGGTGTCGCGGCCGCGATGGGCGGCGCGCCGAAGCTGCAGGAGATCACCGATTCGGTGGCGACCGCCAAGGTGGCGCTCGAGACGCCTGCGGGAACGCTGCAGGGAGATCTGACCAACGAGATTTCGTACCCGGACAAGACGAAGGTGACCGTGTCGATGCCGATGGGGCAGATGGTTCAGGCCTTCGACAGCAAAGAAGCGTGGGCGGCAATGGGCGAACAGATGATGCCGATGCCGCCAAGCATGAACGACGAGATGAAACGGTCGATCCTCATGGGCAACGGCGGCCTCGGGGCAATCCGCGAGGCGCTCGCGGGCAAGGCCGAGGTCCAGACGATCGAGTCCGCCGAAGTCAACGGCAAGAAGGTCGAGGTCGTCCGCTGGACCGCGCCCGGCCAGAACATCAGGTTCTTCATCGATCCGGAGTCGCGCCGCATCGTGAAAGCGGCGTTTCGATCCACGACGCCGCAGGGCGCCGCGGACGTCGAGGCGTTCTGGAGCGACTTCAAGGAGTTCGCCGGCATCACCGTGCCGGGGAAGCTCGTCACCTTCCGCGACGGGCAGAAATACTCCGAGCTCACGTTGATCCATCTCAAGTTCAACGTGGGACTCGATCCGAAGACGTTCTCCAAGGAGTAGGCCCGAACCGGGCCATCCGGCCCGTTCGACGCGTGCGGCGTCTAATCTCACATGCGATTGCGGGTCCCGGCCGCCTTTTTCGCGGCGGCGCTCGCGGCCTCGGCCATCCCGGCCGTCGTCCATTCCCAGCCGCGGGGGATCGAGCGCGGAGCAGACTTTCCACCCGGGGACTACTCAGTCTGGCTGGTCGTTGAACACAGTTTGAAGAACCAGGCAGCCGACGTTCAGCTCGCCAAAGCGCCTAGAAGTCCCGAGACAGTCGCTCTGCTGCTGGACGCGTATCGCCCGAGTGACGCCCTCGCGGTGCTCCGGCGCATCGTTGAACGCCAGCCCGAACGAATGGCGCTCTACACCGCCGCTATGCACGTTGCCCTCAACATCCCTGAGCCGCGGGGTGCCGATCCCACCGAGCGCATACTGCGCGCCGTGGCGCTCGTTCGCGAATTGCAGAGCGGCGCGTATCCGGATTGTGAATGGGTCCAGCAGGCGCCCCAACGCGTCATCGGTTTCTTCGCCTCCGAACCGCAGTACGCCAAAGAGAATGTGCCGCGCGTCGTCGCCGTGTTTCGTGAGTTCCTCTTGAAGGACTTCGACGTGCCGGCGGTGAACCCGCTCGCGAGCGGCGTCGGCTACCTGATCACGAGCAAGCTCCCGGCGATCTTCGCGGCGGGCGGAGGCGAGCCGGTCGCGCAAATCGACCGCTTTCTCATCGATCTGGAAACCGCCTCGCCGGATCCAGCCGCCGTGCGTTATGTGCGCGGACTGTGGTACCGGCAGCTCGTCGATGGCGTGAAAGACGTGGGCATGATAGAGGAGTGGCGGCGGAAATCCGATACCACACTGCTCGATCTCGCGCGCGCCGGCTCGGGTCTCTACAACCGAAAAGCTCTGGCATCGCTTGCGGCGATCGAGTTCAAGGAGAAGAACTGCGGCGTGGCCGTGGAGCGTTACCAGGAGTACTTGTCGCGTTTTCCCCGAAGCGAGTGGGCGTGGGTCGCCGGGCTCCGCACCGGGCAATGCGAGCAGTTCCTTGGCAACTGGGCCGAAGCGCGACTGGCATACGAGTCTGTGACGCAGGCGCCTGACGCGCTGCCGCCCGCCCTCGTGTTCGGTCACACCTTTGCAGGGCGTGCTTCTGAAGCGCTCGGCGACTTCGAGCGCGCGCGTACCGCGTATGAGCGGGCGGAACGTGCGTGGGACCAGCGGTTCGCCGCCCCGTACTTCGGCAGTTACCAGTTCTACACGCGGCTGGACGAAGAGCCATGCAACGGGTGCGATCCGCGCAGCAAGCCCGACGTGTCGAAAGAATGGTTGCGTCGACGCCTGGTTCAGCTGAAACGATCGTTCCGCCTGCCCGGAGGATCGCTCCTCGAACGTGGGCGGTTCCTCGTGACCGAGGGGGCCTGGAGAAAAGCCATCGCGCCACTCGGCGAATTCATCCAGCTGTATCCCGATTCTCCCAGTGCCGCCGACGCCCGCGAGCTGCGCACGCGCGCGAAGCTGGAAATTGCGCTGCTGCAGGCTGGTCCTGACGCCGGTCCCGAAGACAGACGCGCTGCCCTCGCGGCGCTTGAATTGCTGACCGCGGAGCCATACGGCTTCAACGTCTTTGCGGCTAAAGTCGCGCGAGCGACGCTTCATTCGATCGTGGGTTCGGCATCCGGTGCCGCAGAGCTCATGGCCGATGCTCTGGCGCAGTGGCACGAGCACGGGGCCGTCCTCTTTCGGGGGCGCTCTGCGACGGCGCTCCAGCAGGACGTGATGGACATCCGCGATGCCGTCTTCCATCCGAACGCCGATTGGCCTCGGAACCAGTTCAGCCGCCTCAGTTCTTCCAACAGTCCGCCTCCTTTCTTTATCGCCACCCCGGATGTCCACGTGAACCTGCACGACGACTCCGAGGTGCGGGTCGAGGCCGCATCGCGCCTATCGGCGAGGCCGGGCGCACTGCTGCGCACCAGGGGCGCTGCGAGGATCCGCACCGGCTATCGAGGCTCTACGCAATTGCTCACGAAAGTCGATGGCACGTGGAAGGTCACCGGCTCCAGCGGACATTGGATCGAGTAGCCTCTCTCGCGTCATCGAGAATCTGCGCAATACTCAACGATTGACGAAGCTGTTGCAGAGTACTTTCGTCATCGCGGCGCTGCTGGCCGCGCTCGCCACCGCGGGCTGGTATTCCATGTGGACGCCGGGGGAATCGTATCGCGGGCCGCTTCCACCGCCGAGCGGCGAGGAGACCATGCTCGCGCGCCGCCTCACGCATCACGTCGCGTGGCTGGCCGGCGAGATCGGCGAGCGCAACGTCTGGAGGCACGATGCGCTGCGGGAGGCCGCCACCTACATCGAACGCGAGTTCGAGGCGCTGCGAGTTCCTGATGGTCCGGCTGAAGCCGGAGACTACGCGGTCGGATCGCAGACCTTCAACGTCCAGCGCCGCGCCGTCCGAAACGTCGAGGCGGAGATCAAGGGAGCCTTGCGGCCGGACGAGATCGTCGTCGTCGGCGCGCACTACGATTCGGTGTCGGGTTCGCCGGGCGCGGATGACAACGCGAGCGGCGTGGCGGCGCTCATCGAGCTGGCGCGCGCGATGGCGGCGACGAGACCGGCCCGCACGGTTCGTTTCGTCGGGTTCGTCAACGAGGAGCCGCCGTTCTTCCAAACGCGCGACATGGGGAGCCTGCGGTACGCGGCGAGCTCACGCGAGCGGGGCGAGCGCATCGTGGCGATGATCTCGGTCGAATCGGTCGGCTACTATGCCGAGGCGCCCGGCAGTCAGCGGTATCCCTTTCCGTTCAACCTGTTCTATCCATCCACGGGCGACTTCATCGCGTTTGTCGGGAACGTCGGCTCGCGCGGCCTGCTGCATGAGGCGCTGCGATCATTCCGCGATCACGCGCGCCTGCCGTCCGAAGGAGCGGCCGCGCCGGCCTGGATCGAGGGCGTCGGCTGGTCGGATCACTGGGCGTTCTGGCAGCACGGCTATCCCGCGATCATGGTCACCGACACCGCGCTATTCAGATATCCGCACTACCACACAGCGCTCGATACGCCAGATAAGCTCGATTACCCCCGCATGACGCGGCTGGTCGCCGGTCTCTCGCACGTCATCGAGGATCTGGCGCGATAGCGGGGTCAGGCCTGCCCGCCCACGACAGCGCCAGGAGGCCCGCCCCGGCGACCGCCAGCGTGCGCAGCCGCCGCACGAATGCGAACGCGACGCCCGCGGCGGGCGGGAGTCCCAGTGCGCCGCACGCGACCGCATAGGTCCCTTCGGCCGCGCCGACCTGCCCCGGGATAAAGAAGAAGGCGACGCTGATGAATTTCGTCGCCCCTTCGAGCAGCGCCGCGGTCGAGAGCCCCGCCGCCACGTTCAGCGCACGGAGAATCCACCATGCTTCCGCGATGAGCAGCGTGAGGGCAAGCGTATCGACGGCGGCCGTTCGCAGGAATTGCGCCGGCCGATCGCGGAGGACGAACAGCAGTCGGTCTTCCATCTTCCGCATGGCGCCCGGATCGATGCGCAGCCGTCGTCCTACGATCGGCACCCGCCGCGCGGCGGCGACGATCGAGCCGAGCAGGTAAATGCGGAATACGATCGCGACGGCCGACGTCGTCAAGAAAATCGTCATGACGACGATGATGATCCCGGCGCCGGTGTGGACCGATGGCGGGAGCGCGTAGTGGTTGCGGATCCAGACGAGTGCGACGATCGAACACGCGGCGGACACGAACGTGTTCACGAGATACTCGGCGATGACGCCGGCGAACGCGTCGCCGGCCGTCACGCCGCGCTGCTTGAGCACCCACGCCCGGGTTGGCTCGGCGAGAAACGGTCCCGAGAACGTGAGCGTCTGGACCGCCTGGCCCGAGAGCTGCGTCCAGACGAGCGAGCGGAAGGGAATGCCTGCGGTGAGTCCCGTCTGGGCGAGCGCCGCCGCGCGCGTGATCTGGTAGGCCGCGAAGATCCCGAGCAGCGGAAGATAGCCCCACCTGATCCGTACGACGCTTTCGAGAATCTGCGCAACACCCAACCGGAGCGTCAGGTAGACGAGCAGCGCGAGCCCAAGGGCTAGGAAGAAGACGCGCACGGCTCATTGAAGCACGTCCTATAATCTGGCCGTCGCCGACCTCCCGCACGGACGAACTGAACGACGCTGTTCGTCGTCTGATGCCTGGGCCTGAGGCTCCCCTACCTCATCCGCCTGGTACACGCCTTGACGGAGTCCGGCCTCGATGTTCCGGTAGTCATGCGCCTTCGAGCTCTTCCGTTCGTCCTCGGCTTGGCTGCTGCCGTTCCGCCGGCGGCGGCTCAGCCGGCGGTCTGTTATCCGGTGCAGCCCGGAGACACCGCGGCGCGGTTCGCTGTGCGCCTGACCGGCAGCGTCGACAATCAGTACGAGCCCTGGTTCCGGATCGTCGACGCCCGCGCGCGAATCGTCCCCAAGTCTCAATACGCGTACATCCTTCCAGGCTGGCGGGTGTGCGTCGCCCGATCGCTCTCGCCGGCGCAGCCGGTTGCGATCAGTGTTGCGCAGTACCGGCCGCTCATCGACCCCATGTTTCTCCGCTACGGCGCGGCCGGTCTGATTCTCATCGCGGCGCTGCTCGCGTTTCTCGTGGCGGTGCAGATTCTCAGCGAGCGGCAAATCATCCTGGACCGCATGAAAGAGTTCGGCGACTCGTTCGTGCGCGAGTTCGAAGCGCCGCTCTTCCGATATCCCGTCCGGCGCCCGAACGTTCGTGACGGCCACCCCGTCCGATCGCGCCTGCGCTTCTCGCCGCATCGCGAGCGGATGGAAATCCTGCTGGCGCCGCTCAACGGCCGGACCTACCCGAATCTGTCCGACCACAGAAAGAACCTCGAGTACGACATCGAACGCGTGCTGCACGTCGTCGGGAATCAGCCGTTCGAGACCGGAAAGCTCTACGCGGAAAAGCGGTGGGTCGTCATACCCTTTTCGCTGCGACGTTCGAATCGAAGCTAGGAATAAAAGAGGACGGTGTCAGGTGAACATTCTTCTTCTCAGCTCGGGTGGAGGCGGTGGCAACATTCTGCGCTCGCTGAAGGCGCTGTTCCGGCGGGATCTGCTCGTCACGCAGAAGACCGATTCGAAATACGCGGAGCGGCTCAAGCGAGCCGTGACGACGAGATTCCTGGATACGAACGAATTCTCGCTGTCGGATGTGCCGGAGGAAGAACGGCTGATCGTGGGTGCCGGCACCACGCGGCGGCTTGGATCGCGGCACAACCCGGAGCTCGCGCGGCAGGCGTTCGAGGAATCGAAGGCAGACGTCGAAGCGGCGATGCGCGGCCACTCGGTCGTCATCATCGTCGCCACCGGCGGGAAGGGGACTGGCGCAGGAACGATCTTTCCGCTCGCGGACATGGCGCGACGGCAGAAGAAGCTCGTCGTTCCGATCTTCGTCCGGCCCTCGTTCGAGCGGCACGAGGTGGAGAAGCGCCGCTACGATCACGCGCTGAAAGTGACCGAGCAGTTCGACGCCGCCCGGATCCGGCTGATCGAAGTGCTCAACGATCGCGGATACTCCGACCGCGCGCCGGAGCCGCAGGCGCTCGTCTGGGAGCGGATGAACCTTCCGATCGCGCGCGGATTGCGCGGCCTGCTGTACGTCCTTTGGGATCTGTCGCAGGTGGACCCGTCCGACCTGTCGATCCTCTTCGCCGGCGACGGCCGGCTGCGCATCGGCTTCGCGGAGATCGATCCGCCGGAGGGCCAGGAGCCGAGCGACGCGCAGATCGAGAAGGCGGTCCGCGGCTGCTGGGACAATCCGTATTACGCCTTCCGCGAGCCGGTTGGAACGTCTCTCGTCTGCATCCAGGGCGACTGGTCGAACGTCGTCGACGGCAAGATCAAAGGAAAGCTTGCCGCGCTCGCGCTCGGCGGCGCCGTCGACAATCCCTACAATCCGTTGTACGCGCGCGCCATTCAGGCGCCGCGGCCGTGGGGCGTGACGGCGCTCTTCGCCGAGCACACGGGCACCCACGCGCCGCTGGAGATCGAGTGGAGCGCGGAGCGACGCCCTGTTCCTCGCGCGAGCGTGAATGCGGACCTGCGCGATGCGGGGATGGTCGCGATGGCCAGTAGTCCCGCTACCGACGCCCCAGGCCCCACGCCCCAGGCCCCAGACCCTCCGGTCCCGACCTTCTGGGAAGTGGCGCGCGCCGTCAACCGGCTCGATCCCGCGGCGCTCAAGCTGGCTGAGGGCGCGCCGGATCCCGCGGTTCGAATCGACGTGCCGGAGCTGCGCAAGCTTGTCAGCACGTTCTGGTTCCGATCGGTGTTCCCGCGTCTGTCGCAGGACTGGCGCGACCGTCTCTTACAGGTTCTCGTCGAGACGGTCGTCATTCCGGATCACGTGCTGACCGGCGGCCGTCACCCGATGCGCATCAGCGAGCTGGGCCACGAGCGGCTCCGACAGATCGCTGGCGACGCGATTCTTCCAGATGCGGTCCGTGCGGATCTCAATCTGATCATCGCGGTGGGCGCGTTCTGGGGACCGGAGGCGACGAAGCGATTCACGTTCAGGCCGGTCGCAGTGGCGGCGGCCGTGAAACCGTCACGGATCGGAATACTGGGCAGGTAGCCGTCGGGTGAGAAAGACGTGTGGTCACGAAGATCATTTGTGAAACGTGGTGTGTGCTATGGCGGGAGCCTGCTCATGAACTCCTGCCTCACCGAAGAACTCGCGGCCATTCAGCAAACCGTCTTCGGCAACCGACGAAGCACTGACCAGACTTCGCTGACTATCCGCGAAGCCGGCGACCTGGTGCGCAGGAAAGCAATCTCGCCGGTCGAGTTGACGCGTGCCTGTCTGCAGCGGATCGAGCGGCTGAACCCTGCCCTCAACGCTTTCATAACCGTGACCGCCGAGCAGGCTATGGCGCAGGCCCGTGATGCCGAAACTGAGGTGCGGCGCGGCAGATGGCGCGGGCCGCTCCACGGTATCCCCGTCGGACTCAAAGACAACATCGATACGGCAGGCGTGAGAACGACGCTGGCCAGCGCGGTTTTTCAAGACCGCGTTCCCTCCGCGGACGCAGAAGTCGTACGACGCCTAAAGGCAGCGGGCGCTGTCCTGCTCGGCAAGCAGAACTTGCATGAGGTTGCTTTTGGCACCACCGCGGCCGTCAGCCACTTCGGTCCCGTCCACAACCCGTGGCAACACGATCGAATCGCCGGAGGCTCTTCGGGTGGATCGGCTGCAGCCGTCGCCGCCGGGCTCTGTTTCGGAGCAGTCGGCACTGACGCAGGCGGGTCGATCCGCGTGCCCTCGGCCTATTGCGGAATCGTCGGCCTCAAGCCCACGTATGGATTGGTGGGTATGCGCGGCGGCGGGGAGGCCGGGTGGTGGTCGATGAACCACGTCGGGCCGCTGTGCCGCAGCGTGGTGGACGCCGCGCTCCTGCTCTCTGCCATAGCCGGCTACGACCCACGCGACAGCACCAGCGTAGAGACGCCGATAGAGGACTACACCGCGGCGATGCGGGCCAAAGTCTCAGCGCTACGGCTGGGCGCACCCCGCACGGGCTTCTACGATAATCTCGACCCACAGATCGAAGCGGCGACAAGTACAGCTCTGGGAGTGCTTCGACATCTGACGGCCGGTCTTCGAGACGTCAGCCTGCCACCAATCTCCGACACGATCGCGCCGAACATCGTCCTCGCCGAGAATTACGCTTTCCACGCACCCTATGTCGCGAAGACGCCGCAGCTGTATCACGCCGCCATCAGCCGGAATCTGCGGCAAGGCTCGGAAGTGACTACCGCGGCTTACATTCAGTCGCGCCGTGAACTTGACGACGCGCGCCGGGCGATCGGGGCCGTATTCTCCAACGTGGACCTACTGGTCACTCCGACGACGTCGGTGTCGCCGCCTACGATCGAAGAGGCGGTGCATCTCGGGATTGAAGTGGAGCTGAACCGCAACACGGCACCTTTTAATGTGTACGGTCTCCCGACCATCTCTATCCCGTGCGGAACCACGAGTTCTGGGCTGCCTATCGGTATGCAGATCAGCGGACCGCGCTTCGGCGAGGCGAAGGTCCTCGCGCTCGCGCACGCTTACGAGGAAGCAACAGACTGGCACACCAAGCGCCCCTACGTTGCCTAGCCACTGGCAACGCCTACGGGCACGGCTCTAGAATCATCCGTCGCTGCGCGTAATCGATCGTGACGGCGAACTGGCTCAGGATGCCGTTACCGATGATCCCGGCGCGCGTCGTGCTCGCACCGGAACCGCGCCGGTCCTGCGAGAATCCCACCGTCACATCCTTCAGGACGATCGATCCAATCCTGACGCTCGCCGCGCGCGTCTCGAGGTAGCTCGTACCGCCGGTCAACGATCCCGCGCGCTTCTCGGTTACCGTCCCGGCTGCTTCGATCAATTTGTGCGTCTCGACGAACGGCCAGGTCAGGATGATTCTCTGGCTCGCGCCGGTGTCGACATAGAGCGCGCCGACAACCGGCTCCCGCGTGCCGATGCCTATCTCGACCTGGATCACCGGGATCTCGTCCTCGATGCGAAACGGGATTCCCTGGCCGCGTCCCTTGTGCTCGAACACGGCCGGGTCGTGGAGGGTCATCTCACGGCGGTCGCATTCGAGCCGGACGACGAAGCGTTTGAGGAACGGGCCGCCGACCAGGCCGGCGATCGGCCGGTCGTACTTGAAGGTGAGCGGCATGACGGCGACATTGTCGAGTGTCACGCGCGTGCCGGCCAGGTCGAACGTCACGCCGTCGGCGAACGTGATTCGGGCCGGATTGTCGCCGCCACCCATGATCGTCCGCCCGCCCCGCGTCTTCACGGCCGATCGCCTGCGCGAGCGCCGCGTCGACGAACATCCAGCTCGAGGCGGTGTCGAGGAGGAACCAGACCGGCTTGGACCCGTTCACGCGCACCTGGACGAGCGGATTGCCGCCGAACGACTCGAGCGGGACGACGGGTTCCACCTGCAGCCGCTGTAGAGACAGCAGCGCTAGAACGAACGATGACGCTATTCGCATACCCTCCTTAGACACCGTCGAACCCTGAACCCCACCTTGAACCTAGAACGTAGAACCACACCTTGAACCTTGAACCCTGAACCCTGAACCGTGTAGTGTCCGTGCCGTGCAAGACTTAACTTTCGCCTTTAGGACACTCCGCCGCAGCCCCGTCTTCACGATCGCGGCGGCCCTGACGATCGCCCTCGGCATCGGCGCCAGCACTGCGATCTTCAGCGTCGTCAACGCCGTTCTGCTGCGGCCGCTCCCGTACAAGGACCCAGAGCGCCTCGCCGTCATGTACATGGACCTGCGGGCCCGCAACAGCCTCGCGATGCCGCTGTCGAACGAGAACTTCATCGACATCCGCGACGGCTCGAAGGGGTCGTTCGAGGACATGGCGGCGTTCCGGACGGGCCGGCAGGTCATCCCGGGGAAGGACGGCACCCCCGAGCAGGTTCGGCTTGCATTCGCCACCGTGAATCTCTTCAGGATGATGGGCGGCGGAATCGCGCTCGGGCGTGAT
The DNA here is from genome assembly GCA_036258175.1 of Vicinamibacterales bacterium. Lineage (GTDB taxonomy): Bacteria > Acidobacteriota > Vicinamibacteria > Vicinamibacterales > 2-12-FULL-66-21 > DATAEE01. The sequence continues at coordinate 21,451 of DATAEE010000376.1, forward strand.
TTCAACGAGGAAGATGGCCGCCCGCAGCCGGCGCCTCCAGTGCCGCAGGCGGGAGGCGCGCCCGCAACACAGGGGCCGCCGCCGCTGCCGGTCGTGGCGATCATCAGCCATGAGTACTGGCAACGCCGCTATGGCAGCGATCCGAAAGCGATTGGCGAAAGGATTCCGGGCGGTCCACGCCCGGAGATCGTCGGTGTCCTCGCGCCGGGGTTCGAGATCCTGTTTCCGCCCGGCACGAACGTCGAGCCGCGGCCTGATATCTGGATTGCCTTGCGGCTCAACTACAACAACGCCAACCGCAACACGTTTGGGCTCCGGCCGATCGGCCGGCTGAAGCCGGGCGCCACGCTCGCCCGCGCGCAGGAGGAATGCGAGGCGGTCGCCGCGAAGATTCGCAACGATCACCCGGTGTCGAAGGGCTCCGGCTTCTACGCCCGGCTCGAGCCGATGCACAAGACGCTCGTCGAAGAAGTGCGGCCCGCTCTGCTCGCGCTGATGGGGGCCGTCATCTTCCTGCTCCTGATCGCGTGCGCGAACGTGGCAAACCTGCTGCTCGTCCGCGCGTCACTGCGCGAGCCCGAGCTGGCCGTTCGCGCCGCCCTCGGCGCCGGCCGCTGGCGCGTCGTCCGTCAGATGCTGGCGGAGGCGATCCTGCTCACGGCGATCGGGACGGTGGCCGGCGTCGCGCTCGCGTGGGCCGGCATCCGTCAGCTGCTCGCGATCGCGCCGGCGAATCTGCCGCGTCTCGAGACGATCCGCATCGATCCGATCGTCCTGCTGTTCACCGCGGGCGCCGCGCTCCTCGCCGCGTGCATCTTCGGCATGGTGCCCGCGTGGAGCGCATTCCGGATGGACCTCATGAATGCACTGGGCGGCAGCGCGCGGACGGCTGGACTGCGCGGCCGTGGGCGCCTGTTCCGAAATGCAGTCGTCATCGTGGAAGTGGCGCTGTGCTTCGTACTCCTCGTCGGATCGGGACTGATGTTCCGCAGCTTCCTCGAGCTGCAGCGGATCGATCCGGGCTTCGACCCGCGCGGTCTGCTGACGTTTCAAGTCCTCGGCGGCCGTCCCGGGCAGACGGCAGAGCAGCGGCAGTCGACCGGGAAGCAGCTCGCGGACCGGTTCTACGCGATCCCCGGCGCCCAGAGCGTGACCGCGTCCTTCCCGTACCCGCTGAGCGGCAACTTCAGCACGATCCGTTGGGGCCTCGAAGAGGCGCTCGCCGACAACTCGAAGTACCAGGCCGTCGACTGGCAGCTCGTCCGGCCCGGGTACTTCGAGGCGATGAAGACGCCGCTCATCTTCGGCCGCACGTTCACCGAGGCGGACAACGATCCCAAGCGCAACCTGGTCGTGGTCGATACGATTCTCGCCGGCAAGGCTTTTCCGAATCAGTCCGCGGTCGGAAAGCGCATCCTCATTCGGATCCGGACGCCGGAACCGGAGTGGGTCGAGATCATCGGTGTCGTTGGTCACCAGCGCGTCACGTCGCTCGCCGAGGCCGGACGCGAACAGGTGTACTTCGCCGAGGGCTTCCTCGGCTTCGGCGCGAACCGCTGGGCGATCCGCACCTCGGGCGACCCATCGCAGATCGCCGGCGCCGTGCGCGCGGCGGTCGCCGACGTTGACCCGCAGTTCCTCGTCACCGATCTCCAACCGATGGACGCGCTCGTGTGGAAGGCGCAGGCGGGGACGCGGTTCTCGCTGATGCTCATCGGCGTATTCGCCGTCATGGCCGCGCTGCTGGTCTCGGTCGGTCTCTACGGCGTCCTGTCGACCGTCGTGCGTCAGCGGACCGCCGAGATCGGCGTCCGCATGGCGCTTGGCGCGTCACCGGGCAACATCCTCCGCTTCGTCGTCGGGCACGGCCTGCGACTGAGCGCAGCCGGCATCGTCCTCGGCTTTATCGGCGCCCTCGCGCTGACGCGCGGGATGACGACGATGCTGGTCGGTGTGAGGCCGAGCGATCCGTTGACGTTCGTGGTGATGAGCGTGGTGTTCTTCCTGATCGCGGCGCTCTCATCTTGGCTGCCGGCACGTCGGGCGGCCGGACTCGATCCGACCGCGGCGCTCCGTGAAACGTAGAGCACCTTGAGCCTCATGAGGTTAGTCTGCGTCGGCGATTGCGGAATCGATCGATATGTCGAGCTCGGCGTCGAGCGCCCAGGCGGCATTACGTTCAACGTCGCGGCAAACGCGACCAGATCTTTTCCAGCCGGAACAGACATAACGATCATCACGGCCGTCGGCGACGACGCTGAGGCCGACGTCGTCGCGCGCGCCATCGCTCGAGTCGATCCGGACGCGTTCGTCACTCGTTTCGCGGGCCGGACGCCGGTTCAGTACATCGCCATCGAGCCGTCTGGCGAAAAGCGATTCATCAGATACGAGCCGGGCGTTCTAACGGAGCTCAGAATCGGCACGCGAGAGCGCGAGATCATTGCCGGCAGCGATCTGCTCGTCACGACGGTGTTCGCGCAGGTCGAGGCGCTGTTCGACTCGGTTATGTCGGTGTCTTCCGCCGGTCTGCGCGCCGTGGACTTCACGGACCTGGCCGACGTTGACGACGGGCTCGGACTGGTCTCGCGCTACGTCGATCGCTTCGACATCGCCTTCTTCGGTCTGCGCGCGGACCAGACGCAGCTCATCGACGCGCTCGAACAGATCGCCGTGTCCCGCGGACGCCTCTTCGTGGTGACGCTTGGCCCGGATGGAAGCCTCGCCATCGGAGGACCGACGCGAATCGCGACACGAGCGGTCGCGATCGATCGCATCGTCGACACGACCGGCGCCGGCGACAGCTTTGCCGCGGGCTTCCTGTCCGAGTACTGCGCGACGCGGAATGTTCAGCGCAGCCTGGAGCGCGGTGCCGCCCAAGCC
>DATAEE010000377.1:0-1663 GCA_036258175.1 Vicinamibacterales bacterium
CAGTCTATGACCACCCACCAACGATTGACGAGTTGTTCCAGGATGCGGCGCGCAATCATGAACTCGAGCGCGCCTATCACGCGCAGCGGACGACCGCACAGGCCGCCAAGCGCGAGACGCTCGACGAATGGCGGAATCAGGTGGCGCTGGAGTTCCTCGGCGATCCGAATCGGCGAGCCGTCGTATATCCGCCTCCGTCGAAGCGCCGCTGCCAGGTCATGACCGACCGCGGTCCTGTGCATTTCGACGCCAAACGCGACATGGGCGTTGCTCGACAAGTACCCCTCGAAGCCTTTCGGCGTTTTGACAATGACGTTCGCATTAGCCACGGGCGAGGCGCGGACCAGCGATCCCGCAATCTTGCCAGGCACGCACAGCGGCAGCAGATGATGCGCGAGTGGATCGCGCTTCACGGAACCCACGACCAGCGCGAGCGGCTGTCGGCCGGCGTGTTGCCGTTCAAGGAGTTTGTTGACGCCCTCACAGAAGTCACGTTCCGGCCGCTGGCACACCTCACGCCGTACAAGACAGACGGCGCGGCGAGAATGCAGGAGCAAATCCGACAGCTTCCCGGTCACGCCGACGCGATCGTCACCCCGACTGATGTATCGGTTGTCACGCGCCTGCTTCCAACCGCCTCAGCGAACCAGTGGGCGCTGGTCAACGAGATTCGCGACGTCATACCTGACGCACAGGTGCAGCTCCGCGAGCGATCGCTCGCATGGACGCGCGACCCTCACGCACCGAAGGTCCGACTGGTGTCGGCCCTTGCGACCGTCAGGGTCGGTCTTGTGCTCCTCCGAAAAGAGTTCCACGTTCCCGACAGTGCTCCGGATGTTCCGGCGCGAACGCAGGAGGACGAGTTGATGAAGGCGTAGCCAGTACTCGCCACGTCTGACCTCTCTCGTTGTGGCCATCCTGGCCACGCCTCCATGCCCGCACAGCGGCCATGGAGCGCTTCCTTCCCTCGTTCGCCCATAGGGCATCAGAAAGGAGCACATCATGCACGGACGAAGTGTATCGACTGTCACCGCGTACACCGCGCATCGGGAATGGGCCAAGAGGCCACCCGACGAACGGTACGCCAGTGTTCACGCGCTCGCCGAGGCGGCTCGCGCCAGACGCAACCGCACCGACGCGCGCATCACGGAGACCGTGGACTTGCAGGTCCAGGCCGCGACCGCCGACGCGCTCGCCATCAGCGACCGCACCGGGCCGTCACGAGCCTTGACCCATTGGAGTTTCGAGCAGCTCGCCGGCCTGGCCAGCGCGCCGCCCGCATATCTCCGGACGCTGCCCGCACCGATTGCGGCCGACGCAATCAACTACGGGCTGCAACGTGCCGACCGCGGACAGCATCAGCTCTTCGCGGATCGGGACGAACCGTGGACCGTTCACGCGATCACCTCACCGAGGTACGCGCGGGTCCACCACGACGAGCTGGCCGACCGCGTGCTCGACCTCATGGCCCAGCACCCGGCCTGGCACTTGCCGCTCGGCTACAAGGAGGGCGTAATCGGTGCCGAACGGGTTCCGTCCGGCGCCTATTTGGGAGATCGAGACATGTTCCTGTTCCTCGTGGACGGCAACCGATCGCTCGACGACCCCACCGACGGTTCGCAGGCCGGCTTGTTCCGCGGCTTCATGCTCCGGAACAGCGACG
>DATAEE010000378.1:0-12198 GCA_036258175.1 Vicinamibacterales bacterium
CACCCATTCCGCCACGCCATTCCGCACCCGTACGACAAACTGACGCTCCGACGTGCGTACGACGGCGGTCCTGGGCACGAACAGGCTTGCTTGCGCTCGCGAGACGGGCCACTGCACTTCGGCGAACATCCCAGGCGCCAGCACCTGCTTGGGGTTGCTCACGTCCAGCTCCACCAACATGCTGCGCGTCTTCATGTCCAGTGAGTGTGCGGGACGGGCAATGACACCCTGGAAGGCCTGATCAGGGAACGCGGACACGCGGAACTCCACGGTTGTACCCCTCGTGATGGTGCCGACGTAGGCTTCAGGTACCGGCACGGTCAATCGCAGCCGCGCCACCTGCTCGATTCTGAGCAGCGCGCCCGTTGATGGGCCGACCAGACTGCCCGGATGAACATTTCGCTCGGTGATCACGCCATCGAAGGGAGCAGTAAGCTCGAGATAGGCCTCCATCTCAGACACCGCTTTGACGGCCGCCTCCGCGGCGCCACCGCTACTTTTCAGGGCGTTCACGTGCGCCCGCGCGGCTTCGAGGCCGCGTTCCGCGATCTCGAGGTCGTTCCCGGCGACGACGCCCGGCGTGGCGCTGGCCGCCTTGAGGCGCTCGTACGTGCTCTGCGCCGAGACCATGCGTGCCTGCGCCTCTGCCTCCTGTGCGCGAACGGCCTGCAGCTTTGCTTCCGCCTCCGCGCGCTGGGCGCGCAGCTCCGGCGCCGAAATGGATGCCAGGCGTTGACCACGTTTTACCCACGATCCGCGATCGACCGCGAGCGTTTCCACGAACCCCGATACTCTCGCGCTGAGGTTCACGCCCTGATAGGGCGTCAGATCGCCCGGGATGGTCAGGGTCTTTTGTAGCACCTGTGCAACGACCTTCGTCGTTTCCACCGCGACGGTGTTGCTCTGGGCTTCGAGCGATGCGGCGGTCACGCAGAACGCGATCACACCAGCCATGATCATTTGCCCGCGGTTCATGCGACTTCTCCTGAATGATGGCGGCTCATCACATCGTCGGGATCGAGCGACGGCGACGCGACACCGGCACGACGTTGAACGAGCGCGAACAGCGCAGGCAAGACGAGCAGCGTCGCGATCGTCGATGCGGCGAGGCCGCCAATTACGGCACGGCCAAGCGGCGCCAGTTGCTCTGCACCAAATGCAACCGGCACCATCCCCGCAATCATCGCAAACGTCGTCATCAGAATCGGGCGAAGACGACTCGTGGCTCCTTGAATAGCCGCCGCGTCAGCAGCGGCGCCTTCGAGGCGATACTGCTCGGCAAAGGTCGCCAGCAAGATCGCATTCGCCACTGCGACACCGATCGCCATGATGGCGCCCATGAATGACTGCACGTTCAACGTACTTCCCGTGAGCAACAGACTGAGTGCTACGCCGGCAATCACGGCGGGGATCGTCCCGATCACGATCAGCGCAACCTTCAACGACTGAAAGTAGGCCGCCAGCAACAGGAAGATAGCGACGATCGCCAGGCCAAGGCCCGAACGCAGTCCGTCGAGCGTTTGCTGCATGGGCGCCACCTGCCCGCGAATGCTCACCGTCACACCGGCGGGTGGGTCGCCCGCTCGAGACACGGCCGCAAACACCTCATCCGACGCGGTGCCGAGATCCTCGCCGTGAACGTTGGCCGTGAGCGTGATCATCCGCTGCTGGTTGTACCGGTTGTACTCGCCGATGGCTGTCGATTGCGTGACGGTCGCCACATCGCCGAGCAACGGTCGCGCAGCACCGTTCTGCATGACCGGGACGTTCAAGATGTCCTCCATGGACGCCATCGTGTGCTGCGGCACCTCAACCTGCACCTGATAGGCAATGCCGCTGTTCGGATCGGCCCAGTAGTTCGGTGTCACGAAGCGACTGGACGAGGTCGCGGCCACCAGCGATCGGCCGACCTCCTCGACCGTCACGCCCAGCTGCCCGGCACGCTCGCGATCGATCTGCACCTGGCGAACGGGATAGTCCAACGCCTGCCCAAATTGGAGATCCCGCAACGCCGAGACTTTCGCCATCTCGACCTTCAGCTTGTCCGCATATCCTCGGCTAGTTGCGAGATTGGCACCCGTCACCGCGACCTCGATGGGCGTCGGTGACCCAAAGCTCATCACCTGATTCACGAGATCCGCGGCCTCGAACGACACGACCGCACCCGGCGCGATCTCGCCGATTCGAGCGCGCAACGACTCTTGAAGCGCATCCGTCGACATCTTCCGCTCTGGCTTCAGCGACACGAGCAGCACCGCCTCGTGCGGGCCGCTGGTCCAGAGGTAGATGGTGTTTACCGGATAACTCGAAGGCTGGGAGCCGATGAACCCAAGGCTCGCCGACACATTCTCCGGACCGACATCTTGCCCGATGGCGTCGAGCACTTTCAGCGCCATCGCTTCGGTACGCTCGACGCGCGTTCCAGTGGGTGCGCGTAGCCGGACCTGGATCTGGCCGGAATCGGCACTTGGGAAGATTTCAGTTCCCAACGCACCGCCGACCACGTACACGGTGAAAGCCGCGACCACGAGATACGCCGGTAGCACGATCCAACGGCGGCGCACCACAGTGCCAACGAGGCGTCCATACGAGTCGCGCAATCTGTCGAAGAACCCGCGCTCGGACGCACCATGATGGGTGCCGCCGATCCACGTGTAGAGGATGGGGACGAAGGTCAGCGCCAGGATGTACGAAGCGGCCATCGCAAAGCCCACCGACAGCGCCAGGGGGACAAACAGTGCCCGGCCCACGCCCACCATGAAGAACGATGGCGCGAAGACGGCCAGAATGCACAGCATCGCGAGCATCATGGGTACGGCCACTTCAGAGACGGCATCGAGGACCGCGCGCGCGCGTGGTTTCCCGCGCGCCAGATGCGTGTGAATGTTCTCGATCGCGACGGTGGACTCGTCGACGAGAATCCCGATCGCCAGGGTCAGCCCCCCCAGCGTCATGATGTTGATCGTCTGGCCCGCTCCCCAGAGCGCGACGACGGCCGCTAGCAGGGCTAGTGGAATGGTCAGAATGACGATCACGCTGCTGCGGAAGTGCCGTAGGAAGAGCAGCACCATCAAACCCGTGAGGATCGCGCCGAGCGCGCCTTCCGTCGCGAGTGAGCGAATCGCACTCGTCACGTAGCCGGATTGGTCGAACCCGAGCTCAACGCTGATATCGTTCGGAATCGCCGCACGCATCCGCGGCAGCTCCGCCCTCACGCGTTGCACGACGCTGAGCGTTGAGGCGTCGGCGCGCTTCGTGACCGGAATGTAGACGCTGCGCTTCCCGTCAATGAGCGCATAACTGGTGAGAATGTCCGAGCTGTCCTCCACGTAGCCGACATCGCGCAGGAACACACTCGGTCCGGCACCCACACGGACGGGAATATCCAGGAGTTCCTGCACGTTCCGCACGACGGAGTTCACCGGCACCATCTCCGTAAAGTCCCCGATGCGGACATTGCCTGAGGGTGTGACGACGTTCCCCCTGGAGAGCGAGCGGACGATTTCCTCGCCCGACATGCGATACGCGCGCAGACGATCCGGATCCACGCGCACGACGACAGTGCGCTGGTTGCCGCCGAAGGGTGGCGGTGCGGATACGCCCGGCAGCGTCCCGAACATCGGGCGGATGCGGTTGAGGGCAAGATCCTGGATCTCCCCAAGGGAGCGGGTATCACTTGAGAACACGAGATACCCGACAGGAACGCTGCCGCCGTCGAACCGCACGACGAACGGTGGCACCGTGCCGGGCGGCATGAAGGCACGCGAGCGATTCACTTGAGCCACGGTCTCGGCCACGGCCTGACTCATGTTCGTGCCTTCGTGGAAGAACAGCTTCAACAGCGTCGCGCCCTGGATCGACCGGGACTCGACGTGTTCGATGCCTGTGACGTAGAGAAAGTGGTACTCGTAGTAGTTCGCGATGTACCCTTCCATCTGCGCCGGATCCATGCCGCCATAGGGCTGCGCCACGTAGATCACTGGCGTGCCCAGATCCGGGAAGATGTCGACCTTCATCCGTTGCATGGCGAGCAACGACATCAACGCCACACCCACGATAACGATCAGGATCGTGACCGGCCGCCGCAGCGCCGCACGTATGAGCCACATCGTTCCTGCCCTCGTCTGAACGGATTACTTCAACAATTCGGAGAGGTCGCCCTTGGCCGCCGCGTCGGCCACCAGCGCTCTCCAGACACCCAGCCGTGCCACCGCGTCGCCGACTTCAGCCTGCAACAGCAGTCGCTGTGAGTCAGCAACTTCAATGATGGTCGCCAGCCCGGCGTCGTACCGGGCTCGAGACTGCTGCTCCAACACTCTGGCGGCCTGCAGTTGAATGGGTGTGTTCTGGGCCACACGGCGGGCGCCGTCCATCTCGGCCTGAGCCTGTTCCACCTGCGCCGACAGCTCCTGCACCACCCGATCGTAGGTCGCGCGTTCAGCGCGCTCGTTGTGCGCTTCGATTTGCTTCCGTTCGCGTAGCGAGAACCAATCGAAGACGGGAAACGTGGCGGTGAACCCGACAGCCCAGTTCGGCGTCGCGAAGTCGAGGCCGTCGCTGCCACCCAGGTGGGTGCCGTTGGCCGTGGCCCCGGTCCCTCTCAACGAGTACGCGGTTTGAAAGTTGATCCGCGGAGCAAACGAGCGACCGAACAGATGCTGAAGAGCGACACTGGACTCCACCGCCGCCATTTGCGCCTCAGCAGCGGGATGTGTCCCAACGGCCGGCGATATTGAAGGCTCTGGCGGGGGCGCCTGGAGCAGCGGACCGCCGGCGATCTGCACGGCTGTGGATCGGACACCGAGCCATTGCGCAAGGTTCGCGCGTGCGATCTGTTCTGCTTGCTCGGCTTGAATCACTTGAATTCTGGCCAGTGCCAACTCCGCCTGCGCGCGCGAGTCGTCGGCGCCAGGTCGAAGTTGGTTCGTCACCAGCGCGCCAACGGCATTCGCAAATACCTGCTGCCGTTCCACGTTCGCGCGGGCGGCGCGAACCGTCTCCTGTGCCACTGCCAGACGGAGAAATGCATCCGCGGTCTTCACGGCCACGTCGAGTCGTGCGACGTCTGCACCCGCGCTGGCTCGGACGACCAGCGCGCGGGCCAAGTCGACGGATGCGCCTCGTTGGCCGAAGTCGAACGCTTCCCAGGACACCAGCACACCAGCGCCGCTCCCCCAGATGCTCGACCACGACGTCTCGTCGGATACTGGACCGGAAATCGCCGGAATCGTGGTGCCCGGCAGAAGCAATCCCGCGACGTTGTTACGGGTGGCCCGGTTGATTTGCAGCGACGAATCGATTCTGGGCAAGTAGGACGTGTGTGCGAGATCGACGCCGGACTCCTGGGCTGCGACACGCGCCTGCGCAGCGCGGATGGCCGGGTAGTTGTCGCTCGCATACCGGACCGCGTCCTGAAGCGTGATGGGAAACGCCGGTGGCGAGGGCTGCGCCAGCGCCGGAGCGACCGCACCCACAAGCCACCATGCAGCCCACACCGCATACCGTACGGTGCGGCCGTGCGTACAAGTCCGACCGAGCGCTCTCTCCACCAGACGCGTCTCCCTTGAGAAGCGGCCACCGACCGGCCAATATCGATAGTCGTAGATGATATGCGATATCGGTCAACGCCTGGGAGGGGCTGCCTTACGTGCAGTCGCTCGACGTTTCTTCGCACTGGACGCGGCGTCAGGCGGTCCGGCAAGGCGAAGCGGTGCATGATGGGGATGCGGCGTCGTCTCTTCGACGACTTCGTGGTGCAGTTCGACCACCGTTTCCCGGAGCACGTCCAACACGGCTGCGCCACGGGCCGTCAGGTGATAGTAGCGCCGCCGCCGTTTCCCTTCTCCCACAGCGACTTCGGATCGCAGCCATCCGTTTCGCTCGAGGCGCTTCAAGAGTGGGTAGAGCGTGCCGGGACTGATGTCATAGCCGTGTCTGCGGAGTTCGGTCAGGACCCACTGGCCGATGACCGGGTGCTCCGCGGCGTGATGCATGATGTGCACCTTCCAGAAGCCCAGCAGGATCTCTCGCGTCAGCAGTTTGGCATCCAAGGGAGTCACGAGAAATCACCTCCACATTGTTACTACGATGCTCGTAAACGATTATGAGATTATATTCGATCTGGAGGAGTCATGTGGAAGCACGGCTATGTCACGACGGCTCCGGCTTCAGTCATCCTGATCCGCCTGTTGGTCGGCGCCGTATTTCTGTCGGAGGGCATTCAGAAGTTCCTGTTTCCTGATCAACTCGGCGCGGGACGGTTTCTCAAGATCGGCCTGCCGTCGCCTGAGATTCTCGGGCCATTCGTTGGTGGATTCGAGATTCTCTTCGGAACGCTCGTGTTGATGGGCCTGCTGACGCGATTTGCTGTGATCCCGTTGCTCGCAATCATGGCCGTCGCGCTGACAACAACGAAATGGCCAATTCTCGCGAACCAAGGGTTCTGGGCCATGGCGCATGAGGCGCGTACGGACTGGTCCATGACACTCGGCGCTCTGTTTCTGTTGCTGGTCGGCGGTGGATCATGGTCGGCGGACGCATGGCTCGAATCTCGGTCCCACGGGAGTCAGCATCGTGTGGACTGAGGGACTTGTCCTCGTCGTTTCGGTGCTCGCCGGCGGCATCGCGGCCGTCACCGGGTTTGGTATTGGCAGTTTGTTGACTCCGGTTCTCGCCCTTCAGGTTGATACGCGGCTTGCGGTGGCTGCCGTATCTGTGCCTCACGTCATCGGCACCGCGATTCGCTTCTGGCTGCTGTCGGGCGGCGTCGACCGCAGGGTCTTTTGGAGCTTTGGGTTGACCAGTGCGGCAGGCGGCTTGATCGGCGCCCTCCTTCACAATTGGGCGAGCAACCGCTGGCTCAATGTGGTCTTCGGGATGCTGCTCGTGTTCGCGGCCGTGAGTGAGGTGACCGGGCTTGCACGCCGCCTGCGCTTTCGGGGCCCAGTGGGATGGATCGCCGGTGCCGTGTCTGGATTGCTGGGTGGGTTGGTTGGGAATCAAGGAGGATTGCGCTCCGCCGCGCTACTCGGGTTCGACCTCTCTAAGCACAGCTTTGTCGCGACGGCCACGGCCATCGGCCTGGTGGTGGATGGCGCACGCATGCCCGTCTACCTGATGATGCAGGCTCGGGAGCTGGCAGAAATAGCGACGTGGATCGCACTGGGCACAGTCGGCGTGACCGTCGGAACGGTCCTTGGAAGCCGAGCGCTCGCTCGGATCCCGGAAGCGTGGTTCCATCGAGTGTTGGCTATCGTGTTGGCTCTGCTGGGAGGCGCGATGTTGTGGCGCGCCGTCGCAGCAGATTGAGTCTCACGGCGAATCAGCACCGCCGAGCGTATTCTGGCTCCAGAGCCGCGAATGAGAGGACGTCATGGACCTGAACGAATGGACCCGAGGGGCACGACTGGCGCAGGTCGTCTTTGGACTTACCGTGACGTTTGGTGTCGCGACTGCTCAGGAGCGGTCCCCCAACGAGCTGGTGAAGGCACTCCAGAGCGGTGGCTATGTGCTCGTGATGCGGCACGCGAGCTCGCCGCGAGAAGCGCCGTCGAAAGAAGTCGCGAACGCAGACAACACGAAGCTGGAACGTCAGCTGGACGAGGCTGGACGCAAAGGCGCGACGATGATGGGCGAAGTGACCCGGGCCCTTCGAATCCCGATCGGTCTCGTGCTCACTAGTCCGACCTACCGGGCGACGGAAACGGTGAGGTTCGCCCGACTCGGCTCGCCGACAACGGTCACCGAACTTGGCGACGGCGGCCAGAGCATGCAGGGCATTAGCGAAGCCCAGGCGGCATGGCTACGTGAGAAAGTGACCGAGGTGCCGAGATCGGGAAACACGATTTTGGTGACGCATCAGCCGAACCTTTCACGCGCGTTTCCAAACTGGGGCTCGACCTTGGCTGATGGAGAGACCGTCGTGCTCCGACCGGACGGCAAAGGAGGCATCACCGTCCTCGGTCGAATCAAGATCCACGACTGGTCACAGATGCGCCCACGACAGTAGGGCGACAGCCCCTCCCGCCGTAACGCGGAAGCTGAAAACTCGCAACCTTCAGGAAAACGGAGTAGCGCCTTACGTCGTGCTGCACAATCCTGAGAAGGCCGGCGATTGTGCCGGCTTTTCACCGTCAACGTCGATTGGGAGTGGCCGGTCGCCGAGTCTGGGAAAACCCGGGAGTCAGTTCATTGATCGACTCTGGCGAATCAGGACGACCCCGACGACAAGGAACCAGATCAGCGGGGGGAAGTTCGCGATGATGGCTGGCCCCCAGCCCGCTGCGTTGTAGAACCCCGCCGCGTCGACTGGACCGGAGAACATCGCCGGCACGGAGATCAGACACAATGCCGCCGCCATGTGGGCGAGCCAGCCCGTCCAGCGAGGCAGCACGCCGCTGTCGAGCGTGGCCCACGCGGCGCTCACGAGGAAGAGCCCCGTGATGGCGAACGCGATCGACCCGTTGTAGATCAGTACCGTGCCCATCACCAAGGCACGGACCGCCGACACATCGGCGTTGCCTCGCAAGGTATCAAGGACGGCGCCGCCCATGAGTCCGTCGGCAACCAGCGTGACCGCGAGCCATACCGCGGCGGCGCCGAACGTCAAGGTGCCAAGCCATTCGCTCTCAGGTCGGGCATGCCGGACCAGGTGGCGAAAGCCTGCCGCGAACACCATCATGCCGACGTAGATGCCCTGGTCCATGAGGACCCGAAGCAAGGCCATGGTGCGGATGTCGAACAGGTGGCGAGCGAAACCCGCGCCGTCGTACATGGACGGCGGCTGTCCGATGACCCAGAGGGGAAACTGTAGCCAGCTCAACGCGACACACACCAGGGCACCGATACCCGTGACACGGGCGACGCGAGTCTCGGTCATGGATGTGCTCCTTGGCCGCTCAACGCAGTGAACCTGTTGCCAATCTGCCAATCGTGGCGTACTTCGTTCCCCGCCCGGTCGGTCCAGTTCGCTACCGGGGTCTTCCCGACGTACTGGCCCATGCGCGCACTCTAGTCGGCAGCCATCGGCGAGACCTATGGCGGGTATCTCATCATCGGGGCTCTGGCGTCGGTCCTTGCGCGACTCCTGGTGGCGGGGCTCTTCGACCGAAGACTGCTGCGACACGGCTGACGGCTGTCCCACCGACGCTGTCGTCGCGGTGCTTGACAGGGCTCTACGGCGTCATCACACTCAACCAGACGCTTCGTTGGGCGGTGGAGTCCGCCTCAACCGCCATCGCTCAACCCGATGGCCAATGACTCCTACGGGCAGCCGTGGGAGTACGCTCACATGCCGCGGCGCCGCGAGGTGACGCGACATGGAACGATTTCTCTGGATCTGTCTCGCTGGTGCCGCAGGCACCGGTGCCCGCTACCTGATCTCCCTTTGGGCTGCGCAACGGTTCGGTACCGCCTTCCCTGTCGGGACGTTGATCGTCAATCTCGCAGGATGCTTCACGATCGCGGCGGTCATGCACGCCACGCTGACGTTCTCCTGGTCACCGACGCTTCGCTCAGCCATCACGATTGGTTTCATCGGCGGGCTCACCACGTATTCGAGCTTTAACTACGAGACGACTCGTCTGCTAGAAGAAGGCTCACCCGGCCTCGCCGCTTTGAACACGACGGCCACGCTGGTGGGCGCGCTCATCGCCGGCTGGCTCGGAATGTTGTGCGCCAGGCAACTGCTTGGCCGGTAAATGGCACAGGAGGTCGCAATGCGAGTACTGGATGGGGACCAATGCCTGGTGCGGATTTTCCTTGGAGAGTCGGACCAGTTTCATCATGCGCCGCTCCATCGCGTCTTGCTGGACCGGCTCCGCCGTGAAGGCTTCGCCGGCGCGACGGTAATTCACGGCGTGGCCGGATTCGGCGCGAACAGTGTGATACACACCGCGAGCCTCGTCGAACTCTCGAGCGACCTGCCCGTGCTGATCGAGGTCGTAGATGATCAGGCGCATGTCGACAGACTGCTGCCGATCCTCGACGAGATGGTCACCGGCGGTGCGCTCGTCACCGTTGAGCGAGTCCGCGTCGTGAAGTACGCGGCTGGAGCAAAACACGAGCAATCCTGATCGCGCGACTGTTGTGCCTCCCGCGTCGCATATACTGGCGAAAGCTCCGGAGACGAAGGGTGCAGCGGATCGCCGCTGCAGGTAGTTGGATGGTCGGGCCGCCATCCTCATGGTCGTTGCGAGACCAGAGGACTCGACTTGGCAGGCTCATCCCACGGACTGTCCGAACCCTCGTGCTTCGTCGTTCAAGAGACACCACGTCCCGACGCCACGCGACGGTCGAAAGACGGTGAATCACACGCGCGTGGCATCTGCCTGGCCTCGTCTCCATCAGCTCCGCTGATCTCGCCGACCTCCACTGCGCAGCCTGCCCATCTGTCTCCAGGGCGGATCGCTGCGCCGGAGGGGACATGCTCTTCAAGATTGCGCTCACCCTACTCGTCGCATGGCTCATCGGTGTGATTGGCGTGTACCGCGCTGGCCAACTCGTGCATGTTCTCTTGCTCGTCGGCCTTGCTCTGCTGATGCTCGCGTTCTTGCGCGCCCGGGAAGAGGCCGTCCGACGCGCGATTAGCGAACGCAACGACCAGTCATGACTCACGCTCGTTCCAAAGCTATCGCGTTCGTCCTCGACAACTCGCTGCTGCTGCTCGCAGGAACAGCAGCAGCCGTTCTCTGGGCGAACCTCGATCTCGGCAGCTACGACGCCGTGGCCCACTCACTGCACTTCTGGGTCAACGAAGTCGGTATGGTGTTCTTCTTTGCGCTGGCAGCAAAGGAAGTCTTCGAGGCGACGCTGCCAGGGGGACCATTGGCGTCGCCACGCCGCGCCTTGACTCCGTTAGCAGCAGCCGTCGGCGGCATGATCGCTCCGGCCCTCATCTACGCCGGCCTTGCGTGGGCTCGAGGGCCGGCGGAACTGATTCGGGGATGGGCCATCCCGTGTGCGACCGACATTGCGTTTTCCGCCATGATTGCCCGGCTTGTCTTTCCGGCTGCGCATCCGGCAATTCCTTTTCTTCTGCTCTTGGCGATTGCCGACGACGCGCTCGGTTTGCTAATTCTCGCGGCCTTCTATCCAAGTGGGAGCCTTTCGCTGGTCGCTTTGGGCGCGCTCATGTCCGCTGCGATCCTGACCGCCATCTGGCTACGACGACGCCGAATCCAGAGCTTCTGGCCGTACGTCGTCGGCCCTGGATCGCTGTCGTGGGCGGCGCTTCATCTGGGAGGCCTTCATCCAGCGCTCGCGCTCGTCCCAATCGTTCCCTTCATGCCGCACAGTCCACGCGATCTCGGGCTCTTCGATTCCCGAGAGGGGGAGCAACTCGACACGTTAAATCGGTTCGAGCATTGGTGGGCCACGCCAGTCCAGTTCGTGCTTCTCTTCTTCGGGCTCGCGAATGCTGGCGTTCCGTTCGAGCAGGTCGGACCTGGCACGTACTACGTGCTCGCGGGATTGCTGCTCGGCAAGCCGATAGGAATCCTCGCGTTGTCGTGGGGAGCACGGGTGCTGGGCGCAGACCTTCCACCGGGTCTTGGCATGCGCCAGCTCTTGATCGTGGGTGTAGTCGCCTCGATCGGCTTCACCGTGTCGCTCTTCTTTGCGACGGCGGCGTTTCCGCCCGGACAGGAACTCGCGGAAACGAAGATGGGCGCACTTCTCAGCTTCGCCGCCGCCCCTCTCGCGATCGTGCTGGCTAAGGTGCTCCGTTTGCAAAGTCGATCGGAGCTGGTCGCTGTGGACGCATCCGCTCGCGACACCCAGCAGTCAGCGCTCGCGTCACCAGAGCATGAACATGGCTCGTAGTACGAGACTCTGCCGCACACCGTTCGAGATCGTGACGACTTCGCTCTGAATGGAGAGACTGTCCCTGAAATTGTCCCTGCCAGCTCCCCAAACGAGGCCTCGAGAGCCAATAGCAGCCAAGTCGGTCGATCGAGGAAGTGATTGAAACGCGAGGATTTGCGAGGAAAAACGAAGATGGCCGACAGGCTGATCGGCGTTTAGCAAACCATCGCCTTCAGCCACTCGGCCACATCACCGCGGCGGGTTTTCCTAAGTATACGCCAGCGTGCAGGTTACGGGACTCCCCGATCCGGACGTGACAGTCCCTGAAATTGTCCCTGTCGGCGGCGGATCGACGGCGTCGATGGGGCGTCGTCGCACCCTTTCGCGACTGCGCAG
>DATAEE010000379.1:0-4890 GCA_036258175.1 Vicinamibacterales bacterium
CAGCCATCACTCCTCCTGCGTCCCAATGCGGTGGCGGGGCGGTCAGCGCGTTGCTCGTGCGAGTGCCTTGCTCGCCTCCCGCAGCCATAACACCGAGCTCGCAACTGTCACACAAAACACCCAGTCACGACCACTCAGTCCGGTGGTGCCAAAGGCACGCTGGAGAAACGGCGCGTACACCACCAACAGCTGAAGCGCAAGAGAACCGCCGATGGCCGCCCACAGCCAGCGGTTCCTGAACAGATCGACGAACGCGCTGTGCTCATCCGACCGCGCATTGATGACGTTGAAGAGTTGGAACAGCATGAGCGTCGTGAATGCCATCGTCTGCCCGTAGCGGAGGTCACCGCGGCCCTCGACGAAGCCTCCGGGGAGCGACGCGTCCAGTACGAACAGCGTGCCGGCTGCCATGATGACGCCGACGAAGACGATGCCGCGCCACATGCGCCGGGTGAGCACGCCTTCGCCGAGGGGACGCGGCGGCTGCTCCATCAGCGTGTCGTCTGCGGGATCCAGACCAAGCGCCAGGGCAGGCGCACCATCCGTCACGAGATTGATCCACAGGATCTGTGTGGCCAGGAGCGGGAGCACGATGCGACCCTCTTCGGCGGGCAAGCCGATCTGTCTCGCCAGCAGCACGCCAAAGAACATCGTCATCACTTCACCGATGTTCGACGACAGGAGATAGCGAAGAAACTTGCGAATGTTGGCGAAAATCGCGCGCCCTTCCGCAACCGCGGCGACGATCGATGCGAAATTGTCGTCGGCCAGCACCACATCTGCGGCCTCCTTGGACACGTCCGTTCCCGTGATACCCATGGCGATGCCGATGTCGGCCTTCTTCAACGCCGGAGCGTCGTTCACACCATCGCCGGTCATGGCCACGACCGCGCCTGCACGGCGCAGCGCGTCGACGATGCGCAGTTTGTGTTCCGGGTTGACGCGTGCGTAGACCGACACGTCAGCCGCTGCACGCAGACTGGCGGCTGCGCTCAGCCTCTCGAGCTCCGCACCTGTGAGCGTGCGTCCGTCGGCGCTGATCCCGAGCTCCTGGGCGATGACGGCGGCCGTGCGCGGATGGTCGCCGGTGATCATGATCGGCCGAATCCCAGCGCGTTTTGCCCGTGCGACGGCGTCCTTCGCCTCGAGACGCGGCGGATCGATCATGCCAATCAGTCCGGCGAACACCAGGCTCTGTTCCACCCGGTGGTCCGGGCGGGCGGCGTAGTCCGCAAGCACGTCTTCGTCGAGCCAGCGGCCAGCGACGCCGAGCGTACGCAATGCCTCGCCGGCCAATGCTTCGTTGACCTCCAGAATCTCGGTACGGCGTGCGGGCGTGAGGGGCCGCCGTCCGTCACCGAACACTTCGAAGGCGCATCGCGCCAGCAGCACGTCAGGCGCGCCTTTGGTGAACACGATGCCCGCGTGTTCCCGCTCGGTGTCGCGATGGATGGTGCTCATCAACTTGCGCTCGGAGGAAAACGGGACCTCGCCAACCCGGGGCAGCCGCTTCTCGAGCGCCTCAGAACTGAGACCGCACTTTCGAGCGGCCACTAACAGCGCCCCTTCGGTCGGGTCGCCCTGCACCGTCCACCGGCCATTCTGTTGCTGAACACTGGCGTTGTTCGCGCGATCCGCAACCGCAAGCGCGCGCTCGATCTCAACGCGGAGTGCACCCTCGATTGGCTTGCCTCCCTCAGCACGAGCGGTCCCCTCAGGCACGTAACCCGAGCCGTCGAACGTGACGCGGCCGCTGGCGGTGACGACCACACGTACCGTCATCTCGTTCCTGGTGAGGGTTCCTGTCTTGTCCGAGGCGATCACGGTCGCGGAGCCGAGCGTTTCCACCGCAGCCAGGTGTCGGACGATAGCGTTCCGCCGCGCCATGCGTTGGACGCCGATTGAGAGCACGGCGGTCACGACGGCCGGCAGACCCTCCGGTACGGCCGCGACCGCCAGCGCAACGCCGAGGATGAGCACTTCGAACAGTGCGGCGGCTCCTCGCACGTCTTCCACGAGAATAATCGTGACCATCATGACGACCGCGATGGCGATGACAACGAGGCCGAGGACCTTACCGGTGCGATCCAGTTCCCGTTGGAGGGGTGTCGACTCGTCGGGCGTCTCCTTCAGAAGTCCGGCAATGCGACCCATCTCGGTGCGCATCCCGGTGGCGGTCACGATCGCTTTGCCGTGCCCGTAGGTGACCGCGGTGCCACTGAAAACCATGTTGTCTCGATCGCCGAGCGGCACATCGTCGTCGATCGGCGCCGTGTCCTTGGTGACGGGCAGGCTCTCCCCCGTCAAGGCGGCTTCAGCGGTCTGGAGCGCGGCCGATTCGATCAGGCGCGCGTCGGCCGGGATCGTGTCCCCTTCCTCGAGGAGGACGATGTCGCCGGGCACGATTTCGGCTGCGGAAATGCTCCGCCGCTCCCCGCCGCGGATAACGGTGGCGTGCGCCGCCGACATCGCGCGAAGCGCGGCGATGGCCGCCTCCGCCCTCGACTCCTGGATGTAGCCCAGGACGGCGTTCAGAAGGACGACCGCGAAGATGGCGATGGCCTCGTAGGGCCAGGCCACATCGCGCTCGAACGCCCAGAGGCCGGCCGAAATCGCTGTCGCGATGAGCAGCAGGATGACGAGCACATCCTGAAACTGCCTGACGAACCGGCGCCACGCCGGGACCGCCCTTTCGCTCGCGAGCTCGTTGGCTCCGTACCGCTCGAGTCGAGACCGCGCGGCGTCCTCGCTCACGCCGCGCTGGCTGTCGCTTCCGAGCGCCGCGATGACATCCTCAACGCGCTGCCGGTACGCGCTACTCGAATCTGGCGTTTCGCTCGCGACGGGGTGCACGTTGCCAGCTCCTTGAGTGGCGGCACGCCACGTCCGGCGATGTTACCCCACGCCTCGATGCGAGCGATCCGCACGGCTCGAGCGGTTGCGCTGATGCCGGATGACCTCAGGCCCGAGCTGAAGCCCCAGTTCGAACCTCTTGCTGGCAGAACGCGAGCAAGTCGCGGTTGACGACGTCGGCATGCGTGGCGGTGAGGCCGTGCGGCAGGCCCGGATAGTAGATTTCCACGGCCCCCTTGATCAGCTTTGCTGACTTCTTCGCCGAATCCTTGACCGGCACGATCTGGTCGTCCTCACCGTGCATGACCAAGGTCGGGATATCGAACTTCTTGAGGTCGTCAGTGAAGTCGGTTTCAGAAAAGGCCTTGATGCTGTCGTACGCGTTCTTGAGGCCGGCCTGCATGCTCCAGAGCCAGAATTGATCCAGCGTGCCTTGGGACACCTGCGCACCAGGTCTGTTGGCGCCGTAGAACAGGGGTGCGAAGTCTTTGTAGGCCTGCGACCGGTCCTTCGCCAAGGCGCTCCGCAAGCTGTCGAAGACTTCGATGGGCAGTCCTTCCGGATTGGCCGCCGATTTCACCATGATCGGCGGCACAGCCGCCAGGAGAACCGCCTTTGCCACACGCTTCGTGCCGTACCGTCCGATGTAGCGCGCGACTTCTCCGCCGCCAGTCGAGTGGCCCACCATCGTGATGTCCTTGAGATCCAAGGCCTCGATCACGGCTGCCAGATCGTCGGCATACCCGTCCATGTCGTTTCCGGACCACGCCTGGCTGGACCGGCCATGGCCACGACGATCGTGTGCCACGACTCGGAGGCCGTGCTGTGCGAGGAACAACATCTGGCCGTCCCACATATCGGAGTTCAGCGGCCATCCATGCGAGAGGGTCACGACCGGACCCTTGCCCCAGTCTTTGTAGTAGATCGTCGTGCCATCCTTCACTGTGATCGTGCCCATGTGCGTGTCTCCTGAATGATCTGCCAGCGCGGTCCGCGTGTATTGGTGAAGACCGGGCATCACGTCGGGATGTGACAGCTGTCACAGAACAGCGGCTCGCGCGGTCTGTAGTGGCGAGGGAGCACACCATGAGCTCGTCTACACCATCAACGTCGGTGCCCAGTTTCGTTGCGGGCGCGCATGACGCGACGTCGCAAGCCGCGTTGGCCGCGCGGCGCAAAGCCTTTCGCGCGCTCCACGAGCGAGGATGTTTCGTGATCCCGAATCCTTGGGATGTGGGTTCCGCACGGTACCTTCAGCACCTGGGATTCCCCGCCCTGGCCACGACGAGCGCCGGGTTTGCGTTCTCACAGGGGCTTGCGGATTCGGGGGACGACGCCGTCGTTTCCCGCGACCGGAACCTGGCCTATATCGCGGACATCACGGCCGCGGTTGATCTGCCGGTCAGCGCGGATTTCATGTCGGGGTATGGGATGAAGCCGGAGGACGTGGCCGAGAGCGTCACTCGCTGTGTCGCGACCGGCGTGGCGGGACTGTCGATCGAGGACGCCACTGGTGATTCGTCCTCACCCCTCTACGACCTGCCGATCGCGGCCGAGCGCGTCCGTGCCGCGCGACAGGCGATTGATCAATCAGGCGAGGACGTGCTGCTGACCGCAAGAGCAGAGTGCTACCACGTGGGCCATCCAGATCCCTTCCGCGAGAGCGTCCGACGCCTGCAGGCGTACGTCGCAGCAGGCGCCGACGTGCTCTTCGCGCTGGGATCACAGACGCCTGCAGAGATCGAGGCGCTCGTCGCGGCGGTTGCGCCAAGGCCACTCAACCTTCTCGTGGTTCGGGACATTGGTCTGCGTGTGGAGGAGATCGCGGCGCTCGGCGTGCGACGCATCAGCGTTGGCGGCGCGCTGGCATTGGCGGCGTGGACCGGTTTCATGCGCGCCGCACAGACGTTGAAGTCCGAGGGTAGCTTCGCCGGACTCGCGAGCCTGGTGCCGTACGCCGAGATCAACGGCCTCTTTGCCACCGATCGTCCTGGGCACCAGGCCCGAGAACGGTAGGCGACGGAGCGCGACGTGAGC
>DATAEE010000380.1:0-2122 GCA_036258175.1 Vicinamibacterales bacterium
CTCCAGCGGCTCGCGCGGTTGGCTAGTGAGGACGAAGACGGGATGGTGGAAGGGCGGATTGTCTCCCCACCAGCCCTTCCACGACTCGTCCCACGGTCCCGGGCCGCCGCCGAACATGTTCCGGCCCATGATGGTCGCGCCCGCGCCGCCGAGGATGTCATCGGCGAACGGCGTGCTCGCGTTGACCTCGCCGCCTTCCTCGCCGTGGCTCTCGCGGAAGGCCTTGAGCGGGACCAGCCAGTCGTGGAGCTCCTCACCGCCGACCCCGAGCGGATTCTCCGGCGACTGGTCCGGGCCGGCGAC
This sequence comes from Vicinamibacterales bacterium, assembly GCA_036258175.1. GTDB lineage: Bacteria > Acidobacteriota > Vicinamibacteria > Vicinamibacterales > 2-12-FULL-66-21 > DATAEE01. The sequence continues at coordinate 304 of DATAEE010000380.1, forward strand.
GAAGCCGTCGATTGACATCGTGATGTTCAGCTTCAGCTTGCTCATCGATCCTCCCTCTGTCGACATGCTGGTAGGACCAGCCAGCGCGTCAGAAGTCATCGGTCAAGCCAGGAGCTTGACGAAGCCGGCGACAAGTAGCATCAAGGCGCCCCTACCACGGCAAGCAGAGTCTCATGGAGACTGGCTCAGCAGCGGGGACCGTCGTTCTCGTTCACGGCGGTTTCGTGGATGGCTCCGGCTGGCAAGGCGTCTACGAACACCTGAAGAAAGACGGCTACAGCGTCAGCATCGTCCAGAATCCGACGCTTTCGCTCGAAGGCGACGTCACTGCGACCAAGCGCGTCATCGACGCCCAGAGCGAGCCCGTCATTCTCGTTGGCCACTCCTACGGCGGAGCCGTGATTACCGAGGCGGGTACTGGTTCCAATGTGGCGGCGCTCGTCTACATCGCGGCCTTCATGCCGGATGCTGGCGAGTCGGTGAACACGCTCCTTTCCACCCTGCCGCCCGACGCGCCCGGACCGCCGATTCGGCCGCCGCAAGACGGCTTCCTCTTGCTCGACCGGAACAAGTTCCACGAGGCATTCGCTGGCGACGTGGACGCCGAACTGGCCGAGTTCATAGCCGACTCGCAGGTCCCCTGGGTCTTGACGCCGCGGGCGACACGATCAGCGAGCCTGCCTGGCGGAGCAAGCAAAGTTGGTATCTCGTCACGACCGATGACCGGATGATTCCCCCATCGCTACAGCGCGAGATGTCTAAGCGGGCGGGTTCAACCGTTTTCGAGACGGCTGGCAGCCATTCGATTACGTGTCGCAACCGGCCGTTGTGGCTGAACTGATCGAGAAGGCTGCCTCCGAAGTGAGATCGGCCGCGCGCTAAAGCCTGGCAACTGACCAGGAAGCTCCGACCGCGACACCGCTCGCCACGGCCGGCCGTCTATGAGGACATCGCTTTGCGATTGTTCGGCCGCAGTTCGCGTCGCTTCGAGACGAAGGCGAGCGCCGCGGCGGCGAGAAGGAAGGCGGCAGCGAAGACCCATCGGGCGTTTTTGACAAGAAATCCGACACCCGCGGTGGCCGCGGTAGCTACGGCGAGGACGAGCGGCCATCGGCGTGCGACGAAACCGCGGTCAGGACGGTCGCGCCAAACGCCAGTACGACGTACCCGTCGGTCATCGCTGTCTCCGCCTCGGGATTGTCGGCCAGCCCCCCGAGACCGCCAAGGACAATCAGGAGCAGCCCTTCCACCAATGCGAGAGTCCCGCCGATAACCGCGGCGAATCAAATTTCCAGAACAGGCTAAGGCTGGGACAGGCCGCTCTTGGCGGCAGGCCCCTGCTCTGGCGAGAGGACGCTCGCCCACGCCTCGTTCTGATCGCCAGCGACGAAACGGCGGCCCACTGCGGGCAGCCGCGGAGCTCGCGCTTCACCGCGTGGAGGGCGCCATGCCGAGGGGCCCAGCGCCCTCCCACGGAGCGCGGCTCGGTGATCAGTCGGTGTGCATGGTCCCGAGCAGCGTGATCGAGCCGGTGCCGACGCTCAGATAGTTCAGGTTCTGGGTTTCGGTGAAGGTTCCCGTGCCCTTGAGGCGGCTGTAGTCGCCGGTTCCGCCGTTCACCCGCCAATTCCCAGAGCACGCGCCAACGGTGTCACCGGTCTCGAAGTCGATGCTCGTTAGGGTGCAGCTGGCCTGGAAGGTGATTAGGAACGTGCCGCCGCTGAACGTGTACTCATCGGTCGCCGTGTAGACGAACAAGTGGTCGTGTAGGGGCAATCTGACCGCCCACCCGACCGGCCTGAAGGCGACGCTCGCCATC
>DATAEE010000381.1:0-11447 GCA_036258175.1 Vicinamibacterales bacterium
AGGGTGACGGCGCTGTTGAGGGTGTTGAACAGATCGAGATTGAGCGTCGCACGGACACGCTGCCACTCCAGCGTTTTCTGAATGCGGAAATCAAAAAGGTGCAGGCTCGAAAGCCGGCTCGCGTCCAGGTCCGAATCCACCAGCACGGAGGTCAACCCGAGGCCGTCGGGACGGTTCACGGTGATCGTCTCAACGGTTGGATAGCCCTGGCGACCGTAGATTGTTCCGGCGACGTTGACGCCCCACGGCAGCTCATAGAGTCCCGCCACGCTGTACATCCACTTGGCGTTGATCACGAACTCGGAACCGGGCGGCGCGTTCACCGCGAGCCCGCCGTCGAGGAAGCCGCTGACCAGGCCAGCAATCTGCTCGTATCGGGGCGTCGGATCCTGGATCGCGCGCGCGGGATCGTCGAAGTACTCGCGCTGCTGCTGCAGCGTTAGGAACCCGCGGACCATCCATCGGTTCGCAAGCCGCCTGGTCCCGGTGAAATCAACATTCCAGTACCGTTGGTGATAGCCCTCGCGGTTGGCGAGCACGCGGCCGTTTCCGGGCGGCAACCGGACGCCGGGCCCCAGCCGATACACGGGCGTCGTCGAGGTCACGCCGCCAACCTCGCCAGCCGTCCGGTACTCGACGAAGTCCTCCCGCGTGAGGCCGATGAACGACGGCCAGGTGGCGTTGGACACGGAGCCGTGACCGAAGTTGACGCCCAGCGAGAAGTTGGGCATCACCTCGCGTTCCACGCCGGCAATGATCGTCTGCAACGACGGCGCTGAGAGATCCGGATCGACCAGGTTCGGCGAATACGGAGCCGACGGATCGGCTGGATTGACGCCACCCACGGTTCCCGTCGGCCCCTGCAGCTCTGATGCCTGCGCCAGGTGATCGCCGTTCGCGTCGCGGAAGAAGTACTGGATGAAGCTCTGCCCCGCGGCATTGTCGAACAGGATCAGACTCGACGCGAGCTGGTTCGCGAATCGCGCGTAGCTCGCGCGGAGGATCGTCCTGTCGTTCAGACGGAAGGTCGCACCCGCGCGCGGTGAGAAATCGTTCCAGCCGATCTCTGCGTCACCGGGATACTCGAGCGCGGGCAGGATCGACGGTGCGAGGCCGCTGGCTGGGGCGCTCGACGCTTCGTTCCGTCCCCTCTGTCGGTCGAACCGCAGTCCCAGATTGAACGTCCAGCGGTTCGTCGTGATGACGTCGCCCACATAGGTGCTGAGCGTGCTCGTGCTGCTCCAAGGAAGTCCAATACGGGTGATGTTGGCGAATCCGATGCCGGACGGCACGCCCAGCCGTTCGAGGTTGACGAGCGTGTTAGTTCCGTCCCCCGGCCAGCCGTTCCTTTCGTTCGACGTCGTCCGGCGTTGGTGCAGGCCGAACGTCACGTCATGCCTGCCGCGGGCCCAGGTGCCGTCGATCTGAGTCTGGTACTGATCGCGATCGCTTGCGCTGAACAGAAAGCTGCCATGCCAGATCTGCGTGGCGAAGTCGCGCCACGCCTGGCCGTCCAGGCCGCTCTGTGGCGTGAGGGAAAACACGCTGTCGACGTAGGCGAACTTCGCCGACACGAGCAGCCCGGACCCCAAGATCTGCGAACCTTCGATCTTGTAGATATTCGACGGACCCTGCTGATGCCACGTCGTTTCCGGCGGACGGTCCACTCCGGCGGCGCGGCCGTCCTTGAGCTTCTCGGCGCGGTGGTAGAGGAACGACAGGCGCGTCGAGGGCGCGAGCTGGGCATCGCCGCGTGCCGCTAACGTATTGATGATGCTGTTGTCCGGGAACCCGTTGATGGCGAGCTGGCGGACGTCGGTCCTCGAGGTCGCGAGCCAGAACCACGCGCGCTCCTTCCACAGCGGCCCTCCCGCATCACCACCGTACTCGGCGAGCTGCATGATCCGGTTTCCCGTGAGCCCGGCGGCGGCCTGCTCGCTCGAGATGTTCTCTCCCTGGAGATCGTCGTTGCTGAAGAAGAGCCGCCCGGAAGCGTGCAGAGCGTTCGTGCCTCGTTTCGTGACCAGGTTGATGCCCAGGCCGCCCGTCTGCTGGCGCGCATCCAGGCTGCCGGTCGTGTACTGGGCTTCCTCGAAGACGTTGAAGTCGTAGAACGTCGTGCTCGAGCCGCCCGCAGCCATGTCGGTGATCGTGACGCCGTCGATGTTCCACATCGTGTTCGATCCGTTGTCGCCGCGCGCCGCGAATTGCGCCTGGTTCGTGCTCTCCGAGCCCCCGACGTTCGGCCGCCCGATCGAAACGCCCGGCAGCTGCTGCATCAACGCCCATGGATCGCGCGCCGTCGGAATCTCGTTCAGCATCGCCTGGTCGAAGTTGGTCACGTTTCCCTGCCGCCGGAGATCGAGCACCGGTGTCGCCGCCGCCACGACGACCTCTTCGGTCACATCCGCGACGGCCATGTCGATTCGGATCTCCACGTTGACCCCGACTCCGACGATGACGGCGGGGCGAACGACAGGCCGAAAACCCTCGAGCGTGGCCCGCAACGTGTACTCGCTCGGATCGAGGTCCGGAAACCGGAACTCGCCTCGTGCGCCGGTCGTCGTTTCCTGCGGAGCGCTGACCGGTGACGTCAGGTGCAGCAGGACGCCGGGCAGGACTGCGCCGGTGGTGTCGTGCGCGGTGCCGTAGATGGCCCCTCGCTGCACCTGCGCCGCCGACGGGAGCGCCGGCCCGATTAGACACGCGACGTGGATCAGAGCTGTCCTGGCCAAAGCGATCCTCATACCTTGTCCTCGCAGCCGCTACCAGCGCGGCGGCTTCCGGTTCCAGCCTTTGAACGCCTCGAAGTCGAGCCGATAGCCGCTTGCAGAGGTCGAATCGTCGACGATGCGGTAGTTCGTGAGCGCGCGGAGACGCTCGAGCAGCTCGCCTCGCGGCAGCCTGTGAAAGGGTTGCCCTTCCGGCATCGGCCAGACTCGCGCCGTGCCATCGCTGCCGGCCGACACGAACCAGCGACCGTCGGGCTCCGCCCGAAGACCCCAGACCGGGCCCGCGTGGCCCATCAGAATGTGGGGCTCTTCCCCGGTCAGCCGCCCAAGACGCACCATGCCTTCGAGGCTGCCCGTGAGGATCTGCTGCCCCGACGGATGCCACGCGACGCTGGTGATCTCGGCGCCGTGCGAGGTGAGGTCCCAGGATCGTTTCTCCTTCATGTCGTACACGGAGGCCGATCCGGCCCCTCCTCCGGGGCGCAGCTCGCCACGAAGGATGAGGAGGTAGCGCCCATCGGGGCTCGGCCGCGCGAACATCGCGGCGCTTTCCACCAGCAGCGTCGACGTCCCGGTCCCGAGGTCCCACAGCCGGACGCCTCCCGGCCCCGCGGCGAGCAGGCGGCCATCGGGCATGAATTCGACGGTGGCGATAGGCTTGTTGTCGCCCGCTTCGAGGACGCGGACTTCGCGCGTGTCCAGATCCCACACGCGGACGACTGCCTCGCCCCGGACCATCAGCTCACCCTGAATCCCTCCTCCTGCGGCGAGTCGTCTGCCGTCGCGGTCGAACGCTGGTGCCATCACCATTCCCATGAAGCCGGGCAGCTGCTCGGGCTTGCGGCCGTCCTGCGGGATGAGCCACACGCCGGAAAACGAGCCCGACGCCAGGAGATTCTCACGCGGGGAAATCTGCACGCCGACCGGTGCAACGGGGAGATCGATGACCGCCGCTTCTGCGCTGCCGCGATCCGAAGGCGCGGGCCAAACCGTCACGACGGGTGCGATTTCGCTACCGGCCAGGATCCGCCGGCTGCGCGGGTCGATGGCGACCCACCGCAACAATTTCGTCGGTCCTCGCAACACTTGAGGGTGACGGTCCGGCATCGGCCAGATCGACACTGCGCGGTTGTCCTGCACCGCCATCCAGGCGCCGCTGGGATCGATGTCCACGCTGATCGGGCGGCCACCTGGCCGCAGGGTGAGAGGCTGGAGCGCTGCGGGCCCCTCAAGATCCAACAGCGCCACCTCGGTGGCAAGGGCTGATGCCAGCCACCGACCATCGTCGCTGAGGGTAGACTCGAAGATCTGGTCGTCGGTCCGAACCACCTTCCGTCCCGACAAGGGGACTCCAGTAGCGCGCGACCATGTCTGCAGGCTGCCGGACTTGTGCCAGGCGTAGATACGTTCTGCATCGCGACTGAGCGCAAACGCAAGAACCGGGTCGTCGCCGCGAACGACGAGCCGCGGCCGGGCGCGCTCGAGCTCGCGGAGTGGAAACTCGAAGAGTGAGCCGCCGTGGACGCCAAACATCGATTGCCCCGCTCGATCGATGTCGAACGCACCCGCCTGCCCCAACGGGTACGTCAGGACGCCCAGGTTGTCTTCCGGCGCGCCGTCCGGCACGGGAAAGGCCTTGATCAGACGCCTGGGTCGTCCATCCGCCGTCGGTTCCACGAAGGCGCCTGTGAAAACCGACTGCCCGCGAACGAGCCCCCAGCGGAATGTTCCGGCGATCCTCCGGATCTCGTTACCGGCAGGCAGCGAGTAAATCCGGATCGAATCCGAAATGGTGACAACGAACGTCCCACCATCCGGGCCGAAATTGCCCCACGCGAAGTTGCCGCGGCTGTTCGCATCACGAATCTCACGCGCCGCCGAGCCGTCGCTCTTCCAGAGGCGAACCGCTCCGTCCCTGCTGTTCGTACCCGCCAGCCACGTGCCATCGTTCGAGAATCTCAACTGGGTGTTGGCCCACGATCTATCGCTGCGGGCGAGAAGGAATGCCGGAGGGCCCTGCCATAAGGCGCGCAGGGCGAGGCGCCGCGCGTGGGGCGTATCGTTCCGCTCGAGGCTCGCGAGCGAGTAAGCAAGAGCGAGGGTGGGGTTCCGCTCGATCTCGGCCTGGCCCAGCGTGAAGAGCTGCTGGGACTCGGCGTGTCGGGCTGCTGTCAGCGCTTGCGCGCGCGCGGCCTCGCTCCGTCGCCAGAGCACGCCCATGGCCAGCGCCACGCCGAGCGCGATGCCGACGACGGCGGCCGTAGCGAGACGCCTCTGGCGCCGGCGACGGAGCGCGCGTGCCGTCATCGCACGGCCGAACGCGTCTTCGCTCGCCGACAGCTTGCCCGCGTAGCGCTCGCGCCAGAGCTCGTACTCGCGGAACGACGTGCCCGTCCACAAGAGATCGTCCGCCTTGCCGCGGTCTTCCCAGAGCCGGGCGGCCTGACGGAACTGATCGCGGAGCTGGGCTCCCTCCTGATCCTGCGTCCGCCAGCGCTCTAGGCGCGGCCACGCGGTGAGTAGCGACTCGTGAATGACCTCGATCCGGCGCCGGCCGGTGGGCTCGCCATCGGCGGCCGGTTGCTCGTACGACGTCAGGAGACGCGCATCGACGAGCGCGTCGAGCACGGCCGCCGCCGCGTCGCGATCGGCTTCGCTCTCGCGGAAAATCGACAGCAGCTCGTCGCGATCGACTGAAGCCCGCGTGCCCTCGGAAGTCACCAGGTTTCGAAACAGCTCGCGGACGATCGGCAGGCGGTCGTGGCCGATGCGGTCGAGCGTCGCCTCGGCATGCTGCGCGAGCGCGCCGCCCACGCCGCCGATCCCGTCGTACGCGGCCCGCGTCAGGAGACCGCGCTCGCGATCGCGCGTGTCCCAGAGCCGTCCCATCGCGAACGCCGCCAGCGGGAGCGCGCCGCGCTCGCCCGCGACCTGGACCAGCATCTCCTCCACCACCGACTCGTCCTCGAACCGGTAGCCGCACTTCAGCGCCGGCTGCACGAGCGCCCGGCGAAGGGCGGCGCCCGTGGGCGGGCCGATCACCGTCAGCTCCGAGAACATGGGCGCGAGGCTCTCGAGCTTGTGACAGTGGAACAGAAAATCGTCGCGCATCGAGACGAGCACGTGGACGTCCGCGTCGAGCGCGCAGCGGGCCAGGAGCTGCGCGAACCGATCCTGGACGTCAGCCGGACTCTGCGTGAACAGCTCTTCGAACTGATCGAGAACGACGAGCGCCTGCTCGTGCCGGCGGCGCCAGCGGGTCACGACGTCCACCGCCACGTCAGGCCGCTCGAAGTCGATCAGCTTCGCGACCGCGGCGACGTCTCCCGAGAGCTCAGGGGCCAGCGCGTGCGCGAGCGCGGCGAACGGACGATCCCCGGGGGCGGCGAAGATCGCGCGCCAGCCGGTCGGAAGGGTCGACCCCAGCCCGGCGCGCAGGAACGAGCTCTTGCCGGCGCCGGATGGGCCAACGAGCGCGAGGAGGTGCCTTCGGCGCAGCTTCTTCCACATCTCCTCGATCTCGAGCTCGCGGCCGACGAAGAAGGCCGCGTCCTCCTCGGTAAACGACGCGAGGCCCGGATACGGCCGCTTCGCTTCGTCCCCGGTCGTGCGGAGCGTGACCTCCTCTAGCGCGCGCGCGAGCGCGGCGGCAGTCGGGTATCGATCGTCGCGGGACTTTGCAATCGCCTTGCGCAGCACGCCCGCCCACGCGGTGTCGCCCGCCTGCGGCGGCTCGCCGTGCACGCGCCGCCATACGGCTTGCCTGGCGTCGCGGGTCCGGACGCCGCCGGGCGTCACCATCTCGGCCAGGACGACGCCCGCGGAGAAGACGTCCGCGCGGGCGTCCACCGCTTCGCCGCGCGACTGCTCGGGCGCCATGTACGCGGGCGTGCCCCTGATCGTCCCGGGCACCTTGGCTGCGGCGCGCGCGATGCCGAAGTCCATGACGACCACGCGCCCGGCGCGGGTCAGCATCACGTTCTCCGGCTTGATGTCGCGGTGTACGAGGCCGGCGGCGTGGATGGCATCGAGCCCCGCCAGGAATTGCGACGCGATGTCCCGCGCGTCCTGCAGGCCGAGCGGGCTTCGCTCGCGCAGCATCGCGCCGAGCGTGATTCCATCGACGTACTCCATCGACACCAGCTCGCGGCCGTCGAACTCGACGAGGTCGAACACGCGGCAGACGTTCGGCGAGATGACCTCGCGCGCGGCGCGCACTTCCTCGCGCAGGCCTTCGAGCGCCCGCGCGTCGGCGAGGAGCGCCGGCCGCACCGCCTTGAGCGCGACATCCACGCGCAGCTTGAGATCGAAGGCGCGGAAGACTTCTCCCATCCCGCCGCTCCCGAGCAGCGAGCGGATGCGATAGCGGTTGCCCAGGATCTGACCGGGGACCGGTGCGCCGGAGCTGATGGTGGGCAGATCGGCGTCAGAGTCGGCTTGTTGAACAGCGTCCGGCTGACCCGAAAGCCCCAGCTCAATCAGGCACGACAGGCACAGCCCGGCCCCCCACGGCTCCGCCGTCAGCCGGGTTCCGCAGTCCGGGCACCGGCCGGCGGCCCCTGTCATCGCCAAAGTCATGGTCTATAGACTAGAAACGGAACGCCGCCGGAAGGTCACGCGCCCCCATCGTTCCACGGGCGGATGACCGTCAGGAGGTGCCGCACTTCGTCGTCAACTTCGTCCGGATCGGCAACAGTTTGGGCGATTTCCTCGCGCAGGAGCCGGCCGTAGTTCTGGCGAAGGCGGTGGACGGCGGCCTTGATCGCGTTCTCGGTCGTCCCCAGCGCATCGGCAATCTCGCGATACTGCGCGTGGTCCGTGCCGGTGAGGCAGGGCTTGAGCCGCTCGAAGCGTTCGGCGTTTTCGCCCGACTCGGATTGAAGCCGCTCCATCGCGCGCTCCATGACGGTCAGTCCCCAACGGCGCTCGAACACGCGCTCCGGCGTGAGCTGATCGGCCGGCTCGTGGCTGTATCGCGTTTCAGCTCCTGATGTGTCCAGGGGGAACGGATGCGCTCCTCCGCCTCGCTTCAACGCCGCAGCCTTCTCACGCTCATGGGACAGAAAGTGCTCGAGCGACGCGAGGAGAAACGATCGGAAGCGCCCTTTCGATCGATCGATGCTGCCCAGAAACGGCCGACCAAGAAGATCGGCGAAGAACGCCTGGGTGAGGTCCGCCGCCTCGTGGGCCGGATGACCGCGGCGCCGGACGAACGCGTACAGCGGAAACCAGTAAGCCTCGCAGAGCGCCTCGAGCGCTCGCCGTGCCTCGGTTTCCGTGCCGTCACGCGCCGCCTGCACGAGGCTCCATTGCGTGGTGGCGAATCGGTCGCCCATGGGCGGTCAATGATACCGCGGCTCGTCCAATGTCGACGCCTGCCGCTCGTCCGGTCGCTTCATCATGCTTCCGTCAGCCCTTCGTCAACGGATGAGGAAAACCGCCGCGTCCGATACCCCGTAGACCAGTACATGAAGCCAAAAACCTCTCTCAGTCGCGTGTTCGTCATCGCAGCCCTTGTGTTCATGTCCGTCGCCGCCGTCGCGGCCGCGCAACCCTCGTCCGAGGATGCCCGCACGAACGACGACATCCGCCGGGCCCTCCTCCGACTTCCCTACTACGGCGTCTTCGATTACCTGACGTTCCAGTACGACAGGGGTACGGTGACGCTCTCGGGGTATGCCTACCGCGCGACGGTCAAAAACGACGCCGTCAAAGCGGTCAAGCGCGTGTCCCGCGTCGACCAGGTGGTGGATCAGATCGAGCTGCTGCCGGTCACGCAGAACGACGATCGCATCCGGTGGTCCACCTTCTATCGCATCTACGGCGACGCGTTCCTCTCGCGCTACGCGCCGGGCGGAGGCCTCGCGGGACGCCGGTTCTACGGGCCGCGCTATCCCGGCGCCGAGCCGTTCGGTTACTATCCGATTCACATCGTCGTGCAACGTGGACGGACGATGCTGCTCGGCGTAGTGGACTCCGAATCGGATCGGACGGCCGCAGGCTTCCGGGCGCGTGAAGTGCCGTTGACGTTCGGCGTCGAAAACGAACTGCTGGTAGCGAGGCGGTAGGAACCGCCTCGCCCGGTCGTGCCGCCGATGCTATCGTGGTCGGCGGCATGCGCCTGTCTCGACCGATCCTCATCACGCTCGTCGCCTGCGGCACCATCGCGACGCTGTCGCACGCGATGCTGGCTATCACAGAGGCGCGTGACGGCACGCCGCTTCATCTCACCTCGCTCGCGATCTCCTGTGTTGCCTACCTGGTCGCGCTCGTCATCGGTTGGCGTGCCCGCGCTACGGCGCCTGCCTGGGCGATCTGGAGCATCCTGGTGTTTGCCGTCGCGATGCGGCTGCCGCATCTCTTTCCCGCGACCGGCGAGGGCAGCGACATCTTCCGGTACGTCTGGGACGCGCGCGTCCAGCGGCAGGGCTACGACCCGCTCGTGGTGATTCCGTCGGATCCCGCATACGCGGCGATTCACACGCCGGATACGCGGCAGATGCAGCACACGCACATTCCGAGCCCGTATCCGCCCGCGGCGCAGCTGTTCTTCCGTGTCGTCACGACGGCGAGCGAATCACCACGCGCCTTCAAGGCGGCTGCCGCGGCGGCCGATCTGTTCGGCTGCCTGGTGCTCTTGAGCCTGCTGCGCGCAACCGGACGTCCTGACTGGCTGGTCGTCTCGTATGCGTGGAACCCACTCGTCGTTATCGAAGGCGCGCGAAACGGCCACTTCGATGCCGTCGGCGCGCTGCTGCTGGTCTCGGCGGCGCTCGCGCTCGCAAAACGGCGGACCCTCGCCGCAACCCTCGCCTTTGTCGCGGCCGCGTCGCTGAAGCTTCTGCCGGCCGTCCTCGCGCCGTTGCTGTGGCGGCGAATCCGCGTGCGCGACGCCGCGGCGGGCGCCGTGCTTCTCATCGCGCTCTACTGGCCGCACCTCGGGAGCGGGGTGATTCCGATCGGATCGCTGTCGAGAGTGATCAATCGCTATCGCTTCAACGGACCCGTTTATCAATGGCTGGTAGGGATCGTCGAGCCATGGGCCGTGGCCTGGCTTGCGCTGGCCGCGGGGTTGGCAGTGGCGGCGTGGCTTCGCTGGAGATGCGCGTCGAGCGCGCCGGAGGCGTGGGCGTGGCCGATGGCAGTCGCGTTGATGCTCGCGCCGCTGGTCTATCCGTGGTACCTGGTCTGGCTCGCCCCGTTTCTCACGACGCGCTGGACGTTGCCGTTGCTTGCGTGGACCATCGCGATTCTTCCCGTGTACGTGGTTTGGGCGTATCCGCCAGGGACTGGTTGGATTGTGCCGGTATGGCTGCTCGCCATCGAGTACGGCGCGGTCGCCGTGACGGCGATTCTAGTTAGGCGCGCTTCTTTTTCGCCGACTTCCCGGCTGCCTTCTTCTGAAGCGCGGCCTTGGCGGTGGACTTCTTCGTCGAGCTGACGCGATCGAGGCTCTTGCGGAGCGCGTCCATCAGGTCCACCACTTTCGTCGGCGCCGCTTCTTCCTGCGGCTCGACGACCTCCTCGCCGGCGATCTTCTTGTCGATGACTTTTCGCAGTTCTTCCTGATACTCGTCGCGGTACTCGCGCAGATCGAGCGGCGCCTGGAACGTGTCGATCACCTGCTTCGCGAGCTTGATCTCGTCCGGCTTGACCTTCTCAGGCACGCCCTCGAGCTCGTCGATTGCGTCCATGCTGCGGATCTCGCGTGAGGTCCGCAGCGTGAACATGATGAGCCCCTTCGCGCGCGGCTGCACCGCGACCAGGTACTCGCGGCCGTAGAGCGCCAGCTTTCCGATCCCGGCCTTGCCTTTCATTCCCTCGCGGATGACGGCGAACGCCTCCTTCGCCATCGGCCCGTCGGGCGCCAGGTAGTACGGCCGCTCGACGTAGACGGGATCGATCTCGTCGACCTCGGTGAACTGGACAAGGTTGATGATGCGCGTCGACTCAGGCCGGACCTTGGCGAGGTCCTCCTCGTCCATCACGACGTAGCGTCCCTTCTCGAACTCGTAGCCCTTGACGATATCGGAGTGCGGGACTTCTTTGTCGCACGTCGGACACCAGCGCTTCTGCTGGATGCGTGTGCGGCACTCGCGATGCAGCTGGTTGAAGCTGATCGTCGCGGCGCTGTCGGTCGCGGGAAAGACCCGGACCGGAATGTTGACGAGACTGACTTTGAGGAAGCCTTTCCACGTCGGGCGCGCAGCCATACAGTAATAAGGATATCGGATGGCACGCCGCCTCCGCCCAGCTTCGGCCTGGCTCGCCGAAGCGGTTTCCGCGGAGGAGGCCGCGGCAGGCTCTCCGCCGTGCACACGAATGCGCAGCGCTTTACGCGACGACCTGCGGCCGATGCTCGCCTCGCTCGACGACGCCCCGCGCGTCAGCCCGGGGCTCGTCTACGAGCCGAAGTACGACGGGATACGAGCGATTGTCGAGATCAAACCCCAAGCCCCAAGCTCTAAGCCGCAGGCCTCGCAAGTTCAGATCTACTCCCGCCTTGGCAACGAGAAGACTGCGCAGTTCCCTGCGCTGGTAGAGGTCTTCCAACAGATCGGCCGGAAGCTCGGTGGACGACTCATCATTGACGGCGAGATCGTCGCCCTCGATAAGGCAGGCAAGCCGCTCGGGTTCCAGCGCCTGCAGGGGCGCATGCACCTGACGGGGGCGAAAGACATCCGGCGGATGGAAGACGAGCAGCCGGTCGCGTAC
>DATAEE010000382.1:0-32641 GCA_036258175.1 Vicinamibacterales bacterium
CCGGGAATCGGGCTTGGCCACCGGCGGCTCAGCATCATCGATCTTGCGACCGGCGATCAGCCCATCGGAAACGAGGACGGCTCGATCCAGGTGATCTTCAACGGCGAGATTTACAACTTCGCCGAGCTTCGCGCGTTGCTCGAGGCGCGGGGTCACGTCTTTCGCACTCGCAGCGACACGGAGGTCATCGCTCACGGGTACGAGGAGTGGGAAAACAACGCCATCGAGCGTTTCCGGGGGATGTTCGCGTTCGCGCTGTGGGACGCCCGCCGCCGCCGGCTGCTGCTCGCGCGGGACCGAGTGGGAGTCAAGCCGCTCCACTACTCGGTTCTCGACGGACGCGGGATCGTTTTCGGTTCGGAGATCAAATCGCTGCTCGCGGATCCGGACGTCCCTCGCGAATGGAGCCCCGAAGCGATCGACGCCTACCTGACGTTGCTCTACATTCCAGCGCCCCACTCGGTCTTTCGCGCCATCCGCAAGCTGCCTCCCGCCCACTACCTGGTCGCCGAGGCCGGACAGGTTACGGTCCGCCGTTATTGGGATCTGCCGTTCTCGCAGACGGACGAGCGCGTTGACGAAGCGCGCCACATGGAGGAGATCGATCGCGCGATCGCCGACGCGGTGCGGCTTCGTCTGATCAGCGATGTGCCGCTCGGCGCATTTCTCTCAGGAGGGATCGACTCGACCACAGTCGTCGCGCACATGGTCGAGACGAGCGACGCGCCCGTCGTCACCGTGAGCGTCGGATTCGACCATGAGCGGTTCGACGAGCTCCAGCATGCCGAAACCGTCGCACGCCACCTCGAGTGCGAGTTCCATCCGCGTCAGGCGGATCCACATGTCGAGACGCTGCTGCCGAAGCTTGCGTGGCACTTCGACGAGCCCTTCGCGGATTCGTCGGCGGTTCCCACGTACTACGTGTCTGCAGCCGCGCGGTCGCTGGTGACCGTCGCATTGTCTGGCGACGGTGGGGACGAGCTCTGGGCCGGATATGCGCGCCATCGCGTCGAACGCTGGGAAGCGCGGATGCGGCGTGCCTTGGGGCCGGCGGCAACGATAGTCGGAATGGCTGCCGGGGCACTGCCGCTCTCCGTCAAAGGCGCGCGGGCGCTTCGGCATCTCGCCCTCGCGCCAGACGCCGCGCTTGCGCAGAAGCACGCATACGAGCTGTTCGAGACCGGCGCCAAGCTACGGCTGTACAGCGACAGTTTTCTCGGCGTTGCGCGCCGCGCCGACCCATTTGCGCCGTTCCGCGACGCCTGGCACGCGTGCACGTCCTCGGATCCGATCGACCGCGCGATGTACGTCGATTTCCGCACTTACCTGCCGGACGACATCATGACCAAGGTCGATCGGATGAGCATGGCGGTCTCGCTCGAAGCGCGGGAGCCGCTGCTCGACCATCCGCTCCTCGAGCGTGCGGCGATGGTTCCGTCATCGCTCAAACTGAAACACGGTCAGACGAAATACCTGCTGCGTCGGCTTCTCGAGCGGCGCGTGCCGCGCGCGATCCTCGAGCGGAAGAAGCAGGGTTTCGCGGCTCCGATCGGCGAATGGCTTCGCGGTCCGCTGTCGACCATGACTGGTGATTTGCTCACTGACGGACGGCTGCGCGCCCGAGGCCTCTTTCAGCAGCGCGAAGTCGAACGGCTGTGGAACGACCATCGCACGGGCCGCGCGGACCACCGGCACCGCCTCTGGCAGCTCCTGATGCTCGAACTCTGGTTCCGCCAGTTCGTAGACGGGCAGGCGCGGAAAGTCGCGGCCACGCCAACCCTCGCGGAGGCCGTCTGATGTGCGGCATTGCCGGCATCGTTGCGTCGGATCGCCTGCACGCCGATGAGCGGGCGTGCGTCGGCGTCATGCGCGACGTGCTCACGCATCGCGGACCGGACGACGCCGGCGCGTTTTTCGACGACTACGCGGGCCTCGGTCATCGACGGCTCAGCATCGTGGATTTGCAAAGCGGCCATCAGCCCCTCGCCAACGAGGATGCGACCGTCTGGATCGTCTTTAACGGGGAGATCTACAACCACGCCGACGTTCGCCGTGAGCTCGAAGCGGCGGGGCATCGGTACCGTACACGGTCGGACA
This sequence comes from Vicinamibacterales bacterium, assembly GCA_036258175.1. Taxonomy (GTDB): domain Bacteria; phylum Acidobacteriota; class Vicinamibacteria; order Vicinamibacterales; family 2-12-FULL-66-21; genus DATAEE01. The sequence goes on from DATAEE010000382.1 coordinate 2,098, forward strand.
CCGAGACCATCGTCCACGCGTACGAGCAGTGGGGAGACGACTGCGTCCATCGCTTCCGCGGCATGTTCGCGTTTGCGCTATGGGACGCACCGAAGCGCCGACTGCTGCTGGCACGCGACCGGCTCGGCGTCAAGCCGCTGTATTGGACGGTCGTCAATGACCGGCTGATCTTCGGATCGGAGATCAAGGCCATTCTCGCGAGCGGCCTCATCGAGGCGCGCGCCAACGACGACGCGCTGCCCGAGTTCCTGACGACCCGTTATCTGTCTTCGGAGGAGACGCTTTTCCGTGGCATCCGCCGGCTGATGCCTGGCTGCCGCCTCGTGTACGAGGACGGGAAGGTCAGCATCCAGCAGTACTGGGACATTCCGATCGGCGACGGCTCCAGCGCGTCCGTGCGCAGCCGCACGTCCGTTCGTGGTCGCCAGCTGATAGACGAATTCCGCGGGCGACTCGAAGAGTCGGTCCGGCTCCGCCTGATGAGCGACGTGCCGCTCGGGATGTTCCTGTCCGGCGGACTCGACAGCAGCGCGATCGCCGTACTGATGGCTCGCATGATCGATCGGCCGCTTCAGACCTTTTCGGTGGCGTTTTCGGAGCGGGCGTTCAGCGAGCTGGAATATTCGCGCGCCGTCGCGCGCGCGATCGGCGCCGACGCCCACGAAATCGTCATCGGCGAGCACGAATTCTTCGAGGCGCTTCCCCGCCTCGTGTGGCACGAGGACGAGCCGATCGCCCACCCGTCGAGCGTGCCGTTGTACTTCGTCTCCGCGCTGGCCCGCGAACACGTGAAGGTGGTCCTGACCGGCGAAGGAAGCGACGAGCTGCTGGCCGGATACGGCAAATACCCGCGGGCGCTAGCCAACTGGCGTGCCGGCGCGATGTATCAGGCGCTCGTTCCGGCCGTGGCACGGCGCGCGGTTCGCGACCACGTCGTTCCCCGGATTTCGGGCCGCGCCGGACGGCTCGCCGCGCGGTCGTTTCTGGCGGCCGAGCACAGCCCCGAGGCGGTGTTCTTCGACAGCTTTGCGGGAATCCGGCTCGAGGCGCTGCGTTCGTTGCTAACGCCTGAGATCCTCGTCCGCGCAACGACCGGCGCCGCTTACGGCGCATCGCGGGCATGGTTCGATCGGCCTGGTCCTGACGCCTCGCCGCTCGCGCGAATTCTGTATGCCGACCAGAAGACCTACCTGGTCGAGCTGTTGATGAAGCAGGACCAGATGAGCATGGCGGCGTCGATCGAAAGTCGCGTGCCGTTTCTCGATCACCCGCTCGTCGAGTTCGCGGCGCGGCTGCCCGATTCGTGGAAGCTGCGCGGCTTCACGACCAAGCGCATCCTGCGTGCGGCTTCGGCCGATCTGCTCCCGCGTGAAATCCTCGAGCGCCCGAAGATGGGCTTCCCCGTGCCGTTCGCGCACTGGATGCGGGGGCCCTCGATCCGCGTCGCGCGCGACGTGCTGCTCGACCGCCGCGCAGTCGAGCGTGGCCTGTTCGAGCCCGCGGCCGTCGAACGCGTCCTCGCGCGACACGAGAGCGGTGAGTGTCCAGGAGGCGACACGATCTGGAGTCTTCTGAATCTCGAGCTTTGGTACCGGACCGCGATCGACGGCGCAGGCGTACAGGTCCTGCATGCCGCATAGAGGCACATGCGCATTCTCTGGTTGAACGTGGGACTCCTGCTGCCGCTCGACAAAGGCGGCAAGCTGCGGACGTGGCACTTGATGCGCCATCTCGCGACGCGGCATGAGATCACGTACCTGTCGTTTCGCGACCCCGATCAACCGGCGGCGGACCTCGCAGGCATGCGCGAGGTCTGTGCGCACCTCGTGACGTTGCCCAGGCGCGACACGCCGAAACGGAGCCTAACGTTCTATGCCGAGGCCGCCGGCTATCTCGCGCATCCGTACCCGTACGCCGTCGCGAAATATCGATCCCGTGCCTATGCGCAGCGCGTGGCCGACGTTCTCGAGACGCGCCCTTTCGATCTCGTCGTGTGCGACTTTCTGCCGCCGGTCGTCAACCTGCCGCCGCGGCTGCCGTGCGCGGCCGTCCTCTTCACGCACAACGTGGAGGCGGAAATCTGGCGGCGGCATGCGGAGACGGCGGCCGGCCTCGCGCAGCGAACGCTCATGAGCACGCAGTGGCGCCGGATGCGCCGCTTCGAGGCAGGCGCGCTCCGCAGGTTCGGCCTGGTGCTCGCCGTATCTGACGCGGATCGCCGCACGTTCCAGCGACTGTACGCGCCGGCGAGCCCGATCGCGGTCGTGCCAACCGGCGTCGACACACGCTACTTCCAGCCGCCGCCCGACTCCTCGTTCGACGAGAAGCACCTCGTGTTCACCGGCTCCATGGACTGGCTGCCGAACGAGGACAGCATGACTTATTTCTGCCGCGAGATTCTGCCGATCGTGCGGCGGGTCGAGCCGGACGTGACGTTGTCGATCGTTGGTCGCGCACCCACACCCACAGTCCGGAAGCTGGCGGACATTCGCGGCGTCGAGGTCACCGGCAGCGTCGACGATGTCCGTCCTCACATCGCCCGTGGCGCCGTGTACGTCGTGCCGCTCCGCGTGGGCGGTGGAACGCGGCTGAAGATTTTTGAAGCGATGTCGATGGGGCGCGCGTGCGTATCCACGACGGTGGGAGCGGAGGGATTGCCGGTCACGCCGGGCGAGCACCTTCTCGTCGCTGACGAGCCGGAGCGATTTGCGCACGCGATTGTGCGGCTGCTGCGCGATCGAGTGCATCGTGCCGGGATCGAACGTGCCGCCCGGCGGCTCGTCGTGGAGCGCTACGACTGGACGGCGGCGGCCGCGGAATTGGAAGAGGCGCTCAACGCCGCCGCGCGGCGGAACGATGGCGCCACGCAGACGGGCGCGCTGCAAGCGATTGCGTGAGGTTCTTGAGCCATGAGGGTGTCTGTATTCGGCCTGGGATATGTCGGCAGCGTCTCGGCGGCTTCTTTTGCGGCCGACGGCCACGAGGTCATCGGCGTGGATGTGAGCCCCGCGAAAGTTGCGAGCGTGAACGAGGGGCGGAGCCCGATCATCGAGCGCGGGCTCGACGATCTGATGCGTGAGCAGTCGGCGCGCGGCGCGCTACGCGCGACGACCAGCGCGGCCGAAGCGGTCGACGCTTCCGATCTCTCTCTGCTCTGCGTCGGCACGCCGAGCCGGCGCAACGGCAGCCTCGACCTGACGTACCTGACCCGCGTCTGCGAAGAGATCGGCGACGCCTTGCGGCACAAGCCCTCGTACCACGTCGTCGTCGTGCGAAGCACCGTGCTGCCGGGCACGACGAACGATCTCGTCATTCCGACGCTGGAGGCGCGGTCCGGGAAACAATACGGCGAGCGGTTCGGCGTCTCCATCAACCCGGAATTCCTCCGGGAAGGTACCGCGCTGCGAGACTTCCGGCAGCCGCCGCTCACGCTGGTCGGCCACAACCACGCCGCAGATGCCGCGGGGGCCGTCGCCCTGTACAGCAAGGTCGACGCACCGCTGGTGACCACGACAATCCGTACGGCGGAAATGATCAAGTACGCGAGCAACGCGTGGCACGCGCTCAAAGTCTGCTTCGCGAACGAGATCGGTAACCTGTGCAAGCGGCTCGAAGTCGACAGCCACGACGTCATGGACATCTTCTGCCGCGATCAGAAGCTCAACCTGTCGTCCTACTACCTGAAACCCGGCTTTGCTTTCGGCGGATCGTGCCTCCCCAAGGACGTCCGCGCTCTCCAGTACCGCGCAAAGGAAGTCGACCTGTCGATGCCGGTGCTCCAGGCAATCCTGCCGAGCAATCAACTCCAGATTCAGCATGCCATCGACAGCGTCCTCGAGACCGGAAAGAGGCGCGTCGGTCTGCTCGGCTTCAGTTTCAAGGCGGGCACCGACGACCTTCGCGAGAGCCCAATCGTCATCCTGGCGGAGGCGTTGCTCGGCAAGGGCTGCGCGCTGCGGATTTACGATCGCAACGTCAACCTCGCAAAGCTCGTCGGTGCGAACAAGGATTACATCGAGCAGCAGATCCCGCACCTGTCATCGCTTCTGTGCGACACCATCGACGAAGTGCTCGACGGATCGGACGTCATCGTCGTCGGCAACGCGGCGCCGGAGTTCGGCGACGCGCTCACGCGAACGCGTCCGGACCACATCATCTTCGATCTGGTGCGAATCCAGGCGGACCCTTCCCAGGTGGCCGGAGATTACCGGGGAATCTGCTGGTAGGACTACACTCGCGGCGCGTTCCCGAGCGAATCGACGACCCGCCGCCAGGCGGGGGGCGCGTTGGCGCCTTCGCCGAGCAGCGCCACGCCGCAGATCAGGGCACCAGGCGAGCGCAGCCGATCGCTCCAGACTGCTTCGACAGGAAGCGACAGGTTGAAGGTAGGCAGACGAACGTAGAACGACGACGGGAGCGGCGAGGGCGGCGCCGTCATCTCGACGCGAAGTCCTCCGTAGCTGACGTCGAGCAATTTCGCCGGCCAGTCGCCGACCTGCACCATCACGCCCGCTCCGACGGCGCGGCGAGGCCAGCGCCGCTCGCGCTTCACGTGCGCGAGCGTCCGCGAGATCGCAGCGAGCAGGTCGGCTGGCTTGACGGGTTTCAGCAAGTACGCGGCGCGGTAGCGCGCGGCTTCGAGCTCCAGCATCGCGTCCTCGTGCGCGGTAACGAGGATCACCGCCATGTTGGGATGGAGGAGACGGCTCCGGCGAACGAGTTGGAGTCCGTTGAATGCCCGGAGGCGAATGTCGGTGATCAGCAGGTCGTAGGCGTGAAGTTCGAGCAGGCCCTTGGCCGCGTCGAAGGTGGAGGCACCGGTTACGGTGTGGCCGGCGTCGCGGAGCAGTTCGAGCATGCCCGCGAGCGCACGATCATCATCTTCGACGACAAGGATTTCGTACGGCAGCATTGTGGGGACACTTCCTACCACCCCGCGGCCGACAGCGCAAGGGTTATGCCGCTCGGCTGACTGCAATGAACGCCTCATTCTATTGGGCCGGGCGTCGATCAGCCAGAAAAAGCGTCGGCAGAAGTGTGATCGATCTTTAGAAATCTGAAAGTGGCCTCCCAGATCGTCTCCAGGCTGGCCAGAAGCTGGTGATCGTCATCCAAGAACGTAATCCGAACGTTTGGCCGCCCGGCCGACCAGCGAGTCGGGACTTGCGGGTCGACGACCGTGTCGCGCGTGCCATGAAAGATAAGGATAGGCAGGTCGAGGCTCAACCGAGCGGCGTCGTAGCGGCCAGCATCCTCATAGAGACCGTAGTGCAGCGGCATCGTACGGCCGAAGGCGTGGTGAAACACGTCCAGCCGGCCGCTCTCTTTCCAGCGCGCCAGCGCGGCATCGCCGAGATTCGCGAACGGGATGCGGCCGAAGTCGAGCGCAGGCGCAAGCAGGATCAATCGATCGATGCGCGCGCGCAGATCCCACCCGGCCTGTGCCGCCGCCGCGTGAACCGCCACGAATGCTCCGAGGCTCGAGCCGATGGCGGCGGTCGGCCCCGCGGGCAGCGCAGCGAGCGCCTCACGCACCTGATCGAGCATGCGCGTGATTGTCAGGTGCTCGAAGGCCGGCTCGTTGAAGTCGGGAATGACCACCGGCATGCCGTGCGCGGCGAGCCGGTCGGCGAAAAACGCCGCCTTCGACGATCGTACGGACGACGCAAATCCGTGGAGGTACAGGACGCTCAGTGGCATTGCGAGATGATCGCATGGCCGCGGCGTACCTGGAGTGCGCGGACGGATGAGTGCGCGGGCGGGCGCGGGATTACCAGTATCTGACGCGGCCGACGTCAACGTGGACGAAGTTCAGGTCAGGGTAATAGCCGACGCCGCCGCCTTTGAGAGAGACAGCCGCGAGACGCAGCTCTTTGAGCGGAACGTCAGGAACGCGGATGTCGATCGCCTTTCCCACCATGTGAAGGCTCTTTGACGCGACGCCGGTGTGAGCGCCGCCCTGCGTGCGCAGCAGCGCGTTCGTCGACGGCGAGCGGTAGCCTGAGATCACGTGATACGGCTTCGACGCCTGCAGCGTGCCGCCGAGCTTGTGGAGCAGATCGAGAAGGTGCAGATCGATCTCCTTCACTTCATTCGCGCGGTGATCGCGAAGAATGTGGTTAATCTTCGCAAGCGCCGCGGGCTGGTACCGTTCGGCGCAGCAGTAGAGCGACGAGAGTGTCTCGCCGGTGTGCGTGTTGAAGAACGACAGCTCGCGGTTTCCCGCGGTCGCCGCTGCCATGACGGGCTTCGGCACGAGAGCACTCGCCGCCGCGAGCGCACCAAGCGCGCAGAAGGACCGACGGCTGAGCTGGCCAGAGTCAGCGTTTCGCATTTTTGCTTGTCGATTCCGTGAGTGCAGATGCCGGAGTTCTTATTAGACCAGACGCGGGCGCGATACTCAAACTCAGCTGGCCCAATCATTTAGCTCATCGGCCAGCCCTGACCTGATCCGGTCGTTTCGAGGCGTCTGATATCATCGCGGGCGTGGAAGGCGTCATTCGAGCATGGGTCCGTATCCTTGCCGGCTATCGTCCGAACCTCTCGATAGAAATAACGCGCGAATGTCCGCTGCGTTGCCCCGGGTGCTACGCCTACGGGGACGATCATCTCGGCGGCGAGACGACGCTTCGTCAGCTGTCCGACTATCGCGGTGACGAGCTCGTCACCCGCTTCTTTGACCTCATCCGCATTCACAAGCCGCTTCATCTTTCGATCGTCGGCGGTGAGCCGCTCGTGCGATTCCGCGAGCTGAACGCGATCCTGCCGGAGCTCGCGCGGAGAGGTATCTACACGCAGCTGGTCACGAGCGCCGTGCGTCCCATCCCGGCCGAATGGGCGGGACTGCAACGCCTGCAGATCGTCGTGTCAATCGACGGCCTTCAGCCGGAGCATGACGTTCGCCGGACACCCGCGACCTATGATCGGATCCTGAAACACATCGAAGGCCATCAGATCACCGTCCACTGCACCGTCACGAAGCAGCAGACCCGGCGGCCGGGATACATCGAGGAATTCATTCGCCTGTGGTCCGAGCAGCCGACGGTACGGACGGTCTGGATCAGTCTCTACACGCCGCAGATCGGCGAGATCTCCGACGAACGACTGACGAGCGCGGACCGGGCCCGCGTCGTGGCGGATCTCCTCCGGTTGCGGCTCCTGTACCCGAAGCTTCAGATGCCGAAGGGGCTCATCGACGCGTTCGCTGTCCCGCCGTCATCACCGAGCGAATGCATCTTCGCGCGAACGACGACGTGTCTGTCCGCCGATTTGAAGACCGACATCGCGCCGTGTCAGTTCGGCGGGCGACCGGACTGCGAGAACTGCGGTTGCATCGCATCCGCCGCGCTCGCCGCGGTCGCGCGTCACCGTCTCCACGGCGGCGTGAGAGTCGGAGCGATCTTCGAGCAGTCTGTGAAAATCGGTGAACGCGTGCGCCGGGCGCGTGCCCGTAATCTGCTATAATTTCGAGGTTTATGCGGTTGCTGCGGAAGACCGGACGGAAAGTACGGTCCGTGCGCAAGTTCGTGCGCGGTCTCGTCGACACCGAGCATCCGCTTCTCGTCCATATCATTCCCATTCGCCGCTGCAACATCGATTGCGGCTACTGCAACGAATACGATCAGACGTCATTGCCGGTCCCGCTCGACGAGATGAAGCGGCGCGTGGCAAAGCTCGCCGAGCTCGGCACGTCGGTCGTGGCGATGAGCGGCGGCGAGCCGATGCTGCACCCGGATCTCGACGAGATTATCCGCGCGATTCGGGCCGATGGGATGATCGCGGGCCTGATCACGAACGGCTACCTCATCTCGCCGAAGCGCATCCAGGAGCTCAACGAAGCCGGGCTCGATTACCTGCAGATCAGTATCGATAACGTCGAGCCGGACGACGTCTCCAAGAAGAGTCTGCGGCTACTGGACGGCAAGCTGCGCTGGCTCGCGGAGCATGCCCACTTCGACGTCAATATCAATTCGGTCGTCGGCGGCGGCATCAAGCACCCCGGAGACGCCCGCGTCATCAATCAACGCGCGCGGGATCTTGGTTTCTCGACCTCGGTCGGAATCATTCACGACGGATCGGGGCTGCTCAAGCCGCTGGCGCCGACCGAACGGGCCGTGTACGACGACGTCTCCAGGCGGACGAGCAGCGTCGCGCAGATCGCCCAGAATCTGTATTCCGGCATTCGCGGCTTTCAGGACAATCTCGCAGACGGTAAACCGAACACCTGGTGGTGCCGCGCCGGCGCCCGGTACCTCTACATCTGCGAGGACGGCCTGGTGCACTGGTGCTCGCAACAGCGCGGCTGCCCGGGCGTGCCGCTCGAGCAGTACACGAAGGACGACATCCGCCGCGAGTTCATGACGCCGAAATGGTGCGCTCCGTACTGCACCATCGGCTGTGTCCACCGCGTTTCGACGATGGACTTCTGGCGCCGGCCGCAACTGCAGAAAACCGACGTCGCTGAGGCCCGCTAGCCCCGCATGCCCGCCGCCGCCTCCTTCGACATCACATCGAACGTCGACCTCCAGGAGGTCGACAATGCGGTCAACCAGGCGCGCAAGGAAGTCGCTCAGCGTTACGACTTCAAAGGATCGCGCGCCGAGATTGGTTTCGACCGCGCAGCCAGCACGCTCACGCTGGTCGCCGACGACGAGTTCAAGCTGACGGCACTATGGGAAATCCTGCAAGGGCGGCTCGTCCGCCGTGGCGTGCCCGTCAAGAACCTCGTTGCCGGCGAGCTCGAACGGGCGGCTAACGACACCGTCAGGCGCGTGATCGCTCTGCAGCAGGGGATTCCGGACGACGCAGCGAAGCAGATCGTCAAGTTTCTGAAGGATCAGAAGCTGAAGAAGGTGCAGGCCGCCATCCAGGCCGATCAAGTGCGGGTCTCGGCCAACTCGAAGGACGAGTTGCAGAACGTCATCCGGCTGCTGCGCGAGCAGGACTTCGGCGTCGCCCTTCAATTCGGCAACTACCGCGGATAAGATCCCGGGGAGCGCAGCCCAAATGACGGTTCTCGGGGTACTCCTCGGCGTTTCGATGCTCGCTGGGGCGGCAGGCCGGGCACCCCAGACGCCGTCGCCTGCTCAACCGCAGACGCAGAAGCCGCCCGTCAATCCGGACGCCAAAGCGATCGCGGACTTCAACGAGCGGGTCAAGAAGTACCTGGAGCTCCACAACACGATCGAAGCGTCCCTGCCGTCGGTTCCGGACCGGACCGATCCAAAGCGCATCAACGATTATCAGGCCGGATTCGCGAAGCAGATGACCGCGGCACGCGCGAGCGCTCGGCCCGGAGACATCTTTACACCGCCGGTGCGGAAGATTTTCCGGCGCGTCATCCGCCATGCGCTGCGAGGGACTTCCGGGCGCGAGCTCCGCGCCGAGATTATCGACGAGTACACGAGACCCGTTCCGCTGCGCGTCAACGGATCGTACCCGAGCGACATCCCGCTCTCATCGGTCCCGCCCAGAATCCTGGAGGCGTTGCCGCGCCTGCCGGAGGAGATTGAATACCGGTTCGTCGATCGCCAGCTGATTCTGTTCGACAACCATGCGCAGATCATCGTGGACTACATGACGAATGCGCTGCCGTAGCCTTCTTCGTCTCACCGCCCGATCGCTGGCTATTTTTGCCGCCGGCCTCCCGCTGGTCGTGCCAGCCGCCGGTCATCAGAACAAGCCGGCGGGCCCTGCGGTCGCGATCACCCTCCCGCAACGGGAGGGGTCGCTGAAGTTCGCCGTCATCGGGGACAGCGGCACCGGGGGCAGGCAGCAGTACGAGGTCGCCAAGCGCATGGCCGAAGCGTACGCGCTGTTCCCTTTCGAGCTGGTGCTGATGCTCGGTGACAATCTCTACGGTTCGGAACGTCCGCAGGACTACGAGCAGAAGTTCGCGCGGCCGTACAAGCCGCTCCTGGACGCGGGCGTGAAATTCTATGCGTCGCTCGGCAACCACGACGACCGCGAGCAGCGGCTCTACAAGCTGTTCAACATGGGCGGCGACCTCTACTACTCGTTCAAGGCGCCGAAGCAGGACGTCCGGTTCTTCGCGCTGGACAGCACGTATCCGGACCGCCGTCAGATCGAATGGGTCGAGCGCGAGCTCAAAGGCGCCGGCGAGGATTGGAAGATCGCCTTCTTCCACCATCCGCTCTACTCGTCCGGGGGACGTCACGGGCCGAGCGAGGATCTCCGCAAAGTACTCGAACCGCTTTTCCTTAAATACAACGTCAGCGCCGTGTTCGCAGGTCACGAGCACTTCTACGAGCGCATCGTTCCCCAGAAGGGCATTCTCTACATGACGTCCGGCGGGGCGGCGAAGCTCCGCGAGGGCAACATCCGGCCGAACTCCCCCATCACTGCCAAGGGGTTCGACGACGACAATCATTTCGTCGTGATGGAGATCGACGGGGACGAGATGTTTTTCCAGGCGATTTCCCGACGCGGGGAGACCGTGGACTCAGGATCCTTCCGGCGTCGCCAGTCGGATACGACCTCAGGCGGACCGGCCAGCCGCTAGGCGCGCCTCTTCGTCCTCTCGTTTCTTCTTCCGGCCCATCGCGGTCGTCGCCCAATCGGACTCGAAGGTCTCCTTCATTTGCTTGACGACCTGAGGATCGTCGACGAGCAGGCCAACTTCGCGCCGCCCGCTCAGCTCGAGCGTCCTGAGGCTCTGGCTGCCCACGAACGCCTCCGACCCGTCCCGAATGATCGCGCGGACGTGCTGCCGCATCTTGAGTCGGTCGCATGGCAGATCGCCGCCCGGCTTCGCGGTATGTCCGATGATGCGCACGTCCACGCCTGCCTTTCGCCGCGCGACGAGCAGCTTGATCATCCGGCGGTCGCTGACTTTGTGGTCGTAGATAAGCAACTCGCGCTTCGCGCCGTCGATGAACCGAGTCAACACCTCGCGCGAATTCTCGGGGCTGACGACGAACTGCTTATCGCCGGGCGTGTAGGCCTGTTTCGCGAAGTCAGCGTCGAAGAGCCGCTCCGCCTCCGCGACGAGCTTCGGATCGTCGCTGACGATGCCGAAGCTGCGGCTTCTGACGTCTGATTTCGTGTAGTTGAACGCAAGCAGGTACAGGGTGTCGTCGGCGATCAGCATCTTGCCGTGGTATCGCGGCAGGTCGTCAGCAGTCCGGGCGACGATGGCCCCAACCTCCAGGAGCCGCTGCTCGAGCTTGCGCAGCCGCTTCTCGTCTCCGCGGGCCGTGTGAGCGATCAGCGCCTGCACCGGCACTTGCCGGCTCACCGCGTCACCGAGTGCCTTGATCAGGTCATCGCGATCGAGCCGGAACACGAGAATGTTGACGCGGGTCTTCGCTTTGCGCACGGCCTGCAGGATCGGCTCGAAACCGTCGTCGGGCTGGATGATGAGCTTCAACGCGTTGGCGGCGCCGTCCGGCACTACTTGCCCTTCTTCCCCTTCTCGTCCCATTCGACCGCTATTTCGGCGTTCGGATCGAGCCCCAGGATTGCGTTCGAAAGTCGATCCGTCCGCCGGCCATACGGCAGTTTGACCTCGTACGTCAGCTCCTCGGTTGCGGAAGTGCGGAGCTCGTATTCAACGTGCTGGCGCCGCAGGAGCGCTTCAACCGGGTTCCGGAGCGGCGCCGTGTCCTTCGCTTTGATCTTCAGCTCGAACGTCTTCAGCCCCTGCGGTTCGAAGGCCTCGATCACCCAGAGGACGAACACGATGAACGCAGTGGAGAAGGCCGCCAGGGCATAGATGCCGACGCCACACGCCAGACCGACGGCCAGCGCCGACAACATCACGCCCGCGTCCTTCGGGTCGTCGATCTTGGATCGGTATCGTATCAGGCTGGCGGCGCCGACGATGGCGAACGCCCGGGCGACACTCGCGCCGACGATCAGCATGATGACGGCGCCAACGATCGCCAGAATGATCTGCGTCTGAACGACTGCCGGCAGGCGCGGCGGCGCGTGGCGCCGGCGCGGGCGCAGGGCGAGCACCGTCCCGAGCGCCGTCGCGATCGGCAGCGCCGCGGTTGCATCCTTCAGGTCGTGCATCGGGTGCGGCGCATGATCGGGCGAGGGCAACGGAGGCTCCGCCTGAAACTGCCCGATGACGGCCGACGCGCTCACGAGCAGCGCCAGGCCGAGAACACCGATCGCGACCGCCTGCCGCTTGCTGAGTTCGATCATGGCGTTGAAGCGCCAGCCGCCGGCCGGTCGGCGAGCGCGAGGCCCTGCGTGATGTGCCGCTCCAGCGTCGTAAGGATCCGCACGCGCGCGTCTTCGACATATCCGGCCGCCCGGAACGCGTCGTTCCACTGACGATCGGTCAATCGGTCCAATCGCTCGCAGATCCACACGGCGTCCGCCGGTGTGATCCGCTCGAGGAGTCGCTTGTGACGGCCGCTGTAGGCAAACTGCACGTAGCCGTTCCGGACGCCAGTGATGAACTCCTGCCGCTCGTAGTCGCGCGGGTTGTTCCGGGTTCCGGGAAAATAGCCGCGGCTCTTTCCGAACGTCGCGCCCAGATCGCGGACGACGAACCATCGCTGCGGCGCGCCTTCCGTGACGTCAACCGATTCATACAATCTGTTGTTCGTTCCCTTCAGGTCCCAGTTGCTGAGAAGCAAGTTCAAGACGAGCAGGCCCTGGAACGGTCGCGTGCCGACGAAGGGATTCTCTTCCCACGACCACTCACCGGCCGATTTCATCCCCGCCACATCGGCACGGAACCGGGCGGAGGGCTGCGGATGCGATGCGTCGATACCGGGAGCGTCCTGGAGCCGCCACTGGATGACGAAGTACGTCGGCGGCTGATGATATCCGACGGCCCACAGGATCCGGGACGCGAGGACCTCGGTTTGCGCTTCGACACCGAGCTTGACGTCCCAGTCGCGGCCGTCCGGACCGACGACATCGTAGCCGCGGCTGAACCCGGTCGTGTCAACCGACTTGAATCGCCACGCGACACCTGGTGGAGGAACATGCTCGACTCCGCCCGCACCGTGAAACAGATCGCGCGCCTCGAGATCCGCCGGCTCCTGCCAGAGGTGGGCGATCTCGGCGCCGGTCAGTGGCCGCACAGCCGTCGAGCGCAGCGCCGGCGCGCAGGCAACGGCCACGGCCACGAGGACCGAAGCCGCGCTGGTCACCGCGACGCGCACAGTTTCAGCCCTTCTGAGACTTTGGAATCGAGCCTGGCGATGAACCGCTGGGCGATCTGATCGGGATATGCGGCCGCACTGAACGCGTCACGTTTCTGCTTGTCGGTCAGACGCGCCAAGAGACGTGATGTCCAGCAGACATCCTGCGTGCGAACTTGCTTCAGAAGCTCCTGATGCCGGCTCGTGTACGGGAACTCGACCTTGGTGCCATTCACACTCTTGATGAACGGGTATTTCTCGTAGTCGCCGGGATTGTTGCGGGTGCCGTCGGGCCAGCGGGGCCGGCCGAACGTGGCGCCCAGATCGCGAACGACGTAATGCCGGCGGGGCTGCAAGCGCTCGACCTTTGCCTCGTAGATCTTGTTCTGCGCCTCCTTGATGTCCCAGTTGTTCGTGATGACATGCAGCACGAGCAGCCCGCGATACGGCTGCGTTCCGACAAACGGATTCTTGTGGAGGCTCCAGTCCTCCGCGACCTTCCAGTTCGGATGGTCGGGACGAAAACGCGCCGACGTCTGCTTCTGCGTGTCGCCGCCTTCGAGCGTCCACTCGGTCACGAAGTACGTCGGCGGCTGGTGATAGCCGACCGCCCAGTAGAGTCGCGACGCGACCACTTCGGTCTGCGCCTCGTCGCCTTGTTTGACGTTCCATTCAAGCCCGTTGCGATCGATCACGTCGTAGCCGGGGCTGTACCCGGATGTGTCCTTCGTTTTGAACTTGAACGTCGCATCCGGCGGCGGGGCGAGCTTCGGACCACCGACGCCGTGGAAGAGGTCACGGCGCTCGAGGTCTTTTGGCTCCTGCCAGAGCTGCGCCATCTCCGCTGGCGTCGGAGGACGGCCAAGCGTGGAGTTGATCGGCGGGCTGCACGTCATCGCCGCGCTGGCGAGGGCCGCCCCGGCCAAAAGCACTGATGAGCTTTGACGAAACCATCCCATCAAAACGGTTGAGAAGCAAACGGGGTACCTGAGCCGTCAGGTCGAGCAAGGCCTTCTAATCAGTAGAAATTGTGAGCGTCCACTTCCGGTCCGCCGGTCGCGAGACCCTCGACGCGCTCGGCCTTGACCGAGGTGACACCTTCCTGGATCTGAAGCGTCCCTTCAATCAAGAGATACGGCTCGCTCACGATCGCGCGCCGCTCGGCGCTGAACAGATCTGGCTGCACGATGATGTTGGCGATGCCGGTCTCGTCCTCGAGCGTCAGAAATACGAACCCTTTCGCCGTGCCCGGACGCTGGCGCGTGATGACCGCGCCAGCAATGCGTACCCGGCGGCCGGTTCGCCCTCGCGGCAGATCGATCGCGCGCTGCACGCCGCGGAGCGCGAGTGTCTCGCGGCAGAACGTCATCGGATGCGGCCCGATCGTCAGACCGGTCCCCTCGTAGTCGGCGCGCACGCGCTCAGTGAGAGTCATGGGCCTGAGGGGGCTCGCTTTCGTTTCTTGGTTTGCCGTGGGGCCCCACCCCCACGGCCTGCCACGGCTCGCTTCGCTCGCCGCGCTGTCTCCGACATCCGGGTCGATCCCGGCAAACAACTCTCCCGCCGGGCGCGCGACGCGTTCAATCTGCCAGAGCGCGCTGCGGCGATCCCCCCCGAACGCGTTGAGTGCGCCGATCGCGGCGAGTGTCTGGAGCTCGTCGCGGCGGACGCCGGTCCGCGCGGTCAAATCATCTATGGACGTGAACCGCGGGCCTCGGACCTCGGGCCTCGGGCCTCGGGCGGTGCCTCGTGCCTCGGACCTCGGCGGTGCCTCGTGCCTCGGGCCTCGTCGATGCCACTCGTGCGAACAGACGTTGCAGAAGCAGGAATCGTCGCTGCATTCGATCATCGATGCATCGTCGCATCCACACTTCGGGCAAACCGAGACATTCATCGCACGAGGCACCGGCCGAGGCACGAGGTCCGAGGCACCGCCCGAGGCCCGAGGCACGAGGTCCGAGGCCCGAACATTCTCGATACGGATCCCCACGTCCTTTCGCAATCCAGCGACATACATGAGGCCCAGGCGGATGCGCCCATCCGCTTCGACTGTGCAGTGCCAGGACGAGAGCTCGACATCGATCGGCGCGAAGCGGACGCCGTGGCGCTGCGCGTCCTTGACGAGCGTCGCCGGATGATAAAAGCCCATCGGCTGGTTGTTGAGCATCGCCGCGAAGAACGCCGACGGGTAGTGCACTTTGAGATACGCGCTCGCGTACACGAGGAGCGCGAAGCTTGCCGCGTGCGATTCCGGAAAACCGTAGAGCGCGAACGACGTGATCGATCGGACGATCTCCTCGGCCGCCTCGCCGGTGATGCCCTGCCGCGCCATGCCGGCGCGCAGCTTGACTTCGATCTCGCGCATCCGGCGCTCGGATCGTTTGAACCCGAACGCGCGCCGCAGTTCCTCGGCCTCGCCGCCGGAGAAGCCGGCGGCGATCATGGCCATCTTGAGCAGCTGCTCCTGAAACAGCGGGACGCCGAGCGTCCGCTTGAGCGTCGGCTCGAGCGACGGATGCGGATACACGACCGGCTCGAGTCCCTGCCGCCGTTTCAGGTACGGATGGACCATCTGCCCGACGATCGGACCGGGACGGATAATCGCCACTTCGACGACGATGTCGTAGAAGGTCCGGGGACGAAGCCGCGGGAGCGTCGCCATCTGCGCGCGCGACTCCACCTGGAACAGGCCAACCGTGTCCGCTTCCTGGAGCATGCGGTACACCGCAGGATCCTCCGGCGGCAGATGGGCGAGATCGACTGATTCCGCCACGCCCGACCTCAAGGTCGGGCCTACAGCGTCGTGGCCATTGATCAGCGTCAGCGCATCCTGCAGCACCGCCATCATCCCGAGGCCGAGCAGATCGACTTTCACGAGCCCCATGTCGGCGCAGTCGTCCTTGTCCCACTGCACGACCACACGGCCGGGCATCGTCGCATTCTCGAGGGGAACGATTTCGTCCAGCCGCCCCTGACACACAACCATTCCGCCCGAATGCTGGCCGAGGTGGCGCGGCAGATCCTGCATCTGGTGCCACAGCATCCCGAACAGCCGCATCCGCTCGTCATCAGGGTCGAGACCCGCATCGCGCAGGTTGCGCACGAGGGTCTCGCGCGGATCGATGAATTCGAACTGATTCATCAACTTTGACAGGCGATCGATTGTCGGCTCGTCGAGCCCGAGGGTTTTTCCCACTTCGCGCGCGGCGCTCCGGCTGCGATAGGTGATGACGTTCGCGGTCATTCCAGCTTTCGGCCCGCCGAGCGACGTGCTCGACGCGCCGTATTTTTCGTAGACGTGCTGGATGACGCGCTCACGACGGTCGCCACTCGGCAGGTCGAGGTCGATGTCCGGCCACTCGCCGCGCTCCTCCGATAGGAACCGTTCGAAGAGCAGCTCCATACCAATCGGATCGACCGCGGTGATGCCGAGGCTGTAGCAGACGGCACTATTGGCGGCAGATCCGCGTCCCTGAACGAGAACGCCCTGCTGCCGGCAGTAATTCACGATGTCCCAGACGATCAGAAAGTACCCGGCGAGATCGAGCTTCTCGATCAGGTCCAGCTCGCGGGTGATCTGCCGCCGCGCGCGATCATTGAACGGCCGGTAGCGTTCGCGCGCGCCGATGTCGGTGATCTTCCGAAGAAACGACGCCATCGTCTCGCCGGGTGGCACGGGGTACTCGGGAAACCGATATCCGAGATCGGCCATCGTGTACTCGAGCCGTTCTGCCAGCGCGTGCGCGCCCGCGATCGCCTGCGGCAGATCGGCAAAGAGCGCGGCCATCTGCGCGGGAGACTTGAGGTAGCGCTCGGCGTTGACCGACAACCGGCGTCCCGCGAGCGCGATCGTCGTCTTGTGGCGGATACACGTCAGCACGTCGTAGAGCGGCCGGTCTGACGGCTGCGCAAAGCGCACGCCGTTGGTCGCGACGACCGGCACGTGAAACGCGGCCGCCAGGTCGAGCAGACAATGATTGTCTGCTTCCTCGTCGCGCCGGAGATGGCGCTGCAGCTCGACGCGCACGCTCTCGCGGCCGAAGATCCCGATGAGCCGATCGACGAGCCCGCCGACGCCATGCCGGCGGCCACCGAGCGCCTCCCGTCCGATCAGCGCCACGAGGCCGCGCGTCTGCCCGTCGAGATCCTCGAGCGCGAGCGAGCCGCTGCCTTTCGGCGCGGACAGCTTCATGCGCGTGATCAACCGGCAGAGATTGCGGTAGCCCTCGCGGGACGCCACGAGCACGGGAAGCTTCCACAAAGGGCTTGGGGCCTGGAGCGTGGGATTTGGGGTCGGGTCCGCAAGCCTCACGGTGAGTTCCGCCCCGATGATGGCTTTCAGCCCCGCTTTCTTCGCGGCAAGGTGGAACCGCGGCGCGCCGTACAGGCCGTCGCGATCGAGCAGAGCTAGCGCGGGATATCCCAGTTCCGCCGCCCGCGCGATTAACGTCTCGGGCAACGACGCGCCATCGAGAAAGGAGAACGCCGACGAAGCATGCAGCTCGATGAACACCGGTTCGATCAGGTTCGAAAAGGTTCAGTCCAGAATGCCTTCGAGAAACCATCGGTTCGAGTCGCGATCGCGATAGATCCGGTACACGCCATCCGGCAGCGCGACGTCCCACTCGTCTTTATTCCATTTGTGTTGGGGCCCCATCCCCAACACCTGTCGCGCCTCGCTTACGCTCGGCGCGGTAGTTGCAGCATTTGTTTCCACGTCGCGGCAACTGCTGCGCCACCAGCCACCAGACGATCTCCATGGCCCCGCGCAGTCGAGGACCCGACCGCCGGCGAGATTGCGGCGTGCCGTAGTCACGCGCGCCGGGCGCCCATGTTCCATTGCGACGCGCGCGGGTACCGGTAGCCGAAAACGACGCAGAACACCTGTAGGCCCGACCTTTAGGTCGGGCGTGGTGGAAACACCCGAGTGTTCCGCGACCTTCAGGTCGCGCGTGACGGAAGCATCTGGACGCACGGCACACGCGAACGGCCGCATCTCGAACGCTCCCGGCTCGTGCGAATCGATCAGCGCCGGCGCGCCGACACGTCCGGCTCCCATCACAGCTTCCAGCCGCGCGACGAGCGTCGAAAGCGTCTCGGGAGAGGGCACGGCGCGTTCGAGCAGCGAGTACTGGATGATTCGCGCCGGCGTCGGTTCGAGCAGGACCGACACGCGATCGATCGCATCGGCAACCGGCTGCGACTCGAGCTGGAGCATGAGCAACGTCCGGAACGTGCGTGCGTCGCGAATCGGCGCGGGCAGTTCCAGCCGCCGCGTCACGACCTCGCGCGTGACGAGCGTGAGCGAAAGCTCAATCGCCGACGCGCTCCGGTCGGCCTGCTCGAGCGCCACCGACAGCGGGTCGAACAGGCGCGCAAGCACGAACGAGAGCGGCTCCAGCGCGTCGATCGGCCATTCCAGATCCATCGACGCCTCGAACCGCGCAGCATCCACGTGCGGGACGAGCGGCCCGTCGTCTCGGCCGCAGACGATGCGGTGCAGCACGAGGCCGGCCGGACCGAAGCGCGCGTGCAAATCGGCGGGTGCGAGGGCCGCAACGTCGCCGAGCGTTTTCAGCCCCCAACGCCCGAATGTCGGAAGATGATCGGAAAGCCCGAATCCGGCCAGCACGTCCAGCGGCAGCGTGGCAACCGCCGCGCGTTCTTCTCCACGCGGGACGACGATCACCGGCGAGGCACCAGGCACCCGCCAGGCACCAGGCACCCGCCAGGCACCCGGCACCCGTTCGCACCAGGCACCAGGCATCAGGCACGCGGCACCCAGCAGTCTTGCCGCCGTTGCTGTCGCCGCAATCGCGATCGACGCGTCGATTCCCCGCGCACGTGCCTCGCGCGCAAGCTCACGCCCGACCGCCGGCGGATCGCCCACGATCCGGCCGAGCCCGGAAATGTCGAGGAGAACGGCCTCCCCATGACGTTCGATGCGCGGCGAGAAGCCACGCGCGACGTCGAGCAGCGCGGACGGCGAAGAACGGCTCAGGAGACACGCAAACATTATTTTGTTCTGCGCTGGTGCCCCACCCCCAGCGCCTGTCGCGGCTCGCCGACGCTCGCCGTGGTGACTGCGACATCTGTTTTCACGTCGCACAACTTGTCGGAGGACGGCAGCCGAGACTGCAGCCGAAGGCCTTCGAGGATTCGGGCTCGTGGGCTTGTTCCGAGCCAGGACGGATCGGCTTGGAGCGCGATCGTCACGCCGCCCGCACTGCGCGCGAGATGTTCGGCCGCGATGACCAGCGCGACCGTCCGGCCGCCTTCCACCGCGCGCGCCAGCCGGAACCAGGTCGTGAACGGGAGCCGGCGGAGCGCCGCCGGCGGCACGTCCGCCACGTCGAGCGCCGCGACGGCAAACCCTCCAGCCTGCAGCACGAGGTTGAAGGCCTTCACCGCGCGGTCGAGCGCGGGCGCGGGATCGATCGCGGCCTCGACGCTGCCGGTCTCGCCACGCACCCAGAGAAGCCGTTCCAGTCCCGCTCCGGATTCGCGCCGTTCGGAAACCACGACGGCTGCCGACTCAGGATCGAATCGATCGAACGCGTCGACCAGGGCCGCAACTTCACCGCCGGCTACGGCGGCGGCTAGTACGGCCAGCGCGACCGACGTCCTCCCACTCGACCGTGGGCCGACGATTTCGGACAGTTCCCCGCGGGGCAGCCCACCTCCAATTGCCGCGTCCAGGCTGTCCAGACCCGTCGGGATGGGAGGATCTCCCTTCACCCGGGCCGGGATGAGCGACCGGTCGAGTTTCCGGCTTCTGAGGAGCGATTCGAGGTCGGCGCGCGCGAGCGTCCCCATGACTTTCGCCTAATTTTCGCTCCAAGTATAGCGAAGGGCTTGTGAAAGGCAAGTGACGTGGCAAGCGTCGGTTTGAACGACGAAAGCCTAAGATAAAGCTCGCTTGCTTCGCCGCGTTGCCGCCGCCTTTTCATCACGCGACTTCCGGATCCTGTGGCTCGGCGCTTTCGCGTCCACGGTCGGGACCTGGATGCAGAAAGTCGCCCAGAGCTGGCTGGTCTTTACGCTCACGGGATCGACGTTCTTCCTGGGTCTCGACGATTTCCTGGGCCAGCTCCCTGTGCTGCTCTTCACGCTCATCGGCGGGGTCATCGCCGATCGGCACGACCGCCGGCAGCTGCTCCTCGGATCACAGTGCGTACAGATGGCGTCGGCCTTCGTGCTGGCGGCGCTCGTGTACTGGAATGCGGTCCACGTCTGGCACATCCTGACGCTGTCGTTCGTCACGGGACTGGCGCAGGCGTTCGGCGGACCGGCGTATCAATCACTGATTCCTTCGCTCATCAAAAAGGAAGACTTGCCGAACGCGATCGCGCTCAATTCGATCCAGTTCAATCTCGCGCGGGTCATCGGTCCGCTGCTCGCGGGCGCGACGCTCGCCGCTTGGGGAACCGCGGCCTGTTTCGGCCTGAACGGCCTTTCATTTCTCGTCGTCATCGCGGCGCTCCTGTCGCTCGCGGTGAAGCACGTCCCGCCGACGATGCGTCAGGGGCTGCGCGATGAACTGCGGGACGGTCTCTCGTACGTCCGCAGCCACCACGCTCTCGTCGGTCTGACGACGCTGGCGTTCCTCGTCACGTTCCTGGGGCTTCCGCTGCTCACCTTCTTGCCGGTGATCGCCAAGGAGATATTTGCGGAGGATATGGGCGGTTACAGCCGGATGATGGCTTGGGCCGGCGCTGGAGCTGTCTCGGGCGCGCTCGTCGTCGCCTGGCTCGGCAAGTTCCGTCACATGGGCCGCACGCTGTTCGGCGTGCAGATCGTGTTCGGGCTGCTCGTCATTTTGTTCTCAGCGTCGCGCGTGCTCTGGCTGAGTCATCTGCTGCTCTTTGCCTGCGGGGCCGCGCTCATCATCGTGTTTTCGCTGACGAGCTCGCTTGTGCAGCTGACCGTTCCCGATCGCCTCCGCGGCCGGGTGATGGGCATCTACATGGTCGCTTTTCGCGGCGGGATGCCGCTCGGCAGCCTGGCGGCAGGCTTTGCGGCAACCCGAGTTTCCGCGCCGTGGGTACTCGCCGCGAACGGGGCGCTGCTCCTCCTCGTCGCGGCGTACTTTTTCGGGATCGATCGTCGCGGCGTCCGGGACCTCTAGCGCGGATGGCTACGCGATGGCTGCGACCGGCGCCTGCGTTACGGCACCGGATCCCGTGCCGACGAGAATCGCGCGCGCGAAGCCAGGATACTCATGGACGGTCACGCGCTCGAATCCATTGCGCTCCATCAGCTGCTTGAGAAACGCCTGTCGGGATGCGGGGATGTTCTCGGCTCCCTCGTTCGACTGCAGCACCAGCGTCGCGCCGGTCTCGGAGGCCCGGCGAACGATCGCTTCCATGTCGGCGTCCGGCAAGTAGTAGAGCGAACAGAACGCCGTGACGACATCGAACCGGCCCCAGTCGGCCGTCAGGAAACTTCTCATGTCGCCGACGTGAATCTTCAGCGCGTAGTCCCTGAGATCCTGCCATTCCATGATCCGCCGATGGACGTCAGCACACCCGGCGAGAAGCTCCGACTGCTCGACAGCGACGATTTCCCTCGCTCCGGCGCGCAGCATCATCAGCGGAAGCGATCCGTTGTTCGATCCGAGGTCGAGTACGCGTTTTCCGGCTACGAGCGGCGCGACGATTCGTCCGTTGAAAAAGTCCCAGCGTCCGGTGCCGCTATCGGTGGCCACGAAGGAGCCAACGCTCACGCCGCCGCCGAAGTCGATCGGCGCGTAGTCGCGGAACCATCCTTCCGGCAGCTTGCGGCGCTGAGCGTCGAGTACTTGCCTGGCGGTCGTCTCGGTAAGCAACTGAAGGCCGAGACGGCGGTTGAAGAACTCGCGATCGCGATCGCGTTCCCGGCGCCATCCGAGGCTGCCCGGCCGCCGCCAGCGTACTTCCTTGTGACCCGCAAAACGGTAGGAGCCGCTCGTAGTGGAAACAAGATGGTCAGCAACGTGCCGAAGGCCTGTCAGACCGAGGCGATGGTATGCGTTGAGCAATGATTCAACACTCCCGGCCGTCCGCTCTACGGCCGCAAGGGCGGCCTGGCGCGGCATCGAGCTTTGGAACCGGTCGACGACCGAATCAGCTGCGTCCGCGACGCGTCCCAAGACATCAATTCGCTCCGGACCATACACATAGCGGTACGCCAGCCTCGGCAGTAACCAGCCAGTCGCGAGGTAGCCGAGATACCGCCCGCCCCGCCGGCGTGCGAGCACCGATGCCCTTCGCCCCAGTCTCAGTGTCTTGTCGATCGCCACACTCCCCCCACGTTGCAGATGCCGGCGAAGACTCAGCAAGGCGGATGCCACACATGGCGCTCGCAAAACGCTGGGCATTGGGTATGATTTGGGGCGTGTATCTAGTCTCATCCGCTGTATTGCTCGGGTTTGTCCACGGCCTTGGGGCGGACCACCTTATGGCGATCGCCGCGCTCGCAGGCGGTGACGCTCAATCAGCGCGTGCGCGGGCTGTCGGCGTGGCCGTACGGTTTGCGATCGGGCACGCTCTGCTTCTTGGCGCTGGCGCGACCGCCGTGCTCGTCGCGGGCTGGACCATTCCGCTGGTAGTAGAGCGCGGCGGCGAGATCATGGGCGGCCTGCTCCTGATAGGACTCGGCATACTCGGGCTCTGGGCGATGGCAACCGGCCGCGTGTATAGCCATGCGCACGCGTCGCCGCCACGCCCCGCGGCGTCGTGGCACTTCCACTTGGGTCTTCCTGCGCGTCATCCACTGCCCTCGTCGCATGACTCCGTCGTCCCGAGCCTCGTCGGCGCGGCGTTCGCGGTCAGTAGCCTTCGCGCCCTGACGCTCCTCGCACCGTTCGGAAAGGACGCGGCGGCCGCCGATTTTCCGCTTCTGCTGACGCTCGTCGCGCTCTTCGGCGTGGGGATTCTGTCGTCGATGTCGCTCTTCGGCGTGGCACTCGCCCGCGTCCTTTCAACGCGCGCGGTCGTCCACCTCGGCCGCATGGCGGGGACAATTGTGGCTGTCGGCTCGATTGCGCTCGGCGTTTACTGGATTACTTCGGCGCTGTGATCCGCAGCGTCCAGGTGACTGGCACGTCGACCGGCAAATAACACACCAGATCGTCGCACGCCTGATACGACACCTTCCCTCTCACGACCAGGGACCCATCGGACAGGTTCGCCCGCGGCGGCGTGCCGACGATGATGTCCTGTGTAATGCGGAAGGGGCGGCTATAAACCTTGAACCGCTCGTTGAGCGGTTTGAAAAACAGGATCTCCGGCTTCGGATACTGCGGATCGGCCGCAGGCCGGTAGGCGGGGTTCGCTTCGAGCGTGAGCGAGATCGGCATGTAGTCCGGCTGGCCTGGCGCGTAGACGTGGATCTTGGGTTTCGGCGCGACCGCGAGATCGAGCGTGACGCGCCCTGGTTTCGTCATCACACCGGACCCAGGCGTGATCGTCAAGTATTTCGACTCGATGGCTCCGCCGGACTGGGCCCCGAGCAGAAACACAAAGAGCGCGAGCATGGACTCGATGATAGCCCACGCCCGCGCCCTTCCGTCAGCAATCAACAATCAGCAATCCACACCGGATTACCGCCGCGTCACCTGGTCCCAGACGGCCGCGCTGCCGCCGCCGATCGCAGCGCCGATGAGGGCGCCCTTCTTTCCGCCGATGGCCGCGCCAACGCCGGCGCCGACACCTGCGGACGAGCCGATGATGATCGCGCTCTTCTTCACCGAGCGGCCGGACGTCCGCTCGACGCGCGGCGAGGTCTGGCGCACGACGCGCGGCGCCGCCTCACGATAGACGGGCGCGACGACGCGCGGCTCGTAGACCTCGCGAGCCTGAACCACGCGCGGGTCACCATACGCGGGCGCGTAGGCAGTGCCTGGATCGGCGCCATACGCGCCGTCGGTCACGCACTCGACACGCGCTACGGTGCGCCCGCGCACGACGACCTGGCGGACGAGCGTCCGTTGATGCGGTTCACACGACACGAGGACCTGGCTGCCGTCCGCCGAGGCACCGGCCTCGGACAGCGAGACGGTGCGGGCGAGCGGATCCTCGGCGGCGCGAACGCGCGTCCAGTCCTCGCTTTGGTTGCACCCGTACGCGACGATGAGCGCGGAGCTTGCGGCGGTCGCGAGCGTTACGCGCCGAATCGTCGTCTTCCAAGTGGTCCTCATGATGAGTCTCCTTCCGGGCGTGCTCACCTCAAGTCCGGTGCCAGGGTGCGGACGTCTAAACTGCCCGAAAACAGGCCGGAATCAGCACATCTGACAGATCCGTCGTCCGCGCGTTGTCCTCTGAATGGCTCAACCGTACAATCAGCGCGGAGGACAACCCGATGCGCCGGATCCGTGTGATCACGATGTCAGGTGTGTTGCTGGCGGCGGCCAGCGCTCACGCGCAGCCACTCACAATCGCGGGGATCACGATCAGCCCCGGATCAATTGCCGCGGGAACGCTCGAGATCCCGGCGCGGGGAGGCGACGGCGGGTCGACGATCCCATTCACGATCATCCATGGGGCTTCGGCCGGCCCCGTGCTCGCGCTCGTCGCGGGAACGCACGGGATGGAGTACGTGCCGATCATCGCGCTGCAACGGATGCGGACCACGATCGATCCGAAAACGTTACGCGGGACCGTCATCATGGTTCACGTGGCCAACATGCCTTCGTTTCTGGGCCGGACGATTTACTACTCCCCCGCGGACGGCAAAAACCTGAACCGCGTCTTCCCCGGGCGCCCCAACGGGACGCTCTCGGAACGAATTGCGGACGCGATCACACGGGAATTCATCATGCGTGCGACGCACGTGGTGGACCTGCACTGTGGCGACGGCAATGAATCGCTGCGGCCGTACCTTTATTGGATTACGACCGGCGATCCCAAGGTCGCCGAGGAGGGGCGCGCCCTCGCTCTGGCGTTCGGCCTCGACCACATCGTCATCGACCGCGAGCGTCCGGTCGATCCGGCTGCGTCGGTCTACCTGTCGAACACGGCGATCACGCGCGGCAAACCGGCGCTCACAACCGAAACCGGCGGCATGGCGGTCGTCGACGAGGAGTCGATCAAGCTCATCGAGCGCGGCGTCGCCGGGCTGCTTCGCCACCTCGGCATGCGTCCCGATGGGCCGCCACCGGTTGCCACGGCGACCTGGCACGAGCCGAGCGAGGTCGTGCGTAGCGGCGTGACCGGCATTTTCTATCCGGCGGTGACGAAGGGCCAGACGGTCGCCAAGGGAGCGCGGCTCGGCCGCGTCACCGACTTCCACGGAACCGTGCTGGAGGAGGTAACGGCGCCGTTGGGCGGCGAGATTCTGTACGTGCTCGGCACACCTCCCGTCAGCAAGGGTGAACCTCTCCTGATGGTGGGGGCGACGAAACAGTAGTGGCACGCATCCTGGTCGTTGAAGACGACCGTGACATCGCGGACTTGATCGCGCACGCGCTCGCCAAGGCGGGGTACGAGACCGATCGCGTGGGCTCCGGTGCCGATGCGCTCGCCTCCGCGCGCGCCGCCGTGCCCGACGCGATCATCCTCGACCTCATGCTGCCGGGGCTCGACGGCTTTGATGTCTGTCGAGCCCTCCGGGCGGACCACGACACCGCCTCGATTCCCATCATCATGCTGACGGCGCGCGGCGAAGAATCGGACCGCGTGGCCGGTCTCGAGCTCGGCGCGGACGATTACGTCACCAAGCCCTTCAGCGCGAAAGAGCTCGTCGCGCGCGTCGGAGCGCTGCTTCGGCGCGCTGCACGGCCGCCCGGCCCGGCCGCTCCGGTGCTCTCTTATCGGTCCATCGTGATGGATGTCGGCCGACACAGCGTGACGAACGACGGTGTCGACGTGAAACTGACTGCGAAGGAGTTTCTGCTCCTCCGCTATCTCATCGAGCACAAGGGCCGGGTCCTGTCGCGCGACCTTCTTCTCACCGACGTCTGGGGTTATCAATACACCGGAGGAACCCGGACGGTTGACGTGCACGTGCGCCGGCTGCGCGAAAAGATGCCGCTCTTGAACGATGCCATTGAGACGGTGAAGCAGTTCGGCTACAAGCTTGGAGAGTGATGCGCTTCCGAACGCGCGTCTTCGCCGCGTCGTTAATAGTCACCGGCGTCACGTTGGCCGTGGCGACGGGGCTCGTCGCCTGGTCGGTCCGCGCGCAGACACTTGATCGAATGCAGCGGCAACTCGTCGCCGAGACCCGCCTGGCGGCGAGGCTTGTGGCCTTGCGGTCGGGTACCGGGAACCTGGATGAAGAGACGGACGCGATAGCCGCGCTCGTCGGCGCGAGAGTGACGCTCGTGGCGGCAAGCGGTCGCGTCATCGGTGATTCGACGGAAAGCGGTCCGGGGCTCGCGGCGCTCGAGAACCATGCGGCGCGGCCCGAGATTGTGCAGGCGCGGCAGACGGGCCTTGGAATCGCGCGACGGTACAGCGCAACGGTGCGCTACGACATGCTCTATGTCGCCGTGCCGCTTACGCTCGCCGGATCGGATGCTCAGGTGGCAGGCGATCCGCCGGCGTTCGTGCGGCTCGCGCTGCCGCTGACAGAGGTACAGCAGCAGCTCAGGCTGGTTGGCCGCAGCGCGCTCACAGCGGCGGCCGCCGGTCTGGCCACGGCGCTTCTCATCGCGTGGGTGATGTCGATCCTCCTTTCGCGCCGTGTCGACGCGATTGCCGCAGTCGCTCGTCGATATGCAGCCGGTGACCTGTCCCGGCCTGGCGGCGACTACGGCACTGATGAAATCGCGACCGTGGCGCACGTCCTGGATCATTCAGTGCAGGAGCTCGGTCAGCGGCTCGACGAGCTCGCGCGCGACCGGGCGCTGATGCGCGCGATCCTGTCGGGGATGATCGAAGGCGTGGTCGTCGTGGATGCGGCGGGACGGCTGCAGCTCGCGAACGGCGCCGCGAGGGACATGCTTGGCCTGAGCGAGCGGGACACCGGCCGGCACTATCTCGAGATCGTCCGACACCCGGGTGTCGCGTCGCAGATCGGCTCCGCGCTCGACGGTCACGACGCCGCCGGTGTCGAGATCATCCTGAACCGGAATCCAGATCGAACGTTCGTCGCCCGCGCGGCGCCGGTCGCGCTGACCAAGGCGGCGGATCAACCAGGCGCGATTCTCGTTCTGTACGACGTCACGGATCTCAAGCGCGCCGACCGCATCCGCCGCGACTTCGTCGCCAACGTGTCGCACGAGCTCCGGACACCGCTGACCGCAATCCGCGGCTACGTCGAGGCGCTGCTCGACGAGGCGCCCGGCGAAGGGTCCGCGCGGAAGTTTCTCGACGTCATCCAGCGCCACGCGGCGCGCATGGAGCGGCTTGTCCGCGACCTGCTCCGTCTCGCGCGGCTCGACGCCGGACAGGAAACGCTCGACCTCGCCGACTGTCCGGTGGCCCCGCTCTTCGAAAACGTCCAGGCGGATCTGGCCCCGCTCATCGAACGCCGCGGCCACCAGGTGACGACGCATGTCGAGCCGGGCGCAGAAGCGGTCCGCGCCGATCCCGCCAAGCTCCACGACGTCATTCGCAATCTGGTCGAGAACGCGGTCCACCACACGCCTGATGGTACGAAGATTCGGCTATCAGCGGAGGCGAACGGCGAAGCGATCCGGCTGACGGTATCCGATTCGGGGGCCGGGATCCCACAGAACGATCGCCAGCGTGTGTTCGAACGCTTCTACCGGGTCGATAAGGCGCGCGCACGCGCGGCCGAAGAGGGAGGCACGGGCCTCGGCCTCGCGATCGTGAAGCATCTCGTCGGGCTGCACGGCGGGCGAGTGGACGTGTCAGAACGGGAAGGAGGCGGAACCGTCGTCACCGTGACCCTGCCCCATCGAGGACACGGCCTTGGCGATGCCGTCCGCGCGGAACACTAGAACAAGACCCGCATCACCTTTACGACAGTCCAGCTGATCCCGGCGCAGATTGGAAACGTGAGGATCCACGCCGTCACCAGCTCGCGGGTCACGCCCCACCGCACCGCAGACAACCCGCGCGTCGCACCGACACCCATGATCGCCGTCGAGATCGTATGGGTCGTGCTGAGCGGAATCCCGAGCCGTGACGCCAGCTCGATCGTGCTCGCCGCTGCCATCTCCGCGGCGAAGCCCTGATGGGTTTCGAGCTTCGTGATCCTCATCCCTAACGTCCGGATGATCCGCCATCCGCCGGTGATCGTCCCGAGCGCCATGACCGCCGCACAGAGAAAGATGACCCATTTAGGGATCGCAAACGTCGACAGATGGCCCCCGAGCACGAGCGCGAGCGTGAATGCGCCCATGAACTTCTGCCCGTCGTTCGATCCGTGGCCGAACGCCATGAATCCGGACGAGAGAATCTGCAGAACCCGAAACGTGCGCCGCGTCCGCCCCGGCACCGCCTTCCTGAAGATCCAATAGACGGCCGTCATGATCATGAGCCCGCCGCCAAACCCCAGGAAGCTCGAGAAGATCAGACCCAGTCCGACTTTCTTCCACCCTTCGACCACCAGCACTCCCGGGCCGGCGGTCGCCATGCCGGCGCCCGCCAGCCCCGCGACGAGCGCGTGGCTCTCGCTCGTGGGGATGCCGTACATCGCCGCGACCGTCGACCAGATGATGATGCCCACCATCGCACCGCCGACCGTCGTCAGATCGACCACGCTGGGATCGATGATGTCCTTGCCGATGGTCGCGGCGACGGCGGTACCCGACAGCGTGCCGAGGAGGTTCAGGATCGCGGCCATCACGACGGCCTGGATCGGTGACAGCGACCGGGTCGACACGACAGTGGCGATGGCGTTGGGGGCGTCGGTCCAGCCGTTCACGAACTCGGCGCCGAGAATCAGGAGAAGGACAAGGCCGAGTCCGATCGAGATGTCCGGCATCACGACGCGCGGCTAAGCGTGCTTGACGACGACCGCCTCGAGGACGTTGGCGACGTCCTCACACCGGTCGGTCGCCGCCTCGAGGAATTCCAACATCTCCTTCGCCTTGATGAGCTCGATCGGGTCGTGCTCGTCGGCGAACAGATGGACGATCGCCTGCTGGTACGCCCGATCAGATTCCTTCTCGAGTCGCGTCAGCTCGGCCGCAATCGGCACCAGCGCTTTCAGCGCCTCCAGCTCCTGCATCGCCGCGACGAGCCGATCAGCCGCCTGTACGAGGATCGCCACCAGCTCGCGCGCCCCCGGCCGCACCCGGTCGATGCGATAAAGGCTGACGATGGATGCACAGCCGTCGATAGCATCCATCACGTCGTCGAGCGAGTGTGCGAGGCCGTGGATGTCCTCGCGATCGATCGGCGTCACGAACGTCCGGTTGAGCCTCTCGATGATCTGGTGGGTGATGAGATCGCACTGATGCTCGATGTCATGGATCTCCTTCGCCTTCTCCCATAGCGGGTGATCGGGCGCGAGCATCTCCCCGAGCAGGCCGGCCCCGCGCCGGACCTCGGTCGCGAGCGCCTCGAACTCGGCGTAGAACTTCTCTTCCCGCGGGATCAGACTGAATCGGGCCAAGCCACCCTCCTCCGGATGTCCATAACGCCAGCCGAAGGACTTTACACGAAAGAAACGGTTTCGTCACACATGTGACGGCGGGTTCAAAACCCGGCGCATCGCGACCGCAGTCGCGGGACACGCTGAG
This sequence comes from Vicinamibacterales bacterium, assembly GCA_036258175.1. Lineage (GTDB taxonomy): Bacteria > Acidobacteriota > Vicinamibacteria > Vicinamibacterales > 2-12-FULL-66-21 > DATAEE01. Next base: position 31,858 of record DATAEE010000382.1, read on the forward strand.
CGGAATTCCACTGACGTCTGCAGGCTCAAGGGCACGTCACTTCGTGCGACCCTTTCAAAGGCGAATTTCGGAAAGAAGCTCTCGGCCGTGGTCGTCAGCAGGTACACGGCCGGCATATCGAGCGTGCGCGCCAGGTCTAATGCAACGCTTGTGAGTTGACTTCCGATCCCCTGGCTTTTGACAGCAGCGGCAACCGCGACGGAGCGCAGGAGCGCTCCGTCCGGATAAACTTCCAGTGCCGCGCAACCAACGACACGACTATCTGCACGGGCGACGAAAGCCGTGCTCAAGTGATCAAGCAAGCCATCAACGGGCAACCCGCTTTCGGAAAGCAGCTCCAGAATCGCGGGCCCGTCGTCGATTGTTGCGCGTTCGATCGTCTGCACGCGCTTAGCCCTACGAACAGCAGCTCGGCCCGCAGCACGCCCTTGATTCTGGCTTCCGAGCGCGGATGAACGCGCTCGCGACCTTGCCATCAACCTGCGGTGCGATCCCGTCAACGTCGATCCCCGCGTCAGCCAGGAACGCACGCGCATCGTCGACCTTGTACACGCGCCAGGCGTCGAGCTCGACCTGGTCGAAACCTGCGCTTTTCAGTTTCGAGACGTATTCGTCATCGCGAAGCGCTCCGGCGATGCAGCCTACCCACAATTCCAGGCTCCGTCGAACCTCCGCCGGGACCTCCCCGCGAATGACGACGTCCGAGACGGCGAACTGACCACCCGGTTTCAGCACGCGGAACGCCTCTCGCAACACGGCATCCTTGTCGACGGAGAGATTTATC
>DATAEE010000383.1:0-7959 GCA_036258175.1 Vicinamibacterales bacterium
ATCGAACAGGCGCGGGCCGATCTCGAGGCGGTCACCGCCGCGTTCAACGAAGAGCGCGGGCTGAAGCGCGGCGTGCTCGTCTGGCCGCTGCACGAGCTCACCGTCGACAGCAGCCGTCGCACGCTGCTCGTCCTGCAGGGCGCGGTCGCGTTCGTGCTGCTCATCGCCTGCGCGAACGTCGCGAACCTGCTTCTCGCCCGGGCGTTGCGCGCCGCCGCGAGCTGGCAATCCGAACGGCTCTCGGCGCCGCGCGCTGGCGAATCGTCCGGCAACTGCTGACCGAAAGCGTCCTGCTCGCGATTGTCGGTGCGGGTACCGGACTGGTGCTCGCGGGCTGGCTGCTGCGCCTCTTCAAGGCGCTCGCGCCGGCAACGTTCCCGCGCGCCACGTCGCTCGAGATCGACGGCAGCGTGCTCGTCTTCACCGTCGCGGTCGCGGTCCTCACCGGTCTGCTGTTCGGCGTCGCTCCGGCGCGGCGCGGCATCCGCACCGATCCGAACGACGCGCTGCGGGACGCGGCCGGCCGCGGCGCTTCAAGCGCCGGCGGCCGAGGCGCCAGCCGCACCCTCGTCGTCGCTGAAGTCTCGCTGGCCGTCGTCCTCGTCGTCGGCGCCGGGCTGATGGTGAAGAGTCTGCTGCGCCTGCAGCAGCAAGAGACCGGATTCCGGGCCGAGAACGCCGTCACGTTCGAACTGAATCTGCCGAGCGCACGGTACGCGGACGCGAAGACCATTACGGCCGCCTACGAGCGTCTCCTCGAAGAAATCCGCACGGTGCCAGGCGTCCAGGCGGTGGGCGCGATCAACCACGTGCCGCTCGTCCGGTTCGGCTTCAACGGCGCGATCGTGATCGAGGGACAGCCGCCGCAGCCGCTCGACAAAGCGCCGGTCGTCGAGTTCAGGGTCGTCACACCCGGCTACTTCGAAGCGATGGGCGTGCCGGTGCGCGAGGGCCGCGGCCTCACCGCGCAGGACACTGCGGCCGGCAAGCCCGTCGTCCTCATCAACGAGGCGATGGCGCGCCAGTTCTGGCCGAAACAGAGTCCAATCGGCGCGCGGTTCCGGCCGCCGTTCGCCGCCGCCGACAGTCCGTGGTACGAGATCGTGGGCGTGGTCGGCGACGTCCGGTCCTGGACGCTTCGGACTCCGCCGGTTCCCGAGTGCTACAGCCCCCACGCACAATCGCCAGCCGCTGGCCTCTCGCCCGTCATTCGCACGGGCAGCGTGCCGATCGAGAACGTTCTGCCGGCCATTCGTCAGCGGATCGCAGCCGTGGATCCAGCGCTTCCGCTCGTCCGCATGCAGACGCTGACGCGTGTCGTCGAACAGGCCGCCGGAGATTCCCGTCTGTCGTCCGTGTTGACGACGGTATTCGCGCTGCTTGCCGCGCTGCTCGCGACAGTGGGCATCTACAGCGTGATCTCCTACTCGGTGGCACAGCGGCACCGCGAAATCGGCATTCGCGTCGCGCTCGGCGCCGACGGCCGCCGCATCACGCGGCTGGTGCTGGGAGAAGGCCTGCTGCTGGCCGGGATCGGCGTCGCGATCGGCTCAGTGGCCTCGCTGGGGCTGACACGCACGCTCGGAACGATGCTCTATGAGGTCAGTCCGACGGATCCTGCAGTGCTCGTCGGCACAATTGCGGGCGTAGTGCTGGTCGCGCTGGCAGCGTCGTACATTCCAGCACGCCGCGCGACCCGCGTAGATCCGGCGATTGCGCTGCGTGCGGAGTAGCGCAGCCCTTTAGGGCTGCTCCTGCGTCAGTCGTAGCGCAGCCCTTTAGGGCTGCTTACGGTCCGCTTCTTGCCATCGTCGTCCGTCGTGTTCCATCGGCGGCCACGCGCCTTCGAACGTTCGACTACACGGGTCTTTATCATGTTTTCCTCACGTTCTGCACGTGCGGGCGGGCGGCGTTCTTCACCGAGCCGGATCGTGTCGCCCTGGTCTGGGGTGAGATTCTGCGTACCGCCGAAGCTGAAGGCGTGGCAATTTCCGCACACTGCTTCATGCCGGACCACGTTCACCTATTGGCAGAAGGCCGGCGCGCTGATACGAATATCCGGCGCTTCGTGCATCAAGCGAAGCAGCGGTCAGGCTACGAGTTCTCCCGCAGGTTTCACCAGAAACTGTGGCAACCGAGCTGGTACGATCGTGTGTTGCGAGAAGACGAAGAGACGCCCCGCGTGGTCCGGTACATCCTGGAGAATCCGGTCCGCGCTGGTCTGGTCGAGTCCTACGAGCAGTACCCGTTCTGCGGATCGCTCGTCTATCCGGAGGATCTGATCAAGGCGTGGATAGAAGAATTAGAGAGCTGGGAGCAGCCCTAAAGGGCTGCGCTACGGATGTCGCACGGCAGCCCTAAAAGGGCTGCGCTACCGGGGGCAGCCCTAAAGGGCTGCGCTACTCCCGCATCACGATAATCGGATCAACTGACGCCGCGCGCCGCGCCGGCACGTACGACGCGGCCAGCGTGATCGTCGCGATGACGATCACGATGATGGCGAACGTTGCCGGATCCGCGGCAGTCACGCCGAACAGCATCGACGAGATCGCGCGCGTCGCGATGACGGCCGCGACGGCGCCGACCGTGAGCCCGACCGCGCTCAGAACCGCCCCCTCGCGAATAACCATGCGGACGACGTCGGCCGGGCGCGCGCCGAGTGCGATCCGGACGCCGATCTCGCGCGTGCGCTGACTCACCGCGAACGACAGCATCCCGAAGAGCCCTATCGCCGCGAGCAGGACCCCTATCGCCGCGAACATCGTCATCAGCAGCATGTTGAAACGCCGCTCGGCCAGGAGCTTTCCAAGCGACGCCTCGATCGTCGTCATGGTGTGCACAGGCTGGTCGAGATCGACCTCGAGCAGTCCGCCCCGAATCGATGACAGCGCGAACGCCCGATCGCCGGCGGTCCGGGCCACGAAGGTCATCCAGCGGAGAAACGGCAGGGTTCGCTGCGTGTAGGGCACGTAGGTGGCGGGATTCTCATCCCGCTCCGGCCCGAAGCTGCGCACGTCGTTGACGACGCCGACGATCGTTACCCATTGCGGATTCGGCGACTGGTGCCACATCAGCCGTCGGCCGACGGACTGCGCAGGGCTGCCGAAGTGCTTGCGCGCCATCGCTTCGTTGATCACCGTCACCGGCTGGCTCGACGCGGTGTCCGACTCCGCGATCCCGCGTCCAGTCTTGAGGGCTATCCCCATCGTCTCGAAGTACCTCGCGCTCGCCGCGCGATAATCCGCGACCGGATTCTCGCCCGGCACCGGAGCCTGACCGTCGACCCTGAACCGCATGTTCGAAGACGACGAGGAGAAGGGCACGTGCGAGACTGCGGCAGCGCCCGTGATCCCGGGCAGCCTTGCGATTCGATCGAGCGCAGACGCCACATAGGCCTTCTGGTCCGAGATGCGGACGTACTTCGGGCCGGCGAGGAACACGTCCATCGACACGAGGCCGTCCGAGCGGAATCCCGGATCGACGCTGAGCACCCGGCCGAAGCTCCGCACGAGCAGGCCGCCTCCCGCCACGAGCGGAACGGCCAGCGCGATCTCCGCCACGACGAGCGTGGCGCGAAGACGCCGACCGCCCCGGCCAACGGTGGTGGCACGACCGGCGTCGTGTAGCGCGGGCGCGACGTTTATCGCCCTCGCCTGGCGCGCCGGGGCGACGCCAAACAGGATCGCGCTGACACCGACCGCCGCGAGAGCGAACATGAGGACCGGCGCGTCCAGCGCGATCTCATCGATCCGCGGCACGTCTGCGGGCGCCAGACGCCGGACCGCTTCTATCAGCGCCCAGGCCAAGCCGGTCCCCAGCAGACCTCCCGCGCTCGCAAAGATCAGCGCCTCGGTCAGGTGCTGCATCGTGAGACGGCGCCCGCCGGCGCCGAGCGCGATGCGGACCGCAAACTCCCGCTGCCGCCCGGCGGCCCGCGCGCTCAAGAGGTTTGCGACGTTCGCGCAGGCGATGAGCAGGACGACGGCCACGGCGCCGAAGAGCGCCAGCAGCGCGTCACGCACGTCGCCCGTCAACACGTCCCGCTCAGGCGTGACGCGGGTGCTCCATCCCGCGTTCGAATCCGGAAACTGCTCGGCGAGCCGCGCTGCGATCGCGTTGAGGTCCGCTTCGGCCTGAGCCGGACTGACGCCCGTCTTCAGTCGCCCGTACGCCGCCATGAAGCGGCTGTTGCGCGGCACGCCGCGCATCTCGTCGGCCAGCGGCGCCCACAACTGGATGTCGGACGCGGGGAAAGCGAATGATGCCGGCATCACGCCGACGACGGTCGTGGGGACGCCGTTGAGCAACACCGACTGGCCCACGATCGAAGGATCCCCGCCGAAGTGCGACCGCCAGAGGCCGTAGCTAAGGACCGCGACGTTTCCGCCGCCCGGCCGATCGTCCGACGGAAGAATCGTGCGGCCGTGTAGCGGCGCCACGCCCAGCATCGGAAAGCATTCGCCGGTCACGCGCACGCCGAGCAGCCGCAGCGGCACCGCGCGGCCGGTGAGGTTGAACGTCCAGTACGAGGAAATGGTGAAGTGCTGGAAGCTGCGCTCTTCACGCTCGAAGTCCTTGAAGTCCTCGTAGGACAACGACGGTATGACGCGCACCGATTGCGCGGCCCGGATGCGCATCAACCGCTCGGGCTCGTAATACGGCAAGGGTCGGAACAGAACGCCGTAGACAACGCTGAAGAGCGCCGTCGTCGCTCCGATCCCGATCGTCATCGTCAGGACGAGAACGGTGGAGACGAGCGGCGTGGCGCGCATGAGGCGGAGGGCATGGCGGACGTCATTGAGGATCGTCATGAGGCGGATCCCTTCCCGGGTGTCAGACGGTCGGTTCCCCGGTTCGGTTAGCCGATTGACAACATGTCGCCGTACGACATATCGTGCCTCGACATGGCCCGCAGCCCCGATCGACCGACTCCGTTGAGCGCCCCGGTGTTCCACGTGCTCGTCGCCCTCGCGGACGACGAACTGCACGGCTACGCGCTGCTCAAAGCGGTCGAGGCGCAGACCGACGGCCGCGTACGGCTCAGCACAGGGACGCTCTACGGCATCATCAATCGCCTCCTCGCCGACGGAGCGATCGCCGATCGCACGGCGAAGGATGGCAAGCGCGTGTATCGCCTCACCCCGGCTGGCCGCGAACTGGCGCGCGCCGAAGCGGATCGGCTCGAAGCGCTGGTCGCAGCCGCGCGCGCGACGCGGGCGCTCGGGCGGAGGTCTCCCGCGTGAAGTCGCGGCTCTACCGCGCGCTCATCCGCGTGCTCCCCTTTGACTTCAGACGGGAGTTCGGCGAGGAGATGGCCGACGTGTTCGACGAGCAGCGGGTCCACGCGCAGGGCGTGACCGCATCCGCGCGGCTCTGGACCGGCACGCTGGGTGGAGTGCTCAGGCTCGCGCCACGCGAGCACCTTGCCATCCTTCGGCAGGACATCGCCTACGCGTTCCGCGTGCTGCGGCGCTCGCCGACCTTTACCGTCTCGGCGATCCTCGCGCTCGCACTCGGGATCGGCGCCAACACCGCGGTCTTCAGCCTTGCGAACGCGGTGCTCCTGAACCCTCTGCCGGTCGCGGACCCGGGCCGGCTCGTGTCGGTGCTGACGCTCGATCGCCAGAACCCCGGCTACTCGCCGTTGTCGACTGACAACTTCCGCGACTTCCGCGCGCGGACCGAAACACTTTCCGGCGCCGCGGCGTTCACGTTCCTTCCGGTGCGGCTCCTGGGCGGAAGCGAGTCGCAAGAGGCGTTCGCGCTGGCGGTGACTGGTGAGTACTTCGACGTCCTGGGCGTGCGCGCCATCGCCGGCCGCACGTTCGGTCCGGAGGAGGATCGCGTCAAAGGCGGCTCGTCAGTGGTCGTCCTGACCCACCGGTTGTGGACGACCCGCTTCGGATCGGACCGCGGCGTCATCGGATCGACGGTCCGATTGAACGGCCAGCCGTTTACGGTCATCGGCGTCGCGCCGCCGCGGTTCAACGGCACGTACGGGTTGTTCGGACCCGATCTCTTCGTTCCCTTCATGATGTACGACGCGCTCGCGCCCGGGGCCGAGTGGTTCGAGGGCCGGCGGATCCGGTGGCTGAACATCGTGGCGCGGCTCGCACCCGGCGTGAGCCTCGAGCAGGCGCGGGCGGATGCCGCGATTCAGGGCGATCGGCTCGCCAAAGAGTTCCCGCGGTTCAACGAGGGTCGGACGTTTACGCTGCTGCCACTGGCGCATGCGGCCATCAATCCAGACCGCCACGACACGTTCGTCCGCGCCGGCTGGCTGCTGGCGGCCGTCGTCGGCGTCGTGCTGCTGGTCGCATGCGCGAACCTCGCGAACCTGCTGCTCGCGAGAGCCGCGTCGCGGTCGCGCGAAGTCGCGGTGCGGCTGGCGCTGGGCGCGAGCCGCGGAAGGATCGTCCGGCAGCTCGTCACGGAGAGCCTCATGCTCGGGCTGGCCGGCGGCGGTGCGGGGCTCGCGCTGGCGTGGTGGACGCAGCGCTGGCTCTGGTCGGCGCGGCCAGCGAATCTGCAGCAGGCTGCCTTCAGCCTCTCGCTGGATGGCCGGATTCTCCTGTTCACGCTCGGTGTCTCAATTCTCGCGGGCCTCGCCTTCGGCCTGCTGCCGGCGGTTCAGGTCTCGCGATCCGCGGTCAACACGACGCTCAAGGAGAGCGGGCGCGCACCATCGACCGCCTCGCGGCCGCGGCTGCGGGCCGCGCTCGTCATCGGCGAGGTCGCGCTGTCGATCGTGGCGCTCACGGCCGCGGGCCTGCTGCTGCGAAGTCTGTTCGCAGGCGCAGCGCATCGATCCTGGTTTTGCCGTCGATCGGGGTGCCGTGATGTTCTACAACGCCGGCGGCGGCGGGTACGACGTGCCGCGCGCACGGGTGCTCCACGAGCAACTGCTCGACCGGCTGCGCGCCGACCCCGGAGTGCGTGGGGCGGCGTTGACGGCTCGCCCGCCGCTCTCGCAGGGCGAAGCGCACACGATCAACGTCACCGGCCAGGCGCCTCCTCCTGGCGCACTCGGGTTCCTCGTCGAGATGTCGGCGGTGTCTCCAGGCTATTTCGGCACGATGGGAATTCCGATCGTGTCAGGGCGGGACTTCGACGCGACCGATCGCCCCGGCTCGCGTCCGGTCGCCGTCATCAACGAAACGATGGCCCGGCGGTTCTGGCCGGACCGCGATCCGATCGGCCAACGCTTTCAGCCGCGCAACCGCAAGGAACCGATCGAGGTGATTGGCGTCGCGCGCGACAGCAAATACATCACGCTTGGCGAAGACCCGGCGCCATTTTTCTACGCCGCGCTATGGCAGCAGGAAGCGCCATCGGTCGCGCCTGTTGCCTTGATCGTCTCAACGAGGGGCGAAGCGGAGACCGCCGCGCCTATCGCGCGCGAGGCGATGGGGGAGCTGGATCGCGAGATCCCCTTCACGAACATCGCCACGCTGGCCGACGTCGTGGATCAAGCGCTCTGGGCGCCCCGGACCGTGGCCCTCCTGGTGGCGGCGTTCGGCGCGCTGGCGCTCGGCCTCGCCGCGATCGGGTTGTACGGTGTGCTCTCGTACTCGGTCTCGCAGCGGCGGCAGGAGATCGGCCTCCGCATGGCGCTCGGCGCCGCGCCGCGGAACATTCTTGCCATGATCGTCGGCCGCGGGCTGCTCTGGACGGCGATCGGCGCGGCGGCGGGACTCGGTCTTGCCTTGCTGGCCGCGAGCGGATTGAGTTCGCTGCTCTACGGCGTCGAGCCGTCGGATCCCACCACGTTCATCGCCGCGCCGATCGTTCTGCTCACGGTCGCGTTCGTCGCGTCGTACTTTCCGGCGCGCCGCGCCGCCGGCCTGGATGCGAGTCAGACACTGCGGCTGTAGGGCGGTTCGCGAACCGCCCCTATTCCGCCCTCAGCGCTGACACGACGTCGACGCGCAGGGCCTGGCGTGCAGGGATCACGCACGC
>DATAEE010000384.1:0-5630 GCA_036258175.1 Vicinamibacterales bacterium
GCCGTAGTGGGAACGGCATGGTTGATGTTCACAATGCGATTTCTGTAGAGAGGCTCATATGTCACAACGTCATGTCCCCGTGCGCCTGATCGCCGCGTCTCTCGGCGTTGTCGTTCTGAGTTATGCGGCGCACGGCCGCCTGCGAGCGCAGGCGAAATCGGACCGGCCCACGATCGTCGTGCTTGCCACGGGCGGCACCATCGCCGGCGCGGCGACGACCAACGTGCAGGCCGGCTACACATCCGGTCAGGTTGGCGTCGACCAGCTGATTGCCGCGGTCCCGGAGGCAAAGAAGATCGCCAATCTGCGGGGCGAGCAGGTTTCCAACATCGGCTCGCAGGACATGAACGACGAGGTCTGGCTCAAGCTGGCGAACCGGGTCAACGCCCTGGTGGCGATGCCCGACGTCGCCGGCGTCGTGATTACGCACGGGACGGACACGATCGAGGAGACCGCCTATTTTCTGAACCTCGTCGTCAAGTCGAAGAAGCCCGTGGTGATGACAGCCGCCATGCGTCCGGCGACCGCGCTCTCCGCTGACGGGCCGCTGAACTTCTACAACGCGGTCGCGGTGGCGGCCGACAAGGATGCGGCTGGCCGCGGCGTGCTCGTCGTGGTCAACGACTGGATTCACGGCGCGGCGTCGCTAACCAAGACCAGCACGACGGCCGTGCAGACCTTTCTGTCACCGCAGTCCGGGCTCATCGGGACGGTCGCCTACGGCCAGACCGAGTTCTTCAGAGGGCCAATCGGCAAGCACACCGCCGACTCGGAGTTTTCACTGGCCGGCGTGACGGCGCTGCCGCGGGTCGACATCATCATGGCCTACGAAAACATGGATGGCGCGCTCATCGACGCGGCCGTGGCGGCCGGCGCCAAGGGCATCGTGATCGCCGGCGTCGGCAACGGCAACCTCACTGCGGCGGCCGTCAAGGCGCTCGCGGCCCAGGCGCAAAAGGGGATCGTCTGCGTGCGCGCCTCACGCGTCGCCACCGGCCGGGTCGGCCGGAACGTCGAGCTCGAAGATGACAAGCTCGGGTTCGTCGCGTCGCTCGACAAGAACCCGCAGAAGGCACGCGTGCTGCTGCGCCTGGCGCTGCTCAAGCCACGCAGCGTGACCGAGGTGCAGCGGATATTCGACGAGTACTGAAGCCGGTATGGGACAACTCGCGTCCTTCCTGCACGGGTCCCCGGCGCTGTGCCTGTTCCTGAGCATTCTGCTCGGGCACATCATCGGGCGCTTCCACGTCAAGGGAGTGGGCTTCGGGTCGGTGGTAGGGACCCTGATTGCCGGGATCGTCATCGGCATCGTCGCGAAGCCGGAATTGCCCGAGTTGCTCCGCTGGACGTTCTTCTACCTGTTCCTGTTCTCGGTCGGCTACTCCGTCGGGCCGCAGTTTTTCGGCAGCCTCAAGAAAGAAGCCCTGCCTCAGGTTCTGCTGTCGGTGATCGTCGCCGTGAGCGGCCTCGCCACCGTGATCGGCGTGACGCTGGCATTCGGCTTCGACGAAGGCCTCGCCGTGGGGCTGCTGTCGGGCGGCATGACGCAGTCCGCCGCGCTCGGCACGGGACTCAGCGCGATCGCCGAGCTGCCGATTGGCGATGACGTCAAAGCCAGGCTCATGGCGAACGCGCCACTGGCGGACGCGATTACGTACGGGTTCGGTGACCTCGGCCTCATCCTCTTTCTCACCTGGCTTGGCCCGAAGATGCTGCGCACGGATTTGAAGACCGAGGCAAAGGCGCTCGAAAAGGAGCTCGCAGGAAGCCGGTCCGGCGGACCGATCTTTTCTGGTGCCTACGTCAGCGTCCGCGCTCACGTCGTCGAGAACGCAGCGGTCGCCAGCTCGAGCCTCTCGGCGCTGGAAGACCGCTACGCGGATGCCCGGTTGTCGGTGCATCGCGTGCAGCGCGGCGACGAACTGCTGAACCTGAATCCCGCTTTGACGTTGAAACAGGGCGACCGGCTGGTCGTGTCGGCACAGCGGGGGGCGTTCCTCAACGCCGAACGGGACATCGGCCGCGAAATCGACGACCCTGCGCTGCTGTCGGTGCCGGTCACGACCGTGGCGATCGTTGTCACGAGCCGGGAGGTGAACGGCAGGACGCTTGGTGAGCTGGGCCAGGACCCCAGGACGCGCGGGGTGTACCTCGAATCGCTCCGCCGCGGAACCGAGCTGATGCCTCGCGAGCCGTGGATCGTCCTGCAGCGCGGAGACATGCTTCACGTCGTCGGCGCGCCCGACGATGTCGAGCGTGCGGCGAAGCACATCGGGTTCGTGGAGCGCGACCTGTCGAGGACCGACCTGACGTTCCTCGCCGCGGGGATCTGTGCCGGCATGCTGCTCGGGCTGGTCAAGCTGAGCGCGGGAGGAATGGTCCTCGGGCTCGGCACGGCAGGCTCAATCCTGGTCGTTGGCCTGGCGACCGGCTGGGCGCGCAGCCGCTACCCGGTCTTCGGCGCGATACCCGAGGCGGCGCAGCGGCTGCTGATGGATATCGGTCTGATCGTTTTCATCGCGGTTGTCGGGTTGCAGGCGGGTCCGCACGCCGTCGAGGCGTATCGCGCAAGCGGCGGCGAGTACTTCGTCAGCATCTTCGTCGCCGGCATGATCGTGACCATCGTGCCGCTTGCCGTTGGAGCGATCGCCGGGCGGTACGTACTGAAGATGAGTCCGCTGATGCTGCTGGGAGGTCTCGCGGGCGCGCAAACCTGCACGCCCGGGCTGACCGCGCTGCGGGAAGCGAGCGACAGCAACGTCGGGTCGGTCGCCTATACCGTCCCGTATGCGATCGGCAACATCCTGCTCACCGTCTGGGGCGCCGTCGTGGTGGCTCTGGTGCACACGATCCGGGGGTCGTCATGAAGCGCGGCTTCGACGTCCTGCGCGACAAGGCCATCAATCGATCCATCGCCTTCAGCCGGAAGGAGAGGGATCGCCTGGGGCTGCGTGGATTGCTACCGCACCGCGTGTCAACCCAGCAACAGATGGTGGACCGCGTGATGACGAACCTGGAACGGCTGCCGCGGGACATCGATCGTTACATGCTGCTCTCGTCGCTGCAGGAGCGAAACGAGCGGCTGTTCTACCAGACGGTGATCGACCACATCGATCGCATCCTGCCGCTCATCTACACGCCGACTGTCGGTGAAGCGTGCAAAGAGTTCTCCCACATCGCGAGAGAACCCAAGGGCTTCTTCATCACGCCGGACGACCGCGGACAGATCCGCCGCATCCTCGCGAACTGGCCGGGCAAGAAGATCCGCGTCATCGTCGTCACCGACGGTCAACGGATCCTCGGCCTGGGAGACCTGGGCGCGAATGGCATGGGCATTCCCATCGGCAAGCTGGCGCTTTACTCCGCCTGCGCCGGCATCGATCCGGAGGCCTGCCTACCGGTGACGCTCGACGTCGGCACGAACAACGAGGAGCTGCTGTCGGATGTGCTCTATCTCGGGTACCCGCACAAGCGGCTGGAAGGAAAGGCCTATTTCGATCTCGTCGACGAGTTCGTGACCGCCGTGCAGTCGCGCTATCCCGACGCGCTGATCCAGTTCGAGGATTTCCAGACGCCGATCGCGTACGCGCTCCTGAACAAATACAAGGACCGTGTGCTGTGTTTCAACGACGACATCCAGGGCACGGCCTCGGTCTCGCTCGCTGGGGTCTATTCCTCGACCCACATCACAGGCATTCAATTCAAAGATCTGAAAATCATGTTCCTCGGCGCCGGCTCCGCGGCGACCGGCATTGCTGACCTGATGACCAGCGCCTTCGTCGACGAAGGGCTCAGTCCGGAAGAGGCGCGGCGTCATCTCTGGTTCGTGGACGTAAAAGGGCTGGTCGTAAAGGGGCGAACGGACCTCATGGAACACAACCTTCCGTACGCGCACGACGGCAAGCCGCTCGGATTCGTCGACGCGATCGATGGCATCCGCCCGCACGTCCTGATCGGCGCGACTGGCGCTCCGGGGACGTTCACGCAAACAGTGGTCGAGCGGATGAGCCGCATCAACGATCGTCCTGTGCTCTTCGCGCTGTCGAATCCGACGTCGAAGGCCGAATGCACCGCGGAGCAGGCGTACTCCTGGAGTGCAGGCCGGGCGATCTTCGCGAGCGGCAGTCCCTTCGCACCGGTGATCTACGATGGCCGGACATTCCGCCCGGCGCAAGGGAACAACGCGTACGTCTTCCCGGGCATCGGCCTCGGCGCGGTCGCGTGCCGCGCGCGGATGCTGCCCGACGAGCTCTTCCTCGCGGCGGCGCGTGCGCTCGCCGGCCTGGTCAAAGAGAACGATCTCGATCAGGGTTCGCTGTATCCACCTTTGAAAGACATCAGAAAAGTCTCACTCGCAATTGCCGAGAGCGTCGCTACGAGGGCCTACGCGCTGAACCTGGCGCGAGGGAAGGGGCCGAGGAACCTGCGGCGGAGCATCGAAGCGCTCATGTACGAGCCCTGACGGCCACAACGTCGGCCGGGACCGTTTTGTCGGCAGGGCCGGAGGTCCTCCGGCATAACGGAGGGATTTCGCGCCGCTGGAGCTGGCGGGGCCGACCAGGCACGTTTCGTTTCAATAGCTTGACGGCAGCCGACTGATTGGCCCTGAACGGCACCGGGCGTGCTGGATGGGGCGGAAATGTCGGCCTTCCTCGCCCCCGTCTCGCTTCTCATTCTTGCGCTTTCCGCCTCACCGAACGGCATCCGGCAATCGGCTGCCGCGCAGCCTGTCCCGGTGACCATTTCGTGCGCGTCGAAGCCCGGAGAACGAACGAACTGCGCGGCCGACACGTCGGCGGGCGTCGTGCTGGCGCGCTCGACCGGCGAGGCACCGTGTCTGCTCGGACGAACGTGGGGCTACGACCAGAAGAACGTCTGGGTCTCCGACGGCTGCAGCGGCGAGTTCATCACCGGCCAGGCCGCACAGCCGGAGACGACGAAGCCGAAGCCGCTTCAGTACATTCCCAATGCCGGGTTCCTGCTCGTCGACGGCGAGAAGGGCCAGATCTATTTTCGGCTCTTCAGTTACGCGCGGTACCTGAACCAGCGGAATCTGGATGAGACCTATGTCGACGCGTTCGGCAATACACACACCATCGACCGGCGTCAGGACGTCCAGCTGCAGAAGTTTTTTGCGCCATTCTCAGGGTGGTTTCTCACACCGAAGTTTCGCTACTACCTCTATGTCTGGTCGGCGAACACGTCGCAGGGCGATCCGGCCCAGGTCGTCGGCGCCGGCAACCTGACATGGAGCTTCAACAGGTTTGTCAGCGTCGGTGCCGGCATCACGTCCCTGCCCTCCACACGGAGCACGGAAGGTCAATTCCCGTACTGGTTAGGCGTCGACGATCGCCTGATCGCCGACGAGTTCTTCAGAGGCTCGTATACGTCTGGCGTGTGGGTCAAGGGAGAGTTCAAGACAGAGCTCAAGTACTACGTGATGTTCGCGAACAATCTGAGCACGCTCGGCGTGAGCGCCGCACAACTCGACAACAAGTTCGATACGCAATCGTACTCCCTGCAGTGGCTGCCCACGACCGGCGAGTTCGGCCTCTGGGGCACGTTCGGCGACTACGACGACCACCAGAAGGTCGCGACGCGGGTCGGCCTGCACTACACGCACAGCCTCG
>DATAEE010000385.1:0-14980 GCA_036258175.1 Vicinamibacterales bacterium
TCCGTAGGCGGTAGCCCTCTCCATGCTAGGTCAGCTCCTCGCCAAGGTCATTGGCACCCAGAACGATCGGGAACTGAAGCGGCTGATGCCGCTGGTGTCGAAGATCAACGATCTCGAGCCGGGCATCGAGTCGCTGTCCGATGCCGCGCTGCGGGCGAAGACTGCCGAGTTCAAGCAACGCGTGGCAAACGGCGAATCGCTCGACGAGTTGCTGCCGGAAGTCTTCGCGGTCGTACGTGAGGCCGGGCGCCGGGCGCTGAGCATGCGGCACTACGACGTGCAGCTGATCGGCGGCATGGTGCTCCATAGCGGCAAGATTTCCGAGATGAAGACGGGCGAAGGCAAGACGCTCGTCGCGACGCTGCCCGCATATCTCAATGCGCTCGAGGGCAAGGGCGTCCACGTCGTAACCGTCAACGACTACTTGGCGCGTCGCGACTCCGAGTGGATGGGCCGCATCTACCGCTTCCTCGGCATGTCGGTCGGCGTCATCCAGCACGACATGAACGATGCCGAGCGCCAGGCGGCATACGGCTGCGACATCATCTACGGCACCAACAACGAGTTCGGCTTCGACTACCTCCGCGACAACATGAAGTTCGATCTCGCGAACTACGTGCAGCGCGGGCACCACTTCGCGATCGTCGACGAAGTCGACAGCATCCTCATCGATGAGGCGCGCACGCCGTTGATCATTTCCGGCCCCGCCGAGGAGTCGACCGAGCTCTACTTCGAAGTGGATCGGATCATTCCTCAGCTCAAAAAGGGGGCCGTCACCCAGGGGAACGTCAAGCAGGAAGAGCGCGAGGAGCTGGAGAAGACCGGGGACTACATCGTCGACGAGAAGCACAAGACGGTGACGCTGACCGAGACCGGGATGGCCAAGGCGGAGCGCCTCGTGAAGCACCGGCTCGTCCCGGGCAGCGGCGGTCTCTACGACCCGGCGAACATGCCGCTCCTGCACCACGTCAACCAGGCGCTCCGCGCGCATTCGCTGTTCCGGCTCGACGTGGAATACATGGTCAAGGACGGCCAGGTCGTCATCGTCGACGAGTTCACCGGCCGCCTGATGCCGGGGCGGCGCTGGAGCGACGGCCTGCACCAGGCTGTCGAGGCGAAGGAGAAGGTCAAGATCGAGCGCGAGAACCAGACGCTCGCGACCATCACCTTCCAGAACTACTTCCGCAAATACAAGAAGTTGTCGGGCATGACCGGCACGGCAGAGACCGAGGCCGTCGAGTTCGCGAAGATCTACAAGCTCGACGTCATCTCCGTTCCGACCAACCGCGAGCTCAGGCGCCTCGAAGAGCCGGACACGGTGTATCGCACCGAGCGGGAGAAGTACGAGGCGATCGTCACCGACATCGTCGAGAAGCAGACGCAGGGGCGTCCCGTCCTCGTCGGCACGGTGTCGATCGAGAAGTCCGAGAGGCTGTCGGCGATGCTCAAGCGCCGCGGCCTCAAGCACGTCGTGCTGAACGCGAAGTACCACGCGCAGGAAGCGGAAATCGTCGCGCAGGCTGGCCGAAAGAGCACGGTCACGATCGCGACGAACATGGCGGGCCGCGGCACCGACATCCTCCTCGGCGGCAACCCCGAGTACATGGCGCGGCAGAAAATGCTCGCCGACGAGCTCGCCGAGCGGCTTCCGAAGGGGCAGGAGAAGTTCGTCGACGACGACGAGTACGTCTACTTCTACCACCTGGAGAGCTTTTACCGGGCGCCGCGGCAGAAGTACCGCGAGGCGTTTCTCCAGTTCAAACGGGAGACCGATCACGAGCACGACGAGGTCGTGGGCGCCGGCGGCCTCCACATCATCGGCACCGAGCGCCACGAGGCGCGCCGCATCGACAATCAGCTGCGTGGCCGCGCCGGGCGTCAGGGCGACCCTGGTTCGTCGAGGTTCTATCTCTCCCTCGAGGACGATTTGATGCGGATCTTCGGCTCGGACCGCATCTCCGGCCTGATGCAGCGGCTCGGAATGGAAGAGGGCGTGCCGATCGAGCACGGCATGGTCACGCGCGCGATCGAGCGCGCCCAGCGCCAGGTCGAAGCGCAGAACTTTTCAGTCCGCAAGCACCTCCTCGAGTACGACGACGTGATGAACAAGCAGCGCGAGAACGTCTACGGGCTGCGCCGCGAGCTGCTCGAGGGAGAGATTCACATCGGAGAGGTCGATTCCGAGGAAACAACCGTCGTCGACACTCGGGGATATCTGATGGCGACGGCGGAGGATCTGCTCGATTCCACCGTCGACCAGTATCTGCCGAAGGATGCGCACCCCGAGGACTGGGATGTCGATGCGCTCCGTCAGGCCGCCGCCGAGATTTTCGCGCTGGACGGTACCGATTTCGCCGGTCTCGACTTTTCATCGATGGGACAGGACGAGATCCGCGACGCGATCTGGGAGCGCGCGAAGCAGCGGTACGACGAGAAGGAACAACTGCTGCCTGCTGAAGTACTCCGGCGTATCGAGCGCGACATCATGCTGCAGGTCGCCGACACGCAGTGGAAGGACCACCTGTACAGCCTCGATCACTTGAAGGAAGGCATCGGCCTGCGCGGGTATGGTCAGCGCGATCCACTCGTCGAGTACAAGAAGGAGAGCTTCGCGCTCTTCACGGCGATGCGCGACCGCGTCGATGAGGAGATGGTCCGATACCTCTGGCGCCTCCGGCCCGTGCCGGCAGAGGATCCCAGCGTCGGCGTACGGGCCCCGCAGCGGCGCCAGTCCCCTCTCGTCTTCAACGACCCCTCGGCGCAGCAGTCGTCCATTTTCAGCAGCGCGCCGCGCAGCGCCTCAGCCGTTGCGGAGCGGCCGCGTCCGGCCCGGGTTGGCGGCGACGATGCGCAGGTGAAGACGGTCCGCCGCGACGCGCCGAAAGTGGGCCGCAACGATCCGTGCTGGTGCGGAAGCGGGAAGAAGTTCAAGAAGTGCCACGGACTTAATGCATAGCGCATGGAAACAAAGACTGAGCTGCTAACCTCTGAGCAAATCGGCGAGGGCCTCTCAATGGCCCTCACCTTCGACGACGTGCTGCTCGTGCCGCGGCACTCGAGAGTCCTTCCCAGCGAGGTAGACGTCAGCACTCGCCTGACGCGCAACGTCGCCCTGAACGTGCCGCTTGCCAGCGCGGCGATGGACACCGTCACTGAATCGCGCCTTGCGATCGCCATGGCGCAGCAGGGCGGAATCGGCGTCATCCACAAGAACCTGACCGTGGAGGAACAGGCGTCCGAAGTTGACCGGGTCAAGCGCTCGGAGAGCGGCATGATCGTGAACCCGATCACATTGTCGCCGCGTCATCGGATTCGCGAAGCCCACGAGCTCATGCGGAAGTACCGCATCTCGGGCGTGCCGATCACGGAGGATGGCAGCAAGGAAGGTCGGCTGGTCGGTATCCTCACCAACCGCGACCTTCGATTCGAGACAAACGTCGATCGTCCCATCGCGGAGGTGATGACGCGCGAACCGCTCTACACGGTTCCGGTCGGGACGACGCTCGACGACGCGAAAGAGATTCTCCACCAGCACAAGGTTGAAAAGCTCCTGGTCGTCGACCGTGATTACATGCTCAAGGGGCTGATCACGGTCAAAGACATCCAGAAGATGATCAAGTACCCCAACGCGTCGAAGGACACGCTGGGCCGGCTCCGCGTCGGGGCCGCCGTCGGAATCAGTGCTGATACCGCCGCGCGCGCGGCGGCGCTCGTCGCGGCTGGGGTGGACGTACTAGTCGTAGACACGGCTCACGGGCACTCTCAGGGTGTGCTCGACATAGTGCGGCGCTTGAGACGCGAGTACCCGAAAGTCGATCTGATCGCCGGCAACGTCGCGACGGCGGAAGCGACGCGGGCCCTGATCGATCTGGGCGTAGACGGCGTCAAGGTTGGCATCGGCGCCGGCTCGATCTGCACGACGCGCGTCGTCGCGGGCATCGGCGTGCCGATGATCACCGCCGTAGCCGAGTGCGCACGCGCGGCGCTGCCGCACGGCGTGCCGATCATCGCCGACGGCGGTATCCGCTTTTCGGGGGACATCACGAAGGCGATCGCCGTGGGCGCGAGCTGCACGATGATTGGCGGCCTCTTCGCGGGCACCGACGAAAGTCCGGGAGAGCTGATCCTGTTCCAGGGGCGCAGCTTCAAGGAATATCGCGGCATGGGATCGCTGGGCGCGATGCGCCGCGGCAGCCGCGACCGGTATTTCCAGGAGAAGGACGAATTCGACCTCGAGGCGGGCGACAACGGCCCGGGACCGTCTGGTGGCATCGAGAAACTGGTGCCGGAGGGCATCGAGGGTCGCGTTGCCCACAAGGGCAGCGTCGCCGCCATGATTCATCAGCTGGTCGGCGGGCTTCGCGCCGGAATGGGCTACTGCGGCGCGCCGACCATCGAGACACTGCAGCGCGAAGCACGACTCATCCGCGTGACACCCGCAGGGATCCGCGAAGGTCACGTCCACGACGTGGTCATCACCAAGGAAGCGCCGAACTACAGATCGGAGTAGCGCAGCCCTTTAGGGCAGCCTCAGTCCGGCTGGGCCGCTTCTCCACGCGTGACGACAATCTCGCGCCGCGTCTCCCCGGTATAGAAAATCAGGACTTCGATTGCGACCTCGAGTCGGCGCGGCAGACGCTCGGGCCATTCGATCGCGGTGATTCCTTCCTGCGCTAGCAACTCGTCCAGCCCGAGGTCGTCGACTTCTCTCGGCTCCAGCCGGTACAGATCGACGTGGTAGAGCGTGCAGCGCCGGCCACGGTACTCCTGGATCAGCGTAAACGTCGGACTCGTGACCTCGTTCGGATTGGCGCCGAGGCCTTCGGCGATGCCGCGCACGAACGCAGTCTTCCCTGCCCCCAGCGCGCCTGACAGCAGCACGATGTCGCCGGGCTGCAAGGTCGCCGCGAGGTTCCGGCCGGCGGCGACGGTTTCCGATTCCGACTGCGTGATCACGCGTTATGAGCCGTCCGGTTTCTTCCGCCGCTTCGCGGTGAGCTCGAGCACGGCGTCGCCAAGGCGCATGAGCACATCGCCCGCCGTCATCGCCACTTCGCCTTCGTCCGCTTCCGCGAGATCGCCGGCGAGCCCGTGCAGATAGACAGCAAGCTTACAGGCGGCTTCGGCGTCGAGGAGCTGGCCAAACCAACCGGCGATCATGCCGGTCAGCACGTCCCCCGTCCCGCCGGTCGCCATTCCGGGGTTTCCCGTCAGGTTGATGAACGTACCGCCATCCGGCGTGGCGACGATCGTGCGGTGTCCCTTCAACACGACGTGCACGCGGCGGTTCGTCGCGAACCGACGCGCGATGTCGAGCCGATCTTTCTGCACGGCATCGATCGTCGTCCCGACGAGGCGGGCCATTTCTCCGGGATGCGGCGTGATGATGACGTCGACGCCGTCGCGGCCGACGAGCCGCTCGGGGTCCTCCGTGAACGCGTTCAGCGCGTCGGCATCGAGGACGAGCGGAACGCCCGCGCGCTCGACGAGCGCCTGCACGAACGCCACCGTCGCGGGCGCGGTGCCGAGGCCCGGCCCGAGGGCAATCACGTCGGCGCGCAGCTCGAGCACCCGCTCGACCGCGGCGAAATCAACGCCGCCCGACGGCGACTCCTCCAGCGCTTCCGTCATGTACTCGGCAGCCATCGATGCGACAATCGGCTGGCACGATTTCGGCGTCGCGATCGTCACGAGCCCCGCGCCGGATCGGAGCGCCGCCATCGCGGCCAGATGTGCCGCGCCAGTCTTCCCGGCCGAGCCCGCGACGACCAGCACACGGCCGAAATCCCCTTTGTGCGCTTCGGCAGGCCGAGGGTCCATCACGGCCCGCATCGCTTCGCGCGTGAGCAGCTCGACGCGAGGGCCCTCGAGCTGCTCGATCACATCCGATGGAATGCCGATGTCGGCGATGACGAGATCGCCCGCGCGGCGTTCGGCGGGCGGCAGCACCAGCGGCAGCTTCGGCGCGGCGAGCGTCACCGTCAGCGTCGCTTCGATGCTGTCACCGGGTGGCTCGTGCGAATCGGCGGACAGGCCGCTCGGCAGATCGACCGCCACAATCGGGATCCCCGCGCCGTTGACGTCCGCAACGACGGTTTCGAGGATTCCGGAAATCGGTCCGCGAAACCCCGTACCGAAGATGGCGTCAACGATCAGATCGCAGCGGGATATCTCGGAGAAATGGAGCTCCCACGCCTCGGCGTCGGTGACCTCGACGACCGTGAGGCCGAGCCGCCCCAGGATTTCCAGATTGACCCGCGCATCGCCGCGCACGTCCGCGACCGGGCCGAGGAGCACGACGAGTGGCTCGATGCCACGCTGCGCGAGCGTGCGCGCGACGACGAACCCGTCGCCGCCGTTGTTGCCGCGCCCGCACAGGACCGCCACACGGCCGCCAAGCGCATCCTCGAAGGATGCCTCGATCGCCGCGACGACCTGCCGACCGGCGTTCTCCATGAGCACGAGCGACGGGATGCCGACGTCCTCGATTGTCCGGCGATCCGCCTCGCGCATTTGCTCCGCGTTGAGCACGCGCATGCGAGGAGGCGAGCGTACTCTGTGTGGTAGGATGGCCGCAACCTCTCATGAACGCAGTTGTCAACGTCAATGGCCGGATCGGCGACGCGCGCGAGCCGCTGGTTCCGGTGTTTGACCATGGATTCCTGTACGGTGAGGGCGTCTATGAGACGCTGCGCACCTATGAACGCGTGCCGTTTCTTTTCGATCGCCACGTGCGGCGCTTGCGCGCCTCGGCCGAAATGATTGCCCTGAACGTTCCGCTGGACGATCGCCAACTGCTCGAGCGCGTCGAGGCCACCATGGCTGCGCTCCCCGGGTCGGGCGAGGCGTACATCCGGATCCTGGTGACGCGCGGCGTTGGCGACCTGTCGTACGACCTCTCCGCTACGCCCACACCCTCGGTCGTCATCATCGTCAAGCCCTTTGTGAGTCCCGCGGCCCGGACGATTGAACAAGGCATCGCCGTCGCGACGGTCTCAGTCCTTCGCAACCATCCGAGCTCGGTGAACCCGCTGATCAAGTCGAACAACCTGCTGAACAACGCGCTCGCAATGCAGGAGGCGATCCGGAAAGGGGCCGAGGAAGCGGTGATGCGGAACTACCGCGGCGAGCTGGCAGAGTGCTCGCAGTCGAACCTCTTCATCGTGCGGAGTGGCGCGGCGCTGACGCCGGCGCTCGATGCGGGGCTGCTCCCCGGCATCACAAGGGCGTTCGTCATCGAGATCGGGCGCGACATCGGTGTCCCCGTCTCGGAAGCGACGCTTCGCCTGGAAGATCTGCTGGGCGCGGACGAAGCCTTCGTGACCGGCACGACGCGCGAGCTGACGCCAGTCGTCCGCGTGGACGATCGCCAGATCGGATCCGGCAAGCCTGGGCCGATCACGAAGCGGCTGCTCGAGGCTTTCCACAAGCGGGCGCTGGAAATCGTGCGGCGCCCCCAGCCCCAGCCGCAATCCTGAAGAGTTACGTTGCGTAAGTGTCTGTCGGCGGGCAGACACATATGAGATTGCGATCGCCGTAAGGGTTATCGATCCGCGCGACCGGCGGCCAGAACTTGTGCAGCCGTACGAAGGGCAGCGGGAATGCCGCCTGCTCGCGCGTGTATGGATGGGACCAGTCGGTAGCGACGACTTCCGCCGCGGGATGCGGCGCATTCTTCAAGACGTTGTCTTTCGCGTCCGCTTTCCCGTCCACGACCTGCTGAATCTCGGCCCTGATCGCGATGAGCGCGTCGCAGAACCGATCCAGTTCCGCTTTCGGCTCGCTTTCTGTCGGCTCGATCATCATCGTGCCGGCAACGGGAAACGACACCGTCGGCGCGTGGAACCCATAGTCCATCAGCCGCTTCGCGACGTCCTGCTCGTCGATCGCGCCGGCGCGGTTCTTGAAGGGACGCAGGTCGAAGATCATCTCGTGCGCCACGCGCCCGTTGTGGTTCGCGAAGAGCACGTCGTAGTGCGGCTCGAGCCGGGCCTTGATGTAGTTGGCGTTGAGGATCGCGTACTTCGTCGCCTCGGTCGTCCCGTCGCCGCCTAACATCCGGATGTAGCCGTACGAAATCAGCAGAATCCCGGCGCTGCCCCACGGCGCAGCCGCAATTGCCGAAATAGCGCGCCCGCCGCCGATCTTCACGACCGGATGCCCCGGTAGGTATGGCGCCAGGTGGGACGCGACTGCGATCGGGCCCATCCCCGGCCCTCCCCCTCCGTGCGGGATCGCGAACGTCTTGTGCAGGTTGAGATGACAGACGTCCGCGCCGATGGCCGCAGGGCTCGTCAGGCCGACCTGCGCGTTCATATTCGCGCCGTCCATGTACACCTGGCCGCCGTGGGCGTGCACGATCTCGCAGACCTCGCGCACGGCTTCCTCGAACACGCCGTAAGTGGACGGATAGGTCAGCATCAGCGCAGCCAGCTTGGGCGCATGCTCGGCAGCCTTCCGCTTCAGATCCTCGACGTCCACGTTGCCATTCGCCTCGCAGGCGACGACCACAACCCTCATCCCGGCCATGGTCGCGCTCGCGGGGTTGGTCCCGTGCGCCGAGGCGGGAATCAGGACGACATCCCGCGTGGCTTCACCGCGATCGCGGTGGTAGGCGCGGATGGCCATGAGCCCGGCCAGCTCGCCCTGTGCACCTGAATTCGGCTGCAGCGAGACGGCCGCGAGGCCCGTGATCTCCTTTAGTGCGGCCTCGAGCTCGTCGAAGATCTGACGGTAACCCGCCCACTGCTCCGCTGGTGCGAACGGATGCAGCTCGCTGAACCTGGGCCAGGTGATGGGAATCATCTCCGCCGCCGCGTTCAGCTTCATGGTGCAGGAGCCGAGCGGGATCATCGACGTGTCCAGACCGATGTCCTTACGTTCGAGGCTCCTGATGTAACGCATCATCTCGCTCTCCGAGCGATGCGTATTGAATACGGGATGCGTTAGAAAGGTAGACGTTCGCCGCAGGCTCGAGGGGAGTGCGTCCTCGGAATCGGCAGCGTGAGACCCTGTCGCCCGATCACTGGTACTGAAGACCTCAGCGATTGCGGCGACGTCCGCGTCGGTGGTCGTCTCGTCCAGGGCGATCCCAACTCGCCCATCATCAAAGTACCGGAAGTTCAGACCCGCTCGAAGCGCCAAAGGCCTGACGCGCTCCGCCAGTCCGCGGCCGGTCAGGCAAAGTGTGTCGAAGAAGTGCGGATGGACGACGCTCACGCCGTGTGCGTCGAGTTCGATCGCGAGACGGTGCGCGAGAGCGTGGATGCGGCGCGCGATACCGGTCAGGCCGTCCGGTCCGTGGTACACGGCGTACATCGCCGCGATGTTGGCGAGGAGCGCTTGTGCCGTACAGATATTCGAAGTCGCTTTCTCGCGGCGGATGTGCTGCTCGCGGGTCTGGAGCGTCATCCGGTAGGCCCGCTGGGCGTGCGCGTCCACCGACACGCCGATGATGCGACCCGGCGCCTGCCGGACGAACGCCTCGCGCGTGGCGAAGAATGCCGCGTGAGGTCCGCCGAATCCCATCGGCACGCCGAACCGCTGCGAGCTGCCAACCACGACATCGGCATCCATCTCGCCCGGCGGCATCAGCAGGGTGAGCGCGAGCAGATCGCTTGCCACTGCGACGCGCGCGCCCGCATCGTGCGCGGCCTTGATGAGGGATCGAAGATCGACAATCGCTCCCTCGTCATCCGGATACTGCAACAGGGCGCCAAAGACGTCGCCGCCGAAGGCGTTAGGGCGCACGTCGGTCACGCGAACCTCGAGGCCGAGCGGTTCGGCGCGGCCGCGGATGACATCGATCGTCTGCGGAAAGGTCTTGCGCGAGACGAGAAATACGTTGCGCGTCGACCCGCGAGGCTGAACGCGATGCAGCATTGTCATCGCCTCAGCAGCCGCGGTGGCTTCGTCCAGGAGAGACGCGGTCGCGATCTCCATCCCCGTCAGGTCGGAGACCACCGTCTGGAAATTGAGTAAGGACTCCAGCCGGCCCTGCGCGATCTCAGCCTGGTACGGCGTGTAAGGCGTATACCAGCCCGGATTCTCGAGGATGTTCCGCAGAATGACAGCGGGCGTGACGCAGTCGTAATAGCCCATGCCGATGTACGACTTGCACACGCGGTTCTTGGCAGCGATCGCGCGAAGCGACTCAAGATATTCGGACTCGCTCGTCCCGTCGGGCAGCCTGAGCGGCGCCTGAAGGCGGATCGACGGCGGAATCGCCTCGTCCATCAAGGCGTCGAGCGACGCGACGCCAATCGTGCGCAGCATCGCATCGCAATCAGCTGGACGTGGACCGATGTGGCGGGAGACAAACAAGTCCCGATGAAGCCGCGCCGGACCGGCCGCCGCCTGGTCCGGCTTCAATATGGGGTGCGTCGAGCTCATTTCACGAGGTCCGCGTACTGGCCGCCGTCGAGGAGGCTGGATGCCTCCCCCGGATTGTCGAGCTTCAGCTTGATCATCCAGGCGCCGTGCGGATTGCTGTTCACCGTTTCCGGATGATCCGGCAGCTCCGTGTTAATCGCTACCACTTCGCCCGAGGCCGGGCTGAACAATTCCGACACCGCCTTTACCGATTCAATCGTTCCGAACACTTCGCCCTGCTTCAGGCGACGGCCCACTTCCGGCAATTCGATGTAGACGACGTCGCCCAGCTGCTTCTGCGCGTAGTCGGTGATGCCGACTTCCCCTTCAGCGCCGGACAGGCGCACCCATTCGTGGTCTCTGGTGTACTTGCGATCGCCCGGATAGGTCATTGTTTCCTTTGCGCTGGGGCCCCACCCCCAGCGCCTGCCACGCCTCGCTCTCGCTCGGCGCGCTGATTCGTTACATAGCCTCAGGCCCGCCCACGTTTGTAAAACGGCAGCGGCACCACGTGCGCGCGAGTGCGGCGCCCGCGGATGTCGATATCGATCGGCGTGCCTGGCGCGGTCTGATCCGGTGGCACGTATGCCATGCCGATCGCTTTCTTGACGAACGGCGTCTGCGTTCCGCTCGTGACCACGCCTGCCTCTTGCCCGTCGACGTAAACGTCGTAGCCGTGCCGCGCAATGCCGCGGTCGTCCATCTCGAACCCGACGATGCGCCGTGCGACGCCTGCGGCCTTCTGCCTGCGCAGCGGCTCGGCTCCGATGAAGTCGGCCTTGTTCCAGCCGACTATCCAGCCGAGATCGGCCTCGAGCACCGACGTCGTCTCGTCGATGTCGTTGCCGTAGAGCCGCATCGCGGCTTCGAGCCGCAGCGTGTCGCGCGCGCCGAGACCGCACGGAACGAGCCCGGCGGCGCGGCCCGACTGCAGGATTTGATCCCAAAGACGCTCCGCCATTGCCGGCGGAACGAAGATCTCGAAGCCGTCCTCGCCGGTGTATCCCGTGCGCGACACCGTGGCGCGGATCGACGCGACCTCGCCGGTCGCGAACCAATAGTACTTGATGCCTGCGAGATCGACGCCGGTCAGCGGCTGCAGAATCTCGTGCGCAAGCGGGCCCTGGAGCGCCAGAAGCGCATACCGGGCGCTGTTGTTGACGGCGACCGCGTCGCCGGCCGGCTTGATCTGTTCGGCGATCCAGCGATGGTCCTTCTCGATGTTGCCGGCATTGACGACGAGAAGGAAATGGTCGGACGCGAGACGGTACACGAGCAGGTCGTCGACGAACGTGCCCTGCGGCGTCGTCAACGCCGAGTATTGGGCCTGACCGATTGAGAGCTTCGAAGCGTCGTTCGAGGAAATCCGCTGGACGGCCGCGAGCGCGTCAGCCCCGGCGATGTCGATCTCGCCCATGTGGCTGACATCGAAGAGGCCGGCGCGGGTGCGGACGGCCATGTGCTCGTCGGCAATGCCCGTGTACTCGACCGGCATGTCCCAGCCGCCGAAGTCGACCATGCGGGCGCCGAGGGATCGATGACGCGAGGCGAGCGGAGTCTGCTTCAGCGGGGTCGCCGCGGGTGGCACAGCCTTGTCAAGGTACTATGCGGGCAGAAAGCCGGTCAAGGATGGGCCGGCCGCAATCGCGCGAGCGAGGTGCACCGTGGCGGACAGCGCGCTGCAGAGCGAACGGTTCTTTCGACACATGTCAGATCGCTATTACGAGCTGCGCGACGCCGTCGCGAGCGGTGAGGCCGTCGACATCGATCCTGCGAAGCTCTACGAAGACCTCGCGGCGCTCGCACTGTTTGCTGCCGACTGGTTCAAGGCGAATCGAGAGCGGATGTCGGACCGACGGTAGAATAGCTGGATCACCCGCGCATCTGCGGGCGCATTCATCGAAGGCGGAGGCTACTGATGCCTAGAGGTTCACGTCGTTTGTCCGTTCAAGAGCTTCGCGAGCTGGCGCGGGACGGCGCCGAGCGCGCCTTGAAGCGTCTGCGAGCGGAGGTCATCGCAATCGAACGGACGTTCCCCGAGCTCGCGCTGCCCCGCCGCCGACGGCAGCTCCGCCGGTCGGTAGCCAGCGCACGTAAGCGCACGCGTCAGCTCTCCGACTCGGCGCGAAAGGCACTCTCCGCGCGGATGAAGCGCTACTGGGCCGAGCGGCGGAAGGCGCGGGCGAGATTGAAATAGTGTCGTGATCTAGAAAGGGCGCGCCGAGCCGGCGCGCCCTTTTATTTCAACGAGGCCAGAAGCGCCACATGAGAACGCTGACGAATACGGCGATTGCCAGACTGCTCAGGAACCATGACGTCGACGAATGCCCGAACCACATCCCGCGAATGTAGTCGGGTGCCACGAGTCGCTGGACCATGACCACGGCCAGAAACACGATCCCGCCCCTCAGGTAGACCGGCACGTCCAGACGGTCCATCAGGACAAAACCGATGCCGCTAGCGATGAACAGCGCAAGGATCATGACAACGGCGCGCTTCCAATTCATGAGGCGACCTTTTTCAGCAGGGTTTTGGACCGCACTGTCCGCCGGATGCATCGCACGGCGAGTACCAATAGTTGGCGACGAAGGAACCGAGAAGAGCGCCACCGCCCGCCTGCACCAGACATCCCACGTAGGTCAGCCCCATCTGAACGAGATGGCCGGGCCGGACCGCGCGGGCACAACCCAGCGCGAGCCCTCCCGCCGCGCCGGCGGTGGCGGCCATCGATGACGCATGCTTACCCGCGAGGCAGTTCCTCATGCACTGCGTCCATTCCCAATTTGCTCCCGGGCAATATGCATCGCCATCGGCCCGCTGCCCCACTTCAAGGCCTGCGAGACGTATCTGGGGGACCGACGTCTCCTGTGACGCACGCTGCCGCCTGGAATCGCGCCCGGCACTTCCTCCGATGTAATTCGCCCACGGCGTGTAGCCACTTGCGGGACCAGTCGGCACGAACTCAGCATCGTATGTAATGTTTCCGCCGTCGGCATAGGACTCGAAATAGTACGTCCCACACACGTGATACGGATCGCAGTACCATTCCCACTCGATCAGTAACGCCCCACCAATATCAAACGCCTGCGCCTGCGTCCGCGTGAAGCGCGCGCCCTGCCGCGCGCGGAAGGCCACGACGCGATCGGTCTTCTTCCATCCTCTCGCCTCCTTTGCCTTGATCGCAGCCTCCCACGCCTTCCGATCCTTCGAGATGACCTTCTCTTCGAGCAACCTCCAGGCCTCTGCTCCTGTGAACCGGTCGACGCTCGTGTCCCCGTCGGGGATCAGTGTCTGGAGCCCTCCACCCCGAGCCGGGTTCGAGGGTTCCTGCGTCGCGGCAGCCGACTGCAAGCCCAGCGACTGCATGACGAGAATGACGAGCACCAAAACCGACCAGCCCTTGATACATCGTTTCCGGGTCATGACGACCTCCAACCTCGCCAACGCGAGGCCGTCGTGGCCCGGGCGCGAACCTCACGGCTCCTCCTGAGCCGCCACACCGCGCCCGTCCGGTTCGCCGGCGATGTCCCGGCGTTCGGTCAGCGCGGCCATCCGGCCGCCGCCGCCATCCGATTGCGATTCGCGATACGACGCCGCCACCTCGCGCATCTCGCGCATGTAGGTCCGCAGCGTATGAAAACTGATGCCGAGCGCCGTCGCCGCACGGCGCCGGTTGTTGTCGTGCCGATCGAGCACGAGTCGCACGTAACGGCGCGCCCACTCGCGCAGCGTCTCGCCCCGCGCCAGCGACGGCTCCAGGATGTCGACATACTCGCCGGCCACTACCGGCGGCAGATCATCCAGGCCAATCTCGTCGTCGCTCCCGAGCGCAATGGCGCGCTCGATGACGCGTTCCAACTCGCGAACGTTGCCTGGCCATTCGTAGGTGAGCAACGCATCCATCGCGGTCGGCGTGATACGCAGCCTTCGCACGGCGCGATAGCGATACAGGAAGTGCTCGGCCAGCTCGGGGATGTCGCCACGCCGGTGACGAAGCGGCGGCACGTGGATCTCGACACCGTTCAGGCGGTAGTACAGGTCAGCGCGGAAGCTGCCCTTCTGGACGAGCATCGACAGGGCGCGGTTGGTGGCAACCACGATGCGGACGTCGACGCGACGCGGACTGGCGCCTCCGACGCGCTCGACCGCCAGGTCCTGTAACACGCGCAGCAGCTTTGCCTGCGCGGACAGGGACAGATCCGAGACTTCGTCCAGAAACAGTGTGCCGCCATCGGCGTGCTCGAACTTTCCACGCCGCCCGCGCACGCCCGTTGCGGTGCGCTCCTCGATCCCGAACAGCTCCGCCTCGAGGAGCGTTTCGACGAGCGCCGCGCAATTAACTGCGACGAACGGACCCCGCCGCCGCCGGCTCTGCTCGTGAAGCTGCCGCGCGACCAGTTCCTTGCCGGAGCCACTTTCGCCCTCCACTAGTACGGTGAAGTCCGTGGCGGCCACGCGCGAAATACGGTCGCGCAGCTCACGAATCGGATCGCTCGAGCCTACGAGCGCATGCAGCGTCTCGCCGCGCACGCCGAGCCAGGCAGGACCGAGGGCGAGCCGCTCGACTTCGAGCACGAGCGCAGCGATGTAACGCGACGCTTCGAGCACT
>DATAEE010000386.1:0-1519 GCA_036258175.1 Vicinamibacterales bacterium
TCGTGAATGTGGCGTCGCTCGCACTGGTCAGCGCCGCGTTTACCGATCCCAAGGCAAAAGCCCGAGCGATCGGAATCTGGACGGGAATCGCCGCGATAGGCCTTGCCATCGGCCCGACGCTTGGGGGCGTACTCACCGAGCACGTCGGATGGCGCAGCATTTTCTTGTTCAACCCGCTGATCGGGATCGCCGCGATCGTCTTGACCCTCCGATTTGTAGGCGAGTCGCGCGACCCCGCGAGCCGCAGCTTCGACGTGCCTGGCCAATTACTTTTCATTGGCGGCATCGGCCTACTCACGTACGGGCTGATCGAAGGTGGCCACGATGGCTGGTTGTCGCCAGTCATCCTGGGATGCTTTGTGGCGGCTGCTTTGGTGCTCGTGCTGTTCGTGCGCTACGAGCTACGCGCGAGCGATCCGATGATGGACATTCGCGTTTTCAAGAATCGGGTGTACGACGCAGCGATCTATGCCGTCTTCGCGACAATGTTCTGTGTATACGGCGCGCTGTTCATCATCACGCAGTACTTCCAGAACGTGCGTAGCTACACCCCCGAGCAGACGGGCCTCTTACTGCTCGCCATGACGATCCCGACAATCATCCTGTCGCCGCTGACCGGACGCGTTGTCGCGGCACACGGCGCTCGTACGCCCACGCTCATCGGACTCGGCTGCCTGGTGATCGGTACGGGCATTTTCGCCGTGAGCAACGCCCACCTCTTGTGGGTGACGTTGGCGGCGCTGGCCTTCCTCGGTGCCGCTGGCGGGACCTCCGTCGCCGCTGCAACGAGTGTGGCGATGGGCTCGATCCCCCCCGAACGGTCAGGAATGGCCTCGGGCATCCTGAGCTCGCAACGCGCGATCGGCTCGACGGCCGGGTTCGCGATCATGGGCAGCATCTTGGCAGCCACCATCTCGGTCGTGCTCCCGGGCAATCTCGAATCGAGCATTCCGGATCCCGCGCAGCGCGACCAGGTCGTCACCCGCGTCGTCGACGACGCCAATCCCCATGCCGTCGCCGCCCTGATCGGGCCGGGTAAGCCGCTCCCACAAAACGTCGCCGAGAATGATGCCGTGCTCAACGCCGCCGATGATGCGTTCATCACTGGCATCCGCGTCGCGATGCTCCTCGGTTTTCTCGTCTCGCTCAGCTCACTTGTCGTCGGTTGGCGGCTGTTCCCGCGCCGAGGCGCGTCCACGATCGAAGAAGTCGCGCTCGAGCCAGGCTGACTGGGGCTCGCCGCCCTGGTGGACGAGCCCCTCGACGAGACCTTGCACTCCTGGAGGTCGCAGGCCAAAGACCGCTCCTCACCCGACTGAACTCGCGGAGAAGATCATCAACTGGCTCGACGCCGTCATCGCAACGGTGCGGTACACAGGAACTGACAGTGAGCCCATTCTGGGGCAATAGCGCGAGCAGTCCTGCGCCAACACGAGGTGCTGGACGACCGTGAAGGGCTGCCCAGCTAGGTGGCCTTCGTCGTGGTGCCTCTGCGCGCTTCACATGTCAGCCCGGTCGG
>DATAEE010000387.1:0-6755 GCA_036258175.1 Vicinamibacterales bacterium
CCCAGATGATCACGATGTTCGGTTTCTTGGCTGCCATGTGTCCTTCCTCTCAGCTGAGATTGATACCGGTCTGGGTATGGCTCCTCGCGCAGCCTAACGATCACGATCCGTCTTCGTCGCTTGCGGTCGGTCGCTGAGTCATTCCGAGGACGCGGCGGGCATTCGCGGAAAGATAGAAGCCTCCTTCGAGCGCGGTGCGTACCGCGGCGACGAGCTCGTTACCAGCGTCGCTCTTGAGGACGTACCCTCGTGCGCCGCAGTCGATAGCCTTCTTGATGACGGCGCGACTGTCCTGGACGCTGACGAACACGATTCGCGCGTCTGGTCGAGTCGCGAGAATCGACGCGGCGGCGACGAGTCCGCTGACGCGTGGCATCGCGATATCGCAGACGATCACGTCAGGCAGAGCCCGCCGCGTCGCTTCAACGAGCGCCACTCCGTCGTGCACGATTTCGACGATGTCGTAATCAGTGGTCAGGAGCCCGTATAGCTCGGTGGCCATCGCTGGATGATCCTCGGCGAGCACCACACGTGGTCGGGTCACGGTCGATGCCCCATTCTCGGTCGGGCCGGTTGCCGGTCATGCCGATACGACCGCATGCTACGGCGTCCATATCGAGGCCTGCATCGGGGACATCACGCTGGGTGAGATGTGGAAAGTACGTACTGCGGGGGGCGAAAATCCCCCTTGCGAGGAACACCCGGACCGCGGAGGCGGGCGGCGGCTACTCCGGCACGATGTGCTGTTTGATGGCGAAGCGGACGAGATCTGCCGTACTGCCAAGGCTCAGAACCTGAAGCAATTGAGCCTTGTGGTTTTCGACAGTGCGGACGGAGATATCGAGCTCGGAGGCGATCTCTTTCATGCGCTTGCCTTCCGCCAACAGACGCAACACCTCGCGCTGTCGCGGTGTAAGCTCGCGTTCCGCCGCGTCAGTCGGAGAGGTGAGCTTCCGGAGCACGTCTCCGGTAATCAACGGCGTCAGGTACGTTCGCCCGCTCATCACGGCCTGGATGGCGTCGAAGAGCTCCTTGCCGGCAGCCTGCTTGAGCAAGTACCCAGAGGCGCCCGAACGCATGGCTTCAGCCGCGAGCCGGGCTTCTGTGTGGATGGTGAGAAAGATAAAGCGGACCTGGGACCCTTCAGCCTTGAGCTGACGCATCGCATCGATGCCACTCATGCCGGGCATCGTGATGTCGGCGACGACGATGTCGGGGCGCAGGCGGCGGACTTCCTCTACCAGGCGCAGGCCGTCGTTGACTTGTCCGACGAGATCCGCGACATCGCCGATGAGGCGGGCGAGGCCTTCGGCGATAATTGCATGATCATCCGCGAGCAGCACTTTAGGGCGCATGTGACTCTCCTGTCGGAAGCGTGACCGCGACGCGTGTGCCGGCACCGCGAGCTGTCGTGACGTCGAGCGTGCCACCGAGCACATGCACCCGTTCGTTCAAGCTGACCAGGCCCAACCCCAATCGACGCGACTTCGCCGTCGGATCGAACCCGCAGCCATCATCGGCGACGTGCATCATGACATGGCCATTGAGTTGTCCGAGCGAAATGGTGACGTTCTGTGCCTTCGCGTGGGTGGCGACGTTGCGCAACGCCTCCTGCGCGACGCGATACAGGCACAACGCGAGGGCGTCAGACACGTCCCGCCAGGCGTCCGCGACGTCCAACTGCACGGTTATACCGCTTTCCTGTTTGAAGTCATCACACCGTTCGCGAAGCGCCTCGAGCAGGCCGAGATGCTCGAGCGCGCCAGGGTGCAGTTCGTGCGAGAGATGGCGCAAGTCCGCCGAGAGTTGGGTGCTCTGCTGCTCGAGATCTGACAACGACTGCCTGGCGGGGTTTGAAGCGTCAGGGATTTGTCGCTGAATCCGGCTCAAGGCAATCGACAGCGACGCAACTCGCTGACCGATGTCGTCATGGAGATCGCGAGCAATTCGCGTGCGTTCACTTTCCCGCGCCGAAATAAGCCGACCCGCGAGGTCACGCACTTCATCGTAACTAGCTCGCGCCTTCTCTTCACTGAGTCGCAAGGCAGCTTCGATGCGGCGCCGATTGCGCCGTTGCACGAGGAGGGCACCGATGATCGCGCCCTGCACGGCGACTATCGCGACCGTGGCAAGGACCGTCCATAGATATCGGCGCCATGCGGGCAATTCACGGTTCAGAACGATGCTTCCGGCCGGGAGCTTCGATTCGGAGACATTCCAGCGTCGCAGCTGAACGGCATCGAACATCAATTGGGACTGAACGTCGACATGCGGCGGAGGCTCGCCAGGGTTCTCCAACACGCGGAACACGACGCCGGCAGTCTGCCGGCCCATCTGCGCGGGATCGGTAAAGTACCCGCCGACGGCACCGGTCCCAATCATGGAGGCGTACATGACAAACAGGGGCCGGTTGGCGATCTTGGCGATCTCCGGCAGGACATCAGGCGCGAAGAAGGTTCGGCCGTCGGCATCCTCGGAGAACAGAACGAAGATCGCCACGGCATCCTCCGGGAGGTGACTCACCCTGTCAAGCATGTCCGGCCACCGGAGTGCGGCAACCGGATCGATGCGAACTCGGTCGCCGAGCGGCGCAATGTCGGACTCGGCCTGATCAAGCCACCGCCGATCCCGCTCGGCCGCGCCGGCGATCAAACTCACCTGCCGGGTGTCTGGAAAGAGTGTCAGCGCCGTTTCGACCGTCCGGCGATACTCAGTCACGCGCGGAACGACCGGCTCGCCGCGCGCCATGACGGTCTGCAACTGATCACCGTCGATCGCCGCATGCACGATCCGGACGTCGGGCCAGATCTCCCGCGCGAAGCGGCTGGCGAAGACGCTCGCAGGTACACCGAGAGGGATCACGATCGGAATCCGGCGATCGTGGTAGCGCGATGTCAGCCACTCCGCCAGCGCCCGGTCGTGCGCGTCCCCGGCGAATCGAGAGATGTCGAGGTGCTGCTCCTCGACGTGCACCGATGAGGACTTCAGGCCATCGCGCAACCCCTCCGTAAAGTCCGCAGACGCAGGTGACAACCCCCCTTCCGAATACAGAACGAGCACGCTCTGTGCATTGGCGAGCGGAACTCTCGTCACCGAGCACAGCAGCACAGCCAGGACGATCAGACGAGGGTTCTTGCGGGTCATGACTAGAACAGGATCTTCACTCCGAGCTGGGTCTGCCGCGATGAGCCCGAG
Organism: Vicinamibacterales bacterium; assembly: GCA_036258175.1. Classification (GTDB taxonomy): domain Bacteria; phylum Acidobacteriota; class Vicinamibacteria; order Vicinamibacterales; family 2-12-FULL-66-21; genus DATAEE01. The sequence continues at coordinate 3,196 of DATAEE010000387.1, forward strand.
TCCCCAGGCGGAAATCGCGTATTGGTGATGACCCCAATGTTTGGACTGCCGACGATTCGACCGGGTTGGCCCCAGTTGGCGTGATTGAGGACGTTGAAGACGTCCGCCTGCAGCACGGCGCGCAGGCGTGCCGGCATGCGAATGGTCTTCGCGATCGAGACGTCCAGATTCACGAAGCTCGGGCCGACCACGCTGTTGCGTCGCAGATTCCCAAATCCGTCGACCGCCACGAAGACGGAAGGGTCGAACCAGCGATTGACGTCGCCGATGATCTGAATCGGTCCCGTGACGTTCGGACGGACGGTGTTCGCAACGCCGGTCAGCGAACTGTTGCTGGTCACGATGTTCACGGGATTTCCGCTCTGGGCCTGCAGAATGGCGGCGAGCGTCCAGCCGTCCAGCAGCGGGTGTGAGCCGGACGGCAACTCGTAGACACTGCTGATGGCGACCCGATGGCGCGCATCGAAGTCCGACAGCCCCCAGCTGTCGGCGACATCGTGGCTGTTCTGCACGGTCACCGCCGTCGCCGGCCCACTCAGCGAATTGTAGTCGAGCGACCTCGACCAGGTGTACGAACCGGTAAATTGCAGGCCCCTCGAAAGACGCTGCGTGAGAGACGCCCACAAGGCCCGATAACGCGACCTGCCACTGCTTTCAACCTGCGTGATGTTGCCGAGCGGCGCGCCCGGCAGAATCGGGCTGAGGCTGGACACGAACGCAAACGGGCGAACGCCATCCACGGGCTGGTTGATGTTGCGTGACAGACGCAACTGGACACCCTCGCTCCCCACATATCCAATCATGGCGGCCATGCGAGCGCCGATGTTCCGTTGCACGTTCACGTTCCACGAGTGCACGGCGCCGTTCTCGTAGTCCGGATCAATCGTGAGCGGCGCCAGGCCCGCGGCACCTGCCAGCCGCGATGCCGATTCGACGGGCACGACCCCGGTTACCGTCAACGGAACCCCCAGTGGCGGATTGCCACCGAGAGAGGAGACGGCGTTGATCAGTGGCTGCTCGACCGTGAGCGCATACGCCGCACGGACGAGCGTGCGGCCATCCCCGCCCGCCTCCCACGCCACGCCCAGCCTCGGCTCGACGTTGTGATTCTGACGATACACGCTGTCCTGGTGCACGCCGATGCGCAACAGCGACGCGGTGCGCGCGTCGAAGACCACCCAACGATCCTCGCGCTCGGTCGGCGTGAGGTTCCATTCGTAGCGCAGGCCGAGATCAACCGTCAGCTTTGAGTGAACGCGAACACTGTCCTGGACAAACATCCCGAGTGCGCGCTGCGTGATGTAGCCGGCTTGATCGCCCAGTGTCAGGCGGAAGGAGTTGGCGACACCGCTCATGAAGGCCGCCACGCTCGGGAAGTTGAACGTTCCAGCATCGAGCTGTCTCGCGTCGTAGGTGAATTGGCGGAACTCGCCGCCCATTCTGATCGCCTGCTTCCCGCGAGCGTAGCTCATGGCATGCGAAATGGCGGTCGTCGTGTCCGTGCGCCAACTCGGGGCGACGTTGGCCGGCCCACCGAACGCGAACGCACCGGCCACGGTGAACAGCGGCAATCCGGGGCCGGACACCTGGCCGGTCTCGATGCCGAAGTCGGCGGCGCTCAACGGTGCAAGTGGCTGTGACTCGAATGCCAGGCGGCTGAAACCCGCGCGGGTCTGGTGCACACGCCGCGCGCCGGCGACCTGCGTATGTTCCACGGTCAGGAGCTGGCGGCGGCCGACGCGAAGGTCACCGAAGCCGGGAAGTGTACTCCCCAGCTCCAACGGCTCCGGCCGCCGGTCGCGCTGGAGCGCGTAGAACCCGTGCAGCCGCTGAGAGGGTCCGAACTGGTGGGTGAGATCGCCTGCCCATTGATGGACGTCGACGGGGGCCTCTGCCCAGCCAACGAATCGAGCAACTCCTCGCTCGTCGATCTCTGTCGCGCGAGGGATCAAGGCGGTGAGCCTTGTGATGACCTGATGTGTGACCGCCATCCGCTGGGCATCGCTCAACACCACACTGTTCACCGGCAGCCCCTGATCCTGGCGAAGGCCCTCGTAGGTGGCGAAGAAGAACGTCTGGTTCCGGGCCACGGGACCGCCGAGATGTCCCCCGAACTGGCGGCGCTCGAAAGGCGCCTCTGCGCCGGTGCTGAAAGCATTCCGAGCGTCGAGCGCCTGATGCCTGAAGAACCCGACCAACCCGCCGCGGAACTGATTCGTACCGGAACGCGTGACGATGTTGATGCTCGGTCCGCTGTTCCTGCCGTACTCGACCTGCGGCGAGGCATTGTCGATCCTGAACTCCGCGACCGAGTCGATGGGGGGTTGAAAGATCAGGATGTTGTTAAGCTGATCGTTCATGGTGATGCCGTTCACCTGGAAGTTTGCCGTCCCCTCGCGGTGACCCGCGCTGTTGATCGCCTGGCTTCCTTGCGCTCGCGATGGCGTGGTCAGGGCGCCTGCCTGCGGCGGGGTCATGGCGCCCGGCACGAGCAGAGCGAGCTGCAGCACCTTCCGGCCGTTGAGGGGAATGCTCTGCATCGTGCGTTGATCGGTAATCTGTCCCAACGCGATCGAGCGCTCGATGAGCGGAACCTCAGAGACGATGCTGACCATTTCCGCCACATCGCCGACCTCGAGCAGAAAGTCCTGGACGATCGTGCGCCCCACCTCGACGACGAGACGCGGGAGCACCTGCGGACGGAACCCGGGCGATTGAATGTCGATGCGATACGCACCCACCGCGAGGAACGCAAACTGATATTCCCCGGTTGCATCCGACGTGACGCTGCGCTCGGTGCCGGTGTCCTGCTCCCGCACGGTGATGGTCGCGCCCCGAACGACCGCGCCTGACGCGTCAGTGACGCGACCCTTCAACGTTGCAATGGATTGTGCCTGCGCAGCCGAGGCGAGCGCGCTCAGCACGGCGAAAACAACGACACGTTTCCACCGTGACGCGGCCGACGGGTTGTGTGCAGTAAACCACATGGTGCCGCCATTCTTCCGAGCGATCGCCGACCTAGGCATCTTAGCCAGTTGTCGCCGCGATCCTCAACGACGAGATTGCGGTCCCAACGCGCAACCGCCTATCTACGGAAGCCGCCGTATTTTGTGGCTTCCTTCTCGAGCAAGTCCGCTGTCGTCCGGCCTTGGGTAGCGATGTGGTGCCAAACGCCGTCCGGGATCTTCGGCCGACCCGCCGCGTAGTTTCCACACGTCCTCACGCGTGGTTTGCCGGATGTCGGCAGCCGATGACCTCCGTATGCTGCTGGCCATGCAAGGAGTTGTGGGGAGCGACGTTATGAAAGCACTCAGCCGACTTCTGATGACGGCGGCGGTCGTCCTTGTGGGCGGGACCGGAACCGGACGGGCACAGCAGAACAGCCTGATCGAGCCGGACGCCATGGCAGCACTCACGAAAATGGGTGGATATCTGCGCTCGCTGAAAGCGTTCCAGGTCGATGCCGTCACCAGCGCTGAAGACGTGCTGGCGGACGGACAGAAGGTGCAGTTCGGCGGCGTGACGAAGCTGCTGGCGCGGATGCCCGATCGATTGTTCAT
>DATAEE010000388.1:0-1894 GCA_036258175.1 Vicinamibacterales bacterium
CAGAATTGGTTGTCAAACCGGATCTTCAAATCCTTCGACGATATCGTCGACCACTGCTGCTACGCCTGGAACACGCTCATCGATCAGCCCTGGAAGATCATGTCCATCGCGCGCCGCGATTGGGCGAGCGTGGGTTATTCAGTGTGAGGATTGGTATTAGACTATGCGATAGTCGCCAAAGCGACCCGCTTCCACTGCCTCGCACGCCGGGTTCTTGCTCTTGAGCCAGGTTGGCGAGCGGCTGCTGCAGTAGGTTCGAGTCCTGGCGCTTCGACACGATGCCTTCGAGGCCCATCTTGCAGGCGTGCGCGAACACGGTGGGGCCATTGGCTTCGATGTGCTCGTTCAGGCGCAGGCAGCGAGACGAACTCGCGCCGTCATTCGATCACCTCGTCGGCGCGGGCGATGAGCGTCGGCGGCACGGTGAGGCCGATCGTCTTGGCGGTTTGCAGATTGATCACCAGCTCGTACTTGGTCGGCGCCTGCACCGGCAAGTCGGCGGGCTTCTCGCCCTTCAGGACGCGGTCGACGTAGCCGGCGGCGCGCCGGAACTGATCGACGAAATCAGGCCCATAGGAGATCAGGCCGCCGGAGTCGACGTACACACGATCGTAGTAGACCGCGGGCAGCTTGTGGCGGGCCGCCAGCTTCACGATCAGGTCGCGATGAGACCGCATCCGGCCGCCGCCCGTCGCGATTAGTCCGCCATTCGGAGCGCGCGCAAAGGCCGCGACAGCGCGCTCGATCTCAGCGGCGCCGCCCACATTGACCGGCTTGACCTCGACCCGCAGCGACGGCGCCACCGCCTGGATGACGGCAAACTGGCTGGCGCCGGGCCCCAATTCGGTATCTCGAAGGACCGCCGCCCGGGTCACGCCGGGCGCGATCTCCTTAAGCAGCTCCAGCCATTTGCCGCTGATGTTCCATTCGAACGAGATGAAGCCGGTCGCGTTGCCGCCCGGCCGCGCCAGGCTATCGACAAAGCCGGCGCCGACCGGATCGCTGACACCCGTGAACACCGTCGGCACGGTGCGGCTCACCTGTCGCAATGGCCCTAGGTTCGTCCCGCCAGTGGCCAGGATGACGTCGGGCGCCAGCGCGACCAGCTCCGCCGCGTATCGGCGAATGCGTTCGGGATCGCCCGCGGCCCAGCGAACGTCCAGCCGCGCGTTGCGGCCGTCGGTCCAGCCCAATTGCTGGAGACCGTGCACGAACGCTGCGAAGCGGGCCTGCCCATCCGCACTGTCCGCAGCGGTATTCATAAGGGCGCCAACGCGCCGCATCCGCTCGGGCTGCTGCGCGCGCGCCGCCAGCGGCCACGCCGCCGCGCCGCCGAGGAGCGTGATGAAGTCGCGACGCTGTAGCGGTAGGGACATGCGTTTCATCGCACGCCCCCCGCCCAGATCCGTACGTGCGGCTTTCCCGCATACGGCTCCCACCTCGGGTATGTGACGGCAAAAGTGGCCGTATACGCTCCAGCGCGTTTGTCACGCGAGCCTGGCTCTGAGTCCAGTACGTGTTGTGCTGGTGCGTATTCCCCTTGGCCCCCGCCCTTCGCTCCACCGACTCCGCTGCGTTCGCCCCCGCAGACGCCTCCGCAGTGGGCTTCCTTCGCTTTGTTCGCCGGCTTCGTTGCTACTATGACGGGGTCCGACTTCTCGTATCCGTGCATCATCGGCTTCGGCTCCTCGCCTTCCCGATGCGGACCGCCGTACACACACAGCACGTGACGACGGCGGCCAGACACGAGATCTCCCAGGTTCCGACGCGATCCTTTTGCACGTGATGTGGCCTTTGACCCCGGCAGGGCGTCAGCACCTCGCATAGCGGTGCCGCACATGTTGCCTTCGAGCGAATGAAAACCCTCGGCCCCTGCGATGTCTGATCTTTCGTG
>DATAEE010000389.1:0-39245 GCA_036258175.1 Vicinamibacterales bacterium
TACCGCCTCAAGAAAACCTTCCCGTCGCTCGCGCGTTACAACATTCCCGCCGCGGTCGTAGGCGGCATGGTGGTAGCGCTCGTAACCCTCGTCACCTGGTCGCGAGGCGTGACGCTGCTGGGGTTCGATATCTCGATCCGCCAGCCGCTGCAGATCGCCTTCTTCACGACGATCGGGTTTGGCGCGAGCCTGTCGCTCCTGCGGATTGGCGGACCGCTGGTCGCCTTTTTTTTCATGCTGTCGACGATCGCGGCCATCCTTCAGAACGTGGTCGGCGTGGCGGTGGCGCGCCTGCTGGGTGAGGCGCCGCTGCTGGGCGTGCTGGCGGGCTCTGTGACGCTCACGGGAGGGCCCGCAACCGGGCTGGCGTTTGCGCCGCTGTTCGAGCGCGCGGGTGTAGTTGGCGCCGAAACGATCGCCATCGCTGCGGCCATGATGGGCATCGTCGCGGGCGGCATCATGGGCGGGCCGATCGCGACAGGCCTCATCAAACGTCACAAACTTCGGGTAGGGGCGGTTCGCGAACCGCCCCTGCAGCCAGGGGCGCTCGGCCTTCCAGATCGCGCCGAAGCGGTCGTCGAGGCGGTGGCGCCGGAGCCGTCGGTTCCAACCCCAAAGGGCGAAGACGTCGAAGCCTACGCGCTCCTCAAGAACCTGGTCGCGATCCTGGTAGCGATGGCGCTGGGCACGTGGGTGAGCCTCTGGCTGAACGGCGCGTCGTTCACACTCCCGGGCATCGGCACGCGTCAACTGACGCTGCCGGCGTATATCGGCGCGATGCTCGTGGCGGCCGCAATCCGCAACTTTGATGATGTCACCCGGGTGATCGGATTGTCGCAGCGGCTTCTCGACGATCTTGGGACGGTCTCGCTGGCGCTCTTCATCGCAGTGTCCCTGATGACGCTGCAGCTCTGGCAGCTCGCCGGCCTTGCGCTCCCGCTGACCATCATCCTGCTCGCGCAGATTGCGCTCATCGCCGTGCTGTGCCTGTGGCCGATCTACCGCCTGATGGGACGCAACTACGACGCGGCGGTCATCTCGGGCGGCTTCTGCGGGTTCATGCTCGGGACGACGGCGAACGCGATGGCGAACATGGAGACGCTGGTCGAGCGCTACGGGCCGTCGCCGAAGGCGTTTCTCGTCGTGCCGATGGTCGGGGCCTTCTTCATCGATTTCACGAACGCGATTATCATTTCGTTTTTCCTGACCCTGTGGGGCGCATGAGCACGCTGTCGAGAGATGCCGCCTGGGCGCTGATGACGGAATACACGCAGAGCGAGAGCCTGCGGAAGCACATGCTCGCCGTCGAGGCGGCGGTGCGCGGCTACGCGCGCAAGTTCGGCGAGAACGAAGAGGAATGGGGTGTCGTCGCGCTCTTGCACGACTTCGATTACGAGCGCTGGCCGTCGCAGCAGGACCATCCGTTTCGCGGCGTCGAGATTCTCCGCGAGCGCGGCTATCCGGACTGGGTGATCCGCGCGATCCTGTCGCACGCGGAGTACTCGGGAGTGCCGCGCGAATCGCAGCTCGAGAAGACGCTTTTCGCCTGCGACGAGATGGCCGGCTTCGTGACGGCGGCGTCGCTCGTGCGGCCGTCGAAGAGCGTGCTCGATCTGGAGGCCGCCTCGGTCGTCAAGCGGATGAAAGACAAGGCGTTCGCGAAGAACGTCAGCCGCGACGACCTGCGCAAGGGTGCGGAGGAGATGGGGCTGCCGCTCGAAGAGCACATCGCAAACGTCATCACGTTCATGCGGGAGCGCGCGGATGTGCTCGGCCTCCGCGGAACTCTGTGACTCGACCGTCGTATTCCCCTTTATCCCCCTGAATCAGATGACCGATTCCGTCGTCACTCTCGACAACGTCACGGTGAGCTACGGCAAGAACGCGGCCCTGCGCGACGTCAGCGCAACGTTCGGCTCGGGCGCGGTCGGGCTGCTGGGCCCGAACGGTGCGGGCAAGAGCACGATGTTGAAGGCGCTGCTCGGGTTCCTGAAGCCGGATCGGGGCCGGATGCAGGTACTCGGACTCGACGTGGCGCAGAAGCCGCTGGAGATCCGTGCGCGCCTCGGCTACATGCCGGAGAGCGACTCGCATATTCCCGGCATGAACGCCGTCACGTTCGTTGCGTACTGCGGCCAGCTCGCGGGCCTGCCGTTTTCCGACGCGATGCAGCGCGCGCACGAGGTTTTGTATTACGTGGGCCTCGGTGAGGCGCGCTACCGCAACCTCGAAACGTACTCGACCGGCATGAAGCAGCGCATCAAGCTCGCGCAGGCACTCGTGCACGATCCGGATCTGCTGTTCCTCGACGAGCCGACCAACGGCATGGACCCGAAGGGCCGGGACGAGATGCTCGAGCTGATCCGTGATCTCGGTCATAACAAGCGCGTCAACCTGATTCTCTCGTCACACCTGCTGCCTGACGTCGAGTTCACCTGCGATCGCGTCGTCGTCATGGACAAGGGGAACGTGGTTGCGCAGGGGCCGATCGGCGAGCTGAAGGGGCCGGGCGGCCGCGTGTTCGAAGTGCGGGTGAAGGGCGCGCTGGACGGATTCGTCGCTGCGCTGAAGGAGTCGGGAATGGACGTCCATTCCACCGACGAGGACGTGATGCGCGTGTTCGTTCCCACGGACCGGTCGCACGCGGGCGGAACCGATCAACAGGCCATCTTCGCGATCGCGGCGCGGCAGCGCGTCCAGGTCCGTCACCTCAGGCCGAGTGTGCCGACGCTGGAAGACGCGTTCGCCAAAGCGGTGGGCGAAGCCGCAGATTGACGCAGATACACGCAGATTCGTAGATGCCCATTCACGACCAGAGCTACCGTCGATACGCCGGCTCGAAAGAGGCGCCGGGCCGCGCGTGGAGCGTCATCGCCTACGCCGGCATTCGCGGGATGATCCGCAGACGTATCTTCCTTGCGCTCTTGTTCGCCTCATGGATCCCGTTCATCGTCTACACGGTCCGGATCTATTTCGCGGCGAACTACCCGCAGTTGTCGCCCATCGCCATGACGGCCGAGTCGTTCCGCGGGTTCCTCGGTGTCCAGAGCATCTTCCTCTTCTTCGTCACGATCTGGGCCGGCGCTGGGCTCATCGCGAACGACCGGCGGGCGAACGCGCTGCAGATCTACTTGTCCAAGCCGCTCATGCGCGCCGAGTACATCGCCGGCAAGTTTGCGGTGCTGGCGGCGTTTCTGCTCGTGATGACCTGGGTGCCGGGCATCCTGCTGGTGATTCTTCAGATAGTCTTCTCGGGGAGCTTCACGTTCGCTCGGCAGAACCTGTTCCTGTTCCCGGCGATCACGGTCGCGTCGTTCCTGACTGTCATCGTCGCCTCGTTCGCGATGCTCGCGTTGTCGTCGCTGTCGAAGAGCAGCCGGTACGTGGGCATCCTCTATGCTGGCGTGATGTTCTTCAGCGAAGCGATTTTCGGCGTCCTTCGGCTCATTCTCGGCGGAACGGGCGCGTCGTGGATTTCGCCACCTGCGAATCTGGCCCAGGTCATCGACGTCATCTTCCGCCTGAGGCCTCGCTACGAGACCCCCTGGCTCGTGTCGCTCCTCGCGCTCGCCGGCCTCGTCGTCGTGTCGATCTCCGTGCTCGAGCGGCGCGTTCGTGGCGTCGAGGTGGTGACATGAGCGCCGCCATCATCACGGCCGAAAAAGTCTCGAAGTGGTACGGTCAGGTCATCGGCCTCAACGACGTCACCGTGTCGGTCCCCCCCGGCATCACCGGATTGCTCGGACCAAATGGGGCGGGCAAGTCCACGTTCATGAAGTTGGTCACCGGTCAGCTCAAGCCAAGCAAAGGTACGGTGCAGGTGCTCGATCAGCCGATCTGGGGCAACCCGGGCCTCTACAACCGCATCGGGTTCTTACCGGAGCAGGACGCGTTCTACGACCGGATGACGGGTCTCGAATGGGTGGCGGCGCTCGTTAGCCTGAACGGCTTCAGCGAGCGGGAATCGACGGAAGCGGCACGGCGCGCTCTTGGCGCCGTCGAGCTCCTCGAGGCGGCTGACAAGAAGATCGGCGCCTACAGCAAAGGAATGCGCCAGCGCGTCAAGCTGGCACAGGCGATCGTTCACGATCCCGAACTCCTTATTCTCGACGAGCCGTTGTCAGGGATGGATCCGCTGATGCGGCGCAAGACGATCCGTCTGATCAGGGACTGGGCGCGTGCTGGACGCAGTGTGCTCGTCTCGAGCCACATCCTCCACGAGATCGAGTCGATGACGTCGAACATTCTCCTGATCAACAACGGCCGGATCCTGGCCGAAGGAGACGTTCATCACATCCGGGATCTGATCGACGAGCACCCCCACACGGTCTTCGTTCGCGGCGCCGACCCGCGCGGCCTCGCACGGCAGTTCCTGACGCGCGACGACGTGTTGAGCCTGCGCTTCGAGGAAGGGGCAGTCGTGGTGGAGACCGCCAAGCCGGACGACTTCTACGCGCGCCTGACCGAAATGGCTGCCTCCGGCGAGCACGGCAACATCGATGAGGTCACGTCGCCGGACGACAACCTCCAGGCCGTATTCCGGTACCTCGTCAAACAATGACCGACGCAACCACGACCGCTCCGGCTCCGGCCCCGCGTTCCGCTGCTCCCGGAATGCTCTCGTCCGCCGGGCGCGTCTTCGGGATTTCCGTCGGCGAGATGCTCTGGTCGAAGCGCACGATCTTCATGGGCCTCGTCGTGGGCGCGCCAGTCGCCATCGCATTCATCGTCCGCTTTCTCGTGTGGCTTGGATTGCCGGTGGGGTCGGTGGAGGGTGTCCGAATCACCGGCCCGGCCATCTTCGGCGGCATGATCTGGATTCTCTACCTTCGGATCATCGTCCCGATTCTCGGGGTGTTCTACGGGACGGCGCTCATCGCCGACGAGGTCGAGGACAAGACAATCACATACCTCTTTACCCGGCCCGTCCGACGGGGGGCGATCCTCCTCGGAAAGTACCTGGCGTATCTGGCCGTGACCGGCTTCGTCGTCCTGCCGTCGGTCGTGCTGGTCTACCTGCTCATCGCGTCGATCGGGTCGAACCTCGGCGCCTCGTTCATCCCGGTCCTCAAGGACCTGGCCCTTCTCGCAATCGGGCTGGCGGTCTACGGCGCGGTCTTCGCGTTCGTGGGTGCGCAGTTCAAGCGGCCAATCCTGCTCGGGCTGTTCTACGCGTTCGGCTGGGAGCAGATAGCGCTCCTTGTCCCCGGGTATTTAAGGCGGTTCACGATCGCGTACTACCTGCAGGGGCCCGTCCCCCACGCCATGCCTCAGGAGGGGGTGGTCAGCCTGTTTCAGGCGATCGTTCGGGATACGCCCACTCTGGCCTCGAGTCTCTTCTGGCTCGCCGTGATTTGGGCGGGTTTCCTCGCGCTGGGGATGCGGGCTGTCGAGCGACGGGAATACATTCTTGAGCAGTGAGAAGTCCCCCCGGGTCCGAGTAAGTGTCCGTCTTCGAACAGCTTAAGTCCGGTTTTGGGAACTTTTCACGGGCGTCATCTGTATAATCCTTTATAGGGAGTCGCCTCGATGAACAGACGTACGCGCTATTTCATGACGGGAGCGGCGGCGCTGATGGTGATGGGTCTTGGCGCCGGCCTCGTGGCCTACTACAACGGCGGCTTCCCCGCGCTCTCGGCCTCGCCGACGGGCGGCCCGGCCGAGCTCAGCTTCGTGCCGGCCGACGCCTCGGTCGTCGCCTTTGCGAATGTCCGCGACGTCATGAACTCCGAATTTCGGCAGCGCCTGAAGGCGGCGATGCCGCACGAGACCGAAGCCCACAACGACTTCCAGCAGAAGACCGGCATCAACATCGAAACCGATATCGACTACATCGTCGCCTGGATGGGGCCCGAGGGGACCGAGGCGAGCGGCCTAGTGCTCGTGCGCGGGACCGGGACGCTCGACCATGGCCGGCTCGAGGCGCTCGCCGTCGAACACGGCGGTCGCGTCAGCGAATATCGTGGAAAGCGGATGGTCGTTGGTGACATGAGCCGCATCCACGACGAAGACGATCCTGACGACGATGAGGAGGCGGGGGCGAAACCGGACGTCGAGCAGCCGCACCGCATCGGCCCGCAACTTCACGAGCGGCGAGTGCGTGATGGCGCGCTGGCGTTTCTCGATCAGGGGCTCGTAGCGGTCGGCGAGGAATCGGCGATCAAGCGCGCGATTGACGCCCATTCGGACGGCCGGAGCATCTCCGGCAGCGACGAGATGATGAAGCTCGTGGGCGATATCGAGAATGGCAGCAACGTCTGGGCGGTTGGCCGCCTCGACGCGCTCCGCCAGCGGCAGCACATCCCCGAGCCGGTCAAGAACCAGTTGTCGAGCGTGAAGTGGTTTGCCGCCTCCGGACGGGTCAACGGCGGCGTGACCGCTACCCTCCGCGCCGAAGCGCGTGATGAGCAGGCGGCGGAGAACCTCCGCGACGTCGTCCGCGGCTTCCTGGCGCTCGCGCGGCTGCAGGCCAACAGCGATCAGAAGTACGCCGGGCTGCTCGAGTCGTTCCAGCTCTCCGGTTCCGGAACGACCGTGGCGGTCTCGTTTGCCGTGCCCATCGAGATTCTGGACCTCATTGCGCCGCGTCATCCGCGCGGCGAAGCGCCCGAGCTCCCGGAGCCGCCGCAGCGTCCGTAGCGCGCGTTCGACAGTCCCGACACCGACTCGAAAAGGGGCCCGGCTATCCGGGCCCTTTTTGTTGGTAGCGGGAAGTAGAATTGGCGCATGAAGTGCGCCATTCCGGTGTTGATGTCGCTCTCGCTCGCGCTGATGCTGCCTCCCTCTGCATTTGCGCAATCGGCCGCGCTCGATCCCGCTATTCAGAAGATTCTCTCGTCGATCTCGGAGCAGCGTCTCGCAGAGCTCGTCAAGAAGCTCCAAAGCTTCGAGACGCGACATACGCTGTCGACCGCCGACTCCACGGTCCGCGGTATCGGCGCCGCGCGGCAATGGATTCTCGAGGAGATGACGCGCTCGAGCCCGCGACTACAGGTGAGCTTCGACACCTACATGTTGCCCAAACAGGGACAGCGGATTCCGCGCGACGTCGAGCTGCGGAACGTGATGGCTGTGCTGCCCGGGAAGTCTCCGCGGCGGATCTATGTGAGCGGTCATTACGATTCGCTGGCGCGACGGCCTCGTGCCGCCACCGAGACATCTGAGGCCAACGCAGCCCGGCAGCCAGGCGCATCGGCGGACAACGCGGACCCGCGGTCCACTACTCCCGAGGGATCCGGCAGCAGCTTCGACTGGGCTGCCGCCGACAACTTCGCCCCGGGCGCGAACGACGACGGCAGCGGGACGGCGTTGACGATGGAGCTGGCGCGCGTGTTTGCGGCCAGCGAGATCGAGTTCGACGCGACGCTGGTGTTCATCGCGCTGGCGGGAGAGGAAGAAGGCCTGGTGGGTGCGAAGGCGCACGCGCAGAAGGCCGAAGCAAACAAGCTGCAGATCGATGCCGTCTTCAACAACGACATCGTCGGCAACCCAGCGGGTGGGAACGGGATCGTCGACGCGGAGACGGTCCGGGTGTTCTCAGAAGGGCCGGAGAACTCACTCTCGCGCCAGTTGGCGCGGTTCATCCGGCGTGTGGCGGCGCGCTACCTGCCGTCGCACCAGGTGAAGCTCATCGCACGCCACGACCGCTTCGGCCGAGGCGGCGATCACACGGCGTTCAATCAGCACGGGTACGCGGCCGTGAGATTTACCGAGTCGAACGAGAACTACGCCCGGCAACACACGGCTGACGACACCGCCGATGGCGTATCGGCGGTGTATCTCGCCAGAAACGCGCGCATCAACGCCGCGGGAGTCGCCGCGCTGTCGCTTGCGCCGCCGGCGCCGGTCGTGATTGACGAACGCAAACGGCCCACGCTCGACCGCCGGCCGTCGGGGTACGACGCGAGGCTTCGATGGCAGGCGTCGCCCGGGGCCGCCGGCTACCGCGTGTTCTGGCGGGAGGCGTGGACGCCCGACTGGCAGCACGAGCTCGATGTCGGCAACGTCACCGAGTTCATCTTCGAGAATCTGTCGATCGACGACTACGTCTTCGGCGTCGCCGCGATCGGGGCGGGCGGCCACGAGAGCGTCGTGTCGGCGTACGTCAACCCGCCACGCGCGGAGCAGACGATCATCGTCAAGAACTGAGCTAGCGCTTGCGTTGCGCCTTGAGGGTTTCGATGAACTCCATGACGGCGTGGCGCACGTGCTCCGGCGGTTCAACGAATTCGACCCCGGTGCGATAGCCGACGCGCTCTTCCTCGAGATCCCCGATGTGGCAGTGCGCGATCCGGCCCTTGACGACAACGGATTGATCGTTGAGCGTCAGGCGGAAGTCGTGAAGGGAGTCGAGCTGCAGCGGAAACGCCGTTTCGATCTGTGCGCCGCCGCGGCTGATGTCGAGGATCGTCATGGGCTGAAACACCATGACCTCGCCGCGTAGCGAGCCGAGAATGGGAACTCGCTCTCGCTCGGGGTCAGGCTTGGCGGACTCGTCAGGCGGGCGCGGCCGAGCCGCCCGTTTCCTGGCCATGAATGGATGCGCGAATTTTAACACGAATCTGCGTTAATCTGCGGCAATGGCGACTATCACGAAGACCGCGACCTACTACAACTACATCGACGGCGAATGGGCCCCGTCCGCATCGGGCGACGTGTTCGAGAACCGGAATCCGGCCGATCGCGACGACCTGATTGGCGTGTTCCAGAAATCCACGCGCGCGGACGTGGATCGCGCGATCGACGCCGCGCGGCGCGCATACGAACGCTGGCGGCTCGTCCCCGCCCCGCGCCGGGCCGAAGTCGTGTTCCGGGCCGCGCAGATTCTCGTCGCGCGCAAGGACGAATTCGCGCGCGAGATGACGCGCGAGATGGGCAAGGTCCTCAGCGAGACCCGCGGCGACGTCCAGGAAGCGATCGACATGTCGTTCTTCTACGCCGGGGAAGGGCGGCGGATGTACGGGCAGACGACGCCGTCGGAGCTGCCGAGCAAGTTCGCCATGTCGGTCCGCCAGTCGATTGGCGTCTCCGGCGTCATCACGCCGTGGAACTTCCCGATGGCGATTCCCTCCTGGAAGACGATCCCCGCGATCGTGTGCGGCAACACCGTCGTCTTCAAGCCGGCGTCGTTGACACCATTGTCAGCCGTGAACTTCGTTAAGGTGCTCGAGGAGGCGGGTCTTCCCAAAGGCGTCGTCAACATCGTGACCGGCGGCGGAGAAGAGGTGGGCAATCCGATCCTCGACAGCCCGCACGTCCGCGTCGTGTCGTTCACGGGATCGACCGACGTCGGGCGTACCGTCAACGAGCGCTGTGCCCCCTCCTTCAAGAAGGTGCACCTCGAGATGGGTGGCAAGAACGTCATCATGATCATGGAGGACGCGGATCTCGAGCTCGCCGTCGACGGCTGCCTGTGGGGCGGCTTTGGGACCAGCGGCCAGCGCTGCACGGCGGCCAGCCGGGTCGCCGTGCACGAGCGCGTCTACAAGAAGTTTCTCGACGCATTCACGTCGAGGGCGGAGGCGCTGGCGGTCGGCGACGGCCTCGACGAGCGCACCCAGATGGGCCCGGTGGTCAACGAAGGTCAGTTGAAGACGGTCGAAAAGTACGTGCAGATCGGCCGGGACGAAGGCGCGCGGCTAGTAACCGGCGGCCGGCGGCTCGATTCCGGCGCGCACGCGAAAGGCTGGTTTCACCAGCCCACGATCTTCGCCGACGTCAATCCCAAGATGCGGATCGCGCGCGAGGAGATTTTTGGCCCCGTGGTGTCGGTCATACCGTGCCGATCGCTCGAGGAAGCGATCGAGATCGGCAACGGCGTCGAGTACGGACTGTCAGCCTCGATCTACACGCAGGACGTCAACCGCGCCTTCACCGCGATGCGCGATCTCTATACCGGCATCTTCTACGTCAACGCGCCAACCATCGGGGCTGAAGTGCACCTGCCGTTTGGAGGGACGAAGAACACCGGCAACGGCCACCGCGAATCCGGCCTCGCCGCGCTCGATCTCTTCTCTGAATGGAAGTCGATCTACGTCGATTTCAGCGGCAAGCTGCAGAGGGCGCAAATCGATACTTAACCGCCCATTGTGGATTACTGATTGGGGAATGCCGAATGAATTTCACAGTATTTCCTCATTCAGCAATCAGCACTCAGCACTCAGCAATGGGCCTGCCTGTGTTACAGTTGTGTCCGCTCCCCTGAAAACGAATCCCTAAGTGTTCTGGCTGGGCGTCGGGCTTGCGTACACAGCTCTGTACGCGATCGGGGGGTGGCTGCTGTCCGGTCATGCGGCGGCACTCCGCTGGTACGGGTTCGTCGGCGTACTCGTACCGGCCGTTCTCATTGTCTTTGCGATCTTCAAACGGCGTCGCGAATGGGTCGGCGCACAGTGGGTCTTCTGGGCGACGATCGCCGCCGGGTTCACGCTCTGGATCATCGGTCACGTCGGCTGGTCGCAGCAGCTGGTCGCCGCGCGGGCGCCGGTCTGGCTGTCGTGGCACACGGCCTTCACGATGTGCGGCGGTGTGGCGCCGCTTATCGCGCTGTTGGCGCGTCCGCACCTCGGCCCTCGTCACGGCGCCGTCGCGACCACCGCCGTGGACATCGTCGGCTTCGGACTGCTCGGGGGCTTCGTCTACGCCTACTTCATCATCATCCCTGGTCTTGAAGCGCCGATCGATGGCACCGGAAGGCTCTGGTCGTTCCTGGTGATCATCCAGGTTCAGCGGTTTCTCATCTTTGCGGCGATGGCGGCGGCTGTGTGGCTTTCACGGCCAGGAAGCTGGCGGAAGACTTACCAGCGTCTCGCAATCGGCTATGGGATCGGATTCGTGACGCGAGGCATCGCCAGCTTTGCGATCGTCCGCGGCAACTATGTTCCGGGATCGCTCTACGACCTGACGTGGATCCTGCCGTTCATCTTTACGCTATGGGCCGTCATCGAAGCTCCCGGCTCTGAAGCGGAGGAAGCAGCCGCCGATACGGAGCCGTCGGATCCGTGGCTCGTGACGTTCGGGCTTGCGCTGATACCGGTCGTCGGTTACGGCGGGTACTACGTGTCGCCGCTCGGCACCGCAGCCGACGACTTTCGCGTGCTGTTGACAACGCTGACGACAATCGCCGGCCTGGCGCTTCTGACGATGCGGACGATCGTGCAGCGCACCGAGCTGCGACGCGCTGACGCGAGGCTCAGGCTGCTGGCGTCGGTCGCCCAGCAGGCCGGCGATCTCGTGATCGTGTTCGATCGAGCCTGGCAGGTTCAGGAAGCCAACGACGCCGCGGTCGCCGCGCTCGGGTATAGCCGAGAGGAGCTGGCGCGCCTGAGATGTCCGGATCTGACGGCGAACGAGGGGCACGACGCCGGCCGCCAGGCCGATCGCGCGATGCAGTCCGACCAGGCCTGGCGCGGCACGATCGTCCGGCGCCGCAAGGACGGCACCACGTTTCCGGCCTCGTCGACGATGGGGGCGCTCCGGGACGATGCCGCGCGGGTGACGCACTTCATTGCCGTCGAGCGAGACATCACCGACGAGTTGCGCGTGCGCGACAAGCTCGTGTCGACGGAACGGCTCTCTGCGATGGCAGAGGTCGTGTCCGGCGTAGCGCACGAAATCAACAATCCGCTCCAGGCCATCATGGGCTGCACCGAGTTGTTGCTCGATGGCGCCGGATCGCTGCCCGAGCAGGCGCAGAAAGATCTCGAGACCATCCGGTCGGAGGCCGGCCGCGCGGGTCAGATCATCAAGAACCTGCTTGGCTTCGTCCACCGCGGGGCGGGGGAGCGCGCGATCCACGACGTCAACGGGGTCGTGCGCAAGATCGCACGCCTTCGCGCGTATCACATGCGGCAGCTCGGAATCGAACTGGATCTCCGCTGCCAGCCGGAACCGCTGCTGGCCCGGGTCAACGAGGACGACATCAAGCAGGTGGTCGCCAACCTGATTCTCAACGCGGAGCACGCGATCGCCGGCTCAGGACGCGGCAGCCGAATCTCCGTGTACACGTGGCGGGATGCGCACGGCATCGCCGTCCAGATTGCGGACGACGGCCCGGGGGTGCCGGCGGAGATGCGGGCGCGGATCTTCGAGCCGTTCTTCACCACGCGGCAGGTGGGTGAGGGGACCGGGCTGGGGCTGTCGGTTTCGCTGGGGGTCGCGATCGCGCACGGCGGCCATCTTGAATTCGCGCCGTCGCCGGAAGGAGGCGCGAGCTTCCGGCTCACGCTTCCGCCGGTCGTGACTGACGAGCAAAACGAGCCGGCAGCCGCCGCAGCGAGCGACCCATCGGCAGCGGTCTCCGGACCACGGGCGCTCGTTGTGGACGACGAGGAATCCGTCAGACTGCTGCTCGCGCGACTGCTCGAGCGGCGTGGCTATCACGTGGTGCAGGCGGCGGAAGCCGAAAGGGCGCTCAACTTGCTGGCCACTGCTTCTTTCGATCTCGTCGTGTGCGATGCGCAGCTTCCGCGCATCACAGGGCCGGATGTCTTCATGCGCTCCCGCGCGCGGACCCCGGAGCTTCACGGACGGTTCGTGCTGATGTCGGAGGATGGCGCGACGGCGCAGGCGGCCGCTGCGCGGGTGGGGCTGCCGCTCCTGTCGAAACCGTTCACAGCGTCACAGCTCGACGCTGTGCTTGGCGGGGTGGACGCCCTGCGACCTGAACGTTCGCGGGGCGTCCACGATGCACAACCTACCGACTAGAAGACGAACTTGAACCCGAGCCGGGCCTGGAGCGGGTACTGGAACTGGTTGTCCAGCAGGAACCGCGGATCCACGACGACGCTGCGCTCCTGGATCAGTTGTGCGAGGTCTGCTGTCCCGTGTAGAACAGCACCTCGTTCGGGACTACGCCATTCGTCTTCTGATACGTCAAATGCCGTCCGATAGCCGCGCCATGATCGAAGAGGTTCAGGACGTAGAAGCTGATCTCGAACCGGCGATCCCCCGCGATGCGGAAATCCTGCAGCAACTGCAGGTCGGTCTGCGAGTAAACCGGCGTCACTGGCACAGACCGTGCCTCGCGCGGCCGACTCGCATCGCGATGACGTTGAAGAAATTAGGGAAGCGAACTCAGCGGCTGCACTCGCCGTAAATCCATCACCTTGTATCCACGTGGTTGAATCAAAAACGCGCTGCAGAACTCATCCACGCGGAACCGCTCTGCTATGATTGGAAGGTTTGCGCATCGCAGTTATTCCCGGCGACGGCATCGGCAAAGACGTCACGGCAGAGGCGGTCAAGGTCGTGAAGGCGGCGGCCAATGTCTTCGGCCGCCAGATCGATCTCGAGCTGCTGCCGTACGGGGCCGACCACTACCTCGAGACGGGTGTCAGCCTGCCGCCGAACGGCTACGCGATGCTGCGCGACCAGTTCGACGCGATCTTCATTGGCGCGCTCGGCGATCCGCGCATACCGGATATGCGCCACGCCCGCGACATCCTGCTCGGCACGCGCTTCGAGCTCGACCTTTACGTCAACCATCGGCCCGTGCGGTTGCTCGACGAGCGCCTGTGTCCGCTGAAAGGACGCGGGCCGAAGGACGTCGACTTCGTGGTGTTTCGCGAAAACACCGAAGGCCTGTACGTAAACATCGGCGGGCGTTTCAAGGCCGGAACAGACGACGAGATCGCGGTGCAGGAAGAGGTCAACACTTATAAAGGTGTCCACCGCATCATCCGGCACGCGTTCGAGTACGCGAAGGCGCACGGCCAGACGAAGGTGTGCATGGCCGACAAGAGCAACGCGCTCACGCAGGGACACGCGCTGTGGCAGCGGGTGTTTCAGGAGGTCTCGCGCGCCCATCCCGACGTCGAAGCCACGCACCTCTACATCGACGCGCTGGCGATGCAGCTCGTGAAGAACCCGGCGCAGTTCCAGATCATCGTCACGAACAACATGTTCGGCGACATCATCACCGACCTCGGCGCGCAGCTGCAGGGCGGGCTCGGGATGGCCGCGTCGGGCAATCTCCATCCGGGGAAGACGTCCATGTTCGAGCCGGTCCATGGATCGGCGCCGAAGTACGCGGGGAAGAACGTCGCCAATCCAATCGGCGCGATTCTCTCGGCCGCTTTGATGCTCGAGTACCTCGGCCTCGAAGATGACGCGCAGGCGATCGAACGCGCGGTCGAACAAGCGGTGAAGACCGGGAATGGTCCCTCGGAGATCGGGGGATCGTTGGGGACTCGGGAAACCGGCGACTTTATTGCGAAGGCGATCCAATCATGACGGACGCATTTGTGGTCAACGGCGCACGCACGCCGATGACCGACTATGTCGGGGCGCTGAAGGATTTCTCCGCGCTGGAGCTCGGCGCCATCGCGTCGCGTGCGGCGATGGAGCGAAGCGGCGTTAAGCCGGAGTGGATCGACCACGTCGTCTTCGGGAACGTGCTGCAAACGAGCGCGGACGCGATTTACGGTGCGCGCCACGTCGGGCTGAAGGCAGGCGTGCCGATCGACGTCCCGGCGTTGACGGTGAACCGCCTGTGCGGATCCGGTCTTCAGGCGCTCGTGTCGAGCGCGCAGCAAATCCTGCTCGGCGAAGCGGACCTCATCCTCGCGGGCGGTATGGAGAGCATGAGCCAGGCGCCGCACGTTATCCGAGGTCTGCGCGGCGGTCTGCGCCTCGGACAGGGGAAGCTCGAGGATTCGCTCTGGGAGGCGCTCCTCGATACGCACTGCGGCTGCACGATGGCCGCGACGGCGGAGAACTGCGCGGCGAAGTACGGCATCTCGCGCGAAGAGCAGGACTGTTACGCCGTGCGGAGCCAGCAGCTCGCGCACCGCGCATGGAGCGGCGGCCGCCTCGCAGAAGAAGTCGTCGCCGTCGAGGTGAAGACGCGGAAGGGAAAAGAGCTCATCTCGCAGGACGATCACCTGCGGCCCGAGACGACGGTCGAGACGCTCGCGAAGCTGCCTCCGGCGTTTTCGAAGAACGGCTGCGTGACCGCCGGCAACGCCAGCGGCATCGTCGACGGCGGCGCCGCGCTCGTCCTCGCTTCGAAAAAGGCTGTCGATATCAACGGCCTGAAGCCGCTTGGAAGGCTCGTCGCCTGGGCCACGGTCGGCGTCGAGCCGACGCTCATGGGAATGGGTCCCGCCCCTGCCACCCGCAAAGTCCTGGAGAAGACCGGCCTGACGCTGGACGACATCGATCTGATCGAGGTCAACGAGGCGTTCGCAGCTCAGTACCTCGCGGTCGAAAAGGATCTGGGTCTCGACCGCAACAAGGTGAACGTGAACGGCGGCGCGATCGCGCTCGGCCACCCGCTTGGCATGACCGGCGCGCGTCTCGCGCTCACGCTGCTGCTCGAACTCCGCCGGCGAGGAAAGACGCGCGGCCTGGCAACGGCGTGCATAGGCGGCGGTCAGGGAATCGCGGCCATTGTCGAAACCGTTGACCGTTGAATGATGAGTGCCGACGGAGCGTGAATGGAGATCAAGACGGTTGGTGTGTTGGGCTGCGGCCTCATGGGATCGGGCATCGCGCAGGTCAGCGCGCAGGCTGGCTACAGGACGATCGTGCGCGAGGTCGAGCAGCCGTTCCTGGACAAGGGGCTTGGACGCATCAACAAGTTCCTGTCCGACGGCGTCGAGAAGGGCAAGGTTACAACCGAGGCGCGCGACAAGACGCTCGGCAATCTCAAAGGCACGACGAGCGTGGACGATCTCAGCGACTGCGATCTGGTCATCGAGGCCATCATCGAGAACCTCGACGAGAAGGCGCGAGTCTACGAAGCGGTCGAACGCGTCGTAAAGCCCGAGACCATCATCGTCTCCAATACGTCGTCACTCTGCGTGACGGAACTGGCCGCAAAAACGAAGCGTCCGGATCGCTTCGGCGGGCTCCATTTCTTCAACCCTGTGCCGCTCATGAAGCTGGTCGAGGTGATCCGCGCCCTGACGACGAGCGACGAGACTTATAAGACGCTCTACGGCTTTGGGCAGTCATTGGGGAAGGATCCGATCACCGCGCCCGACAAGCCCGGCTTCATCGTCAATCGGCTGCTGGTGCCGTATCTGCTCGATGCGATCCGCGCGCACGAGCACGGGCTGGGCACGGTTGAGGACATCGACAAAGGCATGAAGCTGGGGTGCAACCATCCGATGGGTCCGTTCACGCTGCTGGACTACGTCGGCCTCGACACCACCTACTACATCGCCAACATCATGTTCGAGGAGTACCGCGAGCCGGCGTACGCGCCGCCGCCGCTCCTCAAGCGGATGGTGCTGGCAGGGCGGTTGGGAAGGAAGTCGGGACAGGGATTCTACAAATACTGATCCACATTCAGCAATGGGCGGTGCGAGCTCAGCGAAGCTGAGCGAGCAGCTGCTTGGCCTTTGCCTTGAACTCGCGGTCTTCCGGCGCCCACGCCGGATCGATCGGCGCCTCCAGCAGCGATTGCAGCGTCGTCCGCGCCTCGTCTTTGCGATTCATGTCGACGAGCGTCTCGGCGAGGAAGAATAAGGACGCATGGTTGCGCGGTTCGTAGGTCAGTGACTTTCTGAGGTGCTCTTCAGACTGTTTGTTGCTGCCGCCGAAGAGCCCCGGCACCTTGAAGTACCAGCGTCCGAGCGCACGATCGGCCGAGCCGCTCTGATACGCGGGATCGATCTTGAGGACGGTTTCGAGCGCTTCCCTGATCGGCTTCCGGTATTTGATCCCGGCCCGCAGGCCGAACGATTCCGCGAGCGATCCCATGTTCGCCGCCAGCCAGAAATGAGCTTCGGGACGGTTCGACTGCGCCGCGATCGCGGCGCGCGCCGCCGCGATGCCATCCTCGAGGTGCTTGCGGCGGCCCTCCTCGGGGCCGTGGCCGCCGAGCCAGTATTTGGTCCGCGCCAGCTTCCACGCGGCCTCGAAATCGCCTGCGTTCGCGCGCAGCCGCGCGGCCCAGATATCGGCCGCCTGCTGCGCACTTGCCAGGTTCTCGCGCTGCGCGTACAGCGCATCGGGATCCGCCGCAGTCGTCTGGGCGTCTTGAGTAGCGCAGCCCTTTAGGGCTGCTGAAGGAAGATCAGGCGTGGTACAGCCCTTTAGGGCTGCTGAACCGGACATGTAAAATACGAAAATGCAGGAAATCATCAGGCAACTGCTGGCGGAGCTTGGCGAGGACCCGTCGCGTGAAGGGCTCCGCGACACTCCCAAACGGGTCGAGAAGTCGCTCCGGTTTCTGACGAGCGGCTACGAGACCGACGTCGACACCGTCGTGAACAACGCGCTCTTCACGGTCGATTATAACGAGATGGTGATCGTGAAGGACATCGACTTCTACAGCCTGTGCGAGCACCACCTGCTGCCGTTCTTCGGGAAATGCCACATCGCGTACCTGCCGCAGGGGCGCGTCATCGGCCTGAGCAAGATTCCGCGCCTGGTCGACATCTTCGCGCGCAGACTCCAGATCCAAGAACGTATGACGTCGCAGATCGCGCAGGTGGTCGAAGACAAGCTCAACCCGCTCGGCGTCGCCGTCGTCGTCGAGGCCACGCATCTGTGCATGTCGATGCGCGGCGTCGAGAAGCAGAACTCGTTCGCCGTCACCAGCGCGATGCGCGGCGTCTTCCACGCCGACGCGCGGACGCGGACGGAGTTCCTCGAACTGATCAAACACAAGTCGGTGACGCCAACGGCCAGCCTCACGCTTCCAGAGCCGTACGATCCTGTGATGGACTGACCGCGCGACGGATGATGTCGTGGAGCTGCTTCACGCCTTCGGTCAGTGATGCGGGTCCCGGCTGGAGAATATAGGTCGACTTGATCTCGTAGATGTGACCGTCGCGGACGGCGGACACGTTGTTCCAGCCGGGCCGCTCCTCGATCGTCTTCCGCCGCATCGCCTTGCCGCACCACGACGCCACGATCACGTCCGGATCCGTCGCAGCGACAGCATCGGGGGTCAGGATCCGTCCCTTCGCAAGCGGCTGGTCGCGCAGTTCGGGGAACGGCGTGTCTCCTCCCGCGATCTCGATCAGTTCGTCGACCCACCGGATGCCCGAGATGATCGGGTCGTCCCACTCCTCGAAGAACACCCGCGGCCGCCGTGCCAGCCCTCGTGCCGATTCACGAATGCAGTCGAGGCCCGCCTGCATCTCGGCCGCGAGTCGCTCGCCGGCATCCGCGCGCCCGACGAGCGCCCCCACGGTCCGGATCATCTGCAGGATGCCATCCACGCTTCGCTGGTTGAACGTGTAGACGGGATAGCCGCGGCGAATCAGTTCAGCGGCGATGTCGGCCTGCAGGTCCGAGAACGCGAGGATGAGATCCGGTCTGAGCGCCTCGATCTTGTCGAAGCGCGCGTTGATGAACGCTGATACCTTCGGCTTGCTGCGTGCCTCCGGCGGGCGGACTGTGTAGCCGGAAATGCCGACGACGCGCTCGCCTTCGCCGAGAAGATAGAGAGTTTCAGTGGTTTCTTCGGTGAGGCAAACGATGCGGGATGGAAAAAGTGATCGGGACATGAAATCCGATGTCCCGACCACTTTAGCCGATGCCGTCTAGAAGCGGTACGAGACGCCGAACCGGATGATCCGCGGCGCGAGGATGCCCGTTGGCAGCCTCCAGACCGCGACGTTGACCGGCGTGGCGTTCGGATCGCCGTTCGGACGGACGTTCGTCCGGCCGGTGCTCTGGTTCACCTCCCAGACCGTGTTGGCATTGGTGACGTTGTAGAAATCGATGTCGAGGTCGATCCGGTCGTCGCCGCGCATCGCGAACGACTTCGACGCCCGCAGATCGAGCGTCCGCAGCGCGTCCAGGCGATCGCCGCCGAACGGCTCGACGTTGACCGTGGTCGTCCCGCCGACCCGCAGCGCCGTGCTGACCGTCCGCCGGATCGGCGGCCCGCTCTGCGCCCGGTAGTTGCCGCTGACCGAGATGTCATACGGCAGGATGTAGGTCCCCGTCAGCTTGAACTGCTGCGGTCGGTCGTTGATGTCGATCGGCCCGGTCGTCAGGATCATGCTGTTGGGGTTGCCGTTGATCGCCTGGCCGGTCAGCGGCACGCTGACGTCTTTGAGCTTGGCTCTCGAGTACGTGTAGCCCGCGAGAAGTTGCCATCGATCCGCGAACCGTTTCGTCGCCGTGATCTCGAGGCCCTTGTAGGTCTGCTTGGAGGCCGGATCGTGCGTGAACACAATCCGGTTGGCCGTCGAGAGCCGGTCGAAAAACTCGAACGTCGAGTCGTCCGCCGTGTTGGCCAGTCCGTCCCGCCCGATGTCCGCCCGCGACGTCGTCGTGCTCGCGAACGGCAAGTCGGGGTTGAACGTCGCCTGCGGGTTGCGTTCGACGCGATACGTGTAGACGGTCGCGAGCTTCAGGCCGGGGACGAGCTCGCGATCGATGCCGGCGGTGAACTCGTTGGTGTATGACGGCTTTATGTCCGGATCGAAGCTTGTCGTGACGGCCGACGAGATTACCGGCGCGGCGGTCTGTTCGCCCGGCTCCCACAGGAAGTTTCTGTTCGCGTCGTTCCACGTGTACAGCTCGCTATAGTTCGCGTTCAGGTTGACGTTGTTGGCGGTGCCGGCAGCGATCTGGTAATAGTACCGCCCCGCCGAAAACTTGAGCGCCGTTCGGCCATCGCCCGTCAGGTCGTAGGCTGCGTTGAACCGCGGCCCCCAGGTATGCCAGAGCACAACCTCGTCTACTTTGTCGAAGCTCCGCGGCAGGGCCGGAAAGAGCGGGCTCGGCGGGCTGCTCTGTTCCGGCAGGTAAGCCTCGGTTCGCGCGAACCGGATCCCGCCGGTCACCGTCAGCCGTCCGACGCTGTAGCTGTCCTGGATAAACAGCGACGTGACGTCGACCGCTGCCTTCGTCTCGACAGGCGTATTGAAGAGCGTCACCGTCGACGCCGAGTTCGTCGCGCTCGTCCAGGCCAGTCCCACGTCGTCCCAGCGCTTCGTGATGACGCGCTGCTGGACGTGCGACTGGTCGAAGCCGAACCGGAACTCGTGCCGTCCGCCGAGCGCCTCGTCGAGGTAGTACTGAAACGTCGCGCTTCCCTGGAACCGATCGCGCCACTGCTCGACTTGGTTGTTCTCGTTATTCGTGCGGATACCCGTCGTGTTGTCCAGCAGCGTTTGCTTGCTGCCGTTGAAGAGCAGGGGGAAGAAGATCGTGTTCACGCTCAAGCGCGCATCCAAGAAGAGCTGCCTGGTGAGGACGGAATTCCAGAGCGCCTGATACACGTTGAACACGTCGTCTTCGTTCGAGTTCGACTCGCTCGTGAAGAGGCCGGTCGCGCCGAGGAAGCGGTTCGGTTTCTTGTAGTACTGGCGCGAGTAGAAGCCGGTAAAGCGGTTGTCGTTGTTGATCTGCCAGGTCACGTTGGCGAGCCCGGACGTGATGTTCGTCTCGTCGAGCACGGTTTCCGAGAACGCTGCCGGCACGTTGACGTGCACGCGCCAGTCGCGGAACGAACCGAAGAACCGCACCTTGTCCTTGAGGAGCGGTCCGCCGGCATTGAAGGTGACGTCCGACACGAAGTCGACGGTGTTGGTCTCGGGCCTGAAGCCGAGTCCCGCCAGCTCGCTGTCGATGTTGCGGCTCTGGGTCGAGTCACCTTCCCAGTAGAACGCTCCCTTTCCCTGCCAGTGATCCCCGCCCGTCTTCGTCGTCATGTTGAGGAAGACGCCCGAGGTCGGCATCGAGATATCGTGTGCACCGGTCGAGATCTGCAGCTCCTCGAACGCGTCGTAGTCGTAGTAATAGCCGGCAAATCCAATCGCCGACGGGTCGCCGACGTTGATGCCGTTCAGGTACTGCGAGTTCTGCCCGTTCGTCGTGCCGCGCGCCACCATCGCGCCCTGCAGGCCGCCCGCCGTCCCTCCGACGTCTGGTCGCGATGAGACGAGCCCCGGCACTTTGTATTCCATCAGCGACCAGATATCGCGGCCGTTTGGCGTCTTCTGCAGAAGATCCTGGCTGAGCGTGACGTTGACGTTCGCGTTGGTCGTGTCGATGACGGGCGATGCGCCAGTCACCGTGACGCTTTCCTGCAGAGACGCCATGCTCATCTGGAGATCCACCGGCGTCGTCTGGCCGACGGCGACGATGATGTTTTCGCGAATGACCGACTGGAAGCCCTGGAGCTCCATCTTGACTGTGTAGACTCCGGCCGGGAGCGACGGAAAGCGGCATGCGCCGCCGACGTCGGTCGTACCGGTCATCGTCCCCGACACGAGGACGGGGCTGCTGATCGTGACTGCTACGCCGGGAACCACGGCCCCCTGCGCATCGTTGGCCTTCGCGAGGATGCTGCCCGTCTGGACTTGCGCAAGCGCCGAGCTTGCCAGCGCAGCTGTGAATATGACCACGAGCGCCGGAAGCCGGAGTTTCACGTTCATGGATCGAAGCCTCCTGAAAATTGGAGAGCCTTCCCCATCCATCCCACGGATCGACCCTCCGCCCCAATGCGCGCGAGGTAGTCACCAGCGATTGGGGGGAGCGTCCGCCCTCCGAGCAAACGCTCTGCCGTTCTAGACGCCGTTGACGCGACCGCCGAGGAGTGCCTGCTGCATCAGGCCGCTGCTGCGGTCGAGGTGCGCTTCGAGCGCGGCGCGCGCGGCCGCGGGGTCCCGGCGGCGGATGGCGGCGGCGACGGCGCTGTGCTCGCGGCTCGATTCCTCCTGAAACGGATCGATGTCGAAGACGAGCGACATGAAGCGATCCATTTGCCGGAGGCAATCGCGAATGAGGACCGCGGCCAATCGGTTATGGCTGGCTGCCGCGACGGCGAGATGGAACTCCGCGTTGGCGGCTTCCGCCTGGCGGTAGGCGATCGGATCGACGGCAGCGTATCGGAACTCAGCCAACTGTTCGAGCTGGCGGATTTCTTCCTCAGTCGCCACTTCGGCGGCGCGCGCCGCCGCCGCTCCTTCGAGTAGTCGGCGCACGTCGAAGGTGTCCCGAATGAGCTGCACTGTGATGCGCGCGACGAAGTAGCCGCGTCCCGGTACGCGCTCGACGTAGCCCTCTTGCACGAGGCGCGCGAGCGCCTCGCGCACCGGCGTCCGGCTAGTGCCGTGCAGCCGCGCGAGCATGTTCTCGGAGAGCGGGGAGCCGTGCCGGTAGCTGCCGTCGGTCACGCGCGTCCGGATTCCTTCGTACGCGCGATCGAATTGCGAGGGCTCAGGTGTGGTCGATCGCTGATGACGCGCCATGACGGTATACAGCGTGAATGCCTACGAGAATACAGCGGTCTGCGTGCGTTGTGCAATTCAGTACGGCGAATGGGGAGTGTGGGTGCGGCTTATACTGATGGGGTGCCGCGCCCGGTCGCCGCGCTTGCGATCCTTGCCGCCTTCACCCTTGGATTTACCGCCGACGCCGCGTCGCAAACACGCCGGCGGCCTCCGCCCGCGAAGCCGGCGCCCCCACCGCCGCCGACGGTGGCGGCTGCCGACGTGACGTGCCTAAACGTGCTTGGCCGCGGCATGCGCACGAAACTCGTCTACTGTGACGTCGTCGCGGGCCGCGATCCAGCCAGCGGCGTCCGCATCAGGGTACCGCCGCACGTGGGGACCGCGCGGCTGACCTTCCAGCTGCACAACCGCCATCTGTATTCTGAAGAACAGGTCCGGGCAGGGAAGGGCTACGTTCGCTATCTCGCGACGATTGGCGCGCTCGCGCTGGACGGCACGCTGCTGACGCGCGCGAGCGTGCTGAGCGAGTTCCGGACGGCGAAGGATCTCGTCGATCGCATCGAGGGCGCCCCAGGGGAGCCGATGAAAGCGGTAGCGCCGACCGGGACCGAGCCGATCGCCGTTGACGTTCCCGCGGATCTCGAGGAGGTCAGCCTGCTCGGCGAGAAGCTCGAAGCCACGCGCGCGGACAGCCGCGAGACCTACACCGCGACAGGACGGTTGATCGCCACGGTCAGCGACGTGAAGATCGAATATCAGCCGAAACCGCCGGCGAAAAAGCCCGCGAGGAAGAAGGAGTAATCCTCATTGCTGATTGTGGATTGCTGATTGTGGATTACTGAGGATTGGATGACGGAATCAGCGCGCCGAGCGAGAGCGAGGCGTGGTAGGCGCTGGGGGTGGGGCCCCAGCGCAAAGGAAAGAAAGATGACACGGCTACTCACCATTGCTATCACGGCAGCTCTTCCCGCGTTGCTGTCCGCGCAGGCGCAGCCGGCGCCGACGTCATTGGCGATTACTCATGCCAACGTCGTGGACGTCCGGACCGGCTCGGTGACGTCCGACGCGACCATCGTCGTTCGCGACGGGCGCATCGTGTCGGTCGGACCGGGCGCGCCGCCCGCCGGCCTGAAAATCGTCGACGCGCACGGCCTGCACGTGCTGCCAGGTCTGATCGATGCGCACACGCACATTTCGAACCTTCGTGCGGCACGCGCGGCGCTGGAGTCGGGCGTCACGACGGTGCGCAGCTCCGGCGTATCCGGCTGGGTAGACGTCGGTCTCCGCGAACTGGTGCGCGGCGGTTTCGTCGCCGGTCCCGACGTGGTCGCGTCCGGATACCACGTGCGTCCGCAGATCGCCGAAGAAGCGTTTTTGACCGAGCCGTCGCTGGCGCCGCTGATGAGGGGCGCGAATACGCCGCCGGACATCCGGCAGGTCGTCCGCGCGAATCTCGCGCACGGCGTGGACTTCATCAAGGTGCTCGCGACTGAACGGGCAGGCACTGCGGATACTGATCCGCGCAAGCAGGTCTACACCGAGTCGGAGCTCCGCGCGGCGGTGGAGGAGGCAGCGCTCAAGAACATCCCGGTCCAGGCTCACGCGCACGGCGACGAAGGTGCGATGGCGGCGGTCCGCGCCGGCGTACGGAGCATCGAGCACGGCACCTATCTGTCCGATGCGACCTTGACGCTCATGAAGGAGAAGGGCACGTACCTCGTCCCGACCTACATCACCGTGGTCGACGTCGCGGGCCCTGGCGGTGACTACGATGAGCCGGCGCTGCTGCGCCGCGGCGCGCATATGCTGCCACGCCTGAAGAGCACGATCGAGCGCGCCCACAAGCTCGGCGTGAAGGTCGTGACCGGGGCCGACACGTCGTACGGGCCGAACAGCCTCTCTCGCATCTCGAGTGAGGTCGCTGCGTTCACCGAGATGGGGCTGACCCCGCTCGACGCGCTGCAGGCGGCGACGACGAGAGCGGCGGAGCTTCTCCGCCTCGAGAAGACCACCGGCGCGATCGCGCAAGGGATGGACGCGGACCTGATCGCGGTCGACGGAAACCCGCTCAAGGACCCGCGCGTCCTGCAGGACGTGCTGCTCGTGGTGAGCAACGGCCGCATTGCGCTCGACCGGCTGTCGTTCGCCAAGCCGGGCACCAATTGAGCGTTGGGATTTAGCTGGATGATCGAGCCAGCGCGCCGAGCGTGAGCGAGGCGTGGTAGGCGCTGGGGGTGGGGCCCCAGCGCAATCAAGAAAAAGATGCTAAGCGACGTGCTCGTCATCGGCGGGGGCCCGGCGGGCCTCGCGACCGCCATCGCGGCGAAGCAGGCAGGGCTCGACTACGTGGTGGTCGAGAAGGGCGCGCTCGTCAACTCTCTGCTGCATTACCCGACGAACATGGTGTTCTTCACCACGCCGGAGCTGTTAGAAATCGGCGGGATGCCGTTCGTCAGCCCGAACGAGAAGCCGACCCGACAGGAGGCGCTCCGCTACTACCGCCGCGTGACCGATGCCTACGGGATCGAGATCGCGTTCGATGAGGCGGTAACCGCGGTCAGGCGGGAAGGTGAGGATCGGAACGGCGTCTTCGCAGTGGAGAGCCAAACCGAACGCGAGGGCCCGCGCGTCAGGCGCGCGCGCACCGTCGTCATCGCGACCGGAGCGTACGACGTTGCGAATCGCCTCGGGATTCCAGGCGAGGACCTGCCGCACGTGTCGCACTACTACTCCGAGCCGCACGCCTTCTTCCGCAAGGATGTCGTCATCGTCGGCGGCAAGAACTCGGCGGCCGAAGCGGCGCTCGATCTCTTTCGGAACGGCGCACGGGTCACGCTCATCCATCGCCGGGCGGCGCTGGGCGACTCGATCAAGTACTGGGTGAAGCCAGACATTGAGAATCGGATCAAGGAAGGATCGATCGCGGCGCGATTCGAGACGACGGTTGCAGAGATCCGCACGGGCTCAGTCGTCGTCGTGCGCGGCGGCGTGCAGGAGGAAATCCCCGCGGCCGCCGCGTTCCTCCTGACCGGCTACCGCAGCGACACCGCTCTGCTGCAGGCGTCAGGCGTCTCGATCGATCCGGCCACGTGCGGTCCGGTCTTCAACGCCGAGACGTACGAAACCAACGTGCCGGGACTCTTCGTTGCGGGCGCTGTGGTGGCGGGGTTGCAGAGCGGAAAGATCTTCATAGAGAACGGGCGGTTTCATGGACAGGTTGCGATCGACAACATTGTCAGGAAACTGTCGGTGTAGGCCCGCCCTTGAAGCCCGGGCGTCGGGGGTTGGCCCGGACGCTCGGATGATTCCAGCACGCCCAACCTCAAGGTCGGGCCTACGCTGCTCAGTGAACGCCCTCGGTCCACTTCTTCCTCGCCGCCAGCTGCTTCATCTCCAGCAGCTCGATCAGTGACCGACAGCGTTCAATCAATCCTTCGCGCTCGAGGAGCGCCTGCTTCTCGACCGGCTCGAGCTCGAGGTATTGCGCGAGTGCGTTGACGAGGTCTTCGTCCGGCATGCCTCGGGGCAGAGCCCGTTCGGGGCTCGGCGAGTCGGCGCCCGGCGCGACCATGGCTTCGAGCCGCCGCCGTTCCGCCGCCACGCGCTGACGATCCGCGGGCGCGAGGCTCTCCGCGAGTGTTTCGATGCGCGCGACGCGGTACGACTGTCCCTGGCTTTCGCCGATGATCCGGAACTTCTCCAGCCCGCGCAGGACGATGTTGAAACGGCCGTCTGGTAGACGGTCGGCGTGAGTGATCAATCCCGCGCAGCCGATCGGATACACTGGCGGCCGTTGATCGTACGAGCCCTCCCAGCCGGGTCTGAGGAGGACCATCCCGATGATCCGGTCGTCGGCGAGCGCGTGCTCGACCATCTCCCGGTACCGCGCCTCGAAGATGTGGAGCGGCAGGAACACGTGGGGAAACAGGACGACGTTCGGGAGCGGGAAGATCGGGATCTCGGTCGGGAGCATTCAGTGCACCGTTTTCGTCTTCCGGCTCATGTAGTCCATCAGGACGTACTGTCCGAGCGTATACGGCGTCGTGAAATACGCCTTGCCCCGGCAGATTTCGGCGACCTTGCGGACGAAGCTGACGAGGTCGTAGTCGCGGGCCAGCATGAAGGTATTGATCATGATGCCCGCTTTCCGGCACGCGGCGACCTCGGCGAACGTTTCGGAGACGATGAATGGATCGAGGCCGAAGGCGTTGCGATAAATGCGGCCGTCGGCGCGCGTCAGCGCGGACGGCTTGCCGTCGGTGATCATCACGATCTGGCGCATGTCCTTGCGCTGTCGCTCGAGCAGCCGGCGGGCGAGGCGGAGCCCCTCGCGCGTGTTGGTGTAGTACGGACCGACGCGGACCCGCGCGAGCTGGCCGATCGGGATCTCTTCGGCGGAGTCGTGGAACAGCACGACCTGCAGCCCGTCCCCGGGATACTGCGTCCGAA
The DNA here is from genome assembly GCA_036258175.1 of Vicinamibacterales bacterium. Classification (GTDB taxonomy): domain Bacteria; phylum Acidobacteriota; class Vicinamibacteria; order Vicinamibacterales; family 2-12-FULL-66-21; genus DATAEE01. The sequence goes on from DATAEE010000389.1 coordinate 26,598, forward strand.
TCAGGTTCGCGAGCGCAAGCGCCACTCGTTTTGCGGGCGTAAAGCGGTCCTCGCCGTACAGGATCATGCTGTGGCTGCAGTCGAGCATGAGGACCGTCGCGCACGAGCTCTGAAACTCGCCCTGGACGACCATCAGATCTTGGTAGTCCACCTCGATCCCGGAGGTCAGCGGCCACAAATCTGAGGTCGTGGCCGCGTGACTTCCGCCCTCCGATCCCCGTTCTCCGGCCTCTGACTGCCGCACGACCGCGTTGAGGATCGTGGCGCTCGGATCGAGGTTGAGCGTATCGCCGAACTCGTACGGCTTCGGCGCGCCGATGACTTCGATCCCGGTCGCGAGTTCGCGCGTATCGTGACGGCCGATGCTGCTGCGGCCGAGCGATCCGAGGAGATCCCGCAGCGCGCGGTACCCGAGGAAGTCGAGGCTCTTGTCGGTGACCTCGAAACGGACGCGCGAGGGATCGTCCGGACCGCCCTCCGGCCCCTGCCCCATCGCGCGATGCGCCTGCTCGGCCGTCAGGTCGGGCGGCGGCGCGATGTAGCCCTGCTCGAACATCTGGTCGATGATCCGCTGAATCAGCTCCTCGAGCTTGTCGCGTCCTTCCTGCGCGTCGCCGTCAGCCGGATCGCCGAGCAGCCGCTCGAGCGTCTCCTCGGGCAGCAGCCCGCCGTTCAGCAACGCCTCGAGGATCGCATCGTGGAGCGACTGCATCGTGTGGTCGCTCTCATCGAACGGTCCGTACGGGCTCTGAAAGCCGCTGGACAGCAGCAGATCGGACAACTTCGACACGAGCTCTCCCAGGTCGAGCCCCTCAAGGTCATCGCCGATGTATTTGCCGTAGCGATATTTCACTGGCGCTGTCCGTTCCTCGGGCCTGGTGCCTCGTGCCTGGTGCGTCCCTCGGTTCTCGTTCCTCGGTGCGTCCCTCGTGCCTGGTATCGAGGCCCGAGGTCCGAGGCCCGAGGCACGAGCCCCGAGGCACGACCTAGTTGTAATACCTCTTCTTGCCCGTCGGCGGCGTCTCCCGGTCCATCATGCTGTCGACGGGTCGCGGCTGACGCCGCGGCGTTTCGCCCGCCTGGTAGCTCCAGTCGTCGGTCCGCCCGATCTTCTTCTGCGCGTACAGGCCCTCGAGGACGAAATCGACCGCCGACGCGAGCGCCGGGTCGGACGGCCGCGGCCCGGCTGATCCGACGAGCGACGCCGCGAGCGCTTTCAAGCCCTGCACGCCGTCGGCACGCGAGAGGAGTTCGCCCGCCGCCAGCGTGTCGTCTACCTGCAGCGATCCACCGAGGTCGAACCAGTCGACGATCGCGCGCGTATCCGCGCCCGCAAGTCGGTCGGTGAAGACGTTCGCGACCGCTGAGCGAATCAGCTCGCGCGCGACGCTGTCGGCGCCTTTGAGCTCGCCTTCGTACTCGAGCTCGAACTTGCCCGTGAGCGATGGCAGCGCCGCATAGATATCTGTTACCCGCGGCACGGCGACCGGTTCGCCGGCGAGGATCGCGCGGCGCTCCGCGTTCGACACCGTGTTCTCGAGGCACGAGATAGGCAGCCGCTGGCTGACGCCCGATCGCTTGTCGATCTTTTGATCCGCGCGCGCCTGAAACGCGACTTCTTCCACGATTTCCCGGACGTAATTGGGGATCTCGATGGGCACGCAGGGCCGCACTTCCTGACGGCGATCCAGCCACGCTTCCTGGCGCGTGATGGTCATCGCGTGCTGGCGCGTCGCCGGGTAGTGCGTCCGAATTTCCGACCCGATCCGGTCCTTGAGCGGCGTGATGATTTTGCCGCGTGCCGTGTAGTCCTCGGGGTTCGCCGTAAAGACCATCATGACGTCGAGCGGCAGGCGAACGGGGTAGCCCTTAATCTGGACGTCACCTTCCTGGAGGATGTTGAAGAGGCCGACCTGAATCTTGCCGGCGAGGTCCGGCAGCTCGTTGATGGCGAAGATGCCCCGGTTCGCTCGGGGCAGCAGGCCATAGTGCATCGTCAGCTCGTCGCCGAGCCGGAGCCCGGCGCGCGCCGCCTTGATCGGGTCAATGTCGCCGACCATGTCGGCGATCGTCACGTCCGGCGTCGCGAGCTTCTCGACGTAACGGTCCTCGCGCCCGAGCCAGCCGATCGGCAGCGCGTCGCCTTCGGCCCGCACCCGCGCGCGGCACGCGCCGCAGATCGGGTCCAGCGGATCGTCGTGAATCTCGCAGCCGGGGACGACCGGGATCTGCTCGTCGAGCAACTCGGCGAGCGAGCGTAGTAGCCGGCTCTTCGCCTGGCCGCGCAGGCCGAGCAGGATGAAATTGTGGCGCGACAGAATCGCGTTGGCGATCTGCGGGATGACGGAATCGTCGTATCCGACGATCCCGGGGAAGAGCGTCTCGCCGGTCCGCAGCTTTCGCATCAAGTTGTCGCGGACTTCGTCTTTGACGCGGCGGCGCGGCACGCGCCGCGCCTCGATCGCCTTGCGCAGGTCTCCGACAGTGGATGGCGCGGCCATACGACGATTGTATCGCGGGATTAAGATGAGGCGTGCACCGCGCGCTCGGCGGCTCGCGTCCCCTCGTCCTGGCTCATCGCGGTGGCTGCATGCTGGGGCCCGAGAACACGCTGACCGCGTTCGAGCGCGGCCTCGCCGCCGGCGCCGACGGCTTCGAGATCGACGTCCGGCGTTCCCGGGACGGCGAGCTGGTCGTCATCCACGACGAGACCGTCGATCGGACGACGGGCGGGCGAGGGCCGGTTCGGTCGATGACCGTCGACGAGCTCGCCCGCGTGGATGCCGGCTACTGGTTTCGGCCCGAAGAGGCGTACCCGCTTCGCGGCCGCGGGATCGGCATCCCGCGCTTCGCGGACGTTCTGGCAGCCTTCCCTGACTCGGTATTCATCGTCGAGCTGAAGGAAAACGACCTCGAGTCGGCGCAGCTGGCGGTGGAGGCCGTCCGAGCGGCTCGCGCGGTCGACCGGGTGATGATGGGATCCTTCCACCGTCGGCCGCTCAGTCTGGTCCGGCAGCTCGAGCCGGCGCTGCCGACTGGCGCCGCGACCAGCGAAACGCGGACGGCGATGTATCTCTCGCGGCTGCGGCTGCCGCTCTTCCGGCCGAAGTATCACGCCTTCCAGGTTCCCGAGTCGTTCGGCCCCACGCGCGTCGTCACGCCCCAGTTCGTCCGCACCGCCCATGCGGCCCGCGTTCCGGTGCAGGTCTGGACCGTCAATGACGAGCAGGACATGCGGCGGCTTCTCGCGTGGGGCGTCGACGCGCTCATTACCGATCAGCCCGGCCTTGCCGCGCGCGTGGTCCGGGACGGCTCGAAGGGCTTCAAGTGATGGTGATGTCGCCTCCGACGCTCGCTGACGTCTACGCGGCGCGGATGCGGATCGCGCCGGTGCTCCGACCGACGCCCCTCCTGAGCCATCCGCTGCTCGCAGACGCGCTCGGGTGCGACGTGTGGGTGAAGCACGAGAACCACAATCCGACCGGCGCATTCAAGGTTCGCGGCGGACTGAACCTTGTCGGATCGATGTCCGAATCGGAGCGCCGCCGTGGCGTCATCACCGCGAGTACTGGAAACCACGGCCAGTCGATCGCGTTCGCGTGCCAGCGCGAGCAGGTGCGGTGCGCGGTGTACGTGCCGCGGGGAAACAACCCGGAGAAGAACGCGGCGATGCGCGCGTTCGGCGCCGAAGTCGTCGAACACGGCCGCGACTTCGACGAGGCGCGGGAAGAGGTCGAACGGGTCGCCGCAGTGGAAGGCCGGCGCTACGTGCACTCGGCGAACGAGCCGTTGCTCGTCGCCGGCGTGGCGACGTACGCGCTCGAGATCTTTGAAGAGCTCCCGCACGCGGACGTCGTGTTCGTACCCGTCGGCGGCGGCAGCGGCGCCGCGGGATTGACGCTGGTGCGGGATGCGCTCGGTCTTCGCGCGAAGATCATCGGCGTGCAGGCGGAGCGTGCGGATGCCTTCACGCGGTCGTGGCGCGGTCCGGCGCGAGTCGTCGGCACGAGCGCCGCGACGTTTGCCGAAGGCATGGCGACCCGCGTCACGTTCGACTTGACCTTCGACATCCTCAAGCGCGGCCTCGAGGACATCGTCACGCTCACCGAAGACGAGCTGGCGGACGGCGTGCGGCTGGCACTCGCGGCCACGCACAACCTGGCCGAGGGAGCGGGTGCGGCGCCACTCGCCGCGGCTCGCAAGCTCGACGCGACCCTTCGGGGAAAAGTGGTGGTCTGTGTGATGAGCGGCGGGAACCTGGACTCGACCGTCCTCCGCCACATCATTGTTAACGACCAATCGGCGAACGTCGTCTAATCCTGAGGGGGTACACATGGAGTTCACCAGACGCGCGTTTATCGGGACCTTGCCGGCGCTTGCGGTCGCGCTGCCTGAACTTCACGCGGCAGCGGACACGGGCAGTGTGACGATCGCATCTGCGAGCGAGCCGGGCCAGCGGCTTATCGTGTCGGGGACGATTGTCGGGACGGACGGCAGGACGCCGCTCGCCAACATGCGGCTCAGCGTCTATCACACCGACAACGACGGTTACTACTCGCGCCCCGTGGACGACTCGCGTAACGCGCGGCTCCGCGGATCGCTCGTCACCGACGCGAGCGGGCGCTACGAGCTCCGGACCATCTGGCCCGGTCACTATCCCGGCGGCGGCAACCCGCGACACATCCACGTCCACCTGGCCGGACCGGATGTGCCGGAGCACTGGATCGACAGTTTCCTCTTCGAGGACGACAAGTACTTGCGATCGGTCGAAGCAGAACGAAGCGCGGCAGCGGGCAGACAGTTCGCGTACGTGATGGCGATGACGCGCGGTGGCGACGGCGTCATCCGGTGCACGCGCGATATCCGGCTCGATCGCGAGGTCGCGGAGCGTAACCGCCTCGTAAACGGCTGGTATAGCAATGAAGAAGAGCCATAAGGATTGTGGATTGTCGATTGGGGATTGTGGATTAGGAAACCCCCCGAGCGTTAGAATAAGGGGTTCCTATGAAACAGATTGCCCCGAAAGACGCCGCCGAGCTCGAACGGGTTGAAACCAAGGAGTGGCTCGACTCCTTCGACTACGTACTTCAAAACGCCGACCGGGACCGCATCGTCCGGCTCCTAGACGCGCTCAGCCATCGCGCACGCCAATACGGCGTGCGCGTGCCGTTTTCGGCCGTCACGCCTTACGTCAACACTATCCCAGCCGACGCGCAGCAGCCGCTGCCGGGCAGCCAGGAAATCGAGCGCAGCATCAAGAGCCTGATCCGCTGGAACGCGCTGTCGATGGTCGTACGCGCGAACCGGATCTCGGAAGGGATTGGCGGCCACATCTCGACGTACGCGTCGGCCGCAACGTTGTACGAGGTCGGCTTCAATCATTTCTTCCGCGGCAAGAGCAAAGACAGCGACGGCGACCTCGTGTACTTCCAGGGCCATGCCTCGCCGGGCATCTACGCGCGCGCCTATCTGGAGGGGCGGCTGTCGGTCGAGAAGCTCGAGAACTTCCGGCGGGAGCTGAAGCCGGGCGGCGGGCTGTCGTCCTATCCGCATCCCTGGCTGATGCCGGACTTCTGGGAGTTCCCGACCGTCTCGATGGGGCTTGGCCCGATCATGGCGATCTACCAGGCGCGATTCCAGCGCTACCTCGAGGATCGCGGGCTGAAGAAGCCATCCGACACCAAGGTCTGGGCGTTCCTCGGCGACGGTGAGTGCGACGAGCCGGAAGCGCTCGGCGCCATCACGCTCGCGCCGCGCGAGAAGCTGGACAACCTGATCTTCGTCATCAACTGCAACCTGCAGCGGCTCGACGGTCCGGTCCGCGGCAACGGGCAGATCATCCAGGAGCTCGAAGCGGCGTTCCGCGGTGCGGGCTGGAACGTCATCAAGGTGATCTGGGGCAGCGACTGGGATCCGCTCCTCGCGAAAGACAAGGACGGTCTGCTCGTCAAACGCATGGGCGAGATCGTCGACGGTCAGTATCAGAAATATGCCGTCGAATCCGGCGCGTACGTCCGTCAGCATTTCTGGGGTGCCGACCCGCGGCTCCTCGACATGGTCAAGCACCTGTCGGACGACCAGCTCACCAAGCTGCGGCTCGGCGGGCACGACCCCGTCAAGGTTTACAACGCGTTCAAGGCGGCGGTCGAGCACAAGGGCGCGCCGACGGTCATCCTGGCGCGCACGATCAAGGGCTACGGGCTGGGCGAGGCGGGCGAGGGCAAGAACATCACGCACCAGCAGAAAAAGATGAACGAGGAGGATTTGAAGTCCTTCCGTTCACGGTTCGGGATTCCCATCTCGGACGAAAGGGTCGCCGAAGCGCCGTTTTACCGGCCGCCCGACGATGCGCCGGAGATGCAGTATCTGCGCGAGCGCCGGAAGGCGCTCGGTGGATCGGTGCCGGCGCGGATGGTGCGCGTCGAGCCCCTCAAGGCGCCGCTCGAACCGATCTTCGAGGAGTTCTACAAAGGAACCGAAGGACGGAAAGCCTCGACGACGATGGTGTTCGTACGGATGCTGTCGAAGCTTTTGCGCGACAAGGAAATCGGCGACCTGATCGTGCCCATCGTCCCGGACGAGGCGCGGACGTTTGGCATGGAGTCGCTCTTCCGCGCGGTGGGGATCTATTCCCACTTGGGGCAGATGTACGAGCCGGTCGACATGGACACGCTCCTCTATTACAAGGAGGCGAAGGACGGGCAGATCCTGGAAGAGGGGATCACCGAGGCCGGGTCCATGTCGTCGTTCATCGCGGCCGGAACCGCATATGCGACCTACGGCATCAACACGATTCCATTTTTCATCTACTACTCGATGTTCGGCTTCCAGCGGGTCGGCGATCTGATTTGGGCGGCTGCCGATCAACGCGTGCGCGGCTTCCTGCTGGGCGGCACCGCCGGGCGAACCACGCTCGCCGGCGAAGGCCTGCAGCACCAGGACGGCCAGAGCCACGTGCTCTCGTGGCCAGTGCCGAACTGCCTGTCGTACGACCCGGCCTTCGCGTACGAGATTGCCGTCATCATCCAGGAAGGCATCAAGCGGATGTACCGCGACGGCGAGAGCATCTTCTACTACCTCACGCTCATGAATGAGCAGTACGAGATGCCGCAGATGCCCGAGGGCGTGCGCGACGGGATCCTGAAGGGTATGTATCGCTTCAGCTCCGCCGGTGGAGGCCAGAAGGCGCGCATACAGCTCCTGGGAAGCGGCGCGATTCTGAACGAAGTGATCGACGCGCAGAAGATTCTGGGCGAGAAGTACGGCGTTCCGGCGGACGTCTGGAGCGTCACGAGCTACACGCAGCTCGCGCGCGAAGCGTACGCGTGCGAGCGTTGGAATATGCTCCATCCGCTCGGCGAGCCGCGGGTGCCTTACGTGGCGCAGATGCTGGCGAAGGCACCGGGACTGGTCGTCGCCGCGTCCGATTACCTGAAGGTCCTCCCGGACTCGATCTCGCGATGGATCGGTCGTCCCGTCCTGTCGCTCGGCACCGACGGGTTCGGCCGGAGCGAGGACCGCAAGGCGCTCCGTGACTTCTTCGAAGTCGATTCGCGCTTCGTCACGGTCGGAGCGCTGTCCGCGCTCGCGCGCGCCGGCGACATCGATCGCAGGGTCGTCGTGCAAGCGATGAAGGACCTGGACATCAACCCCGACAAACCGAACCCTGCGACGAGCTGATGCCGACAGAATTCACGCTGCCAGAGCTTGGAGAAAACGTCGCGGCCGGCGACGTCATACGCGTCCTCGTCAAACAAGGGGATACGATTCAGAAAGATCAGCCTGTCCTCGAGCTCGAGACCGACAAGGCCACCATCGAAGTCCCGTCGAGTGTCAGCGGCACCGTCTCGGCGATCAACGTCAAGGCCGGGGACAAAGTGAAAGTCGGCCAGGCGATCCTGACAGTGGACGATGGCGCGGCGCAGGCGCAGGGTGCTCAAAAGGCCGAAGAGAAGCCGGCGGCGCCGGCGACCGCCAAGCCGGCCGAGCAAGCGGCCGCGCCGCAGCCGGCGGAAGCGCAGACAGAGTGGGATGTCCCCGCTTCGCCTCGACCAATTGAACCCCGCGCTGAGGCCGAACCTGCCGCGCCGAAGCCCGAAAAGCGTCCGGCGAACATCCTCGACATGCGGCCGACGCGGCCACCGCAGCCCGCGGAGGCCGCGGCGTCGGAACCGGCCGCGGGACCGGCCGTGCCCGCCGCGCCCTCGGTGCGGCGGCTCGCGCGTGAACTGGGAGTGGACATCGCGCGTGTACCCGGCACGGGTCCCGGCGGACGCATCGCGCCGGAAGACGTCAAGGCCTTCGTGCGATCCGGCGTGGCACGATCGACGACCGCGGCTGGCGCCGCGCCCTCGACAGCGCCCGCCACCTCGTTCGAGAAGTGGGGCGAGATCGAGCGGAAACCAATGTCCGCGGTCCGGCGCAAGACCGCCGAGCACCTCTCGATCGCGTGGCAGGCGCCGCACGTCACGCAGCACGATCGCGCCGACGTGACGGCGCTCGAGGAGCTGCGCCGCAAGTACGCGCCGCGCGTCGAGAAAGCGGGTGGCAAGCTGACCGTCACCGCCATCGCCGCGAAGATTGCGGCTGAAGCGCTCAGGCGCTTCCCGCAGTTCAACACGGCGCTCGACATGGCGGCGGGGGAGATCATCTACCGCAAGTACGTGCACATCGGCATTGCCGTGGATACCGAGCGCGGACTGCTCGTGCCGGTGATCCGCGACGCGGATCGCAAAACGATTACCGAGATCTCCGCGGAAGTCGCGCAGCTCTCGGAGAAGGCGCGCGCACGAAAGCTCACGCTCGAGGAGATGGAAGGGGGCTCGTTCACGATCACGAACCTCGGCGGCATCGGCGGCACGGCGTTCACGCCAATCATCAACGCCCCGGAGGTCGCGATCCTGGGCCTCTCGCGCAGCGCGATTGAGCCGGTCTGGCGTCCGCGTCCGGCGCGCGGTGCTGCCGGCGAGCGCGGCGCCGCCGCGTCGGCGGAAAGCGAGCGAAGCCTCGCCAGCCTGGAATCGGACGGCGAGTTCGAGTTCGCGCCCAGGCTCATCCTCCCGCTGTCGCTGTCCTACGACCATCGGGCCATCGACGGCGCCGACGCTGCGCGGTTCCTCCGCTGGATCGTCGAGGCGATGGAGAACCCGCTGACGATCTTTCTATAACGCCTGCACGCCCGACCTGAAGGTCGGGCCTACACCGTCGTTGCATTCATGGCGACATCGTCTACACAAATTGCGGTCATCGGCGCGGGGCCCGGCGGCTACGCCGCCGCCTTCTACGCGGCAGACCTCGGCTTTCAGGCCGCGCTCATCGATGCGGACGTCGATCCCGGCGGCGTCTGCCTGTACCGCGGCTGCATCCCTTCCAAGGCGCTGCTTCACGCCGCGAAAGTCCTGGGCGAGTCGAAGCATGCCACGGCGTGGGGGATCGAGTTCGCCGCTCCCAAGATCAACCTGGATCAGCTGCGCGGGTGGAAGAACCGCGTCGTCTCGAAGCTGACGGGCGGCCTGGGACAGGTCGCGAGGTTCCGCAAGGTGCGCTACATCCAGGGCCGTGCCAGCTTCGTCGACGCGAGAACGCTGTCGATCGGGCAGGAGAATCTGACGTTCGATCACGCGATCATCGCAACCGGCTCCCGGCCCTCGATGCCGCCCGGGTTCCCGACGAGCACGCGGGTCATGGACTCGACCGGTGCGCTCGACCTCCCCGACATTCCAAAACGCCTGCTCGTCGTGGGTGGTGGATACATCGGCCTCGAACTGGGCAGCGTGTACGCCGCGCTCGGATCCGAAGTGACCGTCGTGGAAATGATGCCTGGGTTGCTGCCGGGCGCCGACCGCGATCTCGTAGCCGTCCTGGCAAAGCGCATGGAAGGCGTGTTGAGGGCGGTCCTGCTCGAGACGAAGGTGGCCTCGATCGTCGAAGAAGGCGCCATCGTCCGCGTGACGCTCGAGGGGAAGAACGGCAAGTCTGTCGCCGAGTTCGACCGTGTGCTGGTGTCCGTGGGACGCCGGCCGAACTCCGAAGTGCCCGGGCTGGATCGGACGCGCGTGAAGGTCAACCAGCGCGGGTTCATCGACGTGGATCCCGCGCGGCGCACGGCGGAGCCCTCAATCTTCGCGATCGGCGACGTCGTCGGCGAGCCGATGCTGGCGCACAAGGCGTCGCACGAAGCGCGCGTAGCGGTCGACGCGATCGCCGGCAAGAACGCGGCGTTCGAGCCACAGGCGATTCCTGCCGTGGTCTTCACCGATCCTGAGATCGCCTGGTGCGGTCTGACGGAAACGGAGGCGGAGCGTCGCGGGCAGACTGTCGAGGTGGCGAAGTTTCCATGGGCCGCGCTCGGCCGCGCGATGACGCTCGATCGGCCCGAAGGGTTCACGAAGTTATTGATCGATCCCGCGACGGAGCGCGTCCTGGGCGTCGGAATCGTTGGGGCGGGCGCCGGCGAGCTGATCGCGGAAGGCGTCGTCGCGATCGAAATGGGCGCGACGGCGGCCGATCTCGCGATGAGCATTCACCCGCATCCGACGCTGCCCGAAACGATCATGGAGGCCGCGGAGGTCTTCTTCGGCCACTCGACACACGTCTATAAGCCGAAACGCAAGTGAGGAAGCCAACGAAGCTCGGTCTTGCGCTGCTGATGGCGGTTGCCGCCTGCAACGACGATTCTCCGACCGAGCCGACCACGACGCCCGGCCTCGCCACCGTCCGCATCGTCTTTCGAGGCGCGACCGCGCTGCGGACCGACCTTCCGGCGTCGGCACAGGCCTGTGTGAACGGCGTTGGCCAGACGCACACCCATCCGAGCTGGCGCGAGTTCCAGGCGTTCGCGCTGACGCCGATTCCGCCGGACCGCTACGAGATCGTCATGAGCGACGCGCCCGTAGGCACCTCGTTGTCGTTCCGCGTCAACGATCGCAACTGGTGCGACGTCAACGCAACCGGCGCGGTGCTCCGCAATGTGTCCGTCAACAACGTCGAACTGGTGCAGAACACGTTGACGCCCGGTTCAGGACTCGAGCCGGGCTACGCGTTCACCGTGACGCAGGACGGTAGGGTTTCGCAGTAAAACAGCTGCGGGGTCATTCCGCCCGCAGCGCCTCAATGGGATCGACGCGGGCGGCGCGGCGTGCGGGCAGGTAACCGGTCACCGTCGCGGTCAGAAGCATGAACGCGGCCGCGGCGCCAACTGCTAGCGGATCGGTCGGCTGCAGATCGTGGAGAAAGCTCGTCACGAGCCGGCCGCCGGCGAGCGCGAGCGCGACGCCGACGGCTGCGCCGGCCAGGGTCAGGCCGAGCGCTTCGCGCATGACCAGCGCTGTGACAGCGGATCGGTCGGCACCGAGCGCGATCCGTAGCCCGATCTCGCTGGTCCGGCTGGCGACCATGTGCGAGAGCAGACCGCCGAGTGCGCCGCAGGCGAGCAGGAGCGACACGCCTCCAAGGAACGTGGCGATAACGGTAACGAGCCGTTCCTGCACGAGGGACTCGTCGATGCGGTGCCGGACCGTTTCGATCCGGAGGGGCGCCGTGGCGTCGAGGCCCCTGATGGCGGCCCGCAGCGCCTCACCTAACAATCCCCCGCTGGCGCTTCGTACCTCGGCGTAGAGGTTGTCCCCCTCCAGGACGTTCGGTATTTGCATGTAGGGAACGTAGGCGATGCGGCGCGGCTCCTCCTGAAGAAGGTGATAAACCGAGTCGCGAACGACGCCGATCACTTCGACGCTCCTACTCTGGGTTCCTTCGCCCATCCTCAGGCGACGTCCGATTGGATTCTCACGACCGAAGTACACCGCGGCCATCGAAGCGTTGATCACGGCGACTGGGGGACGGCCCTCCACATCGCCCTGCGAGAAGTCGCGTCCGGCGATGACCGGCGTGCCCACCGTCGCGAAATACCCTGGCGATACGGCGTTGAGGAAAGTCCGCCCGCTGGCTGTGGTGGGCCAGGTGGTAGCCGCCGGTTGCCCTTCGACGCTGAAGCTGTCGAACCAGTACCCCAGCTCGTTGCTGATCGGCGGCTTCCGCGACAGGCTCGCTGAGCGAACGCCGGGCGTCTCCCGCAGGCGTCGCAGCAACTCCCCGTACCAGACCGTGAGATCCGGAGCTCGATCGCCGGCCGCCGACCGCGCGCTCACCGGCGACAGCACATCGACGTGGACCACGAGGAGGCCGTCGCGGTCGAACCCCGCATCCTTCATCAGCAATCGGGTCAGGTTGCGCACGAACAGCGCCGACCCCATCAACAGGACCATCGATAGCGCGACCTGCGCGGCGACCAGCGCTCGCGCGATGCCGGCAGGACGGCGATCGCGGCCCCCCTGCGGCGGCGTGCCCGCCTTGAGCACCGGACCCGGATCGATGCGGATAGCTCTGACGATCGGCGCGACGGTGAATGACAGCGCCGCCGTGCCAATTGCGCCCGCCGTGAACGCAAGCACGCGGCCGTCGACGCCGAGCCCCATCGTCACGGGGTCGTAGCTGGTCGAGAGCAGCCGCACGAGCAGATCCGCGGCCCAGGTCGCGAAGAGGCACCCGAGCGCACCGCCCACGCCCGCAAGCAACAGGCCTTCGAGGAACAGCTGCTGAACCAGCCGCGCGCGGCCGGCGCCGATAGCGAGCCGCAACGCCAGCTCGCGG
>DATAEE010000390.1:0-1965 GCA_036258175.1 Vicinamibacterales bacterium
GCAGAGAATGCATTTGCTCGTGTCGTCGAAGCGAGCCCGATCCCGCGGAGACTGGAGGCGCTCTCGCGTCGGCGGGTTCCCATGGGTGATCAGGAACGGCAACACCGAGCGATATGCGTCAAAGAACGGCTCCATGTCGACTACGAGGTCCTTCAGCAAGGGCAAGCCCTTGATCGGTTCGATGGTGACTTCGTCGGGGAGATCTCGCACGAGAACCTTGCAGGCCAGACGATTGAGGCCATTGATGCGCATCGCGTCTGATCCGCACACGCCATGGCCGCATGACCTGCGAAATGTGAGTGAGCCGTCGATGTCCCACTTGATGCTGTGCAACAGGTCGAGGACGAGGTCAGTGGGCTGCGCGGGGACGTCGTAGGACTCCCAGTGTGGCGCCGCGTCTTGCTCGGGGTCGTAGCGTCGGATCCGGACCGTGATCGTCCGCGGCGGTGGCACTGCTCCGATCGCCTCGTCTCCAGGCACCGTCAGTACTTCCGATCTGTCGGCTGGTAGCGCGTCTGGACGACCGGCATGTACTCGAGCCGCACAATGCTGTCTGGATCGAGATAGGCCATGGTGTGACGCATGAACGTGTCGTCGTCGCGGTGCGGGTAATCCTCGCGGAAATGGCCACCACGTGACTCCGTGCGCGCGCGAGCGCTGATGACCAGAACCTCGGCAAGGTCCAGCAAGAAACCCAGTTCGACCGCTTCGAGCAGGTCGGAGTTGAAGCGCGTTCCCTTGTCCGTGATCGCCACGCGCGGGTAGCGCAGTTTGAGCCCGGCAATGTCCGCGGCAGCTTGCGCGAGCGACTCCTCGGTCCGGTAGACCTGAGCGTTCCGATCCATCGTGTGCTGTAGCTCGCGGCGGATCGCGGCGACCCGCTCCGACCCGGTCGATGTCAGCAGGGCATGGACCATCTCGGTGACGAACAACTCCGGCTGCGGTGCCAGCTCGGGCTGCGGCGCCCCGGCCGCATATTCCGCCGCGGCCAGACCGGCCCGGCGGCCAAACACGTTGATGTCCAGGAGGGAGTTGGTGCCGAGCCGGTTGGCACCGTGAACAGACACGCACGCCACCTCGCCGGCTGCGTACAGGCCAGGGACGATCTCCGTGTTGTTACGCCGTACCTCGGCCCGAACGGTGGTGGGCACGCCGCCCATGGCGTAGTGGGCCGTGGGGTACACCGGCACCGGTTCGAGATAGGGCTCGACCCCCAGGTAGGTGCGGGCGAAGTCAGCGATGTCCGGAAGCTTCGCGTCGATCTGTTCTGGCGGTAGGTGCGTGAGATCGAGGAGTACGTAATCACGATCCGGACCGGCACCGCGACCCGCGCGGACCTCGCTCGCCATGGAGCGGGCGACGATGTCGCGCGGGGCGAGATCCTTGATGGTCGGTGCGTAGCGTTCCATGAACCGTTCGCCGTCCGCGTTGCGCAGGATGGCGCCTTCGCCGCGCGCCGCCTCGGACAACAGGATGCCGAGGCCGGCGAGTCCGGTGGGATGGAACTGAAAGAACTCCATGTCTTCCAAGGGCAAACCCTTGCGCCACACAACCGCCAGTCCGTCGCCGGTGAGGGTGTGTGCGTTCGACGTCGTCTGATAGATCTTTCCGAAGCCACCCGTTGCGAGAACGATCGCCTTGGCCGCGAAGACGTGGATCTCTCCGGTAGCCAGCTCGTAGGCGACGACGCCGGCAGCTCGCTGGTGCTCGGGTGGTTCGTCGGTCAGCAGGAGGTCGAGCACGTAAAACTCGTTGAAGAACTGCACGCCCTGTTTGACGCAGTTCTGGTAGAGCGTCTGCAAGATCATGTGCCCGGTCCGGTCTGCCGCATAGCAGGATCGGCGGACGGCCGCTTCGCCGTGATTACGGGTGTGGCCACCGAAGCGGCGCTGGTCGATCCGGCCGTCAGGCGTGCGGTTGAAGGGCAGGCCCAGCTTCTCCAGGTCGAGGACCGCGTCAATGGCT
>DATAEE010000391.1:0-102145 GCA_036258175.1 Vicinamibacterales bacterium
TTCTCGCCTCATTTCTATACGGATTTTCGCGGCAACAAGATGGGGATCTCCGATTTCACGGCGCCGGACTGGTATGCGGTGCTCCTCGAAGGCCTGCGCACCGAATCGGTGATTCAGACGCACTGGGATGCGATGGGCAAGTACGATACTCAGCATCGCACGAAGCTGGTCGTGGACGAGTGGGGCGTCTGGTACAAGCCCGGGGAGGAAATCGCGCCCGCGTACATCCTGAGCCAGCCCGTGACCCTTCGCGACGCGCTGCACACGGCGATCACGTTCGACATCTTCAACCGGCACGCCGACAAGATCGAAATGGCGAACGTCGCGCAGACCGTCAACTGCATTCACTCGCTCTTCCTCGCCATGGAAGACAAGTACACGCGCACGCCGCCGTACTACGTCTTCGAAATGTACCAGCCGCACAAGGGGGCGCGGCACGTGCCGATGCAGGTTCGAGGCGAAGCGCTGACCGTTCCGGTGCAGCAGGGCTCCGCGAAGATGGCGGCGGTGTCCGGTTCTGCGTCAATCCGCGAGAAGCAGGTGACGGTGACCCTCGTCAATCCCTCTCTCGAGTCGCCCGTCGCCGCGCGCATCCGATTCGCAGGCGGGGCGCAGGCCAGAGAGGCCCGCGGCACGGTGCTCACGCACAGCGACATGCGGGCCAGAAACACGTTCGAGAAAACCGGCGAAGTCAGGCCGTCGCAGCTGGCGGTCAAAACGTCCGGTCAGGGCGTGGTGGTGGACTTGCCGAAGCAGTCGGTCGCCGCGATACAAATCGACGTCGCCTGATGCATTCCTTACCGGGCTTGGAGCCTGGGGCCTGGCGCCACTGTCAGGACGATGTAGCGATCTGCGCGACCGTGTACGAACGCGCCGGCAGTTTGAACGTCATGCGAGCACCCGGCTTGGGCGGCTCGAGCGCGCGCGGGATCACCTGCTTCGGCTGCTCGAACGTGTTGAACGCCTTGAGGTCGGCCGCCGTCAGCGTCTCGCACGCGACGACGCGCGTCGGCGTTGGATCGCGCCACTCGAGCACCAGCTCCCGCTCGGTCTCGAGATCCCGATTGAGCATCAGCACGCACGACTGGCCGGTCTGCGGATCGATCGTCGCGGCGACATCGACGAACGGCACCTGGTCGTCGCGCGCCAGATCCGGCCGCAGGCCTGCGGCGGCGATCGGATAGGTCTCGGACTCGACGCTCAGGTCGAGCACTCTGCCGCGCGCGTATTTGAGCGCCCACGCGTACGGGTAGTAGATGCTCTGACGGAGGACGGATGTCTGATTTGTCACGAGCGGCGCGATGACGTTGACGATCTGCGCGAGACAGCCGACGCGCACGCGCTCCGCCTGACGGAGGAGCGTATTGATGAATCCGCCCACGAGTAGCGCATCCTCGAGGTTGTAGACCTCTTCGAGGAGCTTCGGGGCGAAGCTGCGCTTGCCGTCGGCGAACGCCCCACCCCGGGCGCGGTACCAGACGTTCCACTCGTCGAACGACAGCCAGAGCCGCTTTGGAGATTTGCGCAGCCCCTGCACGTAGTCGCTCACGGCGGCGACCTCGTGAATCTGGCGCTCCATGTCCAGGTTCAGCGCGAGGTACCGCGCGGCGCTGCCGCCGGTCTGCGCGGGCGTGTTGCCGTAGTAGTTGTGCAGGGAGATCGCGTCCACCTGGTCGTAGCATTCTTCGAGCACCTCGCGGTCCCACACGAGGTAGGTCGGCATATTCGTGTTGCTCGAACCGCACGCGATGAGCTGCAGGCTTCGATCGAGGACGCGGATCTGCCGCGCCGTGTCGCGGGCCTTGCGACCGTATTCGCGGGCAGGCATGTGGCCGATCTGCCAGGGGCCGTCCATCTCGTTGCCCAGGCACCAGTAGCGCACGCTGTGCGGCTGCTGATGGCCGTGCGCGCGGCGGAGATCGCTCCACTTCGTGCCCTTCTCGACGTTGCAGTACTCGACGTACGCGACCGCCATCTCCGGCGTGCCGGTGCCGAGGTTGAACGCCAGCAGCGGCTCGGTCTCCACGAGCTTGCACCACTCGATGAACTCGTTCGTGCCGAACTGATTCGTCTCGAGCGAATTCCACGCGCGCTCGAGGACCGTCGGCCGCTCTTTCTTGGGTCCGACGCCGTCGAGCCAGTTGTAGCCCGAGACGAAGTTGCCTCCCGGATACCGCATGACCGGGACGCCGAGGCCTTTGATTTCCGCGATGACGTCGGTCCGGAAACCGTTGGCGTCGGCGCGCGGCGAGCCGGGTTCGTACACGCCTGTGTAAATGGCTCTGCCGAGATGCTCCAGGAACGCGCCGAGCAGCTTCCGGTCGAGATCCGATCGGTAGCGCGCCTGATTGATGACAGCGCGCGCCGGACCGCGACTGGTTTGCGCGTATCCAATCCGGCTGAGCAACGATCCCGCAGCCAGCCCAACGCCCGTCTTGCTCAGTTCCTCGAGGAAGCGGCGGCGATCCACCGTTTGTGTCATGGCACTACCACTTCAAGATCGTCAACGAATGCTTCGGGAACGTGTACTCGAATCCGTTCCCCGTAGTCTTCATGCTCGCGCTGCGCGTGGCCGGCCGCACGACCGTGTCTTTGCCGAAGGTGTGCGTGGCTTTCAGATCCGGGTGGTTCAGCTCCCAGACGCTCACGGGCCCCGACGGCGCGCCGGCGACATTCTCAATCCGGGCCGTGATGTCGGTCTTCTCGCTGCGATTCAGCACGTTGACGAATACCTGCCGCGTCTTCGGGTCGTAGGTCGCCGACACGTCCAGATAGCCGAGTGCCCGGCCTCGATTGGGCTTGTACTGCGGTGACTCGACCAGGACGTCGAGCGCCTGATGGCCGCGCTGCTTGGCGTACTCCGCGATCGGAAAGTAGATGGTCTGGAGATACAGACCCTGCTTGTTCGTGAAGATCGGCGCAATCACGTTCACGAGCTGCGCGAGGTTCGCCATCTTGACGACGTCGGCGTGCCGGATGAAGGAGTTGAGGAACATGCCCATCGCGAGGGCATCCTCAAAATTGTAGATTTCTTCGAGACCCGTGCTCGCGATCTCGTACTCGGTCGTTCCGGCGCGCGCGCGATACCAGACATTCCATTCGTCGAACGCGATGTAGATGGGACGGGGGTTGGGGTTGCCCACCTGCACGGCCTTGATCTGACCCTGCACGACGTCGATGCGGTCGTCGATGTCGCGCGAGACCGCCAGGAACTCCTCGAAATTGTTCGCCTGGTTGCCGATGTAGGTGTGGAGCGAGATGTAGTCGATCTCGGTCTTGAGCCGCTCGAGCACGGTCCGGTTCCACGTCACCCAGTCGGCGCGAAAATCGGACGATCCGGAAGCAATCAACTTGATGGAGTCGTCGACGCGGCGCATCGCCTTCGCCGCTTCGAGCGCGAAGGTCGCGTAGTCCTGCGCGTTCTTGTGGCCGAGCTGCCAGGGCCCGTCGATCTCGTTGCCGAGGCCCCAGTACTTGACGCCCCACGGCTTGTCGCGGCCGTTCTTGCGCCGCTGCTGCGCCCAGTAGGTGTTTCCAGCCTCGTTCGTGTACTCCACCCAGTTCCTGGCATCCTCGACCGTGCCGAGCCCCGCGTTGATGCACAGGTACGGCTCGACGTTCAACCGCTCTGCATATCGCAGGAATTCATCCGTGCCGAAACGATTGGTTTCGATCGCGCCCCACGCATGGTCGCGCCGCACGGGCCGCTGCTCGCGCGGCCCGATGCCATCCTTCCAGTTGTAGCCGGAGGCGAAGTTGCCGCCGGGCCAGCGCAAAATCGTCACGCCGAGGCCGCGCGCCGCGTCCATGACATCCTTCCGGAAACCGTCGGGATCCGCCAGCGCGCTGCCTTCCTCGAACATCCCGCCGTAGATGCATCGCCCGAGATGCTCGGCAAAGTTGCCGAAGACGTGCGGGTGCACCTCGCCGATCACACGTTCCGGATCGAGCTTGATCCGCGCGGCGGTCGACGGCGTCCGCGTCGACCCGGCCTTCGCATCCGCCGGTTGTCCCGCCGGCTGGCCGTGAAGAGCGGCCGCGATCCCCCCGAGCGCGAGAAACGCGAGGAGCGCGAGGACACGCCGCATCCAACTGAGTGGGGCTCGCAGTGGTCTCATGGCGCGGGGAGGATAACAGATTATTCCCCTTACGGTAACGTTCACGGTTGGCTTTCCGCCGGCCGGGGGCCGTGATAACGTGGGCCCGGTCATGGGCGTACGACCCACCACGCTGGGCGTCATCGTGGGAAACCGCGGCTTTTTCCCTGCCCATCTGTGTTCCGCGGGGCGCACCGAGGTTCTGGCCGCGTTGCAGCAGGAAGGCTTCGGGGTGGTGGCGCTTGAGCCCGGTCAGACGCCGCATGGTGCGGTCGAGAGCCTCGCGGACGCGCGCGCCTGCGCCGACCTGTTCCGGGCGCACCGTGACGAGATCGACGGCGTGCTCATCACGCTGCCGAACTTCGGCGACGAGCGCGCGGTCGCGAATACGCTACGCTGGGCCGGACTCGACGTACCCGTCCTCGTGCACGCCTTCGGCGATGAAGGCGACCGAATGACCATCGAGCACCGCCGCGACAGCTTCTGCGGCAAGATGTCGGTCTGCAACAACCTTCGCCAGTACGGCCTCCACTATTCGCTGACCTCGCTGCACACGGTCTCGCCGTGCCATGCCTCGTTTCGCGCAGACCTGCGCCGGTTCGGTGCGACGTGCCGGGTCGTTCGCAGCCTCAAGGGCGCGCGCATCGGGGCGATCGGCGCGAGGCCGGCGGCGTTCAACACCGTCCGGTTCAGCGAGAAGCTCCTCGAGCGATCCGGCATTTCCGTCGAGACGCTGGATCTGTCGGAGCTGCTCGGCTGGGTGCAGCGGATGGCGGATGGCGACGCGCCGGTCAAAGCCAAGCTCGAGGCGATCAACGCCTATACCGGCACGCAGGGTATTCCGACGCTTAGTCTGATGCGGATGGCGAAGCTGGGCGTGGCGATCGATCGCTGGATGCAGGAGAAGCAGCTCTCGGCGACCGCCATCCAATGCTGGACCGCGCTCGAAGAATTCTATGGCGTCGTGCCGTGCACGCTGATGAGCATGATGTCCGAGTCGCTGCTGTCAAGCGCGTGCGAGACGGACATCGCAGGGTTGGTCGGGATGCACGTCCTGCAGGCGGCCTCCAGGGAGCCGGCCGCGCTCCTCGACTGGAACAACAACTACCGAGAGGATCCGAACAAGGGCGTCGTGTTTCACTGTTCGAATCTTCCGAAAAGCTTCTTCGCCGGCCACCGGATGGACTACCAGGAGATCATTGCCGGGACCGTCGGCAAGGAGAACACGTTCGGCACCATCGTCGGTCGCATTTCGCCCGGTCCCTTCACCTACTGTCGCGTCTCGACGGATGACGAAGCGGGTGGGATCTCGTCTTACGTCGGCGAGGGGCGTTTCACGGACGACACCCTGGAGACCTTCGGCGGCTATGGCGTCATCGAGGTCCCCGAATTCCAGCGCCTGCTCCAGATGATCTGCAGGAGGGGCTTCGAGCACCACGTCGCGGCTACTCGGGCGTCGGTCGCCGAGGGCGTGGAGGACGCGCTCTCGACGTATCTCGGCTGGGACGTCTATCGCCACGCCTGAGCGGCGTCCGGCGATCGGCCTGACCTAAGCTCTTCATGGCAGAAACGCAATGACTCGACCCCGATTGGCGATCTTTTCCGCGTGCGTGGTGTGCTTCGCCCTCGCGCAGACGGGTGGCGCGCAGCGCATCACGAACGCCGTTCCTGACGTCGCGCGGCCGCTGCCGCTGTCGGCCGTCCGTCTGACGGGTGGGCCCCTCAAGCGCGCACAGGATCTCAACGGCGAGTACCTGCTCAAGCTTGAGCCCGATCGCATGCTCGCGTATTACAGGCAGCGCGCCGGCCTCGAGCCGAAGGCGGAGCCCTACGGCGGGTGGGATGGCGACGGCCGCAACCTCACCGGCCACATCGCGGGGCACTACCTCTCGGGCGTCAGCCTGATGTGGGCGGCGACGGGAGACGTGCGCTTCAAGGAGCGCGCCGATTACATCGTCAAGGAACTGAAAGAGGTCCAGGACAAACAGGCTGATGGTTTTGCCGGCGCGCTGGCAAAGGTCAAAGAGGCATTTGCGGAAGTGGGCAAGGGAAACATCCGTTCGGCCAGCTTCGATCTGAATGGCCTCTGGTCACCGTGGTACACGCTGCACAAGACCTACGCCGGCCTGCGGGATGCGTATCGGTACACCGGCAACCGGACAGCGCTCGACGTCGAGATCGGATTCGCGACGTGGGCGGAAGCGATGCTCGCGCCGATGGACGATGCCCTGATTCAGAAGATGCTGAATACGGAGTTCGGCGGCATGAACGAGGTGATGGCGGACCTCTATGCCGACACCGGCGACAAGCGGTGGCTCACGCTCTCGTACAAGTTCGAGCACCGCGCGGTCCTCGATCCGCTCAAGCACCGCGAGGATCCGCTCGACGGCCTGCACGGGAACACACAGGTCCCGAAATTGATCGGATCGCTGTCCCGGTACGTGTACGCCGGGCAACCCGAGGACCGCACCGCGGCGGAGACCTTCTGGGATCGCGTCGCGCACCATCACACCTTCGCGAGCGGCGGGCATGGAAAAGATGAGTACTTCCGCGAGCCCGATCGTCTCGGCAACATCGTCGACGGGCGGACTGCAGAGACCTGCAACATCTACAACATGCTGAAGCTGACGCGTTCTCTTTTCGCGCTGAAGCCGGCCGTCGAGTACGCGGAGTTCCACGAGCGCGCGCTCTTCAACCACATCCTCGGATCGATTGATCCGGAGGACGGCGCCGTCTGCTACATGGTGCCGGTCGGGCGCGGCGTACGGCGCGAGTACCAGGACATGTTTCGTAGCTTCACGTGCTGCGTCGGCACGAGCATGGAGAGCCACGCGCTGCACGGACTGGGGATTTACTACGAGTCCGGCGATCGTCTCTGGGTCAACCTCTATGCGCCGTCGACCGCGGAGTGGAAGGCCGCGGGTGTCCGCGTCGCGATGGACACGACCTTTCCCGAAGGAGATTCGGCCACGTTGAAGGTGACCTCGGACGCGCCGAAGGCGTTCACGCTTGCGGTCCGCCGGCCCTCGTGGGCGAAGGATGGCTTCGCCGTCAGCGTGAACGGCAAGGCCGTCAAGGATCTTCCAGCCCCGGCGTCGTACGTCGAGCTCAATCGGACGTGGAAGAGCGGCGACACTATCGCCGTGACGCTTCCGAAGGGCCTTGCGCTCGAACCGATGCCGGACAACGCGCGTCTTGCGGCCGTCATGTGGGGTCCGCTCGTGCTGGCCGGCGATCTCGGCCCGGCGCCGCAGCGCCGCACCGACGTGCCGTCCACCGGCCCGCCGACCGACACACCGCCCAGACCGGACGTTCCCGCGCTCGTCACCGCAGGGAGACCGGTCACCGACTGGGTGAAGCCGGTCGCTGGCAAGCCGGGCACGTTCCGGAGCGACGGCGTCGGACGGAGCAAAGACGTCGAGCTCGTTCCTTTTTATCGTCTGCATCGCCGGACCTACGCCGCCTACTGGGATCTCTTCACGCCGGCGGAGTACGAAAAGAGGATGGCGGAGCTCAGTGCCGAGCGCGAGCGGCAGCAGAAGCTGGAGGCGTCGAGCATCGCTTTCGTCCAGCCTGGCGGGCAGGAGGCCGAGAAGCCGTTCAATCAGCAGGGCGAGGAGACGTCGATCGTCCGCGCCGAGGGCCGGCCGGGCCGGCGTGCCGCGAAGTGGTTCTCGTACGATCTGACGGCGTCCGCGCAACCCAGGGCGCTCGTCGTCACCTACAACAGCGACAACCGCAGGCCTCGGTCGTTCGACATCCTCGTCGACGGGCGGAAAGTGGGCGAGCAACGGATCGATCAGAGCAGCGTGTCGCGCTTCTTCGACGTCGAGTACCCGTTGCCCGCAGATCTCGTGCAGGGCAAACAGAAAAAGCTCACCGTCCGCTTCGAGGCGACGGGCGGGAACGAGGTCGCGCCGGTGTTTGCCGTCCGTCTCATCCGGTAACGCGGATTTCACGGATCACGCGAGCCACGGATTTCACGGATGACGCGGTTTTTTCTTTGCCGCAGATTCACGCAGATAAACGCAGATAAGCAGGCAAGAAAGACAAGCGAAGTCCGGTTCTGCGTGCGTCCTGCGTGTATCTGCGGTTCTTGAATCCGTGTAATCCGTGGTTCGTGATCGGGATCTGCGAAATCCGCGGCTAGAGCGTGATCGAAACCGGCCGTCCCTGGAACACGACGGTCTTCGTCGTAGTCGCGCCGGCTATTCGGGCCTCGATGGTCCGCGGCATCGGTGGCCGCATCCGTGATCCTGGCTCGAGCCGCAGCGTCAGGCGACGCGCGCGATCGTCCCACGCCATCGCGATCCCCATCCACTCGCCTTTGCGGTAATCAAACGTCCGCCCGTCGTCCTCGTAGAGCGTGAACGTTCCGTCAGCACCCGGGTACACGCGCACCTCGAACGGCGCGTCGATCTTTTCTGCGGTGAACTGCTTGACGGGGCCGAGCGGCAGGATCGCGCCGGCGCGGACATACAGCGGGATCGTGGCGAGGTCGACGGGGCGCTGAAGCTCGCGGCCGCCGTCGATGTCCTGGCCTGTCCAGAAGTCGTACCACGTTCCATGCGGCAGGTAGACCGACCGGGATCCCGCGCCTTTTTCGGTCACCGGCGCCACGAGGATGTCGCGGCCCCACAAGTACTCGTCGCCGCGCGCCGACGCGATGCGATCGTCCGGGTAGTGGAGCCAAAGCGACCGCATGATCGGCAAGCCAGAGCGGGTCGTCTCGCGGACCACGCTGTACAGGTAGGGCAGCAGTCGATAGCGAAGCTCCAGGTACTTGCGGCAGATCGGCTCGACTGCGGCGTTTCGGAGCTCCGACGCATCCGGATTTGCCGCGCCGCTGTAGTTCGGCGTGATGATCTCGTTCGGGCCCAGCTCGCCCGTGTTCCAGCCCCACGGCAGACGCAGATGCCAGCTGCGGCCGTGCGCGCGAAAGAGCGGGCAGAACGCGCCGAACTGGAACCAGCGCACGTGCAGCTCGCCGGTGTACTCCGCGGTCGGCACGAAGCCGCCGATGTCCGTTCCCCAGTACGGAATGCCGCTCAGCCCGGTGTTGATCGCAACCGACACGTGCGTGCGGAGCGTTTCCCACGTCGTGTAGACGTCGCCGGACCATAGAAACGCCGCGTAGCGCTGCATCCCGGCGTGTCCGTTGCGATGCAACGCGAACGGGCGCTCGTTCGCGCGCCAGAGTTGCGAGCCTTCCCAATACATGCGATGCCGCGCGAGCCGTGACGGCGCGTCCAGGCCGTCCCCTTGATCCGGCCACCAGCCGTCGGCGCCGATGTCGTAGAGCGGCTTGTGATACGGCCAGTAGCAGCTGACCTTCCGGTCGTCCGGCCATTTGCCGTCGGCCGTCCGCCCGCTCGGCAAACGGTCGGCGTCACTGCACGGATCCGCCACCGCGCCAGCCAGGCGCCGGCCCTCGAGGACGATGTGGAGGACGACCTTGAAGTTGAGATCGTGCAGCGTGTCGATCATCCGCTTCGGATCGGGGAAGTTGCTGGCGTTCCAGGTGAACTCGCCGTTGTTCGTGTTCCACCCGGACGGCGTGAAGCCCGTGCCGAGATAGATGAGCGCGTCGCACGGCAGCCGCTTCTCGCGGAACGTCCGCGCCACCTTCACGATTTCGTCCGGGCCGGCGAGCGTGCGGTGCGACTGAAGATAGCCGAGCGACCAGAGCGGCGGCATTTCCGGATGACCAGTCAGTCGCGCATACTCGGCCATCACCTGGACCGGGTCACGTGCTCCAACGATAAAGAGATCGAGCGGCAGGCCGTCCGTCGCGGGGTCGAAGCGGGCTTCCGGGCCCGTGAAATCGAACGACCCCTGCGGGTGATGGATGAACATCGCCCAGCCTGCGGTGCCGACGAGCCACTGCACGGGCGCGCGGCCTCCGTGCGTGCGCAGCCGGTAACCGCCCGACCGTTTTTCATCGCATCGGTCGAGCCGCGGCGATCGAATTGCGGCCCGCCCTCGCCAAGACCAAGAAGCGGCCCGTCACCAATGGGGAAGCGCAGCGTGCCTTTCCCGGGATCGATCTGAAGTTGCTGGACCATCCGGCCGTCTGCAGCGTCCACGCGGACGGTCAGCGGGTCGAAGGAAATAGATACGTTGAACGCGCCGCAGCGAATGCGGTGACGGTCGCCTGGGGGCATCACTTTCGCCACGGGCGCCGACGATGATGTCGCTGGCTGCGCGAGCGCGCCGTCGAGCGGGACGGACAGGGTGCGCCCACGGCCGCGCGGGCTCACCGTCACCCGGACGCTGTGCTGTCCGGAGGGCGCGACGGCCACTTCGATCCCCGGGCCTTCAGCCGTGGGGACTCTGACGAGAGCGGCCGCGCCCGCCGCGCCGAAGGTCTTCAGGGCGTCGCGTCTCGAGATAAAGGGGACAGCTACCTTTTTCCGCACGCCGTAAAAAGGTGACTGTCCCCTTTTCATTGGCCGCCTATGGTAATACCTATCTCCATGTTGCGAAGCGCGCGATTCTGCCTTCCAGTGGTTGCGGCGCTGACGGTTCTTGGTGCGGCGCAAACGCCACCCGGCTCGGCACGCAGCCTGAAGCGTGACTATCCAGTCCAGCCCGTACCCTTCACGGCGGTGCACCTGACCGACGTGTTCTGGGCGCCGAAGATCGAGACCAATCGCACCGTCACGATTCCGTTCGCGTTCGAGCAGTGCGAGCGAACGGGCCGCGTGGATTTGTTCGAGCGGGCCGCGACGGTGCTGCGCGGTCAGCCGCTCGAGAACCGCCAGCCGCCCGGGTATCCCTTCGACGACACTGACGTCTACAAGGTCATCGAGGGCGCATCGTATACGCTCAGCGTCCACCCTGATCCGAAGCTCGACGCCTACGTCGATTCGCTCATCGCGAAGATCGCCGCGGCGCAGGAGCCGGATGGCTACATTTACACCACGCGGACCATCGATCCGCAGAACCCGCACAAGTGGGCGGGGAAGGAACGATGGGAGCTCGAGCGCGACGACAGCCACGAGCTGTACAACCTCGGGCACTTGTACGAAGCGGCCGTGGCGCATTACCTCGCGACCGGCAAGCGCACGCTGCTCGACGTCGCCATCAAGAGCGCCAACCTGCTCGTGAGCGTGTTCGGTCCGGGCAAACGGTCGATCTGGCCCGGCCACCAGATCACTGAGATGGCGCTTGCGCGGCTGTATCGCGTGACCGGCGACGAGCGCTATCTGACGCTCGCGAAGTTCCTGCTCGACGAGCGCGGGCCGAATCCCGGCGAGAAAGTGAACCCGCGCGGGTTGGCCTACAACCAGGCGCAGCAGCGCGTGGTCGAGCAGACCGAGCCCGTCGGCCACGCCGTCCGCGCAACGTACATGTACTCCGGAATGGCGGATGTCGCGGCGTTGACCGGCGACGCCGCCTACATTAAGGCGATCGACACGATCTGGGAAAACACCGTCGGCAGGAAGCTGTACATCACCGGCGGGATCGGCGCGACGGGCGCCGGCGAAGCGTTCGGCCACCATTACGAGTTGCCGAACATGACGGCGTACAACGAGACGTGCGCGTCGATAGGGATGGACTACTGGAACCACCGCCTGTTCCTGCTCCATGGCGACGCGAAGTACATCGACGTCATGGAGCGGACGCTGTTCAACGGCTTGATCTCGGGCGTGTCGCTGGACGGCAAGACGTTCTTCTATCCGAACCCGCTCGAGTCGAACGGCCAGCACGAGCGCAGCCCGTGGTTCGGCGTCGCTTGCTGTCCATCGAACATCACACGGTTCCTGGCGTCGGTTCCCGGCTACGTGTACGCAAAGCAAGGTGAGACGATCTACGTCAACCTCTTCGCGGAAAGCAGGGCTGAGATCGACGTGGGCGGCGGACGCGTGCTGAAGATCGTCCAGGAAACGCGATATCCGTGGGACGGCCTGGTCCACCTGAAGATAGATCCGGGAGCTGCGCGGTTCTTCGAGATCAAAGTACGCATCCCGGGCTGGGCGAGCGACAGGCCCGTGCCGAGCGATCTCTACCGTTTCTATACAGTGACGCGTGATTCCTTGGTCCGGAGGCGGATGCTGATGGTCAACGGTGAGCATGTCTCGTTGAACCAGGCAAAGGGCTATGCAAGCCTCGCGCGAGTCTGGCGTGCCGGAGACACGATCGATCTGAACCTTCCGATGCCAGTCCAACGCGTTTTCGCGCACGACAGCGTTGAAGCCGATCGCGGACGCGTCGCGCTGCAGCGCGGACCGTTGATGTTCGCCGCCGAGTGGCCCGACAATCCGAACGGCCGTGTACGCAATCTGGTTCTGACGGACTCGACGCCGTTGACCTCTGAGTTCCGGCCGAACCTGCTGAATGGCGTGCAGGTGATCACAGGACGCGCCACTGCGCTCGCGTTCGACGAGAAGGGCGCCGTCACGAAGACGGAGCAGGACTTCACAGCCATTCCGTATTACGCGTGGGCGAACCGCGGACGCGGGCAGATGATCGTCTGGCTGCCGAACTCGGAGGCGAACGCGCGACCCGCGCCGTACCCGACGCTCGCGACGGCCGCAACGGTGACGACCTCCGGCCGGAAGAACCCGCGGATGATCAATGACGGCGAGGAACCTCCAGCGTCCGCGGATTCGTCGTCGTATTTCGACTGGTGGCCGACGCGTGGGACGACCGAGTGGGCCGAGATGACGTTCGCGAAGACAGCGACGGTCTCCGGCGTCGAGCTGTATTGGTTCGACGACACCGGCCACGGCCAGGTGCGCGTGCCCGCCTCCTGGCGCCTCTTATATAAGGATGGCGCCGAGTGGAAGCCCGTCGCCCCGAGCGGTCCTTACGGTGTCGCGAAGGACGCCTGGAACAAAGTGGCGTTCGCGCCGGTCACGACCACCGCCCTGCGCCTCGAAGTGACGATGCAGCCGCAGTGGTCCGCGGGGATCCAGGAGTGGAAAGTTCGCTGAGCCACGGATGTCGCGGATCACGAAGCCACGGATTACACGGATTATTTCGCTACGGATTTCACGGATTCTTAAGGAACCGCAGATTCACGCAGATACTATCTGCGTGAATCTGCGTCCATCTGCGGCCGGACATCCAAGTTACGCCGATGCAGCCAAGACATGGCGCAGGTCGGAGGCGGCTCCTTGATCGTATCGAG
This sequence comes from Vicinamibacterales bacterium, assembly GCA_036258175.1. GTDB lineage: Bacteria > Acidobacteriota > Vicinamibacteria > Vicinamibacterales > 2-12-FULL-66-21 > DATAEE01. The sequence goes on from DATAEE010000391.1 coordinate 13,234, forward strand.
ACTTCGAACTCTGTGAAACCTAAGACCACCTTTGCATTAAAGAATCGCTTTGTCTGGATTGTTGCCTTCGTAGCTCGGGAGCCCACGGCCATGAGTAGGAGGGTGCGTGGAGACCACGATTGAGCTCGAGATCGCTGGCCTCGGTATCATCTTCTACTCGCCCTTCGCGGTCGCCCACATCCAGAAGGATGAGGAATACATAGAGGTTCACTTCTGGGAACCGCCGGATGTCGCCGCGCATGTCAATGCATGCACCATATCGGCCTTTGGGACCGGCGGTCCGGGCACGTTTGTCCTGCGGCTGTATGACGGCGAACTCGACGTTCAGGTTCTCAAGTCGGCGAAGGCAAGCGTCCGCCTCGGTATTGAGGTCCGTGACAGCACGCTGTGCTTTCGGGATCTCTACGACCTCCGGTTCTTTTGCCAAACGAGGTACTAAAAGACCAGGGCCTCTAAGAGCAAGTCAAACTGAAGGCCGAGCAGCATGGTGTCGAATTCGGAACCGCCGCCCCGCGGCGACTTGCCATGTAACGCACCTTAAGAATGAAGATGCTGCATCGGCTCGAGGCAACGTCGGTGGAAGCAACGGAGCCGCAAAGTGAACGTAGGTTTTCTGATCCGCGTAATCCGTGGCTCGTACGTGGAATCTGTGAAATCCGTGGCTCGTGGGTAGGATCCGCGAAATCCGCGGCTACCGGACCAGCGCCTTCTCGTACCGCCACACTTCCAACGGGAACGTACCGGCCGTCGTGTCCAACAGGCTGACAACTGTTCCCGCGAGGTGCCATCCGCGTTTTTCGTAGAATCGTGCGGCCCGGTTGTTGCCGATCGCGCACGCGAGCCAGGCGGTGTCGGCTCCGCTCCGCGCCAGCCGCGCCTCCGCGTCGTCAATCAATGCGGCGGCGACCCCTGATCCGCGTGCCGGCGCCGAGACGAAGAGCTGATAGAGCTCGTCACCCTTGATAGTGCAGAACCCGACCGGGGCGCCAACGGGCCCAACGACTCGGACGTTCGGAAGATCGGCCCGGAGCCGTTGCCTGAAGCTCTCGAGAGTGCGGGCTCGCGTGAGCTCCTCGGGGACGATGCGCGCGTGGGCATCCTGCCAGGCTTCGTACCAGAGCTTCGCGAGAGCGTCGACCTCTGATTCTTCGGTGGCTCGTACTTCCATTGAAACGTCGACTCCAGCGTTGTGACCCGCGGCTGCGTATCGCATCCGCGTCAGATCAGCGCCCGTCGGCGCTCGAGTAAATCGCGCTCGCGCGCGTTCGCAGCCCGGGCGATGGCCTCGGCGTACGCCTGCGCCGCCTCATCCCTCCGGTCCAGCCGGCGGAGGAGGTCGGCGCGAATCGCATGGAATAAATGATAGCGATTGAGATCGGTGTCGAGTCCATTCACCAGCGCAAGCGCCGCCGCGGGTCCTTCCACCTCGGCCACCGCGACGGCGCGGTTGAGCGCCACGACCGGGCTTGGCGCTATCGAGAGGAGCTGATCATACAGATGAACGATCTGTTTCCAGTCCGTGTCGGATGCGACGCGCGCATCGCTGTGAACCGCATTAATCGCGGCCTGGATCTGGTACGGACCCGGTCGATTCCGCGCGAGACACCGCCGAACGATCGCCTGGCCTTCGGCGATGAGGTCGCGATTCCAGAGCCCGCGGTTCTGGTCAACGAGGAGGACGACGTCGCCGTCGGCGGTCGTGCGGGCTCCGCGCCGCGCTTCGATGAGCAGCATGAGCGCCCGCAGCCCCATGACCTCCGGTTCGTCCGGCAGCAGGCCGGCCAGGAGCCGTCCGAGACGGATCGCCTCCGCACAGAGATCCTCGCGCACGAGGCGGTCCCCGGAGCTCGCCGTGTAGCCTTCGTTGAAGATCAGATAGACGACCGCGAGAACGGCGCGAACGCGAGCCGGCAGATCGGCTTCACCCGGGACCCGATAGGGGATTCGCGCGTCGCGAATCTTCCCCTTCGCCCGAACCAGCCGCTGCGCCATCGTCGGCTCCGGAACGAGGAACGCGCGCGCGATCTCCGCCGTCGTGAGGCCGCCGATGAGCCGCAGCGTCAGCGCGACCTGAGCCTCGGTGGCGAGGGTGGGATGACAGCACGTGAAGATCAGACGCAGTCGATCGTCCTGCACGTCTCCCTCTTCCTCGCCATCTGAAAGGTTGCCTCTCGCCAGAAGCTGCGCGGCCTGTGCGTGCCGATCCTCGCGAGAGGCCTCGCGCCTTAGTCGGTCGATCGCACGGTTGCGCGCTGTGGTGATGATCCAGGCCGCCGGATTGGGCGGTACTCCGTCGGACGGCCATCGCTGCAGCGCCACGGTGAACGCATCCTGAACGGCTTCTTCCGCAAGATCGATATCGCGGAAGTACCGGACGAGGACCGCGACCGCGCGGCCGTACTGCTCGCGGAACACACGTTCGATCTGTGGTACGGCGAGGATTTGCTCGGCAGCGATCAGCCCTTCGCCTCTTCCCTGAATGGTCGGACCTCGATCGCAAGCGGCGACAGCACGCGCGCGAGCTTGCGGCCCCACTCGAGCGCGACGTCGAGATCCGGGGCCTTGACGACCATGAACCCGCCGATGTGCTCTTTGCCCTCGGCGTAGGGGCCGTCGGTCATGAGCACCTCATCCCGCTGGAACCGCAGGACGGTGGCCGTCGTCGGCGGGTGCAGGCCGCCGTTGAAGACCCAGACGCCCGCGGACTTGGCCTCATCGAGGAGCGCGTAGACGTCCCGCATGACCTTCGCCAGGAACTCGGGCGGAGGCGTTTCGCCGTCGGGCTGATAAATACTGAGCAGATACTGCGTCATCGTTGTTCTCCCACCTACTATACGAACGGCAGTCGGCGGGATCGACAGGCTGCGGTCAGCGGGTAACGCCGAACGTGAACACGGTCCGCGACCGATACTCCACGCCTGGCCGCAGAATAGTTGAGGGGAAGTTCGGTCGGTTGGGTGAATCGGGGAAGTGCTGGGTCTCGAGGCAGAGCCCCCAGCGCTGCGCGTAGACACGACCCTTCTTGCCTTTGAGAGTTCCGTCGAGGAAGTTCCCGGAATAAAACTGCACTCCCGGCTCGGTCGTCGCGATGTCGAGGGTCCGGCCCGAGACTGGATCGACGAGCCGCGCGGCTTGGGACAGCTCGGAGGCCGTCTTCGGCGTCAGCAGGGCGAAGTTGTGGTCGTAGCCGCGGCCGCGCAGGAGCTGGACGTGCTTGTCTTCGATCCGTGCGCCGATCGCCATCGGCTTCCTGAAATCGAGCGGCGTCCCGGCCACCGGTGCGAGCTCGCCTGTCGGGATGAGCGTCTCGTCGACGGGCGTGAACCGGTCGGCGTTGATCGTCAGCTGATGGTCGAGGATGTTCCGATCGCCGCCCGAGAGATTGAAGTAACTATGCTGGCTCAGGTTCACGTGCGTCGGCTTGTCGGACGTCGCGTGATAATCCACGATCAGCTCGTTGCGGTCATTTAGCGTGTAGGTGACTCTCGCTTTCAGCGTGCCCGGATAGCCTTCCTCGCCGTCCCGGCTCGTATAGGTAAAGGCGACGCCTGGCCCGTCGGGTCCCGTGACCGGCTCACCGCTCCAGGCCACCTTGTCGAAACCCTTGACGCCGCCGTGCAGGTGGTTGGGCGCGTTGTTCGTCGCGAGTGTGTATTCCTGCCCGTCGAGCGTGAACCGCCCTTTGGCAATCCGGTTCGCGTAGCGCCCGACCACTCCGCCGAGGTACGGCGTGTTCTTCGAGACGTAGTCGGCAAGCGTGTCGTAGCCGAGCACGATGTCGGCCGATCGGCCGCTGCGATCCGGTGCGGTGAGCGAGACGATGATCGCGCCGAACTCGATCGCGCGGACTTCCATGCCGCGCGCGTTGGCGATGGTGAAGACTTCGATCGACGTGCCGTCGGGCATCGTTCCGAACGCCGCGCGCGTGACTCCGGTTCCCGCGGGGAGCAGCGCGACAGGCAGGGTCAGGAGTATCGAGACGACAAGGGCGCGCATGCAGTCTAACCGGACGGGCAATCGTAATATCATAGCCGGCCGATGTCTACGAGTCGGCTGAACGGACGCATGCAGAGGCAGGAAGAGGTAGGTCATGAAGAACGCACGTGACATTCTCGCTGGGCTCGGCCTCCCGCCGCGCGACGCGCACGAGCTGCCGGTGTCCCGCAAGCGGTTCGCCGACGGCGGACAGTACCGCATCGAGATCCCGTCGTGCGAAGGGCCGCGCGTCATGCAGATCGTGGTGACTGAAGCGGATGCGCAGGGTGTCCCGGTGCATCGCGTGAGTCAGGGAAGCGGCATCATGCTGCAGACCGACGACGAGATCCGCGCGATGGTCGCGCTCGGCCGCGAGCGCGGCATCGAGGTCTGCCTATTCGTCGGCCCGCGCGCGAACTGGGACATCGGCGTTCAGGCCGCCAGCACGAACGGACGTGTGATCGGCTCGGCGCTGCGCGGCGCCGACCAGCTCGCGTACGGCCTCGACGACGTGCTGCACGCGGCGGAGCTCGGCATCCGATCGGCCCTCGTCGCCGACGTCGGCCAGCTGATGGTGCTCGGTCGAATGAAGCAGTCAGGCGTGCTGCCCGACGACTTCGCACTGAAAGTGTCGGTGACCGTCGCGGCGCCGAACCCCGCGACGGCGCGGGTACTCGAGGATCTCGGCGCAACCTCGATTAATCTGCCCGGCGATCTGTCGCTTGCGCAGATTGCCGCGATTCGCCAGGCCGTGGATGCCGCCATCGATCTCTACATTGAGAGCCCGGACGATTTCGGCGGCGCGGTCCGCCACTACGAAATCGCCGAACTGGTTCGCGTCGCGGCTCCGATCTACCTGAAGTTCGGGCTGCGGAACGCGCCCGGCCTGTATCCCTGCGGGCAGCACCTGGAGCCGACCGCGATCGCGATGGCACGCGAGCGGGTCCGCCGCGCCTCAATCGCGCTCGCGCTTCTGCGGCGCTACGCGCCGGACGCCGTGCCATCGCCCATCGGCGTGCTCGAGCGGCGATGACGACGTTCACCGCTGTCGACCCGCGGACGGGGCGCCCGGGACAGGAGCAGTTCGAAGAGGCGACGCTCGCTGACGTCCGCGCGGCGGCGGCGCGGGCCGCGCGCGCCTTCCGCGCCTGGCGCGCCGCGGCGCCCGGCGGGCGCGCACGGTTTCTCCGCAGCGCTGCCGATCGGCTCGAGGCGAGCCGTGCAACGCTCGTTGCAACCGCGGACGGCGAGACCGGTCTTGGCGCCGCCCGACTGAACGGCGAACTGGATCGAACGACGGCGCAACTCCGGGCCTTCGCCGACATCGTCGACGAAGGCTCGTTCGTCGAGGCGATCATCTCGCCGGCCGATCCGTCGGCCAAACCGCCGCGGCCGGACGTGCGGCGCATGCTGGTTCCCATTGGGCCGGTTGCAGTGTTCACGCCGAGCAATTTTCCGCTGGCTTTCGGCGTCGCCGGCGGCGACACCGCCTCGGCGCTCGCCGCGGGCTGTCCAGTTGTCGTGAAGGGACATCCTTCACATCCCGCGACATCGGCTGCCTGCGCAGAGGCCTTGCGTGCTGCCGGTAAAGAGACCGGGATGCCGGACGGCGTCATCGATCTGCTGCAGGCGCGCGGCCTCGACGCGGCGCGGGCGCTGGTCACCGCGCCCGAAATGCGAGCGGTCGCGTTCACCGGATCGCTGAGCGGCGGACGTGCCATTCACGACCTTGCTGCTTCCAGGCCGGAGCCGATTCCTGTCTTCGCCGAGATGGGGAGCCTCAACCCCGTCTTTATAGCTCCCGGCGCGTTCTCCGCGAGAAGCGCCGAAATCGCCGAAGGACTGGCGAATTCGATCACGCTCGGCACCGGTCAGTTCTGCACCAAGCCGGGCGTCGTCTTCGTGCCATCGACGGATGCGAGCGGCCGCGCGTTCGCTGCCGCGATTGCCGAGCGCGTCGCCGCCCGCGCGCCGGGCCTGATGCTGAACCCGCAGCTGCACGCCGGGTTGAAAGAAAAGCTGGAGAGGACGCGGGCGCTGCCAGGAGTCGAGATCCTGGGCGGTAATGAAGTAAAAGAGTCGGGTGCTCTTGCCCGGCCTGGCGTCATCATGACCACGGACCTCGCGACGTTTACGGCGACGCCGGCGCTGCGCGAGGAATATTTCGGACCGGTGTCGGTGATCGTGCGATGTCCGTCGGCCGAATCGCTCATCGACGTCGCCGGGGATCTCGAGGGCAGCCTCACGGCGACGATTCACGCGGATGCCGCGGATTCGGACTGGGCCTCGAGGCTCTCGTCCACGCTCACCGACAAAGCCGGACGGATCGTGTGGAACGGCTATCCCACCGGCGTCGTGGTCGTGTGGGGTATGCAGCACGGCGGCCCGTATCCCGCCACGACATCCGCGGGCCACACGTCCGTTGGCGCGACCGCGATTCGCCGCTTTCTGCGTCCCGTTGCGTTTCAAAGTACGCCGGACGCGCTCCTGCCCGAGCCGCTCCGGGCCGCCAACCCACTCGGCATTCAGCGGCTCGTGGACGGCCGCTGGACCAAGGATCCTGCCTGATGAAGATCGTCGACCTGCGCATCACCGTCGTCGGCGCCCCGTGGCGCGAACTGACGTTCGTCGAGCTCGTGACCGATCAAGGTCTCACGGGCGTCGGTGAAGTGCGGATGGTCAACAAGACCGAGACGCTCGTCGCGTGTGTGCAGGAACTCGCGCCGCGCTACGTCGTCGGCGCCGATCCATTCGACGTCGAGCGGCTCGCGTGGAACGTGCAGCGCGCCGAGTACGGCAGGCCTGGCGAAATAACGCAATCAGCGCTCGCGGCGTTCGACATCGCCTGCTGGGACCTGATGGGGCAGGCGCTGAACGTGCCGGTGTGGAAGCTGCTCGGCGGCAAGTTCCGCGAGCGCGTGCCCGCGTACGCGAACGGGTGGTATCAGACAGATCGCGAGCCGGCTGCGATCGCAAAGCTCGCGAGAGGCGTCGTCGCTAAAGGTTACCGCGCGCTGAAGATCGATCCGTTTGGCGCCGCGTCGGCCGAGATCGCGCGGCCGGAGAGGCGCCGCGCGGTCGAAATCGTCGCCGCGGTGCGGGAAGCGGTCGGCCCAGACGTGCAGATCATGATCGAGATGCACGGCCGGTTCACCGCGGCGGCGGCCGCGAAGGTGGCCTCTCTTCTTGAGCCCTACGATCCCGAGTGGATCGAGGAACCGGTGCCGCCCGAGAACGCGCGCGTTCTCGCGCGCGTCCGCACCGCCACGACGACGCCGATCGCAACAGGAGAGCGGGCGCACACGGTCGAAGACATCCGTCCCTTCATCGAAGGCGGGTCGATGGATGTCGTGCAGGTGGACATGACGCATTTCGGCGGCTTCCTTCCGATGAAACGCCTGGCGGGCTGGGCCGACGCGTATTCGTTGCTGCTCGCGCCGCACAACGTCTGCGGTCCTGTGGGCACGACGGCAAACCTGCACTTCGCGGCGTCCACACCGAACTACAAGGTGCTCGAGCACTTCAACGACTTCGCGGATCCGTGGGTGCAGACGCTCGTCGATCACGCGCCGCGCGTGGACGCGGCGGACGGCTGCTTCACGGTGCCCGAACGGCCAGGCCTGGGCGTAAAGCTGAATCACGAGATCTGCGCGGCCCACCCGCCGACCGGCGGCCGGATCAAGTTGTTCGAACACGGTTGGGAATCGCGCCTGGGCGTGCGCAGCCCTTCCTGATGGAGGACGTGGAGCTCGTTCACGATGCGCGCGCCGAGCTCGGCGAGGGTCCCATCTGGGACGCAGCCGCGGCGCGCCTGCTCTGGGTCGACATTCTTCAGGGCCGCGTCCACCGGTTCGACCCCGGTTCCGGACAAGAGGAGATCCGGGAGGTAGGGCGGCCGGTCGGTGCCGTCACGCCGAGCCGCGACGGCTCGCTCGTCATGGCGACCAGCCGTGGTTTCGAGCGGCTGGAGTGGGCGACTGGGAGCGTGTCGACGATCGCCGAGGTCGAAGCGGACGTGCCCGGGAACCGCATGAACGATGGCGCCTGCGATCCAGCCGGCCGGTTCTGGGCCGGGACGATGGCGCTCGACGAGAAGGGAGCGGCCGGCTCGTTGTATCGCCTCGACCCGGACGGCCGGGTCTCGAAGATGGCCGGCGACATCTCGATCTCGAACGGGATCGCGTGGAGCGCCGACGCACGCGTCATGTACTACGTCGACAGCCCCACGCACCGCATCGACGTGTTCGACTACGATCGTGCGACCGGAGCCATCGCGAACAGGCGCGCGCTCGCCCGCATCGCGCCCGAGCACGGTTTCCCGGATGGTCTGGTCCTCGACGCGGATGGATTCGTCTGGCTGGCGTTGTGGGGTGGGTCGGCGCTGCACCGGTATGCGCCGGATGGGAAGCTCGATAGAGTCGTCGCGGTCCCGGCGGCGTATCCGACGAAATGCGCGTTTGGCGGCGCAGCGCTCGACGAGCTCTACATTACGAGCGCGACGATCGCGCTGAAGCGTGCGAAGAAATCTCCGGGACCGCACGATGGCGGCCTCATGCGGATTCGTCCCGGCGTGCGCGGACAGGCGCCCAACATCTATGGATAGCGTCCCGGCCGTTTCGTTCCGTGGCGTGCGCAAGTCGTTCGGCGCGGTTCACGCGCTCCGCGGCGTCAGCTTCAACGTCGCCGCGGGCGAGGCGCACGCGCTCGTCGGCGAGAACGGCGCCGGAAAATCGACGCTGCTCAAGATTCTCTCAGGCTCGCTCCGGCCGGACAGCGGCGAGCTGTGTCTCGACGGCCGTCCCATCGCGCTCGCGCGGCCGCGCGACGCGCTCGCGCACGGGATCGGGATCGTGCACCAGGAGATGCTCGCGTTTCCCGATCTGACCGTCACGGCGAACATTTTTGCGGGCAGGGAGCTGACCCGGGGCGGCCTGCTCCGCGAGCGGGAGATGCGCGACCGGACGCGATCGCTGCTGGAGCGATTGCACATTCCGGTTTCGCCCGACGACCTCGCGGGTTCCTTGTCGGCCGCCTATCGTCAGCTCGTGCAGGTCGCGCGGGCACTGGCGTTCGAGTGCCGGATCCTCGCGCTCGATGAGCCAACGACCTCGCTGACCGATGCGGAGGTCGATCATCTGTTTCGCGTGCTGGCCGATCTGAAGAGCCGGGGCACGACACTCATCTACGTGTCACACCGGCTGCCTGAGGTGTTCGCGTTGTGCGATCGGATCACCGTTCTGCGGGACGGTTCGCACGCTGGCACCTTCGAACGCGCGGCGACGCGCGCCGATGCGATCGTTCGCGCGATGGTCGGTCGCGATCTTCCGCCGCGCGTTGCGGCTGGATCCGGACCGCGTCCTTCGGATCAGCCGCGCCTGACTGTCGACCGTCTCACACGACGCCCCTGCTTCGAGGATGTGTCGCTGACGATCCGACCAGGAGAGATCGTGTGCCTGTTCGGCCTCGTGGGTTCCGGGCGCTCCGAGTTGCTGGAGACGCTCTTCGCGCTGCATGCTCGTGACGCCGGTGCGGTGCTGATCGACGGGGTCGAATGCCGCTTCGCGACGCCGCGGGACGCCGCGCGTGCCGGTCTCGCGCTGGTGCCGGAGGATCGCCAGCAGCAGGGACTGTTCTTCAACCTCGATCTGCGCCACAACCTGGTCCTGCCGCGCGAAACCGCCCGGTCGAGCCTCGTGGTCCGGCCGCGCGCTGAGCGGACCGCCGCACAGGAGATGATCCGCGCCTGGAGCATCAAGACGCCCGGGCCCGACACGTTTCCAGACAGTCTGAGCGGCGGCAACCAGCAGAAGGTCGTCGCGGCTCGGTGGTTGGCGATGCAGCCACGGATACTGCTGATGGACGAACCAACCAAGGGCGTGGACGTGGGCGCGAAGTTCGAGATCCACGAGATCATCCGCCGCCAGGCGCGCGAAGGCATGGCCTGCCTCATCGCGTCCAGCGATCTGCCGGAGGTGCTCGAGCTCGCACATCGCGTGGTCGTCATGCGCGAGGGGCGGATTCAAGGCGAGATCGCCGGCGAGCGGGCCGATGAAGAGTCGGTGATGCGGCTCGCGACAGCCGAACCGGGAGCCGCGGCGTGACGACATCAAATCTGGGCACGGCAACCGAACTGCGGAATCGGCCAGGCCCGCGGAACCTCCGTCTGTCATCGGCTTGGCGAACGCGCGAGCTCAGCACGCTCGCCATCCTTGCGGTCGAGATCCTCTTTTTCGCGTGGTACCTCGCACCTGACGGTGATCGTTCCCATCCATTTCTGAACTTTCCTAACGCGCTACTCATCCTGAAGTACTCGTCGATCTACGGCATCGCGGCGATCGGCGCCGCGATGGTGATCATCTCCGGCGGCGTTGATCTATCGCCCGGCGCCGTCATCGCGCTCGCGAGCGTCGTCCTCGGCGGCCTGTTCGTCGAGAGCGGCTGGTCGCTTGGGTCGAGCGTGACGATGGCGATCCTGGCCGGGCTCGCGGCGGGCGTGGTGACCTCCGCGCTCGTGGTGCTCGTGGGATTGCCGCCGTTCATTGCGACGCTCGGGGTGATGGGTATCGCTAGAGGCGCGGCGTTCATCTTTACCCAGGCGCGGTTCTTCGACGTGTCCGGCGCCCTGCCGCCCGGCTGGCAGCCGTTCGGCATCCCGCTCGACTGGTTCGCGCCGGGCGCGATGATCGGGCTCGCCGTCCTCTTTCAGATTCTGATGGTCCGGTTCCAGTGGGGCCGCGCCATCTACGCCGTCGGCGGCAACGAAACCGCGGCGCGCTTCTCCGGCGTCGCCGTAGGTGCCGTGAAGACGTCGGTCTATGTCCTCGCCGCGCTCTTGTCAGCCATCGCCGGCGTCGTGCTCGCGGTCGTGCAGGGGCAGGGGAAGGCGGACCTCGCCATGGGCTACGAGCTGGACATCATCGCGTCGGCAGTCGTCGGCGGCGCGAGCTTATCCGGAGGGCGAGGATCAGTCATCGGGGCGGTGCTCGGCACGCTGATCTTCGGCGTGCTGCGCAACGCGCTGCCGCAGATCCCCGGCGCAACGTTCTACGATAGGCTCATTGTCGGCTTCGTCGTCATCGTCATCGTCGTGATGGATCAGCTCCTCGTTCGCCGGGGAGCCCGATAACCGGTTATTTCGTAGCGCAGCCCGTTAGGGCTGCCGTAGCGCAGGCCTTCAGGCCTGCCGGAGGCCGACATCGTGCGCCACCTTTGCCTGATCGTTTGCCTGGGACTCGCCGCGTGCGGCGGCGGAAGCCGGGACGCGGCGACGTCGGGAGATTCCGCAACGAAGAAGCTTCGCTTCGCGGTCATCCCGAAGTCGCTCGATCTCCCTGTCTTCAACTACGCGAAGGTCGGCGCCGAGCGGGCGGCGGCGGAGCTGGGAAACATCGAGGTGATCTGGCGCGGGTCGGAAACCGCCGATCAGCTCCGTCAGAAGGAGATTCTCGAATCGTTCATCACACAGCGCGTGGATGGGATCGCGATCTCCAGCCTGGGCGGCGATTTTCTCAACGAGACGATCAATCGCGCGGTCGACGCGGGCATCCCGGTCGTGACGTGGGATTCCGACGCACCGAATTCCAAACGGATCGCGTACTACGGCGTCGACGATCGCGCCGCCGGCCGCATCATGGGTGAGGAAACGGTCAAGATGCTGGATGGCAAGGGCCAGGTGGCGCTCATCACCAGCATCGGTGCCGTGAATCTGGCGCGGCGGCTCGAAGGCGTTCAGGAAATACTCGCCAAACATCCGGGCATCAAGGTTGTCGAGGTCTACGACATCAAGGAAGACAGTATCCGCTGCGCGGAGATCATCGCGTCCGGGACGAACCGCTATCCGGATCTCAAGGCGTGGATCTCGGTCGGCGGCTGGCCGGTGTTCACGCGCAACGCGCTCGACGCGGTCGATCCCGCCAGGACGAAGTTCATCGCCTTCGACACGATTCCACCGGCGCCTGAACTCATCAAAGCGGGCAAGGTGCAGCTGCTCATTGGTCAGAAGTACTTCGGCTGGGGCGCTGAGTCGGTGAGGCTGCTCGCCGGCATTAAGGCAGGCAAGATGCCGTCTTCGCCGGTCGTCGATTCCGGCGTCGACGTCGTCACGGCCGCGAACGTCGATCAATACGTCGAGCAGTGGAAGAAGCTGGAGCGCGGGGAACAACCGTGAGCACAGGAAGTTACGAAGAGTCGACCGTCCCACGCGCGGCGGCGCGAAAATGATCATCCAACGGCTGAGTCTGGGATAACATCAGGGCTCTTCGGCATTCCTGAGGTCGCGCATTGACATCCGCCACTGGCAGTTACGCGGAGATACTGGCCGAACGCATCGAGGCCGAGCGCGTGAGGCTGGCCCAGGCCTGGCTCGACCGGCTCAAGACCGTGCTCTCGGTCGAGCCGAACGACGTCTTTCCAACCGACAGGCTACTGGATCACATCCCTCTGCTGCTCGGGGAGATCGCCCGCTACCTGCGAGCGCCGAAGACCGAAGAGATCGCCGCGAACGCTGCCGTCATCGACAAGGCGCGCGAGCTGGGGCAGCTACGCCACGAGCAGAAAGCCTCGGTACACCAGATCCTGCGGGAGTACGAGCTGCTCGCAGAGATCCTGGAGAGTTTCGTCGCGTCGGAGACGAAGCGCCTCGATCTGGAGCCGGCGTCCTCCGTGTGCCTGGACGCGATGCGCAGACTGATGCGGTCGGTGCGCGCGCTGATGCGCACGACCGTCGACACGTTCGTCGGCGAATACACCGCAACCATCGAGGCGCAGACCGAGCAGCTCCGGAGCTATAACCGGATGGCCAGCCATGAGTTGCGCTCGCCTGTCGGCACGATCCTGGTCGCGGCGAGCCTGATCATCCGGGAGGACGTCCAACACGATCCCCAGCGGTGGGAGCGCATCGCAAGCACGATTCGGCGGAACGCGGAGCGTTTGAGCGTGCTGTTGAGCACGCTGCAGCGCGTCGCGCACCTCGACGAGGCGCTCGACGGCCCGAGCTCGCAGGTCGTCGAAGTGGCCTCGCTCGCGGAGGAGGTTGCGCGCCAGCTTCGGGAAATGGCGCAGGCCCGTCAAGTGGCCGTACGAGTCGATCCGGGGCTGCCTGTTCTACTGATCGATCCGGCGCGGCTCGAACTTGCCCTGCTGAACCTCATCTCCAACGGAATCAAGTACAGCGACCCGGCGAAGCCGGATCGCTTCGTCGAGATTCGCTTCGACGGCCAGTCGGATTCGACCTGCACGATTTGCGTGCGCGACAACGGCCTGGGTATCCCAGACGACGCGAAGCCAGCGGTCTTCAAGCGGTTCTTCCGGGCACACGCCGAGCTGGACGACCGGCTCGGCATAGACGGCAGCGGTCTCGGCCTCGCCATAGTCGCCGAATGCGTGCAGGCGCTCGGCGGTGCGATCACCTGCGAGTCGCGCGCCGGCGAGGGCACGACCTTCTACCTCGAGCTCCCCGTCAAGTAAGTCTTCCATCGTCAATCGTCAATCGTCCCCAATCATCAATCGACAATCGCCGAACAATCGACAATCAACAATCCACAGTCCACAATGGAGTGTGGCTCTCTCGCAATTTCATCCTGTCGTGGCGCGCTGGTTTGCCGAGACGCTCGGCGAACCGACGACGGCTCAGGTCCGCGGGTGGGCGTCGATCCGCGAAGGCCGTCATGCGCTCGTGGCGGCCCCGACCGGATCGGGCAAGACACTCGCGGCATTCCTCGGCGCGCTCGACGATCTCCTTCAAGAAGGATTACGAGGCCCGCTGCCGGATGAGGTGCGAGTCGTCTACGTCTCGCCTCTGAAGGCGCTCAGCGCGGACATCGTCAAAAACCTCGGCGAGCCGCGGCGCGGAATCCGGGAGCTGGCGGAGGAGGCGGACCTCGACGCGCCGCGCATTACGGCGGCGGTGCGGACCGGCGACACGACTCAATCCGAGCGCGCCGCGATGCTGCGTACGCCGCCGCACATTCTAGTCACGACTCCCGAGTCGCTTTACCTCCTGCTCACTGCGGAACGCAGCCGCGAGATGCTCCGCACCGCGCGCATGGTCATCGTGGACGAGATCCACGCCGTCATCGGGACCAGACGTGGCGCGCACCTCGCGCTGTCGCTGGAGCGGCTCGAGGCATTGACCGAGGGGACGCTCCAACGCGTCGGTCTTTCGGCTACTCAGAATCCAATCGAAGAAGTTGCCCGGTACCTCATTGGCACCGATCGCACCGAGTGCGCCATCGTCGATGAAGGGCACCGCAGGGAAATGGATCTTGCGCTGGAGATCCCGCGGTCGCCGATCGAAGCGGTGATGTCCCACGAGGTGTGGGAGGAGTACTACGATCGCCTGACCGAGCTGATCGCGGCGCACCGGACGACGCTGGTGTTCGTGAACACGCGGCGTCTGGCGGAGCGGGTGGCCCGGCACCTCAGCGACCGCTTAGGCGACACCGTCGTCACGGCGCATCACGGCAGCCTGTCGAAGGAGCGGCGGCTCGATGCGGAATCACGACTCAAAGGCGGTCACCTGAAAGCGCTCGTCGCGACCGCGTCCCTTGAACTTGGCATCGACATCGGCTCGGTCGATCTCGTCTGCCAGATCGGCTCGCCGCATCACATCGCGACCTTCCTGCAGCGCGTCGGGCGGTCCGGCCACAGCATCCATGGGCTGCCGAAGGGGCGGCTGTTTGCCGTCTCGCGCGACGACCTCGTCGAGTGCGCCGCGCTGGTGCGGTCGGTCAGGCGCGGCGAGCTCGACCGGATCGTGTCGCACGACGCGCCGCTCGACGTGCTGGCGCAGCAGGTGGTCGCTGAGTCGGCGTCCCGTGAGTATTCGGAGGACGAGTTGTTCGCGCTCGTGCGGCGGGCGTGGCCTTACCGCGCGCTCGAGCGGCGCGACTTCGATGCCGTGGTCAAGATGACGGCCGAGGGGTTCGCCACGCGGAGGGGCCGCCGCAGCGCCCTCGTCCATCGAGATGAAGTGAATGCGAAGGTGAGGGGACGTCGCGGCGCCCGCTCGCTCGCGATCACCTCGGGTGGCGCCATCCCGGAAGTGGCGGACTACCGCGTTGTGCTGGTCCCGGAGGACACGTTCATCGGCACGCTGAACGAGGACTTCGCGATCGAGAGCTCCGCCGGAGACATCTTTCAACTCGGCAACGCGTCGTGGCAGATCCTGCAGGTCGGCCCGGGCATCGTGCGCGTAGCGGACGCGAAAGGAGCACCGCCGACAATACCGTTCTGGTTCGGCGAGGCGCCGGCGCGCAGCGACGAGCTGTCACGCTCGGTCAGCAATCTGCGCTCGGAAGTCGAGAGCGCGCTGGAAAAGGGGACAGCCCCCTTTTTACAAGAAACGGAAAAAGGTGACTGTCCTCTTTCTCCCGCCGCCGCGGAGCAGATCGTCGCGTACCTGGCCGACGGGCGGCGGGCGCTGGGCGTGCTGCCGACACAGGACACGCTCGTGCTCGAGCGCTTCTTCGACGAATCGGGCGGGATGCAGCTCGTGCTTCATGCGCCGTTCGGCAGCCGCGTGAACCGCGCGTGGGGTCTCGCACTCCGCAAGCGCTTCTGCCGGCAGTTCAACTTCGAGCTGCAGGCGGCGGCCAACGAGGACGCCATCCTACTCTCGCTCGGGCCGCAGCACTCGTTCCCGCTGGCGGACGTGTTCCGGTACCTGCACCCTGCGACGGCGCGGGACGTGCTGGTGCAAGCATTCCTCGACGCGCCCGTGTTCCAGACGCGCTGGCGCTGGAACACCACGGTGTCGCTCGCGGTCCCGCGCAACCGCCACGGCAAGAAAGTCCCGCCGCAGCTCCAGCGCATGCTGGCGGACGACTTGATGGCGGCGGTGTTTCCAGATGCGGCCGCGTGCCTCGAGAACATTCCGGGCGACCGGGAAATCCCGGACCATCCTCTGGTCAGTCAGACCGTTCGTGACTGCCTCGAGGAGGCGATGGACTTCGAGACGCTGTCGGCAGTGCTCGAGCGGATCCATCGTGGCGAGTTGCGTCTCGTGTCGCGCGACACGCCTGAACCATCACCGCTCGCGCACGAAATCCTGAACGCTCGCCCGTACGCGTTCCTGGACGATGCCCCGCTCGAAGAGCGCCGGACCCAGGCCGTCTATACCCGACGCGCGACGGAGCCGGCGTCCGGAGGAGACCTCGGCGCGCTCGACGTGGCGGCGATCGAACGGGTGCGCGACGACGCACGGCCAGAGCCGCGCGACGCCGACGAGCTGCACGACGCGCTGCTGACTGCAGGATTCCTGACGATGGGGGAGGGGGCCGCCTTCCAGCCCGAGCTGTTCGAGCCCCTGATTGCCGGTGGTCGGATCACTCGCGTAGTGGCGCAGCCCTTCAGGGCTGCGGAAGCGGACTGGCTCTGGACAACAGCCGAACGGCTTCCCGAGCTGCTCGCGGTTCATCCGGGCGCGTCCCTCGATCCGCCGGTCATGCCCCCGGCATCGCGCACCGCACGAACCTGGAGGCGCGAGGAAGCGATCGTCGAGCTGCTTCGCGGCAGACTCACGGTTACCGGACCGACGACGGCCGGCGAACTGGCGCAGTCCCTCGACGTCACCGAAGCAGAGGCGATGACGGCCCTCGAGGCGCTCGAAGCGGAAGGCGTCGTCCTGCGCGGTTTTTTCACGCCCGAATCCGCGCTGGAATGGTGCGATCGGCGGCTGCTCGCGCGAATCCATCGCTACACGCTCAATCGCCTTCGCGCGGAGATCGAGCCGGTGAGTCCGGCCGACTTCATGCGTTTCCTGTTCGTGTGGCAGCACGTGGACAAGACGACGCGTCTGAGCGGCCTCGACGGTCTGCGCGCGGTTGTCGGAGAGCTCGACGGGTTCGAACTGCCAGCGCGCGCGTGGGAGCGGTCGGTGCTTCCTGCGCGGCTCGATCGCTACGAGCCGTCGATGCTCGACCTGCTGTGCCTCACCGGTCATGTGGGATGGGCGCGTCTCTCCGCGGGATCAGTACCTGTGGCGGGCGTCAGCCCGATCGCGCTGTTTCTTCGAGAGCACGCTGACGGTTGGCTGACGCTGCGCGCCGAAGGTGGTACGAGGCTTCCGCCTAGTCCGCCGGACGAGGAGCCATCGCTGACCCCGCTCACGCGCACCGTGCTGGGCGTACTCGTGGCGCGCGGCGCATCGTTCCTCAAAGAGATCGCAACGGCTTGCGCGATCGACGAGGTGACGGCTCGAAGCGCCGTCGGCGAGCTGGTCTCGGCGGGGCTCATCACGTCCGATGGCTTCGCCGGCCTGCGCGCGATCCTGCGCGCCCGGCGGCCGGATGCGGCCCGCGAACGCGGCGCCGATTCTTCAGGGCGCTGGTCGCTTCTTCGGCCACGGATCACAGCGGATGACGGACCACAGATCACCGCGGATCGTGAAGCCGCCGTGGAGGTCCAGGCCTGGGCGCTTCTGCGCCGGTACGGCGTCGTGTTCCGCAGGCTGCTCGCGCGGGAGACGAACGCGGCGCCGTGGCGCGAACTGGCCCGCATGTATCGCCGCCTCGAAGCCCGTGGCGAGATCCGCGGCGGCCGGTTCGTGAGCGGCATGTCCGGCGAGCAGTTCGCGCTCGGCGAGGCGGTCGAGCGGCTGCGCGAGGTTCGCCGTACGCCGGTCGACGACACGCTCATTTCGATCAGCGCCGCCGATCCGCTCAACCTCGCGGGCATCGTGACGCCCGGCGACCGGGTGCCGGCGCGCGGCGCGAGCCGGATGGTCTACCGCCACGGCGTACCGATCGCGGTGATGGAAGGGGACTACGTGCGGCCGCTCGTCGAGTACGATTCTTCGCTCGCCGGCGAGGTCGCAACCGCGCTCGCCGGTCGGAGAGTGCCCGCGGTCCTGAGCGGTTTCGTCGGACGGCACTAAGCACAGATCGTCGATGCCTCGTGCCTTGTGCCGGGTGCCTGGTGCGAACGGGGTGCCGGGTGCCTGGTGGGTGCCTGGTGCTTGGTGAGTGCGTGGTGCACCCGGCACCCACCTGGCACCCGGCACCCCGCTCGCACCAGGCACCAGGCATGTGGCACCAGGCACCCAGACGCCAAACAGCGATCGAATCGAATTCTCAAATCTTCGTCATCTCGAGATGTGATGGTGAGAAGATCATCGACATCATGCGGAGATTCTATGAATCGATCGCGAGCGCGCTCGCTATCATGCGTTCGCGTTGTCTCGATCGCTTCCTCCGCTCTATCGTCCGGAGCTCGAACGTGACGCCTGCGGCGTCGGCCTCGTCGCCGACGCGCGAGGACGACGAAGTCACGGGATCGTCGAGCGTGCGCTCGACGCGCTCGCTAGGCTCGCGCATCGCGGCGCCGCGCGGCCCTCGTGTCCGGACGGCGCCGGGATCCTGACGCAGATTCCGTGGACTCTCTTCGCGCGCGAGCTGTCGACCCGGCGGCCGCGGGCGGGCGGGACGCGGATGGCGGGCATGTTCTTCTGGCCGGCGGGCGCGAAAGCGGTGGTTGCGCCGGCCATCGAGCGCGCGATCCGTTCAGCGGGCTGGCCGGTCGGGCAGTGGCGGCAGGTTCCGGTCGACGCGAGCGTGCTCGACCCCGTCGCCCGCTCTGCGCAGCCGGAGATCTGGCAGGCGATCGGGTTCGCCGACGGGACGCTGGCCGATCCCGATACCCGCCTTCACCGCGCCCGGCTCCGCATCGAGAAGTACGCCACCCGCATCAAGCTCGCCGGCTTCTCCGTCGTGTCGCTGTCCACCTCGACGCTGGTGTACAAGGGGCTCGTCACGCCGGCGCAGCTGCCGGTTTTCTATCCAGACCTTCGCAGCCCCGCGTTCGACAGCGCGCTCGCGATCGTACACCAACGCTTCAGCACCAACACGGCGCCGGAGTGGCGCCTCGCGCAGCCGTTCCGCATGCTCGCGCACAACGGGGAGATCGACACCATCCAGGGCAACCGCCTCTGGATGCGCGCGCGCGCCCGCGACCCGAAGTGTCTCGGCGCTTACGCCGGCGGGCGCGTCGTCGACGACACCGGCAGCGATTCGCAGAGCCTGGACGAGGCCGTCGAGCTCCTGCGCCACAGCGGATTCAGTCTGCCGCACGCGATCTCGCGCCTGCTGCCGCCCGCCTGGGAGCAGGACCGCGAGCTGGCGGCCGACGTCGCGGCGTTCTACGCCTACCAGGCGTGCTTCAGCGAACCGTGGGACGGTCCGGCGGCGATCGCGTTCACCGACGGGCGCGTCATCGGCGCGGCGCTCGATCGCAATGGCTTCAGGCCGCTTCGCTACCTCCGGACCGCCGACGATCATCTGCTGCTCGGATCGGAGACCGGCATCTTTGACGTGAGTCCGTCCGAGGTCATCACCCGAGGGCGCGTCGGCCCGGGCGGCATGATTGCCGTCGACACGGTCGCCGGCACCGTTCGCGAGACCGCCGCCATCCGCGCGTCGCTCGCGCGGCAGCGTCCGTACGGGCGGCTGCTCGCGCGCGCCGTCGTGAAGGTTGACGCCCCGCGGCGCGGGCGGATCCGTTCGCGCATGCCGGCCGGGGAGCTCCTCGTCGCCGAGCAGCGGCGCTTCGCGTACACGCGCGAAGAGATCGAGCTGATTCTCCGCGTCATGGCCGAGCACGGGGAGGAGGCGGTCGGCTCGATGGGGGACGACACGCCGCCGGCGGCGCTGTCCCGGTCGTCGCGCATCCTTCCCGATTTCTTCCGTCAGCGCTTCGCGCAGGTCACGAATCCACCGATGGATCCGATCCGCGAAGCATGCGCGATGTCGCTTGGCGTCCTCATCGGCCCGCGCGCCGGCTATCTCGACGAGTCCGAACTGCTGCCGGAGGGCGGATTGGTCGGGCTCCCGTCGCCGATCCTCAGCGAGGACCAGTTTGGCCGGCTGCTTGGTCAATTCGGCCGGGAGGGCGTCGCGCGCATCCCGCTGGTGTTTCCAGCCGATGGCGGAGAGGATGCGCTGGAGTCGGCGCTCGAGGAAGTGGTCGCGACGGCGGCCGCGTCCGTGGACGCGGGCGCGAAGCTCCTCGTTCTCAGCGATCGTGACATCGATCCGGGTCGCGCGCCGATCCCGGCGCTGCTGGGAACGGCGGCGGTGCATCACCGCCTCGCCGCGCGCGGCCGCCGGATGCGCGTCAGCCTCGTCGTCGAAACCGGCGAAGCGCGCGATCCGCATCAGATCGCCACGCTGTTCGCCTACGGCGCGGCTGCGGTCTTCCCCTATCTCGCGTACGCGACGGTCGCGTCGCTCATGCCGCGCGGGCGCATCGGCGCGGGGGTCGAGCGGTATCGGCAGACGCTCGAACACGGGCTGCTGAAGATCTTCTCGAAGATGGGCGTGAGCACGTTCAGTGGGTATTGCGGTGGGCAGCAGTTCGAGACTCTCGGCCTCGACCGTTCGATCGTGGATCGCTTCTTCCCCGGGACGCCGTCGCCGCTCGGCGGCTTGACGCTCCGCGATCTGGCAGCGCAGATTCTGAGCCGGCAAACCGCCGGCGTACCCGCGTTCCCCGGGTTTCATACCTACCGGCGCGATGGCGAGTATCACGCCAACAATCCCGTGATCGTGCGCCAGCTCCATCGCGCGGCCGGTTCGCAGAACGAAGAAGCGTACGACGCGTTCGCGCGTCTCGTCGTCGAACGGCCGCCGACGGCGCTGAGAGATCTTCTCGAATTTCGCGCGGCGGAGGCGGTCGCCATCGAAGAAGTCGAACCGGCCGACGAGATCTGCCGCCGCTTCTTCGCGTCAGCGATGTCGGTGGGCGCGTTGAGCCCCGAAGCGCATCGGACGATTGCGATCGCGATGAACCGGCTCGGCGGCCGCAGCAACAGTGGTGAAGGCGGCGAGGAGCCCGAGCGGTATCGCCGCCGCGAGGGATCGGACTGGGCGGGAAGTGCGATCAAACAGATCGCGTCGGCGCGGTTCGGCGTGACGCCCGCATATCTGATTTCGGCGGATGAGATCCAGATCAAGATTGCACAGGGATCGAAGCCGGGCGAGGGCGGGCAGCTTCCGGCCGTCAAGGTCGTCGATCACATCGCGCGGCTGCGGCACGCGCAGTCAGGCATCACGCTGATCTCGCCGCCGGTCCATCACGACATCTACAGCATCGAGGATCTCGCGCAGCTGGTGTTCGACCTGAAGCGGTTTCATCCGGTCGCGCGGATCGGCGTCAAGCTGGTCGCGCAGACCGGCGTTGGGATTGTCGCCGCCGGCGTCGTCAAGGCCGGAGCCGACGCCGTGCAGATCAGCGGACACGATGGCGGCACGGGTGCGTCGCCGCGCGCGTCGATCAAGCACGTCGGCATGCCCTGGGAGCTGGGCCTGGCCGAGGCGCAGCAGGTACTCGAACATCATGGCCTGAGGGACCGTGTCCGGTTGCAAGTGGACGGCGGCTTGAAGATCGGGCGAGACATCGCGATCGCCGCCGCCCTTGGCGCGGATGAATTCGGGTTCGGCACAGCCGCCGTCGTCGCCATCGGCTGCGTCATGGCGCGCCAGTGCCATCTGAATACCTGCCCGGTCGGGATCGCGACGCAGCGTCCCGATCTGCGGGGCCGCTTTGCCGGAACGCCCGACATGCTCGTCGCCTACTTCCGGCTGCTCGCTGAGGACGTGCGGCGGATGCTCGCCCGTGTCGGGCTCCGGCGCCTTGACGATCTGATCGGTCGATCCGATCTGCTTTCGGCGCGAGACGGTGGCTCGGCCCGCCTCGACGTCACGCCGCTTCTGGCGAGACCGCAAGAAGTTCGGCTCGAGCCGGAAACCACCTGCGACGGTGTGGCGCCAGGCTTTAGCCTGGCGGGTCTCGACACAATCGATGACGAACTCCTCAGCGTCGTCAGCCCGCAGCACCCCCTCGAGCTGTGCGGCACCGTTCGAAACACGGATCGAGCGGTCGGTGCGCGGCTCGCCGGCCGAATCGCGGCACGCTTCGGCGACGCGGGCCTGCCGGATGGTTCGATCCGAATCGCGCTCGCGGGATCGGCGGGACAGAGCTTCGGCGCGTTCATGCTGCCGGGCATGTGGCTGCACCTGACGGGCGACGCGAATGATTACGTCGGAAAGGGTATGCACGGCGGCGAGATCGTGATCAGACCGGCGTCGACGTCAGGCGCCGGGGGCGTGATCGTGGGCAACACGGTTCTCTACGGCGCCACGGGCGGGCGCGCGTTCATCGCCGGAGCCGCGGGCGAGCGCTTCGCCGTACGCAACAGCGGCGCGACCGCCGTCGTCGAGGGGGTCGGGGATCATGCCTGCGAATACATGACCGGCGGACGCGTCGTCGTGCTCGGCTTGACTGGACGGAACTTCGCCGCCGGAATGACCGGCGGTAGTGCTTTCGTCCTCGATTCCACACGCGGTTTTCAGCAGCGTTGCAACAACGCGATGGTCGACGTCGTGTCGCTCGATGAAGACGATTGGGACGAGTTGACGGTGCTGCTGACGCTGCATCATGAGCTCACCGCCAGCCGGACGGCGCGACAGTTGCTCGAAATCGGCAGTGAAGCGGCGACCGCGTTTTGGAAGATCGTTCCGAAGGGCCAGCCAGCGCGACAGGAGCGCGACGAGCGCACCACGTTCGAGATCGCGGCCGCACCAGCTCAGGCGTTCCAGTAGAAACCCCTCACTCCCGCCGCAGCGTTTAGAATTCAGTAATGAAGTCGATGCTGAAGGCGTTGGGGCTGCTCGTCCTGCTGCTCGTGATCTTCGGCGCGGTCGGTATCTGGTACCTCATGAGCACGGGCCTCAGTGCACGCGAGGAACCGGGAGCTCTGGAGGCCGTCGCGGCGAGGCGCGCGCGGACGCTGGCGATCGCCCGGCACGCGCGCTCGTTGCAGAACCCTGTCGCGTACTCGGATGACGTTGTCGCTTCAGGGCGTGCGCACTTTGCCGATCATTGCGCCAGCTGTCATGCCAACGACGGCAGCGGTGAAACAGAGATAGGCCGCGGCCTGTATCCCCGGGCGCCCGACATGCGCGCGTCCGCGACGCAGGAGCTCTCCGACGGGGAGCTCTTCTGGATCATCGAAAACGGCATCCGGTTCACCGGGATGCCGGCGTGGAGCACCGGCACGAAGGAAGGCCAGGAGGCGAGCTGGCATCTCGTGCACTTCATCCGGCGACTGCCGAAGTTGACGAAGGCTGAGATCGAAGAAATGGAGGCGCTCAATCCGCGCTCGCCGGCGGAGCTCGAGGACGAGAAAGCGATCGAAGAGTTTCTGCGGGGCGGGGACAAATCAAGGTCCTCGCCGGCGCAGCCGAAGCATAGACATCCCGGAGACAGCGATGAATAGTGTTCGAGCGATTCTGTTGTATGCCACTGCGATAGCCCTGTGCCTGGCGCCGTTCGTGTACGCGCACGAAGGGCACGACCACAAGGTCATGGGAACCGTTGCGAAGATCCAGGAGAGCCAGCTGGAGGTCCAGGGGCAGGACGGGAAGACCGTCACGGTGACCCTGAACGATCAGACCAAGATCCTGCGCGGCAAGCAGAAAACGGCGAAGACGGAGATCAAGGAAGGCGAGCGCGTGGTCGTGATCTACACCACCACGAAGGACAAGGTTTCCGTGGCGAAAGAGGTCAGGCTGGCGGCGCAGACGACAACAACGCACTAGCTGACTCGAACCGTTCATGACGCGAGCGTTCCGTGCCCCAGCGGTATCGGCGTGTGTGGCGCTCGCGTTCGTGATCAGCCAGCCGCCGTCCACTGGCGCCATAGAAGGCCGTGTGAGCTTCGAAGGGACGCCGCCGGCGCCGACGTTCGTGGTGGAAGGTGGCCGCACGCAGCAAGTGCTGTACGTAGATAAGAGCGGCGGCCTGCAGTACGCAGTGGTCTATTTGAACGTTTCTCGGGGCGGTCCGACTGACGCGCCGCCCGCAACGCTGAACCAGCGCGACTTCATCTTCGAACCGCAGGTGCTTGCGGTCAGTGCCGGGCAACCGGTCCGGTTCACGAGCGACGATCCAGCCAACCACAACGTTCGGTCGGACGCGAAGGGCCGCAACGCTTTCAGCGTAAACACCGCCGCCGGGTCGCCGGCCCCGCCGCCACGGACGTTCGCTCCGACCTCGCCGGATGATCCCGTGGTGGTCTCGTGTGACATCCACCCCTGGATGATCGCGTGGGTCTACGCGTTCGAGCGCGATCGGTTCAGCGTGACGGACGCACGCGGCCGCTTTAGGTTCGAAAACGTGCCGCCCGGACAGTACCGCATCGGCGTCCGCCAGCCCGCCGGGCGGCTGACCCGCGACGTGGCCGTCGAGGTCGCGGCCGGCAGGACCGCTACTGTTGACGTGCGCTTCACGCAGAGCGACCTTGCGGTCCCGACGCGGTGATCTGCGTCGTCACTCCATCGCGTATGATGTGCTCGTTTTATGCGGCTGACTGAACGCGAAATCGACAAACTCCTGATCTTCACGGCGGCGGAGGTGGCGCGGCGACGGCGGGACCGCGGGCTCAAGCTGAATCATCCTGAAGCGGTCGCGCTCATCACCGCCGAGGTGCTCGAAGGCATTCGCGACGGCCGCTCGGTCGCGGATCTCATGACGCTCGGCATGAAGATTCTGACGCGTGACGACGTGATGGATGGTGTCCCCGAGATGATCAAAGAAATCCAGGTCGAGGGAACGTTTCCCGACGGCACGAAGCTCGTAACGGTCCACGACCCGATCAGATGAACCCGGAACCCATGGAACCTGTGGAACCCATGGAACCCATGGAACCTTGTTGTTGATATGCATCCCGGCGAGTGGATTCTCGACGACGGAGATATCGAACTGAACGCGGGGCGGCGGGGGCTGACGCTGCGCGTCGATAATCTGGGCGACCGGCCGATTCAGGTCGGCTCGCACACACATTTCTTTGAAGTGAATCGCTTTCTCAAGTTCGATCGCGCGCGCGCCTACGGTTGTCGCCTGAACATCCCGGCAGGGACGGCATTGCGGTTCGAACCTGGCGAAGGGCGCGAGGTCGAGCTCGTGGAGCTCGCCGGGGCCCGACGCGTCTACGGGATGAACGCGCTCGTCAATGGATCGCTCGACGACGATCGCGATCGCGCTCTCGACCGTGCGCGCACGGCCGGCTTCCTCGAACCCCCGCGATGAAGATCCCGCGCCGCTCCTACGCGAATCTCTACGGTCCGACCGCGGGTGACCGGGTCCGGCTCGGCGATACCCGACTCATCCTGAAAATCGACCGCGACTTCGTGAGTTACGGCGAAGAGGTCGTGTTCGGTGGCGGGAAGGTTATTCGCGACGGTCAGGGGCAGTCGCAGCGGTCGCGTGCGGAAGGCGCACCGGATCTCGTCATCACCAACGTCATCGTGCTCGATCACTGGGGCATCGTGAAGGCAGACGTCGGCGTGCGGGACGGGAAGATTTCCGCGATCGGCAAGGCGGGGAATCCCGACATCCAGGAGGGCGTGACCGCCGGCCTCGAGATCGGCGCCTCCACCGAAATCGTCGCCGGCGAAGGGAAGATCCTCACGGCCGGCGGCATCGATGCGCACATTCATTTCATCAGCCCGCAGCAGGCCATCGAAGCACTCTATTCGGGCGTGACGACGATGATTGGAGGTGGCACCGGTCCTGCGGACGGAACGAACGCGACGACGTGCACGCCCGGCGCATGGTATCTGCATCGTATGATCGAGGCCGCTGAAGGCCTGCCGCTCAACTTCGGTTTCCTGGGCAAGGGAAACGCCTCGAAGCCGGAGCCGCTCGTCGAGCAGATTATGGCGGGCGCAATCGGCCTCAAGCTGCACGAGGACTGGGGCACGACTCCGGCCGCTATCGACACGGCGCTGTCCGTCGCCGACGAGCACGATGTGCAGATCGCGATTCACACCGACACGCTCAACGAGTCGGGCTTCGTGGAAGACACGATCGCGGCAATCAAAGGACGGACGATTCACACGTACCACAGTGAAGGGGCCGGCGGCGGGCACGCTCCCGACATCCTTCGAGTCTGTGCGCAGCCGAACGTGCTGCCGTCGAGCACGAATCCGACGATGCCGTACACGGTGAATACGCTGGACGAGCATCTCGACATGCTGATGGTCTGCCACCATCTGAACGCGCAGGTGCCGGAAGATGTTGCGTTCGCCGAGTCGCGGATCAGGCCGGAGACGATGGCGGCGGAGGACGTGCTGCACGACTTGGGCGCCATCAGCATGATGTCGTCCGACTCGCAGGCCATGGGCCGCGTCGGCGAAGTGATCGCGCGCACGTGGCAGACCGCGCACGTGATGAAGGACACCCGCGGCGCGTTGCCGGGGGACACGGCGGAAAGCGACAACCTCCGCATCCGCCGCTACGTCGCGAAGTACACCATCAACCCCGCGCGGACCCACGGCATCGCCGACTATGTCGGCTCGATCGAAGTCGGAAAGTACGCGGATCTGGTGCTGTGGTCGCCGGCGTTTTTCGGCATCAAGCCGGATCTGGTCATCAAGAGCGGCATGATCGTCGCGGCGCTGATGGGCGATCCGAACGCCTCAATCCCGACGCCGCAGCCCGTCCGGTACCGGCCGATGTTCGGCGCGTTCGGCCGTGCACCCGAATCGCTCGCGTTCACGTTCGTATCGCGCGTATCGATGGAGCGTGGATCTCTGGGATGCCGAGTCCGGCGCACGGTGCTGCCGGTCCGGAACACCCGATCGCTCGGCAAGCGGGACATGGCGCTCAACGACGCCTTGCCGCGGATCGAAGTGGATCCGGAGAGCTACACTGTCACGATTGACGGCGAGAGGATTGTGCCGCGCGGGGCGGCCGTCCTGCCGCTCGCCCAGAGGTACTTTCTATTCTGACGAGGCTAAAGCCTCGTAATACAGACGTTATGGTCGTTATCCAATCTCTGAGTCACCACCATCCCGCGCGGCCCGGCGGCCGCCGAGTCGTCGAGATTCCGATGAGCGCGGAGGATCGCCGGCGCGTCAGGCGCCGGATCGAAGCGCCGGACGGCGCGGTCTTCGCGCTCGAATTGCCGACCGGCACGGTCCTGCATCCCGGACAGGTGTTGCACGAGCTGCCCGATCGCTTGTACGTAGTCGGCGCGGCCCCCGAGGACGTGCTGCTCGTCCGTCCGCGCGACTGGCGCGAGGCGGCGCGCGTCGCCCACATGATCGGCAATCTCCATCGGGAGATCGATCTCCAGGACGAGGGCATCATCGTACTCTACGACCCGATGCTGTTGGAGCGGCTGCGGCGCGCGGGCATTCCGGCCGGACGCACGCACCTGCCGTTCCGCGGCAATCCGCCGTCCGAACATAAGCACTGACCGTTCTGGGGCAGCCGCAGCCCTAAAGGGCTGCGCCACCAAGAATGACGAATCTCTCTTTCCTGCGTCTGCAGCAGCTCTTCGACTCGCAGTTTCCGATCGGCGCGTTCGCGCACTCGGGCGGGCTCGAGACCTATGCGGGCACCGGCCTGGATCTCGCGGGGCTCCGCGAGCTGTTGGCGAACGAGATCGCGCTCGGCTGGAGCCGCGGCGATCTCGCCGCGGTTCGGTTGGCTTGGCGTGAGGCGGCCGAACCAGATGCGGCTGAACGCCTGGACGCCCTCGCGCGGCGCGTGGACGCGTACAAAGTGATCCGGAGCGTGCGCGACACGAGCCTACGGCTTGGCGCGCGCCTGGAGTCGCTCGTGCGCCGGCTGCATCCGGCTGTGGCCGGCTCGCTGGACGTCCGTCCGACGCATTACGCGGTCGTCGCCGGCACAGCCGGACGCCTGCTCGATCTGCCGCTTCGGGAGCTGCTGCTCGCGTTCGGTCAATCGACGATCGCCGCATCGCTCGCCGCGGCCACCCGCTGCATGCCCGTCAGCCCCGCGCAAGCGCAGTCGACGCTGATCGATCTCCAGCCGGCAGTCGCCGCGGCGGTCGAACGCGTGCTCGGTGACGATTCCGGCGTGCTCTTCACCTGCACGCCCGCGCTCGACATTCGGAACCACGAACAGGCGTTCCTTCACACGAGGCTTTTTCAATCATGAAGGTTCCAGAGGTTCCTAAGGTTCCTGGGGTTCCTCAGGTTCCTGAGGTTCGAGGTTCTCGATGCGCCAAGATCGGTGTCGGCGGCCCGGTGGGTTCCGGGAAAACGGCGCTCCTCGATAGCCTGTGTAGGGCGCTGCGGGATCGCTACAGCATCGCGGTCATCACCAACGACATCTACACGTATGAAGACGCGGAATTCCTGATGCGCTCGGGCGCGCTGCCGCTCGAGCGGATTCGCGGCGTGCAGACCGGAGGATGTCCGCACACCGCGATCCGCGAGGACACGTCCATCAACCACGAGGCGATCGACGAGACGCTCGCGAAGTTCCCGGACGTCGAGATCCTGTTCCTCGAGTCGGGCGGCGACAACCTCGCCGCGTCGTTCAGCCCGGAGCTGGTGGACGTCAGCGTCTATGTCATCGACGTCGCCGGCGGCGACAAAGTGCCGCGCAAGGGTGGTCCTGGCGTGACGCGCAGCGATCTCCTCGTCATCAACAAGACCGACCTGGCGCCGTACGTCGGCGCGGACCTCGGCGTGATGGCGCACGACGCCGCAAAGATGCGTGGCGAGAAGCCCGTCGTGTTCACAAACCTGAAAACCGGCGACGGCCTCGACGGAGTGATCGCGTGGATCCAGCGGGAGGTCTTGTTCGAGGATGCGGTCAGATCGCGTTGACGGCCGGCTCGAGCTGGTCTTCGGCCGCAGAGGCGCGCAGACCACGCTGACGCACGCGTACGCCAGAGCGCCACTGAAGATCGTCCGGCCGTTCCCGCTCGACGGCGGCCGGCAACTCGTTCAGATCATCACCCTTGGCCCTGGCGTATGCGCGGGCGATGCATTCGCCATCGACGTCACCGTCGAAACCGGCGCATCGGCGGTCGTCATCACGCAGTCGGCCTCACGGCTGCACCACATGCCGAACGGCGGACGCGGCACGCAATCGGTGACGCTCGCGGTGGCCGCGGGAGGTCACCTCGAATACTACCCAGGCGTCACCATTCCATTCCCGGCCGCAGATTTCGCTCAGACCATCGACGTGTCGCTCGAGGCCGGCGCCCGCTTCGGCCTCCTTGAATGCTGGGCCATGGGTCGCATCGGACGCGGCGAGTACCTGAAATTCCGATCTCTGACGAGCCACACCGAAGTGAGGGTCGATCGGCTGCCTGTCTATGCCGACACGCTGTCGCTTGACACGCGCGCCGTCGATCTCGCCGGCCCGGGCCTCCTGGAGCAGCACAAATATCTGGCGTCGGGATACTGGTACGGCGCGGATGTCGAGCCAGCGCGCGGCAACGGCGACGGCGTTCTGTCGGCCCTCGGACAGTCGTCGCCGGGTCACGCGTACTTCCGGGCGCTCGCGATGGATGCCGAAGCGCTTGGACACGCGATGCGCGTCGCGCTGAAGCAGGTGTACCGATCGTGGAACCTGGAGATGATGCCGGTACCACGGTTTGCCTCGTAGCCACGGATTACCGCGGATCTCAAAACAGCCACGGATCGGATTTTTCTAACCACAGATGAACGCAGATTCACGCAGATCGGAATCTGCGTGGCGCACGCTCGGAGCGGCCGGCGGAGCCGGCCGCCTGGCTGGGACTGCGTAGCCACGGCCGTGAGACAAAGGCTCGTGTTGAACGTCTCACGGTCGTGGCTACGCAGTCCCAGCCTTCGCGCCTGCGGCGCGACCGAGCGGCGCCCTGGGTTGATCTGCGGTTCTTTAAATCCGTGAAATCCGTGAAATCCGTGGTTTCGTGATCCGAGATCAGTGGTGATCCGTGGCTTCGTGATCCGAGATCCGTGGTGATCCGTGGCTAGACCGTGACGACCCGCTCGACGGCCCGTCGCACGGCATCGTAGTCGTTCGGCAGATCGATCGGCGGATTGGCAAGCGCCGGCTGGACGCCGTTGAGCCGCTCCGCGTGGTAGCCGACCTTGAACTCCGCGAATTTGAGGCCGCTCGCGGTGGATACAACAACGACTCGATCGTCGCGCGCGATCTCGCCGCGCGTGGCCATCTTTTCGAGCGCCGCCAGCGCCACGCCGGTATGCGGACACGAGAACAGGCCCACGCGGTCGGCGCGGGCCGAGGCATCCGCCAGCTCCTGCTCGGTGGCCTGCTCGACGGCGCCGTCGTAGCGCTTGAGTGTGTCGATCGCCTTGTGAACCGAAACGGGATTGCCGATCTGAATCGCGGAGGCGAGCGTCGAGCGCGCGGCCATCGGCTCGAATTCCCAGTTGCGGTGATACGCGCGGTAGAGTGGGTTCGCCGCTTCGCTCTGCGCGACGACGATCCGCGGCCGCCGCGCGATGAGGCGCAGCGCTTCCATCAGGTCGAACCCGGCCCCGATCGCGCTGACGTTGCCGAGGTTTCCGCCGGGCACGATGATGAGGTCCGGCACCTCCCAGTCGAATTGCTGGACGATCTCGATCGACAGCGTCTTCTGACCCTCGATGCGCAGGCTGTTCATCGAGTTCGCGAGGTACACGCCCTCGTCTTCGACCAGCCGCTGCACGATCGCCATGCAGCCGTCGAAATCGGTGTCGAGCGCGAGGACCTGCGCGCCGTTCGCCATCGGCTGGACGAGCTGCGCCGGTGTCACGCGCGAGCGGGGGAGGATGACGATCGCGGGGATGCCGGCGGCCGCCGCGTACGCGGCGAGTGACGCCGACGTATCCCCCGTCGACGCGCAGGCGACGGCGCGGACTCTGGCGCCGTCCGCCATCATCTGCTTGACCACGGAGACGAGCACCGTCATCCCGAGGTCCTTGAAGGATCCGGTGTGCGAGTTCCCGCACATCTTCACCCAGACGTCTTGGAGGCCGAGCTCGCGCCCCAGCCGCTCGGCCCAGAACAGGTTCGTCCCGCCCTCGTCCATCGAGACGATGTTGTCGTCGCGGATCTCCGGGCACACCCATTCTTTCTTGCCCCAGACGCTCGACCCGAACGGCCACGTCGTCCGCTTATACCGATCGTCAAAGAGCCGCATCCACGCGACGGCACTGCGGTGCGAGAGCGCGTCGACGTCGTGCACGACCTGCAGCAGGCCGTGGCACGACGGACACCGGTAGATCGGCTGCCAGATGGAGTGATCGCCCGGGCAGCCCGCGACGCAGCGGAAGACCGCGCGGTAGCTGCTTGCCATGGTGCTAGGTTGTGCCGGTCGCGGCCAGCGTCGCTACTTTAGCTTCGAAGTCGCGCAGCGAGCGGCCGACGCGCATCGGTTCGACGCTGCGGTCGCGCAGCGCCTCGACCGTCTTGTATCCGTTCCCCGTCACGCAGACGACGATTGACTCGTCGCGCGGGATGGCGCCGCGCTCCACAAGCCGGCGTGTCGCTGCGACGGTCGTCCCGCCAGCTGGCTCGGTGAATATCCCTTCCGTCTCCGCAAGGAGCTGAATGCCCTCGAGGATCTCGTCGTCATCGACCATCGCGCCGGATCCACCCGTGGATCGGACCGCACGCAGTACTTGAAAACCGTCCGCCGGATTGCCGATGGCAATCGATTTCGCAATGGTCTGCGGCTTGACCGGCTCGGGGAATTCCAGGCCGGCTTCGAGCGCCCGCACGACCGGCGCGCAACCGGCCGCCTGCGCCGCATGGATCGACGGGAGCTCGCCCTCGACGAGACCAACCTGCCGCAGTTCTTCGAACGCCTTGAGGATTCGCGGCAGCAACGTCCCGCCGGCCACGGGCGACACGACGTGACGCGGAAATCGCCAGCCGAGCTGCTCAGTGATCTCGAATCCGCACGTCTTAGCGCCTTCGGCGTAGTACGCGCGAAGGTTGATGTTGGCAAAGCCCCAGCCGTACTTGTCCGCGATCTGAGTGCACAGCCTGTTCACGTCGTCATAGTTCCCTGCAACGGCGACGATGTGCGGGCGAAACACGCCCGCGCCCGCGACTTTCCCCGTCTCGAGATCGTCGGGAATGAAGACATAGCAGCCGAGTCCCAGCCGCGCCGCGTGCGAAGCAACGCTGCCCGCGAGGTTGCCGGTCGATGCGCAGGCGAGCACGTCGAAGCCCAGCTCGACGGCGCGGGTTGCGGCGATGGCGACCACCCTGTCCTTGTATGAGCAGGTCGGATGGTTGACGGAGTCATCCTTTATATAGAGCTCGCGCACGCCGAGCCGGGCCGCCAGCCGATCCGCCCGCACGAGCGGCGTGAAGCCGGAGTGCAGGCCGGTGCGCGGCTCCCGCTCGATCGGCAGGAGCTCCCGGTACCGCCACAAATTCCGCGGTCGGCCTTCGATGGCCTCGCGCGAGATCGCGCGCGCGACTTCGGGGTAGTCGTAGGTCACCTCGAGCGGTCCCAGACACTTGCTGCAGACCCACAGCGCATCCGCTGCATAACCGGCCTGGCAGAGGTGGCAGCGAAGAGTGAAGTTCATAGTTTTTCTTGTCCGAACGGTTGGCACGCCGACAGGGTCCTAATCGTACACTGCACGCCGAGCCGACGGTACAAATCCTCGAGCAGCGCCGCGACCTCCGACTCGGCACCCGTCGTCAACGCGGCGACCGATGGTCCAGCGCCACACAGGCAGACTCCGGCGATGGCCGGGTGTTCGAGCGCCAGCACTTCGGCCAGACCTGGAACGAGCGGCTCGCGAAACGGTTGATGCCACCGGTCGCGCATCGCTTCACGAATGTCGCCGCTCTCGCCGGTCTCGA
Organism: Vicinamibacterales bacterium; assembly: GCA_036258175.1. Lineage (GTDB taxonomy): Bacteria > Acidobacteriota > Vicinamibacteria > Vicinamibacterales > 2-12-FULL-66-21 > DATAEE01. The sequence goes on from DATAEE010000391.1 coordinate 45,844, forward strand.
GCGCTCGCAGCAACAACAGCGAGCGCTGCAGGTTGAAGACGGCATCGGCGCGTGGGACGCGATCCGGCAGCACGTTCCGTGCGACCGGTGTGGCGAGCTCGACTGCCGGCGTCGCGACGACGAACTTGATCGACGCCGGCCATCGCCAGGAGCGCGCCGTGATTCGGCCGTCTTCGTGCTGACAGCTCAAGGTCAGGCCGCCGAGCAGTCCCGCCGCCGCGTTGTCGGGATGGCCTTCGATCGTCGCCGCCATCGCGAGCCACGTCTCCGCCGGTTTCGGCGATGTGACCGCCTCGTAGAGGCGGAGACCCGCGATGGTCGCGGCTCCGCTGCTGCCAAGCCCGGCCCGCATCGGAATCTCGGAGCGGACCTCGACGTGAAGTCCCGGCGTCGGGATGCCGATCAGGTTACGCGCGTGCCGGAAGGCGGCGCCGATCCGGTTGTCGCCGGCAGGCGCGCCGTCCACGAACACAAAGTCCACCGTGTCCTGAACCGACGGCCGCCGTTCCAGAATCCGCAGCCGAAGCCACAGCTCAATCGCCACGGACAACGTGTCGAAGGCCGGCCCGAGATTGCTGATCGACCCGGGCACGACGATCTCGCCGCCGTCGTTAGCGGCCATGCGGCGTCTCGGGTCGCGTCACGCTATCATCATCCCACCACTCGTCACATTCGCCGGGTGGTGCGACGTTCCTGCGTGCCGGACAGACAGTTGTTCGATAAGATCCCAAGGAATTCATTCTGGAGAAAGACAATGCCTTACGCCCGTCAATTCGCCGGTTCGAGTGGTCTCGTTGCGCTCGCGCTGCTGGCTTCCGGCCCGGCCAGCCTGGCCGGCCAGGAGGCCGTCAAGCCGCCTGTCGCGAAGATTGAGCCGAAGACGACGACGCTTCACGGCGATACGCTCGTCGACAATTACAACTGGCTCCGCGACAAGGGCAATCCCGAGGTCATCAAGCACCTCGAGGCGGAAAACGCCTACACCGCGGCGCGCATGAAGCACACCGAGGCGTTGCAGGAAACGCTCTACAAAGAGCTGCTCGGCCGCATCAAGGAATCCGACAGCGCGGTGCCGTATTTCAAAGACGGGTACTGGTACTACACGCGCACCGAGCAGGGGAAGGGGTATCCCATTTTCTGCCGCAAGAAGGGCACGCTCGACGCGCCGGAGCAGGTGATCCTCGATCAGAACGCCCTCGCGGAAGGAAAGAAATTCCACGGTCTCGGCGGGTTCGATGTCAGTCCCGACGGCACGAAGCTGATTTATCTCGAGGACCTGACGGCCTTCCGCGAGTACACGCTCTACGTGAAGGATCTGACGACCGGTGCAATCGTTGACTCGATCCCCAAGGCCTGGAACGGCACCGCCTGGGCGGACGACAACAAGACGTTCTTCTATATGACAGCCGACGAAGCGAAACGCGGGAACGCCGTGTGGCGCCACGTCATCGGAGGGCCGAAAGGGCAGGACGTCAAGATTTTCCAGGAAGACAACGTCCTCAACAACGTCTACGTGTTCCGGTCGCGCAGCGACAAGTTCATCTTCATTCCGAACGATGGGTTCACGTCCTCCGAGTGGCGGGTGATTCCGGCGGCCAGCCCGACGGACGCGCCGCGTGTGATCGCACCGCGCCGGGCCAACGTGGAGTACAGCATCGAGCACGGTGGCGGGTACTTTTACATCCTCACGAATGACGGTGCGCAGAACTTCCGTATTGTCCGCACGCCGGATACTGAGGGAGCGCCCGCGAGCTGGAAGGATTGGGCCGCGCACCGGCAGGAAGTGTTCATCGAGAACCTGGACGTGTTTCAGAAGCACGCAGTGGTGACGGAGCGTCGCGACGGGCTTCGGCGGCTGCGCGTCGTCGATCTCGCATCGAACGAATCCCACGATGCCACATTCCCCGAATCGGCGTATGGCGTGTTCGGCAGCACGAATGCCGAGTTCGACACCGACGTGTTCCGCTTCAGCTATTCCTCCTTTGTCACCCCGTCGTCCGTGTTCGACTACAACATGACGACCCGTCAGCGCGAGCTGAAGAAAAAGCAGGAGATTCCCAGCGGATTCGACGCGGCGCAGTACGAAGTCCAGCGCCGGATGGCGCCGGCGCGCGACGGCGTGCAGGTGCCGGTCTCGATTCTCAAGAAGAAGAACGTAGAAGGTCCCGCCCCGCTGTTGCTGTACGCGTACGGATCCTACGGAGCCACGACCGAGCCGACGTTCAACTCAAACGTCTTCAGCCTCGTCGATCGCGGGATGACCTACGCCATCGCCCACATTCGCGGCGGCCAGGAAATGGGCCGCAAGTGGTACGACGACGGGAAGATGATGAAGAAAAAGAATACGTTCAACGACTTCATCGACGTCGCCGAGTACCTGGTAAAGAACAACTACACGAAGCCGGACGGGCTCGTGGCGAACGGCGGCAGCGCCGGCGGTCTTCTGATGGGCGCCGTCGCGAACATGCGACCCGACCTGTTCAAGGCGATCGTCGCCGACGTCCCGTTCGTCGACGTCATCAACACGATGCTCGACAAGTCGCTGCCGCTGACGGCGCAGGAATGGGAGCAGTGGGGGAATCCGCAGAATCCCGAGCAGTACAAGTACCTGAGGAGTTACTCGCCGTACGACAACGTCGAGAAGAAGGCCTATCCGTGGCTGCTCGTGACGACGTCGCTCAATGACTCGCAGGTCATGTTCTTCGAGCCGGCGAAGTGGGTTGCGAAGCTGCGCGCGATGAAAACCGACAGCAATCCGCTGTACTTCAAGATCAATCTTGCAGGCGGGCACCGCGGGAGCTCGGGTCGGTACGACCGGCTGCGCGAGACCGCGTTCCGCTACGCGTTCATGCTCGACGCGGTGGGGCTCGCGAAGAGGCCGACGTCGACGGAGCAGGCGGCGGGCAGACGCTAAGACGTCCGCCCGGCCGCTTGCCGCCCGACCTTGATCGTCTCGGGATAGTCGCGGTCGTAAATAATGATGACGCGGAAGCCTTCGCGAAGGCGCTTCTCGATATCCTTCGCGTTAGCGGTGATGCCGCACGGAACGCTGAACTCCTTGCAGGATGAGAGCTGCATCTGGATTGCGTTCTCGACCTTTTCCATGTCTCCCTGGTAGACGCGCCGCAGCGTGCCGGGGCCCGGCGTCGCGATCGTCGGCCGGACGCGTGTGATCTCGCGGCTGTTCGCGATCCCTTTCTCGCTTTCGATGATGAAGAACGAGGCGAGCTCGCCATCCGGATTCAGCGGATAGACGTCGGCCTTTTTCTTGTACTCCTGCGCCGTCATTCCCCAGTACGCTGGAGCGCCGCCGGCGTCATCCGGACGCGTGCCGGACGGCGCGAATCGCATCGCGGCGATCGCCTGTTCTGCTTCCTCGCGGCTTTCCATCCCCGGGAACACGATCGCGTGCGCGCCGAGGTTGAGAATCTCGCCCGTGCGCTGGCGTGCGGTGGCCGGGTCGTCGTGAAAGACCGGAAGCCTGGCCATCAGCGGATGACTGTTGGGATTTTTCGGAGCGCCTCCCTGCAGCGCCAGCATGAAGCTCTTCAACTCGGCGGGGTTGTAGCTCTGGACCTGCTCCATGTTGAAGAAGATGAAGTCCATCTCTGCGTCGGCCGCCGCCTTCTTCGCCGCCTCGGCGGTCCGGGCCGGCGCAAACCAGCCAAGCAGGACCTTGTTCTGCGAGAGGAGATCGATGATCCGGTTGTGTCGCGGCGCGCGCCGTCCTTCGAGCGGCCTCGGAGTGGCCAGTCCGGCTAAAGCGCCGGCGATCAACAGGATTGCTCCCGCTTGGAACCTCATCGAGCACCTCGTTTTCGGGCCGAAACACCTACCGTTTGTCCCATCGGCGGCCGTATACTGCTGCGAGAGTGTACGCGCCCTGCCTGGGGCCGACAATGAGGAAGACCAGCGCGGCGATCTTCAGCGCCGTTGTCGTCGGTTTGTGCTTAGGGGCACCGCCCACGCGGGCGGAACGAGTACCTCCGCGGCTCGCCGTATCGCACACCGCAGTTCTCAGCCCGCAATCCCAACGCACGTTGATCGAGGAGTACTGCCTCACTTGTCATGACGATGACAAGGAGAAGGGCGGCCTGAGTCTTCAGGCGTTCGATCCGGCGCGGGCCGATCAGCAGGCGGAGATCGCCGAAAAAGTGATTCGAAAGTTGCGCGCCGGGATGATGCCGCCTCCGGGCCAGGACCGGCCGGATGCAGCGACGGTCGACGCGCTCGCGGCCGCGCTCGAAGCGCATGTCGACAAGGCTGCGGCTGCGCGTCCGAACCCGGGACGCCGCACCTTCCAGCGCCTGAACCGCGCCGAGTACGCCAGGTCGATTCGCGATCTCCTCTCGCTCGACGTCGACGTCTCGGCGTTTCTGCCGCCGGATACCCTCAGCCACAACTTCGACAACATTGCCGACGTGCAGTCGTTCTCGCCGACGCTGCTGGAAGGGTATCTCCGCGCGGCGGGGAGAATCAGCCGTGACGCGCTCGGCGATCCGGACGCGAGCCCGACCTCGACGACCTTCAAGCTTCCGCGCACCGGCTCACAGCTCGCGCACGTCGAGGGCGCGCCGTTCGGCACGCGCGGCGGCATCTCGGTGATTCATAACTTTCCAGCGGACGGCGAGTACACGTTCCGGATGATGCTGCACTCGATCCCGACGGGTCAGCTGTACGGCAGCACCGCGCGCAACGAGCAGCTCGAAGTGTCCATCAACGGGGAGCGGAAGGCGCTGCTGGACATCAACCCGCGCATGAGCGAGGCGGATCCGAACGGCATGAACCTGCAGACGCCGCCCATCAGCGTCAAGGCAGGTCCACACCGTGTCTCCGCGGCGTTTATCCAGCGGTACGAAGGGCCGGTCGACGACATCCTGCGGCCAGTCGAGCACACGCTGGCCGACACGCAGATCGGCAGCGCGCTCGGCGTCACGACGCTGCCCCACCTCCGTGACCTCGCGATCGTGGGCCCGCTCAAAGTCACCGGCGTCTCCGAGACGCCGAGCCGGCGCAAGGTCTTCACGTGCCGGCCGCTCGAGCCGCAGGAACAGACGCCGTGCGCGACGAAGATCGTGTCGGACCTCGCACGGCGCGCCTACCGGCGTCCCCTCACGCCGGAGGACGTCGCGGGGCTGATGAAGTTCTACAAGGCCGGGCGCGAGGAAGCCGACTTCGAGACCGGCATCCGCACCGCGCTGCAGGCGATCCTCGCCAGCCCGCATTTCATTTTCCGGCTCGAGGAAGTCCGGCCGGCCGCGAAGCCCGGGCAGAACTACCGGCTGAGCGATCTGGATCTCGCGTCGCGGCTGTCGTACTTCCTCTGGGCGTCGCCGCCCGACGCCGAGCTGCTGACCGCTGCCGAGCAGCAGACGTTGAGGATCCCAGCAGTTTTCGAAAAGCAAGTGAGACGGATGCTCGCCGACCCGCGCGCTGCGGCGCTCGCGACGCGGTTCGCGGCGCAGTGGCTCCGGCTGCAGGATCTCGAGAAAATTCATCCCGACCCGCTGCAGTATCCGCAGTACGACCATACGCTCGGCGAGGCCATGCAACGCGAAACCGAGCTCTTCGTCGAGAGCATCGTCCGCGACGATCGCAGCGTCCTTGACCTGCTGACTGCGGACTACACCTTCGTCGACGCTCGTCTCGCCCGCCACTACGGCATCCCGAACATCAGTGGCACGCGCTTCCAGCGCGTGCGCCTCCCGGATGAAAACCGTCGTGGCCTGCTCGGCCAGGGCAGCATCCTGACGATGACCTCGGTCGCCGACCGGACATCGCCCGTGCTGCGAGGCAAGTGGGTGATGGAAGTGCTCCTGGGAACGCCGCCACCGCCGCCGCCGGACGACGTGCCGGATCTCGAGGCGACGGGCTCGGCGAAGGGAGGCCGGCTCTTGTCGGTGCGCGAGCGGATGGAAGAGCACCGCAAGAACCCGACCTGCAATTCCTGTCACCGCGTCATCGATCCGCTCGGTCTGGCGCTGGAGAACTTCGATGTCACCGGAGCGTGGCGGATCAGGGACAACGGCGTGATCGTGGATGCGTCCGGAACGCTCTACGACGGATCGACGTTGAACGGTCCTGCAGATCTGCGTCAGGCGCTCCTCAAGCGCCAGGAAACGTTCCTGCGGACGTTCACCGAGAATCTGATGGCGTATGCGCTCGGACGCCGCATCGAGCCGTTCGACATGCCGACGGTCCGCGCCACGGTGCGCGAGGCGGGCACGGCCAACCACAGGTTTTCGTCGTTTGTGATGGGGATTGTGAAGAGCCCGGCCTTCCAGATGAGCAGGATGGAGTCGGCCACAGAGCAATAAAGGATGGAGTAGCGCAGCCCTTTAGGGCTGCTCGAGGCAACGATGTACATCACCAAAAAGCACGTGTCCCGTCGAACCGTCCTTCGCGGGATGGGAGTGACCGTCGCGCTGCCGTTCCTCGACGCGATGGTTCCGGCGCGCACCGCCCTCGCGAAGACCGCAGCGGCCGGCAGCACGCGCCTCTCGTGCATCGAGATGGTGCATGGCTCGGCAGGCGCGACGGCGTTCGGCCTGACGAAGAACATGTGGTCTCCGGCGGATGTGGGACGCAGCTTCGATCTCTCGCCCAGCAGCCTCAGCCCCCTGGAGCCGTATCGCGACTACCTCACAATCATCAGCAACACCGACGTGCGCAACGCCGAAGCGTTTCTACCGAACGAAATCGGCGGCGATCATTTCCGATCGAGCGCGGTGTTCCTGACGCAGGCGCACCCGAAGCAGACGGAAGGCTCGGACGTGTACGTCGGGATCTCGATGGACCAGATGTACGCGAAGCGGTACGGCCAGGACACGCCCATCCCATCCCTGCAGTTGTGCGTCGAGAACGTCGACCAGTCAGGCGGCTGCGCATACGGCTACGCTTGCGTCTACACCGACACGATCAGTTGGGCGGGGCCTGAAGATCCGCTGCCGATGGTCCGCGATCCGCGCGCCGCGTTCGACCAGTTGTTCGGCATGGGCGCTACGCCGGAGCAGCGCGCCGCGCACCGCAAAACCAACCGGAGCATCCTGGATTGGATTGCCGGCGAGGTGTCGCGCCTCCGCACCGACCTCGGCCCGGGCGACCGCGCGCGGCTGACGCAGTATCTCGAGGACATCCGTGAGATCGAGCGCCGCATCCAGCGCATCGAAGCGCACAACGCGAGCGGCGAGCCGCGCGAACTGCCCGGCGCACCGATCGGCGTGCCGGATTCGTTCGAAGAACACGTGAAGCTGATGTTCGACCTCCAGGCGCTCGCGTTCGCCGCCGACATCACACGCGTGTTTTCGTTCAAGATGGGACGCGATGGATCGGCGCGCGTCTATCCGATCGAGGGCGCCAAAGTGCCGTTCCATCCGGCGTCGCACCACGGCGAGCGCGAAGATCGCATCACCCAATTCGCCGCAATCAACAAGTACCACGTCGCGCTCGTCCCGTACTTCCTGGAGAAGCTCAAGAACCTGCAGGAAGGCGACAGCAATCTGCTCGCCAAGACGCTCGTCGTCTACGGGTCGCCGATGGGGAATTCGAACGTCCACAACCACAAACGCTGTCCGCTCTTCCTCGCGGGCCGGGCGAACGGCCAGTTGAAGGGGAACCTGCACCTCAAGGCCGCGGACGGTACGCCGATGGCGAACGTGATGTTGACGCTGCTGCACGGGCTCGGTCTCGACGACGTGCAGAGCTTCGGCGACAGCACGGGGACGTTCGACCTGACGGGGGTTCCGAACACGACGATGGTGTAGCGCATGCGAAACGTACGTGGCGGCCTGATCGTTAGCGCCACCGGCGTCTTGTGTCTTTCTGTGGTGCTCGTGGCCTCCGAGTCCAGCGTCGCGGATGCCGCGATGCAGGGCGGCCGCGAGACTGTGCGATCGCTGATCAAACAGGGCGCCGACGTCAACGCCGCGCAGGGTGACGGCATGACGGCCCTGCACTGGGCGGCGCGTCACGGCGACGCCGAGCTCGCGCGGACGCTGGTGTACGCCGGCGCGAACCTGAAGGCGACGACGCGGCTCGGCGGTTTCACGCCGCTCATCATGGCCAGCCAGATCGGCGACAGCGCGGTACTCGAGGTGTTGCTGAAAGCGGGCGCCGATCCGAAAGTGCCGACGGCGAACGGAACGACGCCGCTGATGTTCGCCGCTGCCTCAGGCCGCGTCGAGGCGGTCAAGCTGCTGCTGGCGCACGGCGCCCAGGTTGACGCGAAAGAATCCGCGCGCGGCGAGACCGCCCTGATGTTCGCCGCGGCACTGGGACAGATCGAGGCCCTGAAGGCGCTTGTGGAGAAGGGCGCCGACGTCAAAGCCGCGACGAAAGTGGTGGACGTCAAGACGCTCACCAACGCCGAAGAAGAAGCGTTCCTTCGCGCGCAGCAGCAGGGGCAGCGGCCACCGGCGCAGCGCACACCCGGCGCCGAGCCCGCCGTCGTCGGCGGCTACTCGGCCGCGCTGGCCCGTCCCACGACGAGCTCGGCGCGCGGCGAGAACACAGAGGCGCGCCCATCGCCGCAGCGGGCCGAGGGTGAGGCACGGCCCGATCCGGCGACGCAAGTCGCCGGGCTGAGCCGCCAGTTCCGGTTCGCCGAGCTGGTCAGCACACAGGGCGGACTGACCGCCCTTCACTTTGCGATCCGGCAGGGGCACGCCGACGCCGTCAAGCTGTTGCTCGAGTCCGGCGCCGAGCTGAATCAACCCAGTGGCGACGGCACGACGCCGCTCCTCGCGGCCATCATCAACGGTCGCTTCGACCTCGCGATGTCTCTGCTCGATCGCGGCGCTGATCCGCGGCTGGCGAGCGACAACGGCGTCACGCCGCTCTACGCCGCGCTCAACGTCCAGTGGGCGCCGAAAGCGCTGTATCCTCAGCCGCGCGCCTATACACAGCAGAAGGCGTCCTACATCGACGTGATGAAAGCGCTTCTCGACAGGAACGTCGACGTCAACGCGCGGCTGAAGAAAAAGGTCTGGTACTCCGGGTACAACTTCGATTTGTCCGGCGTTGACGAAATCGGTGCTACGCCGTTCTGGCGCGCGGCGTACGCGAGCGACGTCGAGGCGATGAAGCTACTGGTCGCGCACGGCGCGGATCCGAACCTGGCGACCGTCAAGCCGGCAGGGCGCCCGCGGACGGGCGATGGCGGCCGAGAAGTGGTCGAGGACGTGTCGGGCCTGCCGCCAGTGCCAGTCGGAGGACCGGGCGTGACGCCGCTCCAGGCTGCGACGGGCGTCGGATACGGCGAGGGGTTCGCCGCGAATTCCCATCGCAACGCGCCGAGCGGCTGGATGCCGGCAGTCCGCTACCTCGTCGAAGAGATCGGCGTCGACGTGAACGCGAGAGACCACGAGGGGAACACCGCACTCCATCACGCGGCGGCGCGTGGCGACAACGAGATGATTCTCTATCTAATCTCGAAAGGCGCCGACGTGAAGGCGGTCAACCGCGCCGGCGAGACGACGGCGGACATGGCCAACGGTCCGGTGCAGCGCACACAGCCGTTCCCCGAGACGCTCGAGCTGCTGGTGAAGCTGGGCGCGAAGAACAACAATAAGTGCAAGTCGTGTTAGTGGGTTCCTGGGGTTCTTAAGGTTCCTGGGGTTCTCGGTTCCTGCGGTTCCGACGTTTTCCCCTCACTTTCGACCTGCCGCAGCCGCGTTTCGAGCTGCCGGCATCGCGCCTCCGACTCCTGCAACAGCTTCCGCCCTTCCACTTCGTGCATGACGCACGTCGCGAGCTCCTGCAGGGTTTCCACGTCCTCGTAACTCCACGTGCGCGGCCGGCTGTCAATCACGCAGAAGCTGCCGATCACATGGCCGTCGCTCGTCGTCAGAGGAATGCCGGCGTACGCCGCGATGCCCATCAACTGAATCGCCGGGTTCATCTGCACGAGCGGGTTCACCCGCGCATCGTCGACGATGAGCGGCTTGGCGCTGCCGACGACGTGCTTGCAGAAGGAGTGAGAGAGCGGCGTCTGCCGCTCTGAGGCGATCGGCTGGGGAAGGCCCACGCAGGACTTGAAGAACTGCCGGTCGCGATCCACGAGGGACACCAGCCCGATCGGCGCGTGGAGCATGCGGCACGCGATGCGCGTCAGGCGATCGAGGGCCGCTTCCGGAGGCGTGTCCAGGATGCTGAGGCGTTGGAGCGCCGCGAGACGGGAAACGGACCGGACGATAGCGAGGAGCTCATCCGACATGGCAACCCTCCGGCGACCCCAGGACCCGTAGCTTACGCCCCGCCTTCGCACACAGGCAAGCCAGTCGCTTCCGCCTGCCCGCGTCGCGCTTCGGCGGGACAAGTCGGCGCGGCTCTTGACAGTCTATACTGTGCGATATACAGTGTGTGTCACACACTGTGAGTAACACAGCACCCGCCGTCAACGAGGACCTGTTCGAATCGCTCCGTCTCGAGCTCCGCCGCGGCTGCCTCATCGTCGCCGTGCTGGCTCAGCTCCGAGTCGAGCACTATGGGTACACCCTTCGAAAGGCGCTCGCCGAGAAGGGGATAGTGATGGACGAGGGCACGCTGTATCCGCTCCTGCGCCGGCTCGAAAGCCAGGGGCTCCTCGTGAGCGAGTGGCGCGAGGAAGAGAAGCGCAACAAGCGCTTCTATCGTCTGTCGGCCGACGGAAAGCTGATCCTCAAGCAGCTGCTGGCGGAGTGGAAGAGCATCAACACCGCGCTGGAACGGATTCTTTAAGGAACGACGCCATGGAACTGCTCGATCGATATCTGCACGCGCTCAAGACGTATCTCCCCAAGGCGCAACAGCGCGACATCGTCGCGGAGCTGTCGGACAACATCCTGTCTGATGTCGAGGAGCAGGAGGCGGTGCTCGGGCGGCGGCTGAACCGCGCCGAGGAAGTCGAGGTCCTCAAAAAGTACGGCCATCCGCTCCTGGCCGCCGGCCGCTACCTTCCGCAGCAGTATCTGATCGGCCCTGCGCTCTATCCGTACTACTTGTTCGCGCTGAAGGTGCTGACGGCGATTCTGGTGCTGGGAAACGTCGCGGCCGCGATCGTCTCCGGCTTCATGTCCAGGAATCCGGCGGGGATCGCCGGCCATCTCGTCGAAAACGTGATCCGGGCCGTCATCTTCGGCATCGGCGTCGTCACGATCGGTTTCGCCGCGCTGGAGCGCTGGCAGGTCAAGATTCGTTTTCTCGAGACGTGGGACCCGGCCGCGCTGCCGGCGGTGTCGAGCGTCGACGCCGAGCGCGTCCCGCTGTCCGAGTCGATCTTCGGGCTCATTTTCGGGGCGCTCTTCCTTCTCTACTGGCTCGCCGTGCCGCCGTTCGACCGAATTGCCGTCGGCGGCGAGGGCGTCAGGGTCCAACTGGCTCCGATCTGGCGGCAGTTCTATCTGCCGGTCATGTTTCTCATCCTGATCGGCATCGTCCAGACCGGCGTCAACCTGGTGAAGCCTCACTGGATCCGTTTCCGCGAAATCACTCGCATCGTGACCGACGTGATCGTCATCGTGATGGCCTATCTGATCCTGCGCACGAAGGATCTCGTCCTGATCATCGTCGAAGCTACCGGAGATCCGACTGCGCACGCCGACAAGGCGGCGATTCTCAACAAAGTCGTCGCGTTTGGGATCGCAGTGGCCGCCGCGGTCTTCGCCGTCGACATGATCATCAACTTGTGGCGGATCGCCGGGCGGCCGGGCGCGAATCTCGTGCACGTGCGATCGTGAGGGCGCGGTTATACTGACGGCTCCATGCGCTTAACGATTTTCATCACGTTGTCCGTCACGCTTGGCGTTGCCGCTCACGCGTCGGAGAACTGGACCCGCTTCCGCGGTCCGAACGGCACCGGCGTGTCGGATGCGAAGAATCTTCCGACCACCTTCGGTCCGACGACGAATGTGCGGTGGAAGACGGCGCTGCCACCGGGTCACTCCTCACCGGTCGTCACGAACTCCCGAATCTTCCTGACCGCGCATACGCCGGACAAGACTGAGTTCCAGCTGTTCGTCATCGCCCTCGATCGATCCACCGGCCGCGAGCTGTGGCGACGCGAGGTTCCTCGCCGGCAGAAGGGGAGGCAGGAGAACGTCAACGGGCCCGCCTCGCCGAGTCCGGTCACCGACGGAACGAATGTGTATGCGTTCTTCCAGGACTTCGGGTTGATCAGTTTCGGCCCCGACGGCCGGGAGCGGTGGCGCCTGCCGCTTGGCCCGTTCAACATGTTCTATGGCTTCGGCGCGTCGCCGATTCTCGTGGAGGACGTGCTGCTGTTGCCGGTTGATCAGGACACCGATTCGAACCTGCTGGCGATCGATTCTGCGACTGGCAGGGAACGGTGGAAGGTGTCTCGCCCGCACGTCATCTCCGGCTACTCGACGCCGACGGTCTACCGGCCTGCAGGCGGCGGCGCGCAGATACTGGTGCCCGAATCGTTCCAGCTGACCGCCTATTCGGTGAAGGACGGCTCGAAAATCTGGTGGGTGCGCGGCCTCGCGTGCGAGATGAAATCGGTGGCGAGCCTCGACGCCACGACGCTCTACGTCAACGGCTGGGGCTTCCGGCAGAACCAGGCGGGCGAGCAGATTCCGACCGTCACGTTCGAGGAAGGCCTCAAGCGGTACGACAAGAACGGAGACGGCCTCATCGCAAGCGGCGAAGTGATCGGCGACGAGCCGATGGACCGAATGTTGAGTCCGAAGTACGGCTACGCCGCGTTCGACGGGAATCGCGACGGACAGCTGAACGCCGTGGAGTGGGCGATCTTCCGCGCGATGCTGGCGTCGGAGAACGGACTGCTCGCCATTCGCCTCGGCGGACAGGGGGACATGACCGATCAGGCGGTCCGCTGGAAGTACAAGCGGCCGGTTCCGCAGGTCCCATCGACGCTGCTGTATCGCGACGTCCTGTTCATGGTGAACGACAGCGGGATTCTGATCTCGTTCGACCCGCAGACCGGTGACGTCCTCAAGCAGGGCCGTCTCAAGGGCGCCATCGACAAGTACTTCGCCTCACCGATTGGCGCCGATGGCAAGGTCTGGCTGGTCAGCCAGGACGGCACCGTTTCGGTCGTGTCCGCCCAGGCTCAGTGGGAGATCCTGGCAGTGAACGCGCTCGAGGACGAAGTGTTCGCGACGCCGGTGCCGGCAGACGGCGAGTTGCTGATCAGAACGAAGAGCGCCCTGTACGCCTTTGGCGCCTCCGGTGCTGCGCCGAGCGGGCACTAGGACCTTCGCAGGGCGTCCACCGGATTCAACCGCGCCGCGCGCAGTCCCGGGATACCGCTGGCGAGCATCGCGACCAGCGTGAGCATGGCCGCGACGCCGACATATGTCGCCGCGTCCCGTGGGCCGACGCCAACGAGCAATCGTGAAGCGAACGGCAGCACGGCCAGCGCACCGGCGCTGCCGATGGCCAGCCCTAGAAGCGCGACGCGCACACCTTGGCTCGTCACCGATCGCAGAATGTCCGCCGGTCTGGCGCCAAGTGCCATGCGGACGCCGATCTCACGCGTCCGCTGAGCGACCGCGAACGCCATGACGCCGTAAAGCCCTACGCCCGCCAGCAGCAGCGCGAGCGCGCCGAACAGGCCGAGAAACGACGCCGCAATCCGGTTCGCGAACGTCCCGAAGGCCATCTGCTGCTCGCCGGTTTTTGTCGCGAAGATCGGCAGATTCGGGTCGAGCGCCGACACGACCGATCGGATTCGCTGGAGCGCCGCTCCTGCGCTCTCGGAGCTTCGGACGTGAATGATGGCGTTGGGGCGATACCTCTGCCGGATGGACACGTAGAAGAACGGCCGCGGATCCTCGGCGAGCGTCTGGTACTTGCCGGTTGGCACGACGCCTACGACCTGGTACGGCGTATCACCGATCCGCACGATGCGGCCGAGGGGATCTCCTGACCAATAACGCTCGGCCATCGTGCGGTTCACGATCATCACGTGCGTCGTGTCGATGCGATCGTCGAACGTGAAGTCGCGACCCGCGATGACGGGGATCTGCATCGCCGCCAGATAGCCGGGCGACACAATGTTGTATTGGATGTTGAGATCCTCGTCCTCCCGGCGCGAGTAGCCGTCGATCGAGACCGTCATCGAGCTGATGCCCTCGAAGCCAAGCGGCAACCGGACCGCGACACCCGCCGCCTGGACGCCCGGTTCGGACTGCAGCTGGCGTACGAGCCGCTCATGAAACACCGCGCCGGTCTCCGGGGTGTAGCCGTTGGGAAACAGGTTGTAGCCGGCCAGCATGAGGTCACGGGGGTTGAAGCCAGGGTCCAGCCGTTCGGCGGCGACCAGGCTTCGAAGGAACAGCCCGGCTCCGACCAGGAGCATCGCCGAAAGCGCGACCTGCGTGACGACGAGCGCGTCGCGGAGGCGGGAACGATGCCGGCTGCCGGCGGCTGACTCGTCGCGGAGCGCAACGATCACGTCGGCTCGCGCCGATTGAAACGCCGGCGCGAGGCCAAACACGATGCCGGTCACCACGCTCAGGAGCGCCGTGAACGCTACGACCCCCCCGTCCACGCTGATCGCAGGTCGAAGCATCAGATCCGTCGGCGGATTGAACCTCGAGAGCAGCGGACTGGCAGCCATCGCGACGAGGATGCCTCCCGCGCCACCAAGGCCGGCAAGCATCAGGCTTTCCACGAGCATCTGACGGACGAGACGTCCTCGGGACCCGCCGACCGCGAGCCGGATCGCCATCTCGCGCCGGCGGCCGAGGGCTCGTGCCAGGAGCAGGTTGGCAACGTTCGCGCACGCGAGCAGCAGCACGAGCGACACGACGCCGCTCAGCGTCAGGAGCACCGGCGTCAGAAAGAGCTGCGCGCCGAAGGGCGATCGCCACATCGGCACTACTGCGCCGGTCCAGCCTTCGTTTGTGCTTGGCCAGGCTTGCGCGAGCCGTTCCACCGCCGCCTTCACTTCGGCTTCCGCCTGCTCCACGGTGACGCCGGGAGCCAGTCGGCCGAGCGTCTGGAGCCAGCGGCTTCCGCGAGCCCGAATCAGATCGCCCTGCATGACATCGGCCTGCATCATCACGGGAATCCACAGATCCAGTGCGAGACCGCTCCAGACGCCATAGAAGTCCGGCGGCGCAACCCCCACGACGGTGTACGGCTTACCGTTGATCGGCATCGTGTGGCCGACGATCGCCGCATCGCCAGCGAAGCGGCGCTGCCACAGCCCGTGGCTCAGGACGACGACCGGCGCGCGCCCGGGTGCCTCATCCTCCGCGCGGGTAAAGCCGCGTCCGAGCGACATACCGGTCCGCAGGACGTCGAAATAGTTCCCACTCACCAGCGATCCGTACACGCGCTCGGCATGTCGCGACTCTGCCGTGGCGCCCAGGCTCACGGTCACGATGCTGTCCACGACCAGGCCGTCCAGGGTCTTGCACGCATCCCGCAGGTCCACGTAGTCCGGATACGAGAGCGTGCGCCAGGCGCCGCTTCGGCTGCGGTTTGCCACGACGACGATGTCTTGCTGTTGGCTCACGCCGGAAAGCGGCTCGATGAGGACCCCGCGGACCCAGCTGTAGATCGCGCTGTTCGCGCCGATGCCGAGCGCGAGCGACAGCGCGGCGGCCGCCGCGGTTCCGGGACTTCGGCGCAAAATGCGGAGGCCGTACCGGACGTCCTGGAGAATGGTCATACGACTCCATACGGCCGGATTCACGCGCAGGTTCGAACTGTTCGCCCGCCTACGCCAAGGCTTCGGCGCGGCAAGCCGGTATCATGAAGGACGGATGCCGCAATGAAGGACCTAACCCAGGGTTCGGTCGCGCGCAACCTGATGCAGATCGCCGCGTTTCTCGCGGCGAGCATGCTCCTTCAGACGTTGTACCTCCTCGTCGACATGTACTGGGTGGGACGCCTGGGCAAGGAGGCGATTGCCGCCGTCGGCCTCGCCGGCACCGTGTCGTTCATCGTCCTCGCGCTGACCCAGGCGCTGGGCGTTGGCACGACCACCCTGGTTGCGCACGCGGTTGGCGCGAAGGACCAGGCGCGCGCGCGCCGGGTCTTCAACCAGTCGCTCGTCCTGTCGATCCTCAGCAGCGGCTGCTTCCTCGCCGTCGCCTTCGCGCTGCGCGGGGCGTACTGCCGCGCGCTCGCGGCGGATGCCGAGACGGTACGCCTCGGTGAAGAGTACCTGGCGTGGTTCCTGCCCGCGCTCGCACTGCAGTTTGCTGTCGTTTCCATGGGCTCGGCGCTTCGCGGCACGGGGATCGTCAAGCCCACCGTCATCATCCAGATCATCACCGTCCTGCTGAACATCGTGCTGGCGCCGGTGCTCATTTTCGGCTGGGGAACCGGCCTCGCGATGGGAGTGACGGGCGCGGCGCTGTCGACGTTCGTCGCCGTCGTGCTCGGCTTCGTGCTGCTCGTCGGATATTTCCTGCGAGCCGATGGCTTCATCACGTTCGATCGCGCCGCCTGGGCCCCCGACCTGAGAATCTGGAAGAGGATGATGGCGGTTGGCGCGCCGGCCGGCGGTGAATTCCTGCTCATTTCGCTTCACATGATCCTGGTGTACCGGTTGATTCAAGGCTTCGGCGCAGCGGCGCAGGCAGGATTCGGCATAGGCAGCCGCGTCATGCAGTCGCTGTTCCTCCCAGTCGTGGCGATCGCGTTCGCCGCGTCGCCGGTCGTGGGGCAGAACTTCGGCGCCCGGCTCGCCGATCGCGTGCGGGAGACCTTCCGGTGGGCCGCCGTGATGGCGTCGGCGGTGATGATGGTGCTGACCGTGTTGTGCCACATCTCGCCGGCCGCGCTGATTCGACCCTTCTCCTCCGATCCGGCCGTCATCCTGGTCGGCGGCGAGTACCTGCGCATCACCTCCTGGAACTTCGTGCCCAGCGCGATCGTGTTCACGAGCTCGAGCATCTTCCAGGGGATCGGCAACAGCGTGCCGCCGGTGATCATCTCGGCCGCGAGGCTGCTGCTGTTTGCGGTGCCCGCGTTTCTTCTGTCACGGACGGCGGGGTTCGAACTGCGGCAGATTTGGTATGTCGGCGTCGCCGCGGTGATCGTGCAGATGACTTTGAATATCTGGCTATTGCAGCGGGAGTTCCGGCGGAGGCTGACGTTCGGGCCGACTGCCGTCCCCGCGCCCGCGCCGTAATTTCCAAACCGCTCCGCTAGCCGTCTGCCAGCCGCGCGGCCAGGTGGTGCAGAAAGAGCCCCGCGTCGGTGACCACGCCGAGCGTCTGTGAGGATCCGCGGTCGGCGAGCTTCGTGATGACCGCGGGATTGATGTCCACGCACACCATACGCACCCACGCCGGCACCATGTTGCCGACGCCGATGCCGTGGAGCATGCTCGAGAGCACGACGACCATGCTGACGTCCGCGAGTGCGGCGGCATAGCGATCCTGCGCCTCGATGAGATTCATCATCGTCTCCGGCAGCGGCCCATCGTCGCGTATGCTGCCTGCGAGCAGGAACGGCACTCCGCGTCGCACGCACTCGTGCATGATCCCCGACTGGAGAATGCCGGACTCGACTGCGGCGGCGATCCCGCCCGCCCGTCTGATCGCGTTGATCGCGCGCATGTGATGGCGGTGGCCACCCTCGACGGCTACGCCGGTCTCGAGGTTCACACCAAGCGACGTGCCGAAGAGCGCGCCTTCGATGTCATGAACGGCGAGCGCATTGCCGGCAAGGAGCACGTCGACGAAGCCTCTTCGAATCAGATCGCAGAAATGCGGGATGCCGCCCGTGTGCGCGACGACGGGGCCCGCGACGAACGCGATCCGGCCGCCGGCTGCCTTCGTCTCGCGAAACATCTCGGCGATGCGCCCGACCGTCGCTTCCACGCGCCGCTCGGACGACACCTCGTTGTTCATGAACGCGAAGCCGAGGCGGTCCCGGGCCCGGAACTCCGGCACGACGCGGATCCCGTCGAGGCCGCAGACGATTCGATCGCCGGCGCGGATATCGCGAAGCTTCCGGCAGGAGGCCGTCGTGTCCTCGATCACGATCGCCGCATCCATTCGTTGGCGCTCGACGGGAATCCACCGTGCGGCGACCCGCACTTCGGTGCGCTGGTTTGTCGTCGAGTAGAAGTCCTCCGGCGCGCAACCATCGCGATCGGCTGGCCGGACGAGTGCGTCGCGCTGGCGCTCGCGACGACAGCCCAGGGACACGAGCTCTTCGAGCAGATCGTCGAGGGCCTGATCGGTAGGCGCCGTGACTTTCAGCGACAGGCGGGAAAACTCGTCGTTGGTGCGGCCCAAGTCGAAGCGCAGGACTTCGAAGGCACCGCCGCGCGAAATCACCTTGTCGAAGATTGTGGATAGAACGTCAGAATCGACGAGGTGTCCTTCGGCCTCGACGATCTCAGTGCGCGGCGCGTTGTGTGTCACGGATTGAGCTCAATCCATCCAAACGTCCGTTCGACCGCCTTCTTCCATCCCGCGTAGGCGGACTCGCGCTGATCCGCGCTCCATCGCGGCTCCCAACGCTTATCTGGACGCCACTTACGCTCCAATTCAGGCAGATCCTTCCACACGCCAGCAGCGAGCCCCGCGGCATACGCCGCGCCGAGAGCCGTCGTTTCTGTAATCACTGGCCGAACGACGGGAACGCCCAGGATGTCGGCCTGAAGCTGCAGGAGCGTGTCATTAACCGTCGCGCCGCCGTCGACCTTGAGTACGTCGAGCGCCAGGGCCGCGTCGGTGATCATCGCGTCGAGCACGGCGCGCGTCTGGAAGCAGATCGCTTCGAGCGTTGCGCGGGCGAGATGGCCCTTCTCGTGGAACCGCGACAGACCCACGATCGCGCCGCGTGCGTCGGAGCGCCAGTACGGCGCGAACAACCCCGAGAACGCCGGCACGAAGTACATCCCTCCCGCGTCCTTGACGGAATTCGCCAGCGTCTCGATCTCAGCGGCAGTACTAATGATGCCCAGCTGGTCGCGCAGCCACTGAACCGCCGATCCGGTCACCGCGACGGATCCTTCCAGCGCGTACACCGCAGGCCGATCGTCGAACCGGTAGCATGCCGTCGTCAGGAGTCCCGACGTGGACGGAACCCGGCGCGTGCCCGTGTTCAGCAGCATGAAATTACCGGTGCCGTAGGTGTTCTTCGCGGTGCCCGGGGCGTAGCAGGCCTGACCGACCGTCGCCGCCTGTTGATCGCCGAGGTCCGCCGAGATGGGCACCTCGCCGCCGGTCGGGCCGCTCGCGCGCGTCGCGCCGTACGACCGCCGGTCGGAAGACGGACGAACCTCCGGCAGCATCGCGCGCGACACACCGAACAGCTTCAGGAGCTCGTCATCCCACGTCAGCGTCTCGAGATTGGCAAGCATCGTCCGGCTCGCGTTGGTTACATCGGTCACGTGGACGCCGCCGTCCGGCCCGCCGGTGAGGTTCCAGATGACCCACGTATCGATCGTCCCGACGATCGCATCGCCGCGCTCGGCGGCGCGCCGGACGCCGTCCACGTTCTCGAGGATCCACTGGAGCTTCGGCGCGGAAAAGTACGTCGCCGGCGGCAGGCCGGTCTTCCGGCGGATGGCCGCACCGTGGCCGTCGCGTTCGAGGCCGGCGACGATGCGGTCGGTGCGGGTGTCCTGCCAGACGATCGCGTTCGTCCAGGGTTCACCCGTTTTCGGGTTCCAGACAACCGTGGTCTCGCGCTGGTTCGTGACGCCGATCGCCGCGAGGTCGGCGGCGAGGACGCGGGCGTTCCGCATGCCGCCCGCGATGACTTCTTCAGTGCGCTTCAGGATCTCGATCGGATCGTGTTCGACCCAGCCGGGCTGTGGAAGAATCTGACGGTGCTCGAGCTGATGCTGTCCCACGATGCCGCCCGCCTCGTCGAAGACGATGAAGCGGCTGCTCGTGGTCCCCTGATCGATCGCGCCGACGTATCGTGCCATGCGAACCTCAGAAGCCGATTGCGGAATAGAACCACGCGCCGAGCACGCCGCCAATCAGCGGACCGGCCACCGGAATCCAGGCGTAGTCCCAGTCAGCGTCTCTCTTGCGCGGAATCGGCAGCACGCTGTACGCCAAACGCGGTCCAAGATCGCGCGCCGGATTGATGGCGTATCCGGTCGGACCGCCGAGTGAGAGACCGATAGCGAGGACCAGCGCGCCGACGAGCAGCGGCTGAAGCCCGTGCTGAAAGACAAGCGACAGATCGATCTGCGCGGGGTTCGTCATCGCGCTCGCGTTGGCGGCGATGGCGAGCACGCCAAAAAGCAGAACGGCGGTGCCGATCGCTTCAGTCACGAGATTCGCGGTGGGTTGGCGAATCGCGGGACCCGTGCAGAAGACAGCCAGCTTGGCATCGGCGTCCGTGGTCTGGCGCCAGTGGGGCAGATAGGCGAGCCAGACGACGACCGCTCCGGCGAAGGCGCCCAGCATCTGTGCCAGGACGTACCCGGGCACATGGGCCCATTCGAACGCGCCGATCGACGCCAGTGCGATCGTGACAGCCGGGTTGAGATGTGCCCCGCTGATGCGGCCTACGGCATACACGGCGATCGCCACGGCGAGTCCCCATCCCGTGGCGATCACGATCCACCCGCTGCCCTGGCCCTTCGACTTGTTCAGCAGCACGTTCGCGACCACACCGTCACCCAGGGTGATGAGCAACATCGTCCCGACCGCTTCGGCAAGATAGTTCATTGGATCCTCATTGGCCGGAGCCCTTCCAGCGCTCGTAGGTCCCGAGGGTCCGCAGCGAGCGGGCGAACTCGCCGAGGTGAACGAGCGCACGGGCGCACTGCAGCTCCTCCCGCGCGATTCCGAGGTCGATGTAGAACAGGTACTCCCACGGCCGTCCGCGAATGGGTCGCGACTCGAGCTTCGTGAGATCGATGTTGCGCAGGGCGAAGACGCTGAGCGCCTTGAACAGCGAGCCGGGCTCATTGCCGAGTGACACAACGATCGACGTTTTGTCCGGAGTGCCGAGCGGTACGGGCCGCTTGCAGATCAACAGGAAACGCGTGATGTTCGATTCGTAGTCCTGGATGCCGGATCGCAGCACCTCGAGCCCGAAGATGGCGCCCGCGCGCGCTGACGCGATCGCCGCGGCATCCTTCACTGCGCCGTCGCGGATCATCTTGCCGCTGCCCGCCGTGTCGTAGGTGGCGACGACCTCGACGCCCGGAAGGCTCTGGAGAAACCGTTCGCACTGGGCGAGCGCCTGCGGATGCGAATAGACGCGGCGAACGTCTTCGAGCGTCACGCCCGGCATCGCGAGCAGCGCGTGCTCGACCTTCAGTTCGACCTCGCCGACGATCGGCAGCTCGTGCTCGAGCAGCAGGTCGTAGTTGCGATGGATGCTGCCGCCGATCGAGTTCTCGATCGGCACGATCCCGTGCGAGACGCTGCCACGCGCGACCGCGTCGAACACTTCCTCGAAGCTCTTGCAGGGAACTGTTGCTGCCTGCGGCTGAATGAGCCCAGCTGCCGCTTCGCTGAACGCTCCCGGCTCACCTTGATACGCGATTCGCATGTGGTGTGGAGGGCACCTTACATTGGCCGACGACGGTTGGCAACAATCAACAATCGGCAATAATTGGCGATCGTCAATCCACAATCGTCAATCAATCTGACAATCGGCAATCCTGAATCGGCAATGCAGAGTGCATAGTGCAGACCTCATCCTGACGGCAACCGGCGGTCTCGCTGCGGCCCTCGTGCTCGGCCACATCACCGAGCGGCTTCGGCTGTCTCCGATCGTGGGGTATCTCCTCGCGGGCGTGGTGGTCGGCCCGTAAACGCCGGGATTCTCCGCCGACCGCGCGCTCGCCGAGCAGCTCGCCGAAATCGGCGTCGTCCTCCTGATGTTCGACGTCGGCATGCAGTTTCATTTCAAGGAGCTGCTCGCCGTCCGCCGCGTCGCCGTGCCGGGCGCGGTCGTGCAAAGTCTGGTGGCGACCGTTCTCGGCGCGCTGGCCGCCCGCGTGGTCGGTTGGGAGTGGACGGCAGGGATCGTGTTCGGGCTCGCGCTGTCGGTCGCCAGCACCGTCGTCCTCGTTCGCGTGCTGTCCGATCATCACGATCTCCACACGCCGGTCGGGCACATCGCCGTCGGCTGGCTCGTCGTCGAAGATCTCTTCACGGTCCTCATCCTTGTGCTGATGCCGGCCGTGTTTGGCGGGGGCGATCTGGAGATCGGATCCTCCGCGGAGCTTGCGACGAACCTCGGGCTCGCGCTCGTGAAGATCGTGGCGTTCGTTGCACTGACGATGACCCTCGGCGGGCGGATTATCCCCGCGCTTCTCGAGCGGGCGGCGGTGAGCCGGTCGCGCGAGCTGTTCAACCTGACCGTTCTCGTCATCGCGCTCGGCATCGCCGTTGCCGCGGCGCGCTGGTTCGGCGTGTCGATGGCGCTGGGCGCATTCCTCGCCGGGCTGGTGGTCGGGCGGTCGGAGTTCAGCGTCCGCGCGGCGGGCGAAGCGCTGCCGCTCCGCGACGCGTTCGGCGTGCTGTTCTTCGTCTCGGTCGGCATGCTCGTCAACCCGCGCAGCATCCTGGAGGAGCCGACGCTCGTCGCGCTGGCGCTCGGCGTGATCCTGATCGGCAAGCCCGCTGCTGCGCTGCTCATCGTGCTGCTGCTGCGGCATCCCATGAGCGTGGCGCTTGCCGTCGCGGTTGCCCTCGCGCAGATCGGCGAGTTCTCGTTCATGCTGGCAACGGTCGCGCGGGATCTGAAGGTGATGGATCCGAGCGGCACGAACGCGCTCGTCGCCGCCGCAATCGTTTCGATCAGCCTGAACCCGCTGTTATACCGCGCCGTGGATCCCGTTGCCGGCAGGGTCCGCCGGCCATCCGAAGGATCGGCGCAGCCAGTGGAGCGGGGGACCCATGACAGTGAGCCGCCGGCCGAGGACACGTTCCGCGCCATCGTTGTCGGCTACGGTCCCTCAGGTCACTCTGTGACGCGCCTGCTGCTCGAGAACGGCATCCGACCCACGGTCATCGATCTGAACTTCGACGTCGTGCGCCGGCTGCGGGAAGAGGGGATCGACGCGGTGTACGGCGATGCGCTGCGGCGCGAAACGCTGCTCGAAGCCGGTATTCAGAACGCGAGGTATCTGATCCTCGCGTTCGCGGCGCTGCAGGGGGCCGAGGAGATCATTCGCGTGGCGCGCGAGCTGCACCCGCGGATTCGCATCCTCGCCCGCGGGAGTTATCTGCGGGATCTGGCGCCGTTGCGCCGCGCGGGCGCCGACCTGGTGTTTTCAGGGGAAGGGGAGGTCGCGCTCGCGTTTACCGAAGCGATTCTGCGCGAACTTGGCGCGTCTCCAGATCAGATCGATCGCGAGCGCGCCCGGGTGCACGAAGAACTTACGTCTTGAAAGTAATCGACAGGCCCGCCGAACTCGATCGGTCGATCGTCGTGTCGGCATTCGACACCGTCTTCAGGTGGTCGAGGAATTCGCGAATGCCGGTTTGCCCGCTTGACACGTTGTGGGCGGTGAAGCAGCCGCCGCGTTCGAGCTTCGGCCAGACCGCGACGAAGTAGTTCGTGTACCATTCTTTGTCCGCATCCGAAAACACGAAATCAAACGGACCTTCGAGCTTCGGCACGAGATCGTGCGCGTCGGCAAGCCTCGCGTCGATGTAATCGGCAAGTCCAGCCTCTTTGAAGTTGGTAAGCGCGATCCGATGGCGACGTTCGTCCACGTCGATTGTGATCAACCTGCCTCCGGTCTTGCTGAGCGCCCAGGCGATCCAGATCGCCGAGTGACCCGTCGACGTTCCAATCTCGAGCGCTCTCTTGTATTTGTGCTTGAGAACCAGGTCGTGCAGCGTACGGCCATCCGCCTCGGGGACATTCAGATCCCGCCAGTTGGATCGATTGCGATCCAGGAACGCGCGGACGCGACGATCGAGATCGGAAGAGTCGGTTTGCACGAGTGGTGACGCGACCGTAGATCCGACAGAGAGAAGCGCCGTGAAGACGACAGCGGCAACTCGCACGATCGATCGTAGCGTCGACGCGAGGCCGCGAAGTGTCGAAGCGTGCACGCGCATGCGCGACGCATGCGAACCGCGTGGAGAAAAGGTTGCCAGAAATGTAACTAATAGCTCCGTTCTCATCCAGTTCTGTCCTCTCACGAATTGGGCGTCCGCCCAATCCGTTTCGCTAAGTTCCTTAGAATCCGCACTTACCACAATGCGTTGGTTGGCCCTGAGCTAGCTATGCCGTATAATGCGGTTACAAGGTTCGCCGATGCCATCGAACACGAACCCATTTACGTAGGACCCTTAGGATGTTCGAACGGTACACGGAACGCGCACGGCGCGTGCTGTTTTTCGCACGCTATGAAGCCAGCCAGCTCGGGAGCATTTCGATTGAAACCGAGCACCTGCTGCTAGGGCTGATCCGTGAAGGTAAGGGACTGACCAGCCGCATCTTCGCCCGCTCCCACCTCTCGCTCGAGACCATTCGGAAGGAAATAGAAGGCCGGACGGTTTTCCGCGAGAAGGTGTCTACCTCGGTCGAGATTCCATTCAGCGCCGAGGCCAAACGTGTGCTGCAGTTCGCCGCCGAAGAGGCGGACCGGCTGCTGCACAACTACATCGGCACCGAGCATCTCCTGCTCGGCATCCTTCGCGAGGAACGCTCCGTCGCAGCCACCATCCTCATGGAAAAGGGGATGCGGCTCAACACGGTCCGCGAGGATATCGTCCAGCTGCTCAACGAGAAGACGACGCTGACGCGCGTCAAGGAGACGCCTCTCCTGGCCGAGTTCAGCCGCGACCTGACCGAAGCGGCCATGAAGAGCCAGCTCGACCCGCTGGTCGGCCGGCATCACGAGCTCGAGCGCGTCCAGCAGGTCCTCTGCCGTCGCACGAAGAACAACGCGGTCCTCATCGGCGAGCCGGGCGTCGGTAAAACGGCCATCGTCGAAGGGCTCGCTCAGAAGATCGTGTGCGGCGACGTGCCGCACTTCCTCGCCGACAAGCGCATCCTCGCCCTGGACATCTCGCTGATCGTCGCGGGCACCAAGTATCGCGGGCAGTTCGAGGAGCGCCTGAAGGCGATCATGAAGGAGCTCACCGAGAACCCGAACATCATCGTGTTCATCGACGAGCTGCACACCCTGGTCGGCGCGGGCTCCGCCGAGGGATCGCTGGACGCCGCCAACATCCTGAAGCCGGCGCTGTCGCGCGGCGAGATCCGCTGCATCGGCGCGACGACCCCGGCCGAATACCGCAAATACATCGAAAAGGACCGCTCGCTCGAGCGCCGGTTCCAGGCGATCAAGGTCGATCCGCCGACCGAGCGCGAGACGATTGAGGTCCTGATGGGCGTGAAGGACCGCTACGAGCAGTTTCATCACGTCGAATACACCGCCGAGGCCCTCGAAGCGGCCGTCTACCAGTCGAGCCGCTACATCACCGACCGCTTCCTGCCGGACAAGGCGATCGACCTCGTGGACGAAGCGGGCGCCCGCGCCAAGCTGCGCGAGGCGGGCTACAGCGATGAGTTCGGCGAGATCAACAAGTCGATCCGCGTCGCCGTCGAGCAGATGGAGACCGCGGTCTCGCAGAAGGATTTCGAGAAGGCCCAGTTCTTCCGCGAGCAAGAAGTGCTCGCCCGGGAGAACCTGCAATTCGTCCGCGAGCGGTTTGACGTGAAGTCGTCGACACGCCGGGTCGTGGTCGCCAAGCCGGACATCGACGAGGTCGTCGCCAAGTGGACGGGCGTTCCGATTACGTCGCTCAGCCAGGACGAAGGGGACAAGCTCCTGCGGATGGAAGAGGAGCTGCACCGGCGCGTCATCAGCCAGGACAAGGCGATTTCGGCGCTCGCGCGAGCCATCCGGCGGTCCCGGGCGGGGCTCAAGGCACCGACGCGGCCGGTCGGGAGCTTCGTGTTCCTCGGCCCGACCGGCGTTGGGAAGACCGAGCTGGCGCGCGGCCTGGCGGGCTTCCTCTTCGGCAGCGACAACGCGCTCATCCGCTTCGACATGTCGGAGTACATGGAAAAGCACTCCGTCTCGAAGCTCATTGGCTCGCCGCCGGGATACGTCGGCCACGAGGAGGGCGGTCAGCTCACTGAGAAGGTGAAGCGAAACCCCTACTCGGTCGTACTGCTCGACGAAATCGAGAAGGCGCACCCCGACCTGTTCAACATCCTGCTGCAGGTCTTCGAGGACGGCCACCTCACGGACGGCCTCGGGAACCGGGTGAACTTCAAGAACGCGATCATCATCATGACGTCGAACATCGGGGCCCGCTTCATCCAGAAGAAGGCCTCGATGGGGTTCCAGTCGACCGATCAGAAGGAAATCAACCGGAGCGTGTCGGACATGGTTCTGGGCGAGGTCAAGCGGACCTTCAACCCGGAATTCATCAACCGCATCGACGAGATCATCGTCTTCGAGGCGCTCAGCGACGACGATCTGCGGAAAATCACGCGGCTCCTGGTGCGGCAGCTCAACGAGAACCTCGTCGATCGCCGGCTCCACATCGACCTGGCCGACGAAGTCGTGGACTGGATCATCGAGCAGACGTGCAAGGACCGCTCATACGGAGCGCGCCCGCTGCGCCGCGCGATCCAGCGATACGTCGAGGACCCACTGTCCGAGGAGCTCATCCGCGGACATCTGCGCAGCGGCGACGTCGAGGTTTACCTCGACGGCGGCGCTCTGGCCTACCGGGTGGCGGGCCAGGCGGAGACCGGCCGCCGGCTGGCGGCCAGCGTCTAACTTCCTGTAAAGTTGTAGGTTGTATTCAGGGAATGGGGACTAGGGACTAGGGACTGGGTTGTGCCGGTCGCTGGTTCCCGTCCCAAGTCCCTAGTCCCTTCGAGATATAGAGTGCGACCGCTCCCCGTTCTTATCGTTATTGGACTGCTCGTTCCGGCGTCCGCCCGGGCCCAGCAGCCGGCGCCCGTTCCCGCGCTGCCGGCCGTCCAGGCTCCGGCGCCGGCGGGTCAGCCCCAGGGCGAAATCGTTCCCCCGGCCAGTTCGCCCATCTTGCTCCGGGCGATCGAGGTCCGGTTCTCGTCGCAGGGGAACGTCTCCGTTATCGACCCTCAGACCTACGTCTATTACATCCAAACCCAGACCAGCCGGCCGAGTGCGGGCGTGTGGATTCCGTATACCGACGCCACCGAGCAAAGCCTGCTGGAGGACTACAAGCGGCTCTGGGGCACGAGTTTTCTCGACAACCTGACGCTCTCCGTCGAAGACCGGCCGTACTCGAACGGCGTGCGCGCCAAGTACGTCGTGTTCGACATGGAGGAGCGGCAGCGCGTCAAAATCGTGGACTACGACGGGTCGAAGAAAGTCGAGATCTCGAAGATCGACGAGGCACTGAAGGAGAAGAACGCGGTCATCCGGACCGACTCCTTCATCGACCAGGGGCTCGTCCGGCGCGTCTCCGGGATCGTCCGGGAACTCTACGCTGAGAAGGGGTATCAGTACGCCGAGGTCAAGCCGCAGATCAAAGAGATGGCCGGCGGCCCGAAGCTCGTGCACCTCACCTTCAACATCACGGAAGGGCCGAAGGTCGAGATTCGCGAGGTCGACTTCGTCGGCAACGTGAAGATGTCCGACGGAGCCCTCGGGAAGAAGATGAAGGAGAACAAGGGGCGCGGCTTCCTGTCCTTCATCACTGGCGGCGGCACGTACAAGGAAGGGAAGTTCGAGGAGGACGCCGAAAAAGTCGTCGAGCACTACCGGAATGAGGGTTACATCACGGCGCAGGTCGGGCAGCCGGAATTGAAGATCCTCGAAGACTCGAAGGACGGCAGGACGCGGCACATCCAGCTGCGCATCCCGGTCACCGAGGGGTCGCGCTACCGCGTCGGCGACTTCAAGTTCGAGGGCAACACCGTCGTCAAGGAAGAAGCGCTGCGGCCGCTGTTCAAGTTGAAGACCGGCGACTGGTACGCGGAGAAACGGATCCGGAAGGGGCTCGAGAAGGCGCGCGAGATTTTCGGCTCCGGCGGTTACTACGAGTTCGTCGGCTTTCCCGATCTCAAGCCGCGCGACCTGACCAATGGCAACGGAAATTCGAACGGCAGGTCGGACGACGGTCCCGATGTGAAACCGGTCGAGAAACCGAAGACCACCGCCGGCGGCGCGCCCATCGTCGACGTCACGATGCGGATGCAGCCGGGCAAGCAGTACTTCGTCAACCGGATCACCTTCGTCGGCAATACGACGACCAGGGATAACGTCATCCGGCGTGAGCTGCGGCTCTACGAAGGCGGAGTGTTCAACACTGAGGGGTTGAAGGCCAGCATCAAGCGATTGAACCAGCTCGGGTACTTCAAGTCGCTCGAAGGTGGCGAGGCCATCGACGTCCAAAAGACACCGGGGACGGGCACGCCGGGGACCGGGGCCGAGACGAGCGAGGTGGACGTCACGCTGAAGCTCGAGGAGCAGAACCGGAACCAGCTCACGTTCGGCGCGGGCGTGTCGCAGTTCGAGGGCTTCTTCGGCCAGCTGTCGTTCCAGACGTCGAACTTCCTCGGCCGCGGCGAAACGCTCACCGTTGCCGCACAGGCCGGGTCGCGCGCGCGCAACTACCAGCTCGCATTCACCGAGCCGTTCCTGTTCGATCGCCCGATCACGCTTGGCTTCGACATCTACACGCGCGAAGTCCGTTACATTTCGCAGTTCACGCAGGCGTCCAATGGCGGCAACCTCGTGTTCGGGTTCCCGCTGGCCGATTTCACGCGGATGTTCCTGAGCTACAGCTTCGAGCGCGTCAAGGTGAAGGACCTCAACGAGCTGTATCTCAACCCGATCCTGGCAGCCACCAACCCGTTCCTCGCCGACTCGCTGCTCATCAACGATGCCGGGCGGCGGACGATCAGCAAGATTTCTCCGAGCCTCGTCCACAACACGGTGGATAGTCCGATTTTCCCGACGACCGGCAAGCGCTACACGGTCTCGTTCGACCTTGCGGGTCTCGGCGGCAACACGCCACCGCGCGTAGTCAACGACACGGAAGTCGGTGGGTGCTGCAAGTTCTACAACCCCCGCGTCGAGGGCATCTGGTACTTCCGGCACACGAACCGCACGTCGCTCGGGTTCCGTGCGCAGGCCGAGTACATCTCGCCATACGGCGATTCGACGATCCTGCCGATCTTCGAGCGGCTGTTCCTCGGCGGCGAGTACAGCGTCCGCGGGTTCGACATCCGGACGATCGGGCCGTACGATGAGGTGTCCGGCCTCGTCGTCGGCGGCAACAAGACGCTGCTGTTCAACGGGGAGTACCTGATTACGATTGCGGGCCCGGTGCGGCTCGTGCTGTTCTACGACGCCGGGCAGGTGCAGGACCGCGGCGGCCGATTCGCGATGGACGACTTCAAGACGTCGACCGGCGCCGAGATCCGGTTTTTCATGCCGGTCCTGAACGTGCCGTTCCGGCTGATCTTCGCGTGGAACCCGCAGCGCGACGGTGTGCTCGACAACCAGCTGCAGCCGCAGAAGGCCTTCACGTTCCGCTTTGCGGTAGGATCAACCTTCTGAGCCGCAGATTTACGCAGATACACGCAGATCCGGCCCGGATGCTCCGCCGGTTCGCGCCGATAGACACGTAGCGCGGGCCCACGGGCCTGCCAGGAGCTTGTAGCGCAGCCCTTTAGGTGCACCAGCGAAAGAGAACGAGGTCATCATCGATATGAACGTGTTTGTGCTCGCGGCCGCCTTGAGTCTGGCGGCGACTTCCACCTTTGCCCAGACGCCGCCGCCGCAGCCTGCGCCGACGCAGCCTGCGCCGACGCAGCCCGCGCCGGCCCAGCCGGCCCCGGCGCAGCCGACGCCCACGCCCGCACCGCCACCACCGGCCGCGCAACCCCCGGCGCCGTTTCCCGAAGGGGCCAAGCTGGCGTACGTGAACCTGCAGCAGATCGCGAGTCAGTCGGCCGACGGGAAGGCAGCGACCGCGAGGATCCAGGAGCTCAGCACCAAGAAACAGGCGGAGCTGACGGAAAAGAACAAGGCGCTCCAGGCGGCGCAGCAGAAGCTCGCGCAGAGCGGATCGGTCCTGAACGACAGCGCCCGGGCGCAGCTCGAGAAGGACATCGAACGGATGCAGCGCGAGATCCAGTTCGCGCAGCAGAACGCTCAGGCGGAAGTGCAGGACCTCACACAGGATCTCCAGCAGGACTTCCAGAATCGCGTAATCCCGATCATCCGCCAGCTCCAGCAGGAGAAGGGGCTGCACATGATCTTCAGCGCCGGTGACTCGGGGATCATCGCCGGCCACCCGGGACTGGATCTGTCAGCCGAAGTCATCAAGCGCCTGGACGCCGCGCCGAAGACGGCACCGGCGCCAAAGAAGTAATCTTGCGGTTCAGGGTGCAAGGTTCAGGGTTCAAGGTGGTTCTCGGTTCTGAACCGATCTGAACCTTGAACCGCACCCTGACGCTTCGAACCGCACCCTGAACTTCGAACCCGAACCCCACCCTGAACCTCGAACCCCGAACCCCACCTTGAACCTTGAACCCCGAACCCCACCTTGAACCTTGAACCCCGCACCCCACCTTGAACCTTGAACCCAGCACCCTGAACCGTTAGTTTGCTACAGTAAAACGTGCCCATCGACATTCCGGCCGTCCTCGAGCGGTTGATCTACCGCTATCCCTCGCTCCTTGTGGATGCCATCGAGGCCTACGAGCCGGGCCGCCGGGTCGTCGCGGTCAAGAACGTCACGATCAGCGAAGAGTTCTTCCAGGGCCACTTTCCCGGCGCGCCGATGATGCCCGGCGTGCTGATGATCGAAACGCTGTCGCAGGTGGCGACCGTTCTGCTCCTGCAGGAAGAAGCGGCGGGGAACGGGCGAGTGTTCCTGCGCGGCGTCGACAACGCGAAATTCCGGCGTCAGGTGGTGCCGGGCGACCGGCTCCAGCTGGAGGTGACACGCGACAGGAGCCGCACCGGCCTTGTGCGGCTCAACGGAATCGCGCGCGTCGGCGATCAGGTCGTCGCCCAGATGGACCTCTTGATTGGCCGCGCCGACGACGCAGCCTCCCATGACCTGATTCATCCGAGTGCAATCGTTCATCCGGGCGCCACGATCGGCGCTGGGACGGTCGTCGGGCCGCATGCGGTCATCGGCGCGCACGTGCGCATCGGCCGCAACTGCCGCATTGGCGCCTCCTCGATCGTCGATGGCTTCACCGAGATCGGCGACGATTGCGAAATCTTCCCGATGGCCTCCATCGGTCTCATCCCGCAGGACCTGAAGTTCAAAGGGGAGCGGAGCCGGCTCGTCATCGGCCGGCGCAACGTGTTCCGCGAGTTCGTGACCGTCCATCGCGGCACCACGGGCGGCGGCGGCGAGACGACGATTGGGGATCACAACCTGTTCATGGCTTACGTGCACGTCGCGCACGACTGCCACGTCGGGCACCACACGATCTTCGGCAACTCGGCCACGCTCGGCGGGCACGTCACCGTCGAAGACCACGCCACCATCAGTGCGTTTTCCGCCGTGCATCAGTTCTGCAAGATTGGCCGGTACGCGTTTATCGGCGGGGCGACGATCGTGACCAAGGACGCGCTGCCGTACGCGAAGACTGTGGGCAGCCGGCCGGCGCGCATTTTCGGCGTCAACACGATCGGGCTCGTACGCCGCGGCTTCGCGGCGGACGTCGTTGCGAAGCTGCGACATGCGTACCGGATCCTCCTGGTCTCGAAGCTGAACACCAGCCGCGCCCTCGCGCAGATCGAGGCCGATCGGACGCTCGCGTGCGATGAAGTTCGCTACCTCGTCGGGTTCATCCGCAGCTCGACGCGCGGCGTGATTCTTCGCCGCCCCACGCGGCGAATGGAAGAAATGGTCGCGGACGAGTAATGCCGCGCATCGGCCTGATCGCCGGCAACGGACGTTTTCCCTTCCTGGCGCTCGACGCCGCTCGAAGCCTCGGGTACGACGTAACGGTTGTCGCGATCAAAGAAGAGGCGTTTCCTGAAATGGAAGCGGCCGCGAAGCAGGGCCCGCGGCCGGCGGATCTGCACTGGATCTCGCTCGGGCAGCTCGGACAGTGCATCAAGATTCTCAAGGCGTCGGGCGCCGGCGAAGCGGTCATGGCCGGCCAGGTCAAACACGCCAAGATCTTCGCGAACATCGTGCCCGACTTCACCCTGCTGTCGGTGATCTCGCGCCTGCGAGCGCGCAACACCGACGCGCTCATCGCCGGCGTGGCCGACGTTATGAAGGACAACGGCATCACGCTCGTCGACTCGACCGCCTTTCTCAAACCGCTCCTTGCGCGTGAAGGACTTCTGACGGCACGGCCGCCTACCGATGACGAGCGTGCGGATTTCGAGTTCGGGTACAAGATGGCCGACGCGATCGCAGGCCTCGACATCGGCCAGACGATTGCCGTCAAGCACCGCGCGGTCGTCGCGGTCGAGGCGATGGAAGGGACCGATGAAGTGATCGCCCGCGCCGGCCGTCTCGCCGGGCCGGGCGTAAGCATTGTCAAAGTCGCGAAGCCGAACCAGGACATGCGGTTCGATGTGCCGGTCGTCGGTCTCCATACGATCCAGGCGATGCGCGCCGCAGGCGCATCGGCGATCTCGATCGATGCCGGTAGAACGCTCGTCCTCGACGGGGAGACGTTTCTGGCGCAGGCGAACGAGGCGAAGATTGCGATCGTGGGCAGGAAGCTCTAATTGACCTCGGTGAAAGTAGCTGTTATCGGCGTCGGGCATTTGGGCCGGCATCACGCCCGCCTGCTTTCTGCGATGCCGGGCGTCGAGTTGACCGGTGTCGTCGACATCAATCGCGCCCGCGCGGACGAGATCGCGGCGGCGACCGGCACGAAGGCTTACACGGGTGCACCGGATATCGCGTCAAGGCTGGACGTCGACGCCGTGACGATCGCCGTCCCGACTGATGCGCACGCCGAGGTCGCGTTGCCGTTTCTCGAGCGCGGCGTCGCGACGCTGATCGAGAAGCCGATGGCGCGGTCGATCGCCGAGGCGGACGCGATGATCGCCGCTGCCGCGCGCTCGGGTGCGACATTCGGCGTGGGCCACACCGAGCGATACAATCCCGCGGTCGTCGCGGCGCTGCCGAGGGTGACGACGCCGAGGTTCGCCGAGGTGCATCGGCTGGGCGTGTTTCCCGAGCGCAGCCTCGACATTGACGTCGTCTTCGACCTGATGATTCACGATCTCGACGTGATCCTCGCATTCGTCCAGTCGGAGGTGGCATCGATCGAGGCGGTTGGCGTCCCGGTGCTGACGCCGCGCGTCGACATCGCGAACGCCCGAATCCGCTTTGCCTCCGGCTGCATCGCCAACCTGACCGCCAGCCGCATCAGTCGCGATCGCGTCCGGAAGATCCGGTTCTTTCAACCCGACAGCTACCTCTCGATCGACTACGCGGCCCAAGAGGTCGAGGCGTACGAACTGGTGCGGCGGGACGGCGAGCGACCGGCCATCGAAGGGGGCAAGATGGACGTGGCGCGCCAGGAGCCGCTCGCCCGAGAGCTGGCAGACTTCGTCCGCGCCGCGCAGGCGCGCTCGCAGCCGCTCGTGGACGGGGCGGCGGGGCGCAGAGCACTCGCGCTCGCAGTGCAGGTAGCACAGGCGATGGACATCGGCTGATGTTTAGGGATCTGAACGCGTTCATCGACGAGCTCGATAAGCGCCGCGAGCTGGCGCGTGTGCGTGAGTCGGTGAATCCGGACCTCGAGATCTGTGCCGTGACCGACCGCGCATCGAAGTCGCCCGGCGGTGGACCAGCGCTTCTCTTCGAGTGTCCGACCGGATTCGACGTGCCGGTGGCGATCAACCTGTTCGGGTCGATGTCGCGCATGTGCCTCGCGCTGGGCGTGAAAACCCTCGACGATCTGGCCAGGGACATCGACGAGCTGACGACGCCGAAAATGCCGTCGGGCATTCTCGACGCGATGAAGATGCTGCCGCAGATGTCGCGCATCACGGACGTCCTGCCAAAAACCGTGAAAGACGGTCCGTGCCAGGAAGTCGTCGCGCGTGACGGCTCGCTGGACGCGTTTCCGATTCTGCGCTGCTGGCCGGAAGACGGCGGGCGGTACATCACGTTCCCGCTCGTGATCACCAAGGATCCTGAAACCGGTGTGCGAAACGTCGGCGCCTACCGCATGCAGGTGTTCGACGGCCGGACGACGGCGATGCACTGGCAGCGCCACAAGGGGGGCGCGCAACACTATCGCGTCGCCGAGCGGCTCGGGCGACGCCTCGACGTCGCCGTCGCGCTGGGGCCCGACCCCGTGCTGGCGTACGCCGCCACCGCGCCGATGCCGGAGGGTCTCGACGAGCTGATGCTCGCGGGCTTCATCGGCCGCGAGCGCGTGGAGCTCGTGAAGTGCATGACCGTCGATCTCGAAGTTCCCGCGAACGCGCAGATCGTGCTCGAGGGATACGTCGAGCCGGGGGAACGCCGCCGTGAAGGTCCTTTCGGCGATCACACCGGCTTCTACTCGCTGGAAGACGACTTCCCGGTGTTTCACCTGACGTGCATCACGCACCGGAAGCGGCCCATCTATCACACGACGATCGTCGGCATTCCGCCGATGGAGGACGTGTACCTCGGCAAGGCGAGCGAGCGGCTCTTTCTGCCACTGATTCGCAAAACGATTCCCGAGATCGTCGACATGAACTTCCCGGCCGCGGGCATCTTCCACAACCTGGTGCTGGTGTCGATCGACAAGCGCTATCCAGGCCACGCGCGCAAGATCATAAACGCGTTCTGGGGTCTCGGGCAGCTCATGTTCTCGAAGATCATCGTGGTCGTGGACAAAGACGTGAACGTGCAGGACGAACGGGAAGTCGCCTGGATCGTCGGCACGCACGTCGACCCGGTCCGCGACATTCAATTCACGAAAGGGCCGATGGACGATCTCGAGAACGCCTCGGATCTGCCGGCGTACGGCGGCAAGATGGGGATCGACGCGACGCGCAAGTGGCCGTCCGAAGGTTTCACGCGCGAGTGGCCGAAGCGCCTGACGACGACGGAGGAGGCAGGACGGCGCGCGGCGGAGCTGTGGGCGAAGATCGCGCAGGGGTGGAACCCGACTCCGGAAGGCGGGCCGCGATGATGACGCGTGCCGAAGCGCAGGAGGTCCTCGACACCGCCAACCTGATCGCAATTGGCGTTCGGGCGGACGAAGCGCGGAAGGCAAGGCATGGCGACCGCGTGACGTTCGTGCGCGTGCTCGACGTGCCGATATCGGGTCCCGTGCCCGCCGCGATCCCGCGCGAGGCTGGCGAAGTACGCATCACAGGACGTCCGCAGAGCCTCGCGCAGGTGGAATCGTTGCTCGCGTCGATCACCAAGGCCCTCCGCGGCGGCAGCGAGAGCCCGGCGCCGCGTCCGACACTGACGGGATTCGCTCTTCACGATCTCGAGCATCTCGGCCAGCTCTTGCAGGTGGCGTCCCGGTTGAGGGAGTGCGGGCTCGAGCTGATCGCCGAGGCGGCGATCGACCGGCTGCCGAATCCGGCCGCATCGATCGCGGCCGTTCACGGCGCGGGCCTCGACATCGCCCGTTTGACGTTTCACGAGCCTCAACCCGATCCGATCGCCGCGCTGGAGCGCGCCCGCGACGCGGCCGCTGCCGGTTCGGGCCGTGTCGCGAAGGCGTGCGCGCCGCTGCCGCGCGTGCTCGACCCGACGTCTCCGACGACCGGGTACGATGACGTGAAGCTGGTTGCGCTCGCACGCCTGTTTCTCGACAACCTGGAGACGATTCAGATCGACTGGGGGTTGTACGGGCCGAAGCTGGCCCAGGTCGCGTTGACGTTCGGCGCCAACGATCTCGACGCCGTCCCGCTCGATCCCGGCTCAGCCAATCTGCTCGGCCCGCGGCGCGCACCGCTCGAAGAGGTGAAGCGCAACATCCGGGCCGCGTCGTTCGTTCCTGTTCAGCGCAACGGTCGCTTCGATCCGATTCCGACGCCGGAAACCGCGGCCGGCGCGCCGCGGTGAGCTGCATGCCGCCGCGCATCCGGCTGGGGGCCGTCGACTACCTCAATGCCCGGCCACTCGTGCACGGGCTGGGGGCTCGGGCGGATCGCTACGACCTTCGCTTCGACCCGCCATCGAGGTGCGCGGCGCTCCTGCATGAGGGCTCGATCGACGTGGGCATGATTCCATCGATCGAGTACCTGCGCGGGGACGGCTATCAGGTCGTTCCCGACGTTTCGATTGCATCGCTGGGCGAAGTCGCGTCGGTCGCCTTGTTCACCGCGAAACCGATCGCGCAGGTCCGGACGATCGCGCTCGACTCCAGCTCCCGTACATCGGCGGCGTTGCTGCAGATCCTGTGCGCGCGCCCCTTCGGTATCAGTCCGTCGTTTGAGACGCTGGCCCCGGATTTCGCCGCGATGTTGAGAAAGGCGGATGCCGCGCTCGTGATTGGCGACCCGGCGTTGTTCGCGACCAGTGAGGCGGCCGGCCTGGAGAAGATCGACCTCGGCGAGGCCTGGCGCGGCCTGACCGGCCTTCCGTTCGTGTGGGCCTTCTGGGCCGGGCGCGCGGGTGTGCTCGAGCCGGCGGACGTCCGGACGCTGCAGGCGGCGCGTGACGCGGGTGTGGCGGCCGGCGACGCGATCGCGGAAGCGTATGGCGGGGGAGACCCGCTTCGCATTGCGCGCGGTCAGGCGTACCTGCGAAATAATATGAGATACGGCCTCGGCGAGGCCGAGCGCGCGGGCCTCGAACGATTCTACGAGCTGGCCAGCGAGCAGGGCCTCGCACGCAAGCGTCCGGTGGCCTTTTTCGGCGGGACCGATCATCAGTATGCGAGTCAGCGCGCGTAACGCGATCGACCTCTATCTGAACGCCCCGACCTCCGAGCTGGGTGGGATGGCGGACTCCGTGCGCGCCCGCAGGCATCCCGACGGCATCGTCACCTACATCATCGATCGCAACGTCAACTACACGAACGTCTGCGTCGCACGTTGCAATTTCTGTGCGTTCTACCGGCCAGTCGGATCCGACGAGGGGTACGTGCTCGGCTTCGACGACGTGTTCAGAAAGATCGATGAGACGATCGCGGTCGGCGGCGTACAGCTCCTGCTGCAAGGCGGGCACAATCCGGATCTGCCACTCCAGTGGTACGAGGATCTGTTCCGGGCCATCAAACAGCGGTACCCCGACTTCCGCCTGCACGCGCTCTCGCCGCCCGAAGTCATCCATCTCTCGCGGCTAGCCCAACTGCCGGTTCCGGCGGTGATCGATCGACTCATCGCGGCCGGTCTCGACAGCATCCCCGGCGGCGGTGCGGAGATCCTCGTCGACCGCGTTCGAAAGCTCCTGAACTGCTACAACAAGGCGACCGCGGACGAATGGCTCGATGTCATGCGCGCCGCGCACCGCGCCGGGCTCCGAACGACGGCGACGATGATGTACGGCAGCGTGGATACTCCCGAGGAGCGGGTTGAGCACCTCCTGCGGCTCCGCGAGCTGCAGGATGAGACCGGCGGCTTTACCGCGTTCATCACCTGGAGTTATCAGCCGGAGCACACCGAGCTCGGCGGCATGGAAGCGACCGGCGTCGACTACCTCCGCACCCTGGCGACCGCGCGGATCGTGCTCGACAACTTCGACAACGTGCAGGCGTCGTGGGTCACCCAGGGCGGGAAGGTCGGGCAACTCAGCCTCGCGTTTGGCGCGAACGACATGGGCAGCGTCATGATCGAGGAAAACGTCGTCCGCGCGGCTGGCGCCGCGTACTGCATGGACGAAGTCGAGATCGTCTGCAACATCGAGAACGCCGGCTTCGTTCCGAAGCGGCGCAACATGCACTACGAGATCCTCGGCGATCCCGTCTTCCGCGAGCGCGAGATTCCGCGCATGCACAACCTCGCGGTCGCGAAGCACGAAGGGGACACGGCGATGCCCGAGGAACTCACGAACTACGCCGCTCGCAGCGCCGGTGAGAAAGCGCGCCGTCAGCGGATGTGATCGTCTACCGCGCTGCCTGGATTCTTCCTATCAGCTCGACGCTGATTCGCGACGGGTGGCTGGCCGTCGACGGCGGGCGCGTCCACGCTTGCGGGTCGGGCGCCGCGCCGCCCGGCCGGCAGAGCGATTTGGGACGCGTGGCGATCATGCCGGGACTCGTCAACGCCCACACGCACCTCGAGCTGTCATGGATGCGCGGCCGCGTACCGCCGGCCACCGACGGGATGGTGGGGTGGGTGCGCCGGATGCTCGGCATCCGGAGGGCGGCCGGACAGGACGATCCGGGTGCGATCGCCGCCGGGATCGCTGAAGCGCGTGCGACCGGCTCAGCGCTGGTGGGTGACGTCACAAATACGCTTGCGCCGGTTCCCGCCCTCAAGGCGGCCGGCATGTCCGCGGTCTTTTTCTACGAGCTGATCGGATTCAACGTCGCCGACTCCTGGCGGATGGCGTCCGAGGCGATGGATGCCGTCGCGAAGCTCGAAGACGATCGGGTCCGGGGCACGATTGCGCCGCATGCGCCCTACTCGGTCTCGCCAGCGCTCTTTCGCGACATCGCCCGCGAAGTCGATATGCGAAAGACGGTCTCTTCCGTGCACGCAGGGGAGTCGCGTGAGGAGATGGCATTCCTGCGCGACGGCAAGGGCCCCTGGCGCGAGATGCTGCTGCAGTTCAACAGCTGGAATCCGAAGTGGCGGCCACCCGGCTGCGGGCCGATCGAGTATCTGGATCGGCTCGGCGTCCTCACCGGTCGCATGCTCCTCGTCCACGCCGTACAGCTCGGCGCGAACGAGCTGAAACGGGTGGCCGATGTCGACGCGACGATCGTCACGTGCCCTCGCAGTAACGTGTGGATCGGCGTCGGCGAGCCTCCGATCCAGCGGTTCTATGCGTCCGGTGCCAGGGTCGCGATCGGCACCGACAGCCTCGCGAGCGTGGGAGATCTCAACTTGTTCAGCGAGCTGGCGGCGGCGCGATCGGTCGCGCCGCACGTGCCCGCCGGGCGTCTCCTCGACAGCGCCACCCGCGCCGGCGCCGAGGCGCTTGGGTTCGGCGGCGATCTCGGCGTGCTTGCGCCCGGCGCGCGCGCCGAGGCGATCGCCGTCGACGTGCCGGACGGCGTCATGGATGTGGAAGAATATCTGGTGAGTGGCATCGCGCCTCGCCAGCTTCGCTGGCTCGAGGTGAACGAGTCAGGGACCAGGGACTAGGCGTCGCACCAGGCACCAGGCACCCGGTTCGCACCAGGCACCAGGCATGAGGCACCAGGCACCGTAGTGATCGCCCGTCTCCGCACCTACGCCTCGTTCGTCCGTTTCAGCCACAGCGTCTTCGCGCTGCCGTTTGCACTGACGGGAGCGCTGCTCGCGTCGCGGTACGTGCCGCTGACCTGGGAGCGGGTGGGATGGATCGTCGTGGCGATGGTCGCCGCGCGAAGCGCCGCGATGGGGTTCAATCGCCTGGCCGACGCGCGGTTCGACGCCCTCAACCCGCGGACCGCGTCGCGCGAGCTGCCGCGCGGCGTGATGCTGTCCGGAGAAGCGATCGCGTTCGTCTTCGTTGCGTGCGCCGTGTTCATCCTGGCCGCTTGGAAGCTTGGGCCGATCTGCT
The DNA here is from genome assembly GCA_036258175.1 of Vicinamibacterales bacterium. Taxonomy (GTDB): domain Bacteria; phylum Acidobacteriota; class Vicinamibacteria; order Vicinamibacterales; family 2-12-FULL-66-21; genus DATAEE01. The sequence goes on from DATAEE010000391.1 coordinate 85,338, forward strand.
TCGCCCTCTCGCCGGTGGCGCTCGCCATCGTCTTCTGGTACTCGCTGGCAAAGCGCTATACGACCTACACGCAGCTCTTTCTCGGCCTCGCGATGGCCGTCGCGCCCGTTGGCGGCTGGCTCGCCGCGGGGGGCCGCGGCGGCTGGGAGCCGTGGCTGCTCGGCCTGGCGATCGGGATGTGGGTCGGCGGCTTCGACGTCCTGTATGCCTGCCAGGACCTCGCGTTCGATCGCGCGCACGGCCTGCGGTCGATTCCGGTGCGATTCGGTGTCGGCGGGGCGCTGATCATTTCCCGTGTGATGCACGCCATAGCGGTCGCCGCGCTCGCCGCACTGGGGGCGATCGTGCCGCTCGGCGGCATCTACCTCGCCGGCGTGGCTGCGGTCGCGGTCCTGCTCGTCTACGAGCAATCGCTCGTCAGCGAGCGCGACCTCTCGCAGGTGAAGCGCGCCTTCGACTTGAACGGCTACGTCGGCATCCTCTATTTCCTGACGACGGCGCTGGCGGTGTACGTGTCCAGGTAGCATAACGGCATGCCAACGATCGTGATCGGGATTACCGGTGCCAGTGGCGCGATCTACGCTGTGCGTACGATCGCGGCTCTCCTCGAACAGGGAACGCGGCTCGAGATCGTCGCGTCGGACTTCGGCCGCCGCCTGCTGCGCGACGAGCTGGGCGAGGAAGCAGCCATCGACCGCCTTGGCGAGTTCCTGGTGTCTCGCTATGGCGCCGGCGTGAAGGCCGGGTCGTTCGTCGTACACAGCAACAGGGATCTTGGCGCGACCATCGCGAGCGGGAGCCACGACGCGCGGGGAATGGCGATCGTGCCGTGTTCGATGAAGACGCTGGCCGGCGTCGCGCATGGTCTGTCGCGAAGCCTGGTCGAGCGTGCCGCCGACGTGATGCTCAAGGAGCGTCGTCCGCTCGTCATCGTGCCGCGGGAGACGCCGATGAGCCTGCCGCAGCTCAAGAACATGGTGCTCTGCGCGGAGGCGGGCGCGATGGTCCTGCCGGCGATGCCCGCCTTCTACCAGGGACCGAAGACGCTCGACGACCTCGCCGACTTCATGGCGGGGAAGATCCTGTCCGCGTTGGGGTTCGAACACTCCTTGTACCCCGCATGGACGGGGTAGCGCCCGACAAGTCTCCGTCCAGGATCGCGTCGATGTTCGACGCGATCGCCGGGCGTTACGATCTTCTCAATCACCTCCTGAGTCTCGGACTCGATCACCGCTGGAGGGCGCGTGCGGTCGCAGAGCTCGGACTATCAGAAGGTGAGTGGCTGCTCGATCTGTGCACGGGTACGGGAGACCTCGCGCTGACGGCGGCCGAACAAGCGGGTGGGCGAGTGCGGGTTGTCGGCGTGGACTTCGCCGCCGCGATGCTGGCGATCGCTCACGACAAGGTTCGCGCGCGCAGTCTTCAGGCGCGTATGTCGCTCGTCCGCGGAGATGCGACCTCGCTGCCGCTCGCGAGTGGATCCTGCGACGCCGCGTCGATTGGGTTCGGCATTCGAAACGTGGATCGGCCCGAGCGGGCCATCGCAGAGCTCGCGCGAATCCTCTGTCCGGGTGGGCGCCTCGCGATCCTCGAGTTCGGGTTCCCGAGAATCCCGGGCGTTCGCGCGCTCTATCGGCTCTATTTCCGTCGGCTGCTGCCGCTCATCGGGCGCACCATTTCCCGCCACGGCGATGCCTATTCGTATCTGCCGGCCTCGGTCGAGGCGTTTCAGTCACCCCAGGCGTTCTCGCGCCTGCTCGAGTCGGCGGGCTTTACCGCCGTGCGCGCCGTCCCTCTCACCCTCGGCATCGTCTACCTGTTCGTGGCGACGAGGCCCGAGGCACGCAGCTAGTCCGAGGCCCGAGGCACGGACGAGGTCCGAGGCCCGAGGCACGCACGAGGTCCGAGGCCCGAGGCACGAGGCCCTGTTAGAATAATAAGTTCCTGATGTACTTCAACTTCGAGGACTCTCGGCCCGAGGAGCCGACACTCTACAGCCCGATCTCCCGCAGGGAGGGCGTGCTGCTGTCGATCATCGCGCACCTCGTGGGAACGCTGGCCATCGTCCTCATGCCGCAGCTGCCTTTCTTCAAAGAGGCGGCTGAACGGCGCGCCGCGGAGATCGAGGCACAGCGGCTGGCCGAGTTGGAGCGGCAGCGGCAGAGCGCGCGATTCGTGTTCGTGCAGCCGCGCCTGCCGCCGACGCCACCGACGCCGCGCGCGGATCTGTCCGATCAGGACAGCCGGTTTCGGACGCCTGAGCAGCGGCCACCGGACCCGACCAGGAACCAGCCATTCATGCGCGGCAACACCTCCGATCCGGAGCTCAATCGCCCGGCGCCAAGATCGAGCCCGCCGGCCGCGTCAGCGACGCCGCCGCCCGGTACACCGTCGCCGGCGCCGGAAGGCACCAACGGTGGCAACACGCTGCCTCGGGTGCCTTCGATCCAGGGTCCCCCGATCGACGAACGGGACGGCAACGCTCGCCGGGGCGGGGTCGCCGGTCCCATCGCCGACGCGCTCAACAACATTCAGCGCTACGTCGGCTCGCAGACGTTTGGCAATCCGAGCGGTGGCGGCGGCGAGTTCGGCCCGCAGATCCAGTTCGACACCAAAGGCGTCGAGTTCGGGCCGTGGGTGCGCCGGTTCGTCGCGCAGGTCAAGCGCAACTGGTTCATTCCCTACGCCGCGATGTCGTTGCGCGGCAACGTCGTGCTGACCTTCAACGTCCACCGCGACGGGCGGATCACCGATCTCACAGTGCTCCGGCCATCGGCCGTCGACGCGTTCACCCACGCCGCGTACAACGCCATCCTCGCGTCGAACCCGACACAGCCGCTGCCGCCCGAGTATCCCGACGATCGCGCGTTCTTCACGGTCACCTTCTACTACAACGAAAACCCCCAGTAGGAACCGCGGATTCACGCAAATGACCGCAGATCGATCTGCGAGCCAGCGCCTCGGTCTGCTGCTCCTCTTGCTGCTGGTCGTCGCGTTCACGCTGTATCGTTTGCTGGCATGACCGGGCAGACGCTCGTCGCGATTCTCGGTCCGACCGCGAGCGGCAAGTCCGCGCTCGGGATCGCGCTCGCCGAGCGGCACAACGGCGAGATTGTGAGCTGCGATTCGACCGCCGTTTACCGCGGCTTCGACATCGGAACCGACAAGGTCTCGGTCGAGGAGCGCAGGGGAATACCTCACCATCTCGTGGACGTCGCGGATCCTGTCGAGGAGTATTCCGCCGCGCGGTACGCGCGCGAGGCGGCGGCCGTCATCCACGCGATTACTGCGCGCGGCCGCCTCCCGATTCTCGTGGGAGGCACCGGTTTCTACTATCGCGCGCTCTCGCGAGGGTTGTTTGCGGGGCCGGGACGCGACGCGGCGATGCGCGCGCGGCTGGCCGCCATCGCGCGCCGTCGCGGTCCCGAGCGGCTGCACCGGCTGCTCGCCTGCATCGATCCGGCGTCCGCCGACCGCATCCAGCCGCGGGACGAGAAGCGCATGATCCGCGCGCTCGAAGTGTATTTCCTAACCGGCCGTCCGCTGACCGATCACTTCGCCGGCACGGCATCGCCGCTTCCCGAGTACGACATCGCGGGTTTCGTGCTGAATCCACCTGCCGCCGAGATCGCCGAGCGGGTTGCGCGCCGCGTCGACGCGCAGTTTGCGCGAGGCATTGTGGCGGAGGTCGAGGGGCTGCGGCGCGCAGGGATTCCCGAGACCGCGCTGCCGTTCACCGGTCTCGTGTACCGGCAGGTCCTCGAGCACCTCCATGGCGTGCGAGACGAGCAGGACACGCGCGCGCTCATCGTGCGCGAGAACAAGCGATATGCGCGGCGCCAGTTGATCTGGTTCAGGAAAGAGCCTAATCTACGATGGATTCACCGATTGGGCGACGATCCCGCCGCTCTCGCCTCCGTCGAAGACGCGCTTGCCTCCGTTTCCTGACCGCGCCATCGTCATCGTCCTCGACAGCGTCGGTGTCGGCGCGCTTCCCGACGCCGCGGAGTACGGCGACGAAGGCAGCAACACGCTCGGCAACATCGCGCGGCAGAAACAGCTGCACATCCCTACGTTGCGGAGTCTCGGGCTCCCGCGCGTCGTGCATCTGCGCGACGTCGAGCCGATTGCCGAGCCGCTCGGCGCGTACGGCCGCATGGCGGAAGCCTCCGCGGGGAAGGACTCGGTCACGGGACACTGGGAGCTGATGGGAGTCGTTCTCGACCGCGCCTTCCCGGTGTTTCCGAAGGGTTTTCCCGCCGACCTAATCGCGGAATTCGAGCGACGCATCGGGCGCTCGACGATCGGCAATGTCGTCGCGTCCGGCACCGCCATCATCGAAGAGCTCGGCGCCGAGCACGTTCGTACGGGCTCGCCCATCGTCTACACGTCGGCCGACAGCGTGTTTCAGATTGCGGCGCACGAAGAGGTCATCCCCGTTCCGGCGCTGTACGCCCTCTGCGAAACGGCCTATCAGCTCGCGGCGGTCGATCGAGGAATCGGCCGGGTGATCGCGCGGCCGTTCGTCGGTGGCCCGGGAGACTTTCGGCGCACGTCGAACCGGAAGGATTTTGCCCTCCCGCCTTTCGGCGACACGCTGCTCGATCGACTGACCGCTGCTGGCCAACGCGTGGTTGCGATTGGGAAAATCGAAGACCTGTTCGCACGCCGGGGCATCACGGCGGCCGTGCACACAGCGAGCGATGATGAGGGGATGGATGCGGTGGAGCGTGCGATGCAGGACTCGCAGGCGAAACTGATTTTCGCGAACCTCGTCGATTTCGACACGGTCTACGGTCACCGGAACGACCCGGCCGGTTACGCGGCGAATCTGGAACGCTTCGACGCACGTCTTTCGGAGCTGATCCCGCGCCTGAGTCCGCGCGATGTGCTCGTCGTCACTGCCGACCACGGGAACGACCCGACCACGTCGAGCACGGATCATTCGAGGGAACACGTGCCGGTGCTGCTGACCGGGACTGCAGTCCGCAAAGGCGTCGATCTCGGGACGCGGTCGACATTTTCCGATCTCGGCCAGACGCTCGCCGAGATGTTCGCCGTGCCGAAACTTGCACACGGGACGAGTTTTCTGGCGGACGTAATCGAACGATGACCATTCGAGAGCAGCTCGAACAACGTGAGCGGGACCTGCTGGCGCCGCAGGCCGCCAAAAGCGTGGAGACGAAGGGCAGGCTCCGTCCCGAGCCCGAAGATCCCATCCGCCCCGCGTTCCAGCGCGACCGCGATCGGATCATCCACTCGAAAGCGTTCCGCCGTCTGAAGCACAAGACGCAGGTGTTCTTTGCGCCGACGGGCGACCACTACCGGACGCGACTGACCCACACGCTCGAGGTCTCGCAGATCGCGAGGAGCATAGCCAAGGTGCTGCGCCTGCACGAGGAACTGACCGAAGCGATTGCACTCGGCCACGACCTTGGCCACACGCCGTTCGGCCACGCCGGCGAACGCGTGCTTCGCGGGCTCGTGCCGGCCGGATTCAATCACTACGAGCAGAGCCTGCGCATCGTCGACGTCCTCGAAAACGATGGACGAGGCCTGAACCTGACGTGGGAGGTTCGCGACGGCATCGCCCGTCACTCGAAGGGCAAGAGCGGGGCGCCGGTTGGCGCGGATCCCGCCCATCGGGCGACGACGCTGGAGGGTCAGGTGGCGCGGGTCGCCGACATCATCGCGTACGTGAACCATGACATCGACGACTCCGTCCGGGCCGGCATCCTGACCGTCGATGCTCTGCCGCCGGCGGCCGTCGCGACGCTCGGCGCCACCGCGTCGGCGCGTATCGGGCGCATGGTGACCGACGTCGTGCTTCGAACGCTCGACGGCGGGCTGACCGAGATTCGCATGAGCGACGAAGTGCTCGACGCCACGCTGGCGCTCCGGAGCTTTCTGTTCGATTCGGTGTATGAGAACTCGGTCGCGACCCGGGAGTTCAGCAAGGCGCGCGGCGTGCTCGAAGGGCTGTGGCAGAAGGTGCGCGAGCGGCCCGAAGAGTTTCTCGATCTGCGGACCGTCGAACACGACGGGCTCGACGTCGCAGCGCTCGACTTCCTCGCCGGCATGACCGACCGCTACGCGATCTCGCTGTTCGAGCGGCTCTTTATCCCCAAGCCCTGGGTGGATTTACAGCCCCCCTGACCGGTATAATCGTTGTTTCGTCCAGCCTCCGGCCGCGCCGCCGAGTGCTGGCGTGTGAACTCATGCTGCTCGATCTCAGTCGCCTTCGCGACGGCGCCGAAGAGCGCGTCGTCCGGACGTGGCCTGCCTCGTCGTTTGAAGGCTCGGAGGACTTCACGGTCGCCGCCCCGGTATCGTTCGAGGCGGTTCTCCGGAAGGACAAGCAGGCGTACCGCCTCGTCGGCCGCGCGGTGACGGAGCTGGAGATGAATTGCAGCCGGTGCACCGAGCCGTTCCGCGTGCCGGTGGAGGCCGCTTTCGATCTGCGATATCTCCCTCACCGCGAGAACGTTGGCGCCGGCGGCAGTGTAGGCCCGACCTTTAGATCGCGCGTGCACGGTAAACACGGCCGTTCGGACGAGCACGAAATCCAAGAAGACGATCTCGGAACTGCCTTCTACCGGGACGAGACGATCGATCTCGGTGATCTCGTGCGGGAACAGTTCTACCTGGCGCTGCCGATGAAGCCGCTCTGCGCCGAGGCCTGCAAGGGGCTCTGCCCGCAGTGCGGGACGAATCTGAACCGCGGCACATGCGAGTGCCGGTACCAATGGCAGGATCCGCGTTTCGAAAAGCTGCGGGTCTTCAAGAAAGAGTAGCGCAGCCCTTTAGGGCTGCCCGTGAGACAAAACCATGCCGAATCCAAAACGACGACACTCCAAGACCCGGACCGCAAAGCGGCGCACGCACGACGCGCTGAAGCCGGTGCCAGTCGGCGAGTGCCCGCAATGCCACGAAGCGAAGCCACCGCACCAGGTCTGCCCGAACTGCGGCTATTACAAGGGACGTCAGGTTAAAGAGGTTGACGAGGTCTAGGTGGCTGACGGTGTAGGCCCGACCTTGAGGTCGGGCGTCGCCGGAGTCCCCGAGCGTCCGGATGATCCCGGCCCGCCCGGCCTGAAGGCCGGGCCTACGCGCCGATGCGCATAGCCGTTGACGCCATGGGCGGCGACGACGCGCCGCGCGCGGTCGTGGATGGGGCGCTGGTCGCGGCGCGCCGGCTGGGCGCGGGGCTGCTGCTCGCCGGCGATCGCACGGCCGTGGATGCCGAACTCGCGCGGCATCCCGGTGTCCGCGCGCTCGATGTCGAGGTCCGGCATGCGCCGGACGTCATTGCGATGGAAGAGTCGCCCGCGGCAGCGTTGCGCCGCAAACCAGGCGCGTCGATCCGGGTTGCGGCCGACGCGGTGGCACGGCGCGAAGCGGCCGCGCTCTTCAGCGCGGGTCATACCGGCGCGACGGTCATGGCTGCGCATGCCGCGTTCGGGATGATCGAAGGGGTCGATCGGCCCGCGCTCGGCGTGACGATCCCGACGCGCCGCGGCGCCGCTGTACTCGTCGATGCCGGCGCAAACGTCGAGTGCCGGCCGGCGCACCTGGTCCAATTCGCCGCGATGGGCAGAGTCTTCGCGCGCGTGGCGCTCGGGACTCGCGAGCCGCGCGTAGGGCTGCTCTCGATTGGCGAGGAAGAAACGAAGGGGACCGAGCTCGTTCGCGAGACGCACCGCTTGCTGAAACACTCGACCAGCTTCATCGGCAACGTGGACGGGCGGGACGTCTACGCGGGCGAGGCGGACGTCATCGTGTGCGACGGGTTCACCGGCAACGTCGCGCTGAAGATCAGCGAGGGGCTCATCGACACGCTCGAAACGCTGCTGCGCGAGGAGTTGTCGCAGACGATCACGGCGCGGGTCGGCGCCCTGATGTCGGCTCGCGCGTTCCGGGGGTTTCGGAAGCGCGTGGACTATTCGGAGTACGGCGGCGCGCCGCTCCTCGGCGTCGCTGGGATCTGCATCGTCGGCCACGGCCGTTCGTCGCCGAAGGCGGTTCGGAACGCCGTCGCGATGGCGCACCGGTTCGCGGAAGACGGCCTTCTGGAGCGCATCAAGGAAGAAATCGCCGTCACGGCGCCCCATACTTCATGATTGCGTTCATCTTCCCCGGTCAGGGATCGCAAAAAGTCGGCATGGGCAAATCCCTGGCTGACAACCACCCAATCGTCCGCGACGCGTTCGCCGAGGCGGACGCCGCGCTCGGTGAGCCGCTCAGCCGGCTGTGTTTCGAAGGCCCGGAGGAGTCGCTTACGCTCACCGAGAACACACAGCCCGCGATTCTCGCGATGAGCGTGAGCGTCGCGCGGCTCCTGGCCTCGCACGGCATCGAGCCGGATTTCGTCGCCGGCCACAGTCTCGGTGAGTATTCAGCCAACGTCACGGCCGGCACGTTCGCGTTCGCGGACGCACTGAAGATCGTACGGCGGCGCGGACGCTTCATGCAGGAAGCCGTACCGGTCGGCGAAGGGGCGATGGCCGCCATCCTCGGGGCGGACGAGGAGGCTGTGGCTCGCGCGTGTGCCGAAGCGGCGGACGGACAGGTCGTGTCGCCCGCGAACCTCAATGCGCCGGGGCAGATCGTCATCGCGGGACATCGCGACGCCGTCGCGCGGGCCGGCGAACGCGCGAAGGCGCTCGGGGCGCGGCGGGTCATCCCCTTGAACGTCAGCGCGCCGTTCCATTGCGCGCTCATGGCTCCGGCCGAAGCTCGGCTCGCACCCGAGCTCCGCAGCGTCGCGGTCTCGCAACCGCGCGTGCCGATCGTGGCGAACGTCGACGCGGAGCCGAAGCAGTCCGCGGCGGACGCGATCGAGGCGCTCATCCGGCAGGTCTCGGCGCCGGTGCGCTGGGAAGCGGTCGTGCGCCGCCTTGCATCCAGCGGCGTCCGCACGTATGTTGAAGTGGGTCCGGGCGCGGTGCTCGCCGGCCTCGTCCGGAAGATCGATCGCGACGCTCGCGTGGTGAGCGTCGAGGACGAGCGCGGCCTCACGGAGCTCGCGGCGGCCGTTCCGCCCCCTTCATGATGAGTGATCTAGCCGGCCGCGTCGCGATCGTCACCGGCGCGTCGAGAGGGATTGGACAGGCGATCGCGAGCCGGCTCGCGGCCCGCGGCGCCCACGTGGTTGCCGCGGCGCGGGGCGAGGCGACGGCCGCTGTCGTGGACGCGATCGCGGCCGCCGGAGGCAAGGCCGAGGCCGCCCGAGTGGATGTGACCGATCGCGCGTCCATCGACGCGCTGGTCGGCGGCGCGCTCGAGCGCCACGGGCGCATCGACATCCTGGTCAACAACGCCGGCATCGCGCGCGATCAGCTCCTCGTGCGGATGAAGCAGGAGGACTGGGATGCCGTGCTCGCGACGAACCTGACGGCGGCCTTTGCGTGTGCGCAGGCGGTGCTGCGGCCGATGATGAAGCAGCGCGCCGGCCGGATAATCACGATAAGCTCGGTCGTCGGCCAGTCGGGCAATCCCGGCCAGGCAAATTACGCCGCGTCGAAGGCGGGGCTCATCGGCTTCTCGAAGGCGCTGGCGCAGGAAGTGGCGAGTCGCGGTATCACCGTGAATGTGGTCGCGCCGGGGTTGATCGATACCGATATGACGCGCGCGCTCACGGAAAACGCGCGAGACACATGGGCGGACAGGATTCCCCTCGGCCGTCTTGGCACGCCGGACGACGTGGCCGCTGCGGTCTGCTTTCTCGCCTCGGATGAGGCAGCGTATATTACGGGGCAGGTCATCGCGGTCAACGGCGGCATGTACATGTAGGAGGCTTGATGGCGGTTGCTGAAAAAGTGAAGAGCATCATCGTGGAGCAGCTTGGCGTCGATGAAGAAGAGGTCACGCCGGATGCGTCATTCGTGGACGACCTCGGCGCGGATTCGCTCGACACGGTCGAGCTGGTGATGGCCTTCGAAGAAGAGTTCGGGATCGAGATTCCCGACGAGGACGCCGAGAAGATTACCCGCGTGAAGGAAGCCGTCGAGTACATCGAGGCGCACGCGAAGGCCAAGAAGTAACAGGATGTCGAGGCGCGTCGTTGTCACGGGGGTTGGCCTCGTGTCCCCACTGGGGGTGGGGACCGCCGCCAACTGGGAGGCCCTGCTCGCCGGGCGCAGCGGGATCGGTCCGATCACCCACTTCGACGCGGCGCAGCACGCCTGTCGCATCGCCGGCGAGGTCCCGGGGTTCGATCCGCTGCGGTTCGTCGAGAAGAAAGACGTCAAAAAGATGGACGTCTTCATCCAGTTTGCGATCGCCGCCGCCGACTTCGCGATGCAGGACGCGAAACTCACGATCGGTCCCGAGCTGGCGCCGCGGGTCGGCGTCTTCATTGCGTCCGGCATCGGCGGGTTCAGCACCATCGAGCGCGAGCACAAGGCGCTGCTCGAAGGCGGACCACGTCGCATCTCCCCGTTCTTCATTCCGGCCGCCATCATCAACCTCGCCGCCGGCCAGGTGTCAATTCGCATCGGCGCCAAAGGTCCGAATTCCGCGACGTGCACCGCGTGCTCCGCCTCCGCGCACGCGATTGGGGACGCCTGGGAAGTGATCCGCCGCTGCGACGCCGAGGTCATGATCGCGGGCGGATCCGAAGCGGCGATCACGCCGCTGGGCGTCGGCGGGTTCGCGGCGATGCGTGCGCTGTCGACGCGGAACGACGATCCGGCGCACGCCAGCCGGCCGTTCGACGTCGATCGCGACGGCTTCGTGATGGGTGAGGGCGCGGGCGTGATCGTGCTCGAAGAGCTCGAGCACGCCAGGCGTCGCGGAGCGCCGGTGTACGCCGAGCTCGTGGGCTACGGCATGTCGGCCGACGCGTACCACATCACCGCCCCCTCCGAGGACGGCGATGGTGCGATCCGCGTCATGGACGCCGCATTGCGCGACGCCAAGATCGGCCCGGCCGACGTGCAGTACATCAACGCGCACGGCACCTCGACCCCTTACAACGACAAGCTCGAGACGCTCGCGATCAAGACGCTCTTCGGTGACCACGCCAGTTCGCTCGTCATCTCCTCGACGAAATCAATGACCGGACATCTGCTCGGCGCCGCCGGCGGCCTCGAGGCGGGCATCTCGGCGCTCGCGGTCAAGCACCAGATGGTGCCGCCGACGATCAACCTCGATAATCCCGACCCGGAATGCGACCTCGACTACGTGCCTCATAAGGCGCGCCCGCTGGCCATCGAGTATGCGCTGTCGAACTCGTTCGGCTTTGGCGGCACCAACGGAGCCCTCTTGTTCAAACGCTATGAGGCCTAATCCGGCCTCGGGCCTCGGGCCTCCCGCCTCGGGCGGGTCCTCATGCCTCGTGCCGCGTCGTGGTCCCTCGTCCCTGGGACCTCGCGCACCGCTCGAGGCACAAGACAAAGGACGAGGCACCAGGCACGACCCGAGGAACGCGCCCCGAGGCACCGCCCGAGGCACCAGGCACGAGGCACCAGGCACGTGAAGATAGCCGTCTGTGTCAAACAGGTCGTCACCCGGGAGTGGCCGATCCGCGTCAACGAGCAGAAGACCTGGATCCGGGACCAGGACGCCAGCTTCGAGCTGAACGAGCCGGACGCGTACGCGCTCGAAGAGGCGCTGCGGCTCAAGGAGAAACACGGCGGCGAGGTCGTCGTGTGCTCGGCCGGGCCGGCGCGCGCCGCCCAGGTGCTGCGCGAAGCGCTCGCCAGAGGCGCTGATCGTGCGATCCACGTCGAGTCGGACGCGCTCGGGTCGGCCGATGCGTTCCAGCTCGCCGGCGCGCTCGCGGTCGCCATTCGCGACGAGGCGTTCGATCTCGTCCTGACAGGCCTCCAGTCCGACGATCAGGGCTTCGGCCAGGTCGGCGTCGTGCTCGCCGAGACGCTCGGCGTACCGCACGCGACGATCATCATGGACGTTCAGGTGGATGCCGCGGCGAAGACGATGCGCGTGAAACGCGAGCTGGAGGGTGGCTGGTTCCAGTGGGTCTCGATGCCGCTGCCGGCGCTGCTGACAATCCAGAGCGGGATCAATCAGCTTCGCTATGCGACGCTGAAGGGGATCATGACAGCGAAGAAGAAGGAGATCAGGAAGGTTTCCGCATCCGCCGTGCCCGCCGCACGTCAGCGCATCGTGAGCATGTACGTCCCAGAGAAGGGGAAGAAGACGCAGATGATCGGCGGCTCGCCCGCTGAAGCGGCCAAAGAGCTGGTGAAGAGGCTGCGGGAAGAAGCAAGGGTGATCTAGTCAGGGACTAGGGACTTGGGACTAGGGACTTGGATTACGTGAACTTCCTAGTCCCTAGTTCCTAGTCCCCAGTCCCTACAGAGATGCTGAATGATTGTCGTTGTTGCAGAACAGCGTGAAGGAAAACTGAACCGGGCGACGTGGGAGACGCTCGCGGCGGCGCAGCAGGCGGGCGGGCCGATCACGGTCGTGGTGCCGGGCGCGTTGGTTGCCGGCATCGCCGGCGAGCTCGCGGCGGCGGACGTGAAGGAAATCCTCGCGCTGGAATCGCCGGCGCTCGAGCCGTACACACCGGACGGGTACGTCGCCGCGCTGGCCGGAAGCATCGGCGAGCTGGCGCCTGCGCTCGTGCTGCTTCCGCACACGTATCAGACCCGTGACTTTGCGCCCGCGCTGGCCGCGCGCCTCGAGCGCGCGATCGTCACAGACTGCGTGGCGATCAAGGGAGATGGCAGCAGCCGCACCTACGTCCGGCCGATGTTCCAGGGCAAGCTCAGCGCCGACGTCGCAGCCGAAGGACCGGCGCCACACCTCGTGACGATCCAGATCGGCGCGTATCGGGCGGACGCCGCGAAGCGGGGAGCGTCGGCGGCACCGGTGCGGACAGTGGCCGCGAAGGTCGACGCCGCGGCCATCCGGCAGAAGCCGGAGGCGCCGTTCAAGGAAGCGAAGCAGGCGGTCGATCTCTCTCAGGCCGAGCGGATCGTCGCCGTCGGCCGCGGCATCAAAGGTCAGGAGCACATCGCCCTCGCCGAGAAGCTCGCCAAGGCGCTCGGCGCCGAGGTGGCGGCGTCGCGGCCGATTTGCGACTCCGGCTGGCTGCCGATGGACCGCCAGATCGGCAGCTCCGGCCAGACGGTCGCGCCCAAGCTGTATTTCGCGCTCGGCATCTCCGGCGCCATCCAGCACGTCGTCGGCATGAAGGGCTCGCGGACGATCGCCGCCGTCAACAAGGACGCCGAAGCGCCCATTTTCGAAGTCGCCGATTACGGCATCGTGGGCGACCTGTTCGAGGTCGTGCCGGCGATGATCGCGGAGCTAGAAAAATCGTAGGCCCGGCCTTAAGGCCGGGCGTGTGCGGATAACCCCGATGCCCACGGACCGCGAAACGCTCGAGGTCGACGTCCTCATCGTCGGCGGCGGTCCCGCCGGCATGGGTGCGGCGCTGCGTCTCGCGCACCTGCAGAAGGAAAAAGGGGGAGAGCCGCTTTCGATCGCGGTGCTCGAGAAGGCGCGCGAAGCGGGCGCGCACATGCTCTCCGGCGCGCTCCTCGATCCGCGCAGTCTTCGCGAGCTCGTGCCGGACTTCAAGGAGAAAGGCGCGCCGCTCGCCGCCGAGGTTCACGAAGACCGCATCTACTTCCTCACCGAGCACAACCGCTTCAAGTTCCCGATCACGCCGCCGCCGTTCACCAATCACGGCAACTACGTCATCTCGCTCAACAAGTTCGTGAAGTGGCTCGCATCGCTCGTCGAAGCAGAGGGAATCGACATCTTCACCGGCTTCGCGGCGTCAGAGGTGCTGTTCGATGGCAACCGTGTGGTCGGCGTGCGCACCGGCGATCGCGGCATCGGCAAGCACGGCGAGCGCAAGCCGACGTTCGAACCGGGCGTCGACATCTCGGCGAAAGTCACCATCCTTGCCGAGGGCGTGCGCGGCAATCTCACGAAGATGCTCGTCCGGCGGTTGAAGCTGGACGAGGGGAAGCTGCCGCAGGTTTACGCCATTGGGATCAAGGAGCTGTGGGAGGTCCCGAAGGATCGAATCGGTCCCGGCGTCGTGATGCACACGATGGGCTATCCGCTCAAGAACGAGGAGTTCGGCGGCGGCTTCATCTACTCGATGCCTGATGGGCTGCTGTCGGTCGGGTTCGTCGCGGGGCTCGATTACCAGGACCCGCTCTTCGATCCGCACCTCGCGTTCCAGCGGTTCAAGCTTCACCCGCTCGGCCGCGAGCTGCTCGAGGGCGGTCAGATGTCGCGTTACGGCGCGAAGGCGCTGCCCGAGGGCGGCTGGCACACAATTCCGAGGAGCTGGATGGATGGCGCGCTGATCGTGGGCGACGCTGCTGGCTATCTGAATTCGTTCCGGCTCAAAGGCATCCACCTCGCACTCAAGACCGGGATGCTCGCCGCGGAAGCGGCCTTCGATGCCGTCCGCGCGGGCGACGTCTCTGCGGCGAAGCTACAGGCGTTCGAGACCAAGGTGAACGACAGCGACGTCCGAAAGGAACTGTACGCTGTCCGGAACGTCCACCAGAGCTTCGCCCACGGTTTGTATTCCGGCATCGCGTATTCAGCGGTCTCATTCGTCACGAATGGCTGGTGGATCAAGGATCCCATGCCATCGCACGCGGGCCACGAGCGACTCAGCACGATCAAGGAGTACTACGAGGGTCAGCCACCTTCACCCGAAGCGTCCGGCACACCAGTCACGATCGATCGCAAGCTGACGTTCGATCGGCTCACGAACGTCCATTACTCCGGCACGCGCCACGCCGAGGACCAGCCGTCACACCTCATCGTCCACGACACCGACATCTGCCGCACACGCTGCCGCGTCGAGTTCGGCAACCCGTGCACGCGCTTCTGTCCCGCGCACGTGTACGAGATGGTGGACGATGGGCAGGGCGGGAAGAAGCTGCAGATCAACGCGTCCAACTGCGTGCACTGCAAGACGTGCGACATCATGGACCCGTATCAGATCATCGACTGGATTCCGCCGGAGGGCGGCGGCGGGCCGCAGTACGACGGAATGTAGCGCAGCCCTTCAGGGCTGCCACGCCGATATCCGAAGCGCCCATGAATCAGAATCTGCTTCGCGGTATCGCGACACTGGTCGGAGGCGGGTTCATTGTCTACGCACTGATCTCCGTCGTGCGCGGAACGTTCTACGACTCGGACGATGGGCCGATTGATCGGTCGACGCAGCCGATAGCGTTCTGGCTGTCGGTGGTTGCGATGACGCTGCTCGGCTTATTCATCCTCGGCGTCGGTCACCGGTGGGAGATTGTGCGGATGGTTTTCGAGTTTGCGGGGCAGCCCTTCTGAGGCAGGTGACCCTGCGTAATGGCCCCTGAACGGCAAAGTCGCCTAACCGACGCACATGGACGAAAAGGCAAGCCGATCTCGCGCGACAGTCGGAATCAGCGTGAAGTCCGGATGGGCGGCCGCCGTGCTGCTGACCGGGTCGCCGGTCTCGCCTCGTGTGATCGACAGCCGCAGGATTGATTTGAGTGACCCGGCTCTCCCCGGAGTCCAGGCAGCCGTACCATGCAGGCTTCGGAACCGCGCGAGGCCATGGCGCCGTTCTCTCACGTCTTCTCCGCTCCGTGCGACGGTTCGGAAGGGACTCGGTAGTCGGCTTAATCCGGGATTACGCGGCGGCTGGGTATCGAGTCGCAGGTGTCGGCGTGGTCGCGGGCAGCCTGATCGATCCGGAGCGCATCACCAATGAGCACATTCGCATCCATGCACTCGAGGGCCGGCTGTTCCGCAACGTGGTAGAAGAGGCGGTCGTCGCGAGCCATGTTCCGTCTCGCGCGAACGGGTTCTTTACACGATAGCCGCCGAAGCGTTGCGCCAAAGCGAGCAGCACGTACGTGCCACAGTTACGGCACTCGGAAGCGCAGTCGCCGGTCCGTGGCGCGCGGAGCAGAAGGTGGCAGCAGCGGCTGCCTGGCTGGCGCTCGCGGCTCGCGGACGCGGCGCGCGATCTGTTCGTGGAAGACGTCGTAGCCCGCAGCGCGCTGGAGCTGCCAGCGCCGAGAAGAGACTCGGCGCTGCACGTTCGCGCGGACGTTAGACCGTCAGCCGCTTCTATCGAGAGGAGCGCCTAGGGTCTCAGGCAACTAACGAAGAGGAGCAGAGCATGGATCTCGGTACGTTCTCAATCAGCCTGGCGGTCAAGAACCTGGAAGCCTCGAGGATCTTCTACGAGAAGTTCGGCTTCAAAACCTTCGCCGGGGAATCGTCGCAGGGCTGGCTGATCATGAAGAACGGCAATCACGTGATCGGGCTGTTTCAGGGGATGTTCGAGAAAAACATTCTCACGTTCAATCCCGGCTGGGACAGCAACGCCAAGAAGCTGTCCGCGTTCACCGACGTCCGCGAGCTGCAGCGTCAGCTGAGGGCCCAAGGCGTGCAGTTTCAGCAGGAGGCGGACGAGACGACGACGGGACCGGCCAGTTTCGTCGCCGTGGACCCGGACGGGAATCCGATCCTGGTCGATCAGCACGTGTGAGCGAGGGCGCCAGTGTGCGAGAAGCTGCAGATCGACGCGTCCAACTGCGTGCACGGCAAGACGTGCGACATCATGGACCCGTATCAGATCATCGACTGGGTTCCGCCGGAGGGTGGAGGCGGGCCGCAGTACGACGGGATGTAATCAGGCGATAGGCGATCATCCACGCCAAACCGGAGAGCATGATGGGCAGGTGCTTTGCGGTCGTGAGCCTTGCGCTGGGCGTGTCGACGCCTGCGTTCGCTCAAGGTTTTTCCCGCTGCCGAATCAGCTATCGGTGGGCATCGGAGTCGTGGCAGATCGGCCGGCGGGGCAGCAAGCC